>JAJRSF010000055.1 GCA_024278935.1 Candidatus Zixiibacteriota bacterium
ATTACATTCCGAGCTACCGACCCGGGAACACTATGGTCTGATGACCCTGCTACATTCACCGTCACAGCACAAAACGATCCACCTGTTGTAACTGATATTCCGAACCAAACTATTTCTGAGGGGAACTCTTTTACAACAATAACTCTCGACAATTTTGTTTCCGATGTTGACAATATTGATTCCGACATGACTTGGACATTTTCTGGAAACACAGAACTGATAGTTGACATTACTAATCGAATCGCCACTATCACAACACCGAATGGTTCATGGACAGGTGCCGAAACGATTACATTCCGTGCCACTGACCCGGGAGCGTTATGGTCTGACGACCCTGCGACATTCACCGTCACAGCACAAAACGATCCACCTGTCGTAACTGACATTCCAAATCAGACAATCGCCGAAGGTGCTTCTTTTACAACTATCACACTTGATAATTTTGTCTCCGACCCTGATAATGCTGACGCTGAAATGACATGGACATACACAGGCAACACAGAACTTCTCGTTGATATTACAAATAGAATCGCAACTATCACAACACCAAACGCAGACTGGAATGGTGCCGAAACTATTACATTCCGTGCCACCGACCCGGGAGCGTTATGGTCTGAAGACCCTGCGACTTTCACAGTCACCGCACAAAATGATGCACCTACGTTGACAAATTCTACGACTGCTGTCTCTATTTCACCTGTGAACAGAATTGATGCCAACTCGACTATCATCTCGGCAACATTTACAGACATTGACCAACCATCGATAAATAGTTTTAATATCACTTTCAAAACTAGAGAACCTAATAATTCAACTGAACTTATTCTCGTAAATAATCTCACGCATGGCAATGGTGGGTTGACCGTAGTCGACAATGGTTCCGGTTCTTACACTGCATCTTATTCTTACAATCCATTAGATGGGCAGACCCTTGGATTGTATGATTTATATTTTGAAGCTTTTGATGGCACAGCATCTGTTATAGATGATTTTACAAGTAACATAGATGAACTCGAGATAATTGAAATAATAGCCAACGAAGCACCGATTATCACAGCATCGGCAATTTCTGTTTCTCCCCCATCAATTGATAGGGCGGGAGCAATCAGTACTGCATTTACAATTCCGTTTTCCGATTCAGACATCCCTGCAGTAACAAGTTTTCTTATCACTTTAACAGTACGGGCGCCATTTAATGAATCTGTAATTCCACTTTTAGAAAGTTCCGCTCATGGACAAAACGGACTGACCATAATAGACAACGGCGGAGGATCTTTTACGGCAAGTTATTCATGGGACCCTGCTGATAATATCACAGTTGGGTACTACGATCTATCAGTGATTATTTCAGATGGTTCCGCATCGGACACTGATTTCTTTGATGACAACTCGGACGAACTTCTTATATCAAATGGTGGTGAAAACTCGGCACCTATTATCGCATCGGATGCATCGTATGCAACTCCGGCAGGAGTTGAACGAATAGGTCTGAACCCTACTACTATCGGTTCTCAATTTTTAGATGCTGACCTTCCGGGCGTGAATGCTTTTATAGTCAATATCAGGTTACGCGAACCTGATAATTCTACTGAAATTATTTTAGCAACTAACGCAACCAATGGTACCCAAGGTATAACAATAACTGATGAAGGTTCCGGTATCTACAGAGTTGAGACGTCATGGGACCCACCCGATGCTCAGACCCTCGGATTTTATGATATATTTATTTCTATCTCTGACGGAAGCCTGACATCGACTGATGATTACGCAAACAACACCGACGAACTAGAAATATATGATGCCATTTCCAATAGTATACCAACTGTCATAGCAGGTGCTACTGCTGTTTCACCGATTTCTGTTAACAGAATTGGTTCTGAGTTTACAACTGTATCAGCAGAATTTTCCGATGATGATTTCCCTGGGGCAGGTGCGTTTACAGTCACTATAAAATTACAAGAGCCTGATAATTCAACTGAAATTATTTTAGCCAACGCTGCGAAACATACCGAACAAGGTGTTAGAATCAGCCATGTCTCAGGTTCAACTTACCGGGCATCTGTATTATGGGATCCGCCTGAAATACAAAATACGGGCGTGTACGATTTATATTTTTACGTCGAAGATAATTTTACTGCTTCAGCTCTCGACGATTTCACAAACAACTCCGATGAGTTAACAGTTACATCGTCAGCAATAGCAGGCGATGGAAGACTTCTGCGGAGAACTCATGATTCTGACAACTGTGGTGGATCTGCTTCGGCTTGTCATAATGTTTTGGATCATTCAGGGCAAAATTGTTTAGTCTGTCACACAGCACACAATACAACAAATATTTATATGATACGTGAAACAATCTCAACTCCTAGCTCAGGAGACCGACCTGTTCTATTTAAAACAATAGGTACCGGTGACCCATACAACGATCCTGACCCGGTAGTTGGTGATGGAACTTCAGGAGCAATGGCCGATGATACCGATGGCACCCATACAGGTGTTTGTGAAGTCTGTCATACATCGACAACTCATCATAACAATGATGATACCCATACATCGCAAGGTCATAATAATGCAACCAGTTGTATTTCTTGTCATCCGCACTCCGAAGGATTTGCTGTTTCTGGAGGTGGTGAATCATCCGGTGGCTCATCCTGTTCATGTCATGCATCATTTTTTGACCCGATGAGTTCATCAACTTCGACCTATCATCACATGTTAACCAGCTCCGACCCTGACTATACTATTTCATCAAAAACGTGTCTGATGTGTCATGTTGACCATGATATTTTCAGACCTGATTTAAATACAGGATTTGGTAATCGTGGAAGTAACTTACGAGCATCAGTAAATATTACTCCGACACAGGGAAATTCTACCAGCTTATCTAATTCGGATTATTCGGCAACCGGCGATGGTGGCATCTGTCTTTCTTGTCATACATCTGTTCAGACAAAAGGATATATACATCCCGATGGTACTACAGAAACTTTAGTCATTAATAAAACAAGTTTTGATGGAGCTACTTCAAGTCATAACTATTCTGTTCCGACTTCATTCACAACTGACGGTTCGACAATGAATGGTAATTGCATAAAATGTCATACAGATAATTTTGCACAAAGCTATCAAGACCCTGCCAACCCATTTGGCATGCATAATTCAGACTTTAGTAAATTCTTGTCTCCGCTTGGCATAGTATCTCCAACTGATCCGCTTGAAGAAAAAATGTGTTATCAATGTCACTCGACAACATCAAATCCAAATGCCGGAAGCAGTCAGGACTACTATGGTGTGAAAGCGATGAGTGCTGCGGCTCTGAGAATTGAAGATGCCTTTAACCGTACCAATGCGCACCCAATAACTAATTCGGGTCTGCATAATTCTTATAATGAATCAGCCGCTGATTTAGCAGACGGTAACCGCCATGCTGAATGTGCCGATTGCCATGTAGTTCATGAAGCTGTCCAGGGAACTCATGACGGCTCATCACAGCTTGTTTCAAACGCTCTTAAGGGTGTATGGGGAGTTGAGCCTACATCGTGGCCAGCAGCACCATCACCATCAGATAATGCCAATGTTTTTGCTGCACCTGCAGGATATAATAAAGTTGAGCCTGCTCAAAACGAATATCAGATATGCCTCAAATGCCACTCTGACTATACAACTCTTCCGACTGGTTCCCGTAATATTGCTGAAGAGATTAACCCGAACTATCCATCAACACATGGCATAACAATCGCAAATCAGAATCCGTTCTGTAATACTACAACAATGTTTGAACCTTGGGGTTCAAGTGGTTCAACATATTGTTCTGACTGCCATCGGTCTGATGTAGCTACCGACCCTGAAGGTCCACATGGCTCCAATGCCGACCACCTTCTGGTAGCAACGATCGTATCCGATGATGCTGTTGGAACACCTCTATGTAATGTATGCCATCGACCTTCTACTTATTGGGATGGTTCTGCGGCTGCCAGCCGTTATGATCAACATCCTGCTACTAAAGGTGCTCACCAACTTGCCCAGGGTTGTTTTGCATGCCACATGTGGGACTATGCAAGTACAGCAGGTTTGGGTGTTACTACAACTTTTTGGAATGGCGGTAATCCTGATTACAAAATCTTTGTCCACGGACAAAACAAGGTTTGGAATTTTAATGATGAAGATGGTTCAGCCGGTACTGGACAACCTGTTGATGCTTTTGTGAATGGTATGCTAGCAAATGTTGATTTTACGAACAAACAATGTTGGTCTGAAGTCTGTAAAACTCACTCCGGTACAGGATATTAATTAGAATCAAATGAAAATTAATCTCGCTTCTACAAGATTAGCATTTTTCTTAATTGGACTACTTTTATCTCTGATTGTTATTTCTGCAATTATTCCACAAAAGGAATTAGCAGAAAATCAAATTATCGACTGGCATGAACTGCTTGGCGACAATTATGTCATTATTGAAAAACTCAAACTCGACCAAATCTATGAGACACCATACTTTTTTATCGTTATAGGTTTACTGGCATTGAATCTTATATTCGGTAATATTAAACGGTTTAAAATAATTTATAAAACTGACAAAACGCTTATTAAGGCTCGTCATATTGGTTCAATAATATTTCATCTCTCACTCGTGTTGATAATGGTTGGCGTCATATTAAATTATCTTTACAAATTCGATGGAGCCTTAGCTCTTATAGAAGGACAGTCGGTCGTAGACAATGAGCATATATATTCACATATTTACAAAGGTCCCCTCTTTGAAGATTCTTATAAGCGGTTTGAGATCAAACATGTTAAATTCCTTACCGACTATGAATTAAATAACACTCCCACCAATGCCTGCGAAAGATCTGTAAAAGAAAATCAAATCGCACGGGAGCAAAAAAAGATTATAACAACAAACTTTCCTTTTTCATACTTAGGATTGGAATTTCACTTTGACCAAAAATTCGGATACGCACCAGAACTTGTTTTTATAGATTCCAGCAACACAGCAATTTTTAAAAGTTTTATCCGTATTGCTATACAGGAACATCCCGGTCAGGCAAAACATCTCGATTATTATATTATTCCGAATACAAATCATAGGGTAACAATTGAAGTTTTCCCGAAGAATAACTCCATTGACTCCACCCTTTATAAGTTATTAGTTGAAAAAGATGATATATTGTTGTATGAAGATACAGTACGAACCGGTGATACAGCTTACTTTCAGAATTATAAAGTAGTTATCCCACGGTTGAGAAACTGGTGTTATATCAATGTTGTAAAAAGCCCGTTTTTGACTCTGATTTTTACAAGTTTTTGGTTGGCACTTATTGGAATGACAATCGGACTTATTCCGCGTGTGATAGGAACTGATAAAAAATGAATGCAACCGAAGCTCTCTTTTTTTGGTCAACGACTCTCTTTTTGGCTATGACTTTTTTTATTGTCTTATTAGCACTCATGTTTAAAAAAGAGAATGTTTTTAAATATGCTAACTATTCTCTTCTGACCGCATTTGCCACTCTTTCAACTTTTGGCATTCTGCGTTGGACACTCACCGGACACCCGCCCTTTGTGACGCTCTTTGAGTCGATGATTACTTCGATCTGGTTTGTCCTTCTATTTTTTATCCTGCTTTTGAAATTTAATAAAAAAACTGTCCTGCTTATTCTACCTGTTTCGACTATAACATTTCTTATGATGGGCTGGGCATCATCGCTTTCATCGGAAGCATCCGAGCTTTCTGCCGCTCTTACAAATATCTGGCTCTTTATCCACGCATCGTTTGCAACAGCAGGGGCATCGTCGTTTTTAATCGGGGCATCGTTTTCAATTCTCTATTTATTAGGCGAAGAGAAATTAAAATCGTATGAACGGATTGCTCCTAAAGTTCCTGAGTTTAAAAACCTGTCGAAAATGATTCTAAACTTTCTTATCTTTGGTCTGATTCTCTGGGGTGTCATGATTGTCTCCGGGGCAATCTGGGCGCA
Source organism: Candidatus Zixiibacteriota bacterium (assembly GCA_024278935.1). Classification (GTDB taxonomy): domain Bacteria; phylum Zixibacteria; class MSB-5A5; order GN15; family FEB-12; genus QQUK01. The sequence continues at coordinate 5,979 of JAJRSF010000055.1, forward strand.
TATTGCATGGGGACGCTACTGGGCATGGGACCCGATTGAACTTTGGTCGCTGATCAGTTGGCTTCTGTTTGGCTTGGTGATACATACAAAAATAACTTTCAAAATATCCCAAAACTTGTTTTGCAAATTAACAATTATTGCAGCGGCAACTGTTGTTTTTGCTCTCTGGGGTGTTGGCTATATTTATAACACGATTCATACTTATGGGTGATACAGATGTTTAATGTTTTTCTTATGCTTTCAAATTATTTCCATGACCTCTCGGTTGCATTACTTGCATCAAACATCTGTGTAGTCTATTTTTTAGGTCAATTCCTTGACGAGAATCAAGGCAAACACGATAAAATTAGTTACGTTTTTAATAAGTTAAAAATAGTAACATACTGGGCTTTTGCCTATGTCATGTTTGGTGGTCTACTCAGAGCGATTTATTTCTTCGATTTTGAATACCACCCGGCAGTTGGTAAAGGGCAGATAACGGCACTTATAGTAAAGCATATCTTTTTATTTGCGATAACGATTTTTGGCATCTTAGGACATAGAAAGTATCAGAAAAAATATGGAAACTAAAAGAAGAAGAAAAATAATCTTTGTCACGCCACATTATCATTGTGGTGTTGTTGAAGTCGCTGGGACATGGCCGCCACTTGGTTTTGTCTACCTCGGTGCTCAAGCAAAAAAAGCGGGTTGGGATGTTGAAGTATATGATGTCATGTCTTTACATCATAAGCCAAAGCAGATTAAAAAACATTTCAAAGAAAATCCATTCGATGTTATGGCAACAACTGCAATTACACCGACTTATCTCGACGCCCTAGAACTCTGCGAATTTGCCAAAGAGATATACCCAGAATGCACAACTCTCATGGGTGGAGTGCACCCGACATTTTCATATAAAGAAATATTTGAAGATGAGAACTCTCCGCTTGATTATATTATTGCCGGTGAAGGGGAACTTCCTCTGTTTAATTTTCTTTCAAACTTTGAAGATAAAAAATTGCGACATAAAACTTCGAATCTGTTTTTCAAAGAAGATGGTCAGATAAAACTGAACCCGTTAAGAGCACTTGTCGAAGACTTGGATACTCTTGAAACTGATTTCTCATTACTCGACTGGTCAATTTATAAATACCATGTCATCGATGACTCCCGCTTGGGAGCTATCTCTACCTCTCGTGGATGTACCTTTGGTTGTACATTCTGTTCGCAACAACGGTTCTGGAACACAACTTGGCGAGGACGTAAACCTGAAGCAATTTTAGCAGAGCTTGAACATCTCTACAAAACTTTTGATATAAATGTTTTTCTCTTCACTGATGAATACCCAACTTTGGAACAAGACCGTTGGGAAAAGCTGCTTGATTTGATTATCGCATCACCGATGGAAATATATATTTTAATTGAAACAAGAGTCGAAGATATCGTTCGTGATGAAGCGTTCCTTTGGAAATACCGCAAAGCGGGAATCGTGCATGTCTATGTTGGTGCCGAGGCTACCGATCAGGAAATTTTAGATAAGATAAATAAAGAAATCACAGTAGATGATTCCAGGCGGGCGATTGAACTAATTTCCGAGCATGACATGCTTTCGGAAACATCATTTGTCTTAGGCTTCGCAGAAGAGACTGCAGAATCTATCGAACGAACTTTTGAACAAGCCAAAGCTATGAACCCTGATTTTGCTCATTTTTTGGCAATCACACCATGGCCGTATTCTGAATTTTATAAAGAAGTAAAAGACAAAATTGAAATTTATGATTACCGTCAATATAATTTGATTGAACCGATTATTAAACCTGACAATATGACCCTCCGTGATATTGATCTGGCAATCATAAATTGTTATCGGAAATTCTATATGCCGAAAATGGCAGGCTTCTATAGTGTCAAAGATGAGTTCAAGAAAACTTATCTTATAAAATCTATGAAACTGATTATGAAATCATCGTTCTTGATTAAGAAATTTGCAAAACTCGGTATCAACCCGGTTGAGATGATGGAAAAAATGTTTAAGAAGAACAAAGGGAAACATCCGCAAATGCCACCGGAGATGCCCCCACATTCTCATTCGGACAGCTAGTTTAAATCAAAAAGTAGAAATTCGGAATCCTTTTGTGCTGTTATTTGAAGCAAAGACTCGTCTGTAATCGCGATACCGTCACCCGTTGAAACGGTACTGCCATTTAGCTTCACACTGCCGTCTACGACCTGAACCTAAATATTTCTTCCTGCATTAATTAGAAATTCAATACTCTTCTCTTTTTGCAATAGAGAAAGGTATAGCGATACATCCTGATTTATTTTGACCGCACTTTGTGTCGGCTTGTTTGATGCAAGCAATAAAAAATTATTCACAGCTTTTGTGCGGTCATAAGATTTCTGTTCATACGAAGGTGTTAATCCTTTTTTGTCGGGAAAAATCCAAATTTGGTATAAGTGAACATATTCGGTATCGGAAGCATTAAATTCTGAATGCATAATACCTGTTCCTGCTGTCATCCGCTGAATCTCACCTTTTTGTATAATAGAGCCATTACCAAGTGAATCCTCATGCTTTAAACTGCCTGAATGGATAAATGTAATGATTTCCATATCGTTGTGCGGATGAGTCCCAAACCCGCCCGATGGAGCGATAAAATCATCGTTTATGACCCGTAAGTGCCTGAAATGTACATGTTTTGGGTCATGGTAATTGCTAAATGAAAATGAATGATGGCTTTGTAGCCATCCAAGATTGGTCTCACCCCGATCATTTGCTTTTCTAATCTGTATCATAACAGTTCCTTTTTAGCCTAGTTTAACGTTAAACTATATAACCAAAAACAGACTGTTTTTGTTCCCACTCCTATTTTTTTATACTAATTGCTTTGTTGCACCTACACCAAGTTTTTTACACAAGTTGCCAAGCTGTTCTTGTTCTTCATTTGAAAGAACCGACATCTCAGAAACCAATATTTCAAGATGTTCTGAGAATACTTTTGTAATCAGCTCATCGCCTTGTGGAGTCAAACGAATCGAGTAGTATCTTCTATCATCTTCATCCTGTTGGCGAACGACAAGGTTTCGTTTTGATAAATTTTCAATAACCGTAGTCAGGTTCCCCGATGTTTTTAAGACTTTGCTTGCTATCTCTTTTTGACAAAGCGTACCAAGATGATACAGCACTTCTAATACCTGGAATTGACTCAGGCTTAAATTGAATTCGGCAATATGTTTGTGGGTACGTGTCGTAAACGAATCAGTACCACGCAAAAGTTTTACAAAAGTTTGTAGAACTCTTTCTTCGCTTTCGCCGTAGGTTTTTCTTTTCATCTTCTTTTGCATAAGTAGTTAAAATATATATCAGTAATTCTCATAAACCAACAATAGATACGTGATTCAGAGTTTTAAAAACTGATATTTATCGACCCATTAAAGAGTATTTTATCATAATCATACAGATCTATGTCTGAACTATTTTCGATAAAACTAACTGAAAGTCGTGGGGCGATAATAGACCTTTCACTGTTAAAGGATTTTTCTATATGTATAGAATAGACATTTGATTTATCACTTCTAGAAAAAATTGTAAAGACAGGAATTTCACCTAAATCAGATTCAAGCTGATCAATATAAGCTTTTTCACTATACGATGCTCCAAGAGTCATGATAAACTGATTTCTGAATATTTTTTTCAACGAAATACTTATTTCATCGCCACCCCAAAGAGTTGACCATGGCGAGAGGTAGTCAATAGTAAAACCGGGCATATACGCTTCATCTTCAGTCTCTAAATTTCTATTGAGGTATGAAATATTTAGGCCGACCGAATTACCAATTGGTCGTGAAAAACGCATAAACAGATCAAGATAAGAATTAGCACTATTAAATGAATCATCAGTTGTAAAATCTTTTTGGTAAAAGGCAGCTTCAAAATAGAAAGAGTTATTGGTAAGAAGAGTCGCATTTAAACCGCCAAAAAAGTAATACATTTTATCTGTCACAGAAGTTGTGTTCGTATAATTAACCGATTTGGCACCACCGCCGAGTGTACTTAACAACTTTTGAGATAGCTGATAACTCCAGCTCCCACTTCCGCTGATTATCGCATTATTATATGAGCTGAAATCTGTGCCATAGCGTAACATTGAAACACTGCTGTTGAAATAGAGTTGTGATTTCATAAGTGCACTTGTTGGAATAAAAGTAACCGATACTCCACCGAGGAAATTTGACAATCCGCTTGTTTGGGAATATAGTTTGAGATCTCCAAATGCATTTAATTCAAGCATCTCCGATGGGTAGGTGAGCAGATCAGATGACAAAGTAGTGTAAGAATCAGAAATCGCAAAAGAATCATTAAACAGGTTACTACTGTATCCGCCATCAATAGAAAGCGATGTCATCGTATCTGAAAGCACAAAAGGACTCATCAGAGTCATAATACAAAATATAATAATAATTTTTTTCAATGTAAGCTCCGTCTCTTAAATTGTGATAGAGAAAGCGGTAATCGAACCGCTTTCTCATATCACAGGAGGTATTAAATGAATTTAGTTTCCGCCGCGCCCACGTGGTCCTTTTGGGCCGCTTCCATCACAAACCGCAGAACCTCCTTGGGGGCCAGTTCCGTCACATACACCGGTACCCGTGCCGGCGGCTTGACTGCCCGAACCTCTATTTGCTCTGCTTTGGAATTTTGTTGAATTTGCATTTCCAAAACGGTTCTTCTTCTGAAATTTATTCATAGTTCCATCACCTGTACCATCGCCGGTACCGGTTCTGTTGAGTTTACCTTTTTGTTGGCCAGTGCCATCTTTTGCTTGTTTGATGTAGTCAGGGTCTTGTCCATTAGGGATTCCGTCGCCATCATGGTCAGGAGCATTATCATTAAATCCGTCACCATCTAAATCTACAAAATTTGTATTTGTGCTGTCACAAGTCTGTGCTTGAGTGCTAGGTGCTAATACTGCCATAACGCTAAAGACCAGCAAAGCCATAAAAAGTGTTTGAATTGTCTTCATTTTGGTTCTCCATTCTTGTTTTCTTACAGTTATTATCTCAATTTCGTGTATAAGACATTTCCATCCATAAAAAAGATTAATCATATTTTATAAAGTTGATAAAAAACATGTTATTTTGTCCTCTATTTGGGCTTAAAACCTTATTTAAGACTATTTTATCCTACATATGAAACATCTTGACTTTTAATCAATTTTCTATGTAATTGGACTCATGAATGAAAAAAATAACAATAGACCACACACTTTTCACATACCTGTAATGGGTACCGGCTTCTCAATAGACACCCCTGTCAAAGTTGCCAAATATGGTATTTCATCGGTTCTTTCGTTAGTCGATGATATACTTGTTGAACAAATGAGAAAATACCATAGTGATAAGAATAATGTACCATATGAACATATCTCAGAAAAAGATGATGACTATCGTGCAAAACGTACAACGAAGTACCTTGATCTGCTCAATGACATCATTATAGCACAATCGAATGAGCTAAAATCGGCGCCTTTTGAAAAAGGTTCTGAGATAACAAAATATTTTGAAATGCTACCTGATTCAGATACAAAAGCACTGTACCAAAAAATGCTTGCTGAATCTGATGCACAAGAAAAAACAAAACTGCAGGATGAGCTCCGTTCGTTAGTTGTAATAGGTTCTATCGATGTAAATATCATGACAAAACTAGACCGTGATATTTATAAAAATGGTGAAAAATTAGCACCTGAATTTTCCGATGCTTCTTCCTCACTTCGTGGATATGCCAACAGTTCGCTGAGCTCATCGATCATATTTTCAGCCGGAATGAACCGTCGCTTATATGGATATATTCAGCAGTTCAAAGATTTCTTCCCAAATTCTACCGGTGAGTTAAAGAAAAAGATTATCCTCAAAGTATCCGACTATCGGTCAGCAATTATTCAAGGAAAATTTTTAGCTCTTAAAGGTCTCTGGGTTTCCGAATACAGAATCGAATCAGGTCTCAACTGTGGCGGTCATGCATTTGCATCGCAAGGTTTTTTGACCGGTCCTATACTTGAAGAGTTCCGTTTGAAAAAAGATGAACTGATTGAAAACCTTTTTAGAATTTATTCGAAAAATTTAGCAAAAAAAGGTTACGACCCGCTACCGGAACCTCCTGAAACACGCATCACTATGCAAGGCGGAATTGGAACTGCCGATGAACAGAACTTCCTTCTGGATCATTACAAAATCGACGGCACCGGATGGGGAACTCCGTTTTTGCTTGCTGACGATGTCGTAAATCTTGATGCTGATCACAGACAGAAACTTATCGAAGCTACCGAAGCTGATGTCTTTTTAAGTAACAGTTCACCACTTGGAGTTCCTTTCTGGAATTTAAGAACTTCAACAAGTGAAAACTGCGACAGGACAGAGTTGATTCGGGGAAATCTGGTTCACCATGTCCAAAAGGATTCTTAGTCTCAAATACAGAATTTACTAAGGTTCCTATTTGCCACGCATCTCGTGTATTCCAAAAACGTAAACTCAGAGAACTTGATGGTACAACAGGTATACAAAAAGATATTTTCACACAGATGACTGACAATGTCACCGACAAAACTTGTATCTGTCATGACCTTGCCGGTTCTGCCACGCTTCCATTAGGCATCGACCCAAAGGCGACACCATCAATTTGCTGTGGTCCTAATATTGTAAATTTCACAAAAGCGACATCGCTTGAAGAAATGGTCAATCATATTTATGGGAAGATTTCAATTTTACAAAACGAAAATCGGCCTCACATGTTTGTACGTGAGCTGAGTATATATGTCGATTATTTGAAATTTGAATTGAAAAAAACTTCCGATGGACTCCTTGATAAGACCAACAAATATTTTCAGGGATTTAAAGATAATCTGATCAGTGGTATTGAACATTATCATGAAATTGCGGAACAGTTTAATCAAGAACAACGGGATAAATTCAAAAAAGAATTAGACATTCTGCTTGCTGAAATTGAATTGTTATCGCTTTGCCCGACAGAGCAACCTTCTTAAATTATTAGACTTTTTAAAGCGTGCCATTATTTTCTATTGTAGAAATAATGGCACGTTTTTATTATTATTTCTAATCTTCCCCCTACTTCAAAAAATTCTTATTCTTTTCAAATATTCTACGAGAAATTACTCCGTTTCAGTGTGAAACAAGTAACAATAAATTAAATTTGTTCTAAATTTAAAATAAATTTAAAAACTTAAATTCCGATAATAATTATATAAGTCAGGTTTTATAATTATTTCAGGAGAAAATATTGTGCAGACATTCAATTTAGATAATGCGTTAAAGATAGTAGATAATGATTATGAATTACTTCAAGAAATTGTACAATTATTCAAATCTGAAAAAATTTCTATGCTCAAAGCAATAGAAAACTCTTTAGAACAAGAAAATTTAGAGTCGATTAAATTCTCTGCCCATTCTCTCAAAGGTACTCTCTCTAATCTTGGTGCTGATATTTGCACAGACCTCGCTCTTCAAATTGAACATACCGAGACTGCCGATAAAATTGCACATTCAGTTGAGTTGTTTGCTTCATTAAAATTGGAAGTTGAGAATTTTTTAGTTGAAGTAGATGAAAAGTTAAAAGCGGTCAATCAGTAAGTATCGTTCATTGTAATTTTTACGACAACACTATAGTTTTGACACCCTTAGCATCCGTCAAGACACACGCCTCTTCACAAATCCCACACCCGGTACACGTTTCATCGTTTATCACAGGCTTATTGAATTTCATTTTGATCGCATCCCGTTTTAAGGGACAGGCATCATAACAGGTCATACAACTCTGACCATTGTAAGGCAGACATTTATCTTCGACAATTTGTGCAAGACCTATCTTAGGAAATATCATATCTTTCGGAGTTACAAGTGCATTACGCTCACATACTTTTGTACAGAGAATTTCATCGCACATAATACATGCTTTTTCAGATGGTACAATAATCGGAAGGTTCTTCCCGGTTAGCTCATCTGGCGAAAACTTGATACAACTTACCGGACAGACAGAAATGCAATCCCCACAAGACTCACATCTGCTTTGAAAATCATCAATAGCACCCGGTGGGTAGATCTCTTTTTTTGGGTTGAGAATTTTATCGGGCAGTTTTTTCTGAATAGATTCAGCAAAAATGCCACCTATCATCTGAAATGATTTTTTGAGGAAGTTTGATCTTGAAGTCATAGGGAGAATGTAATGCATTGGCGGGGTTTACACAACCCCGCCAATCATATTTCAATATTAATTTGGCACATGTTTAATAAAGTAGTTATCTACTTTAAAATCGTCACCTTCAGCTGTTTCTTCAGCGGCAGGAATATGACACTGCATACAAACGTGACGTTCAGGATGTAGTGTTTGAGGAACATCTACCTCATCTTTGTTATAATGACACTCCAAGCAAATTTCTCCACCATTTTCAGAGGCTATAACATCATCACCAATTACGATTGGATGTTCAGCAGGAATCAATGGTGGTGCACCAAATGATGCTACGTTATCATGAGTTACTAACTCAAGATTTAATTTCTGTTCATCGGTGAGCGGGGCATTACTTTTTTCTTCTCCCTGACATGCTATAAGCATCGATAAAAGTAATAACACGCTCATGAAAGCGATAAAATGTTTCATGAAACATTCTCCTTCTTTATTTTTAAACTAATTTTTAATGCGTTTTCAGGACAAATATCTATACAATTTAAACAATTTGTACACGAGCTATCAATTACCCAGTTGGTCGAACCTTGCACCGGTGCGATAAGAACATTCGACGGTAAACAGACATCAAAACATTCATTGCACTGAGTACAAGCGACATGGTCGATTTTGATTTTAACCGGAGAAAATTTTCCAAGCAAAGTATAAAAAGTACCAACAGGACAAGCATGTCGACACCACCATCCTTTACTATAGAAAAGATCAATCAGTAAAATCAAAGCAATCAGCCAGAGCGAACTGTTAAACAGAATTTGCCAATCATAATAACTGTCAGACATCAGCGACGATGTATAACCGCTGTTTTCAATATTATCAGATGATGTCAACTCTTTCCCAAATTGAGCCTGTGATTGGTCAACGCCTAAAGCAATATTCTGACTGATAATTCCGATTGGAGAAATCAGTTCAAAAACAGGCTTTGATGTTATCACGCTCAGGAGCAAAAAGATAACAAAAATATAATATTTAAATGATGCCGACGGTTTCATATTTAAAACAGCAAATCTGTCATGTAACTTTGCCGTAAACTCTGACAACCAATAGATAGGACAAACCCATCCGCAAAAAACTCTTCCACCAACAATAAAATAAAACACGGCTACAATTAATCCACCAATCACTAATGGCAGATAAAATGTTTTTGCTGCCAACATAAAATCTATCGCAGCAAATGGGTCTACCAACAAGATAGAAAACAGCTCACCCGAAATAAGAGTACCTCGGAAAACAGACAGTTTCAACAATGGAGACAGAAGTAAAAGGATTACGCTAAATTGCACAAACCTTCTTAAAATCCGCCATTTGTTTTGAGCTATCTTGTTCATGACTTCTGCTCCCGAAGTAAGATATAGTGAGCAGCTTTGTCACCTCGTTCGGTTGGTAACACTGTAATCGCTGTTTTATCAAGTGGACATGCATTTTCGCAAATTCCACAACCGGTACAGAATTCTTTATGAATGACTGGTTCAAAAACAGTATGTTTTTTTGTTATTGATTGTTGATGCTTATCAAGAGTTATCGCTTTGTTTGTCAATGGGCAAACTCGATAACAAATTTCACAACGGATTCCATTTAACGAAAGGCAGGCTTCCCTATCGGTGATAACAGCAGTACCCATATTTGATTTATTGACATCTTTCAAATCATGGTTTAGAGCTGTTGTTGGACAGGCAGTGATGCAAGGAATATCAGCACACATCTGACAAGGCACTTCACGGAAATCAATATACGGCGTACCGATATTGAGACCATCTTCAAGTGACCCAAGTTTCAGAGTGTCGTACGGACAATCCTGCACACACTTGCCACACCTGATACAAGCCGATAAAAATTGGTTCTCTTCAATTGCACCGGGAGGTCTAAAATAATGTTTCTTATTACTCCCAAGCAGACTGACAAAAGAGAAGCCACCGGTTATACCTACGGTAGAAAATGCTACTGATCGTTTTATAAAATCTCGTCGTTTCATATTTTCAATCTCACTCTCTAATTCTCATAGAGAGTGAGTTCTTTTTATTTCGTTATGCTTTCTCGATTGTAACAGCACATTTTTTATAATCAGGTTCTTTTGAAATCGGATCATAACAATCAAGAGTTATTTTATTAACCAAACGGGTTTCATCAAAGAACGGAATAAAGACCATTCCTTTTTGAGGAACCGTACGTCCGTTCACATCAGCTGGGAATACAACTTCACCACGACGTGATTTGACACGAATCAAATCACCACGGACAATGCCCATACGTTTAGCATCATCAGGATTAATATTGACAACCGCTCTTGGAACAGCTCTGCGTAATTCAGGAACACGCATAGTCATCGAACCGGTATGCCAATGTTCAAGCACACGGCCGGTACATAACCAGAATGGATAATCTTTATCTGGCTCTTCAGCAGCTGGTTCGTATGGAACCGCAAAAACTGTTGCACGGTAATCAGATTTAGATGCCTTATAAAAAGCGATACCATCTTTGAATGTACGTTCAGGATGGTCTTTGATAAACTTGGCAGCATAAGGATCATACTTAGCGTTGTAACGCCATTTTACCGAGACATAATCGCTTGCTTCGGTGTTTTCAATATCTGCCCAAACATCTGTGAAATCCGTTTTGTCATTTTTGGCAACATACGGCCAGACAACACCATGTTTTTCTCTTAAGACATCATAAGGAGCTAAATCTTTGGCACGTCCAACGGAGAATGAACGATATTCTTCCCACATATCTTTGTACATGGTAGCTTCGTTAAAGTTAAAAATCTTATCGGCAACAGTAGTATTGGCGTCGATTTTTAAACGTTTGGCAACTTCAATCATCTGCCAGATTTCATTTTTGGCATCACCGGGTGAAGTCACAATTTCATTCCAATGCTGGGTACGTCTTTCAGCGTTACCAAAAGCACCTTCTTTTTCAATCCACATTGCTGATGGTAAAATAACATCGGCAACTTCGGTTGAACGAGTAGGGTATACATCGGAAACAATTATGAAGCAATCTTTTTCGATGGCAGCTTTTGTAAACCGGTTTAAGTTCGGAAGCGATTGGAATGGATTTGCTGCTTGGACCCATAATAATTTGATTGAACCATTATCGATTGCTCTAAACATTTCGATAGTATGTAAACCGACTTTTGGATTAATCTTATCAACCGGGATTTTCCAGATATCGGCAGCAATCTTACGATGTGCTTCTACTTTAACAACTAAATCGGCAGGAAGACGATGTACAAAAGTTCCTACTTCACGAGCTGTACCACAAGCAGACGGTTGACCGGTGAGAGAGAAAGGTCCCTGTCCCGGTTTAGAAATTTTACCTGTAAGCAAATGGATAGAATAGACAAGCTGATTAACCCATGTGCCACGAGTATGCTGATTAAAACCCATTGTCCAATATGAGACAACTTTACGGTTTGGATCAGAAATCAGTTTGGCAGCTTCTTCAAGTTTGTCAATTGGAACGCCCGAGATTTTTGAGGCATACTTAGCATCAAAACCGGCTACAAATTTTTTATAATCTTTAAAAGAAATCTTCGTCATTTTACCGGCAGTTTTCGGAATATCTTTTCCGCCATCTAAAAGACCATAGCCAATATTGGTTTCACCTTTTTTAAATACTAAATTATCATTTACAAATTCTTCGTCGTACAATTTGTTTTTGATAGTGTAATGGATAAAATAATTGGCGATTGCTAAATCTGTCTGCGGTTTGAATTCTAAATAAAGATCAGACTCTTCAGATACACGGGTAAACTGTGTTCCCAAATCAATAATCTTCACTTTATCAGGGTTCTTCATTTTTGTATCCATGATACGTGAGAACAAGACAGGATGCATCTCTGCCATGTTTGCTCCCCAAGTGAAGAATGTATCGGCATGTTCCAAATCTTCATAGGAACCCATAGGTTCATCAGATTGGAAAGTCCGCATAAACGCTGCCACAGCTGACGCCATACACATACGGGCGTTTGGATCTAAGTTGTTAGAACCGACACCATCTTTTGAGATAAAGCCTAAACCGGCTTTCATAAATTTAAGAGCAGCGTACCCTTCAAAAATTGTCCACTGACCGGAACCAAACATAGAGACAGCATCGGAGCCGTCACGTTTGAGAATTTCTTCATACTTTGATGCGATCAAGTCGAGAGTTTCATCCCATGATGATTCGACCATTTTACCATTTTTGCGAATCATTGGTTTAGTTAAACGATCTTTACCATATAAAATCTTTGAAAGGAAATATCCTGTCACACAGTTGAGACCTTTGTTTGACCAACAATCCGGGTCACCTTTGGTAGCAACAACTGTATCATCTTTTTTACCAACCAGAACACCGCAACCGGTACCACAGAAACGACAAACTGCTTTGTCCCATGTAATTCCAAGTTGATCAACTTTGCCATCAACAGCAGTTGAATTGTCTCCTTCTTTCTTCCCACAGGAAGCAACAAGCGAGGCAACCGCAAGCGATGCTGCCGACGATTTAATAAAATCCCTACGATCCAAGGTACTCATTTTCCTTGACTCCATTTCTTAAGATTTAGTTCGTTATGTTTTTATATTTTTTGATTTCATCTTCAAAGAAGTGTGAAATAATTTCGACACCGGTGACACCATCAAGTCTTCTAATATCTTCCCACAAACCAACAGCATATTCTGTTGATTCAGTTTCCAAAACTACAGCTAATTTGTTTTCAGCAGTTTCAATAATTTCCATTTGTGGAACAGATGCAATTTTTTTCTCTACCGTTGCAAAATCTTTTGCTTCGGCATGAACCAAAATTGATGATACCACTTGGTTCTCTTTATTCATTTATTCTCCTATTTGATATATCTATGCAAGTTGTTAACTGTCTACTAAATTGTCCACTAAAAAGGTTGACTCACTTGACAATTTTGTGACATTTTTCACTTGTGTTAATATCGAAAATTAGCTATTTTTTCCCATTGACTTAAGTCAATGCACAAACAGCGGAATCGCTTATTTTGTATTGAGTTAGAAAAGAAGATATTTTTAATCTCCGAACCTCGGAAGACCCACGTGGCCACCGAGGACTCTACGGCCGGAAGAGCAATTTTCCGACCTGCCCGGTTTGGCAAAGGAGACTCCACGATGGACGTACTTTCGTATGACCTCTGCCGACCGGTATGAGGTATTTTTTATGGAACGAACTGACATACAAGCATTTGTACTCGCTGGCGGTCAAAGCAGCCGTGCCGGGTATGATAAACTGCTCACTGCAATCAACAAAACAACGCTGGTTGAGAAAACAATTTCGGCTTGCGACGGCATGTTCTGTTCAGTATCATTGGTAGCCAAATCAGCAGAAAAATATGGTAATCTCCCAGTAACAACTCTGATTGATTCTGAACTCGCCGATGGACCGATGGCAGGCATAATCACCGCCTTGGAAAACTGCGATTCTGAATTCTGTTTTATAACCGCTGCTGATTTATACGATTTAGATAAAAATGTAATAACTGAAATACTTCAAGCCTACACAAACGAACAGTTTTTAGGAGCAGAAATAAATAACCGCATCCAACCGCTCTGTGCTATCTATCACAAATCTTGTCTACCTCTGATAGTTGAAACAGCGAAGTCAGGTAATTACAAAATGCGTGATTTTCTCAAACAGGTAGATTCCAAATTTATTCCGCTCACTATCTCCCCTTGGAGAAATGTCAATTACCACGAAGATTTTGAGTCGATTCGGAGTGAACATGTATAGCATCGCAATAGTCGGAGCAAAAAATTCTGGTAAGACAACCCTGATGGAAAAACTTCTGCAAGGTTTGACTGCTCAAGGCATCAGATGTATGTCTAAAAAGCATACTTCACATCATCATCAGTTTGACACTGTCGGTAAAGATTCCGAACGTCATCGCAAAGCAGGTGCCAATCTTACTATGGCGACAAACCCGGGTGAATTTGCAATTTTTTCAATAACCAATGATTCTCTCCAAGAAAAGATTATGAATACAATCAATTCAGAATTTGATATCTGCCTAATTGAAGGTGATAAATTTTCCAATGTCGAAAAAGTTCTACTCACAAGAAACATAACAGAAATAGATTCTAAAAACATCGAACATATTATAGCATCGTATGGTGATGATAATTCCAAATTGACAGCGAATCATTTTGAAACGGATTCAATTGATTCTCTGGTCACATTTATTATCGCTCAAACTAAAAAGCAAACTACTGCGGGAGAACAAAAATGATTAACCGCATTAAATATCTTCGGGTATCACTCCTCAACAGTTGTAACCTAAACTGTTTTTATTGTCGACCTCCTCAACAGGAGAATGATACCTATGTGCATGAAAATTTTGATAATTTTAAAAACTCGATTAAACTTCTGCATACTTTAGGAATTGAAAAAATCAGGTTCACAGGTGGTGAGCCAACTTTGTACAAACAACTCCCGGAGCTGATTCAGTTTGTAAAAAAAACAAATCCGAAAATCCACACTGCCTTAACATCGAATGCGATACTTCTTAAAAAGAAAGCGAAGCTTCTCGCAGACTCCGGACTTGATTCTGTAAATATTTCAATAGACACTTTGGATGAAACTCGGTTCTGTTCGGTGACAGGTCGGAACAAATATAACGATATGATTGACGGTATAAAAGAAGCTATCAAACATATTCCAAAAGTAAAACTTAACACAGTTCTCATTCGTGGAACCAACGACGATGAAGCCGATGATCTGATACAATTTGCCAACAAACTAAAAGTCGACATCCGTTTTATCGAATTCATGCCGACTAAGCTCAACTCTCAAAACTCTGATCAATATATATCCGGCGATGAAATCAAAAAGTCTCTCCCCTATACTTTTACCCCAGCAAGTAGTGACCCATCGACTGCCGCTCGCTATGTCAGCTCTCCTGATTTAGATATCAAAGTAGGATTTATCAACCCGGTCTCGCATTCATTTTGTGCCATGTGTAACCGCATACGGTTGACATCCGATGGTCGCTTGTACGGCTGTCTCTTCTCGGGGGCATCGTTTAATCTCTTTGAATCCTTACAGCAAGGCTACGACAACGCAACAAGAGAAGTCAACCAATTGGTCGCCAACAAAACATACACCGGTTGTTCCCGCAAATCCGGTGACTCTGCTTTTTTCCCATCATTTGTGAACATGGGAGGTTGAGATGTCAAAACTTACTCATACTGATTCCGACGGCAAAGCAACCATGGTCGACATTTCGCACAAGCAGGAAACTGTTCGCCAAGCAACTGTCTCGGTCAAGGTTCTTCTAAACTAAAAGACTTTTGAACTTATCCAGTCTAACAATTTAAAAAAAGGCGACGTCCTCACTGTTGCTAAAATAGCAGGGATTCAAGCTGCCAAAAAAACATCGGAGCTTATTCCTCTCTGTCATCAAGTTGCCTTAGACACCGTTGACATAAAATTTGAATTAGATAAAACGAACTCTACGATACTTATACTGGCAACATCTAAAACTTCGGCACCAACAGGTGTTGAGATGGAAGCGTTCTGTGCTGCTTCAATCGCCGCTGTCACAATTTATGATATGGTAAAAGCAGTACAAAAAGATGTTGTCATTTCAGAACTCAAACTCTTACATAAAACAGGAGGTAAATCAGGTGAATACAAACGGACAGATTTATAAAATTTCTATCGCTCCTGAAAAAGGAATGCAGAAAAAAAATATCGACAACGCTGAACTCCAAATTGACTTTGGTATAATTGGCGATGGTCATGCAGGGTCAGGGCGACAGGTTTCTCTTTTGCCATTTGAATCTTTTGAAAAAGTGAAAAATGATATTGTCGAAATTAACCCGGGTGATTTTGCCGAAAACATTACTACAACCGGGATAGATTTCACAGATGTTACCATTGGGAAAAAGATGAAAATCGGCGACAGCATAGAACTCGAAGTTACTCAAATCGGCAAAGAATGTCATCATGGTTGTTATATTCGTGAAGCTGTTGGCGATTGTATTATGCCGAGAGAAGGAATTTTTGCCAAGGTTCTGCATGGCGGCAAGATGTCTGTTGGCGACTCAATTCAGTGGAGTAACTAATGCCATACTCGGTTGGGATTATTATTATTTCAGATAGAGCCTCAAGAGGTGAACGTGAAGATGGGTGCCTTCCTGTTTTCAAAGAAACACTCGACGATCGGTTTGAGATTGTAGAATCTAAAATCGTATCTGATGACCCTGAAAATATTGAATCAGCAATAAGAGAATTTGTTGAGAAAAAACATAGACTGATATTTACATCGGGTGGCACAGGATGCGCCCCTCGGGACAACACCCCCGAAGTTACCAAGCAAATTATCGAACGGTTCACGCCGGGAGTCGATGAAGCTATCCGAACATTTTCAGTTACAAAATCAGCTTACGCAATTTACTCTCGAGCTGTCTCGGGAATCACCCAGCAATCTTTTATTGTCAATCTCCCCGGTTCTCCAAAAGCAGTCAAAGAAATTGTTGAGTTTCTCCTCCCTACCATTGAACACCCTCTGCGGTTAGTTGCCAACCTTGTTAAAGATTGTCAGAAAGAACTCAATCAATGAAATCATACGCCGAAGCAGTCGAAATAATTTCGCAAGCAATTCAAAAATCTAAAATCATAAATCTCCCGATAGAACAATCTGCAAATTTTATACTCGCAGAAGATATTGTTTCATCTGTCGATGTTGCCCCTTACAGAAATTCTGCTATGGATGGTTTTGCGGTTGCATTCGCAGACACAAAACAAATCCCGTTCTCGCTCCCGATACAAGCAATCACCTACGCCGGTGATTCCGACCAATATAAGTACGAACCAAACACAGCAATAAAAATTATGACCGGCGCTCCAGTTCCTAAAGGGTACGATACCGTTATTCAAGTTGAGCATACTACTTTTGATAAAGATGAAGTAACTTTTGAAAAAGCGATAAAAGAAAATCAGAACGTTCGCCAACCGGGTGAAGATATAAAAAGAGATGACCTACTTTTACAAGCAGGTGAAAAAATAAACCCGCTCTACATTGGTATCTTGGCTTCGATAGGCATGGACAAAGTTGCGGTATACAAAAAACCATCGGTCTTAGTATTAAGCACAGGCAACGAACTGGTCGAACCCGGCAACGACTTACAGTTCGGACAACTTTATAACAGCAACAGCTACACAGTGCGGTCAATGCTGGCACCATTCTGCGAATCTATCACGGTTGACTCGATAGTTTTAGATGAACGAGATTCTGTAGTCAAAGCTCTCTCGAAAAATTACGATATTATTATAACAAGTGGTGGCGTTTCCGCAGGCGATAAAGATTTTATCCCTGAAATTGCCGAACAATGCGGATGGGTAAAAAAACTACATAAGGCAGCAATCAAACCGGGCAAACCTCTGTTTTTTGCCAAGCGTAATAATCAATATTTGTTCGGTCTCCCGGGCAACCCTCTTTCTACTGCAGTGACCTGTGCCTGCTTTGTAATTCCTGCTATAAAGAAAATGATAGGTGTCAAAGATTACAGACTGTCTACGACATCTGCTTCATTAAGTAAAGATTCAATAATGAAATCTGGACGGACACTTATTTGGCCGGGTAAAATATTTTTCGAAGATGGCAACTTGGTCGCATCGTTTGCTGACAAAAAATCATCGGCTGCACTCTCGGCACTACTCAAAACCGACGGACTTATTATCCAATATACAACTGACAATGCTCCGCCTAAAATTGAGATCACTTATTGGCATGAGATTTTAAATATCTAAAATTTAAGAAACCAATATGCTGAACGAGATAAAAACAAATTTACACACAATGCGTTTCACCCTTATGGAGTTCTCCGGCTCGCTTGGTGATTTGGGTACCTTCATCCCATTGGTTGCGGGTATTTCAATTGTCACCGGTATGGACCTTGGTATAATTTTAATTTTTGCAGGACTGTTTAATATTCTGACCGGAATTCTTTTTGGTCAACCGATACCTGTTCAACCAATGAAAGCAATCGCCGCAGTTGCTATAGCAGAACAACTGTTACCGTCAGAAATTGCCGCCGCAGGACTTCTTGCTGGTGCGATAGTTTTTGTCTTAGGCAGTTCAGGACTCATCAGTAAAGTTGAGCATTTTATACCAAAACCGATTATACGAGGCATCCAATTAGGCGTTGGATTAAAACTGGCAATCAAAGGGATCGCTTTTATTTCAGAAACTCCAATGACAGGTTTTAATTCTGTTGTTACAGCATTGATAATTGGTATCGCTGTTTTGCTACTTACGAAATTCAAAAAATTTCCGTCAGCAATTTTATTATTCGGAAGCGGACTTGTTATTCTCTTTTCTCTTACCCCCGACTTACTTTCGCAAATCCATTTTTCATTGCCTTCATTTCAATTGATAATTCCAACTGCCGAAAACTGGCTGACCGGACTTACTCGTGGAGCATTGCCACAAATACCACTAACTTTGTTAAATTCAGTTTTTGCCGTCTGCATACTTTCGGGTGATTTATTCCCCGGCAAAAAAATATCTACCGGCAAAATGGCAACCTCGGTCGGACTGATGAACTTAATCGGTTGCGGATTCGGTGGGCTTCCGATGTGTCACGGCTCCGGCGGACTAGCCGGTCAGTACCATTTTGGAGCCAGAACCGGCGGTTCGGTTGTGATACTCGGTGTAATAAAGCTACTGGTCGGACTCTTTTTAGGCGTTTCAGCTATGCAGTTAATTCAGCTCTACCCGCTCTCAATATTGGGCATTATGCTCATTTTCGCAGGCTACGAACTTGCCCGCCCAGCCAAAGACCAAAAAACTCTGAACGGATTACTGATTACAATTTCAACTGCTTTCGGAATTATCTTTTTAAACACTCTCTATGGTTTCTTAATCGGCTTAGGGTTATTTTTCATATTAAAACTATTTAAGATAAAATAAAATTGAAACATTTACTAAATTTCTATATATTAGCTATATGAAATATTTGCCAGTCACAAAAGATGAACTCAAGCAACTGAATTGGGATTCTCTTGATATAATTTTAGTCTCTGGAGACAGTTATATTGATTCTCCCTACAGCGGCACTGCTCTTATCGGACGGTACCTCACCAAAAATGGTTTCCGTGTCGGTATCATACCGCAACCAGATTTACATTCAGGTGTCGACATCACAAGTTTAGGTGAACCAAATCTTTTTTGGGGAGTAAGCGGTGGAACGGTCGACTCGATGGTCGCAAATTATACCGCATCAAAAAAACGTCGCAAGTCCGATGATTTCACACCAGGAGGTATCAACAACAAACGTCCTGATCGTGCTGTCATTGTGTATAGTAATCTTATCCGTAAACATTTTAAACACACCAAGCCGATTGTCTTAGGTGGAATCGAAGCAAGTTTACGTCGGGTTGCTCATTATGATTTCTGGACTAACAAACTTCGCAAATCGATTCTCTTTGATGCCAAGGCTGATATGCTTGTCTATGGTATGGCTGAGAAAACTATTGTGCAGGTTGCTCATGCGATGAGGCAGAAAAAAAGTTGGCAAGAAATCAACGGCTTGTGTTATATCTCAAATGAAGTTCCTGAGAACTATAAAGAGTTGCCATCGTTTGATGAAGTCCAAAAATCAAAAGCAAAATTCACAAAGATGTTTCATCTGTTTTACAACAACAACGATCCTATCACAGCTTTTGGGCTCGCACAAAAAACTGACACTCGATTTCTGATACAGAACAAACCCGCCAATCATCTTTCTCAAAAAGAACTCGACAATATTTTTGATATGGACTTCTCTCTTGATGCTCACCCATCGCATAGCAAAGATGGTAAAGTAAAAGCTCTTGATACAATAAAGTTTTCTCTGACAACTCATCGAGGATGTTATGGCGAATGTAATTTCTGTGCAATAGCAGTTCACCAAGGGCAAACAGTAAATTGGCGATCGGAAAAATCTATCTTAAAAGAAGCTAAAAAATTCACCAAGCATAAATCGTTCAAAGGTATTATTAGTGATGCCGGTGGTCCGACTGCTAACATGTATGGATTTGAGTGTGCGAAAAAAATTAAAAAAGGGTGTTGTGAGAATAAGCGATGTATCTCGCCTGTTGTTTGTAAAAGTTTGAAACCAACTCATGGGTCACAGATAAATCTTCTAAACAATATACAAAATATTGATGGCGTCAAAAAAGTCTTTATCGCATCGGGCATTCGATATGACATGATTGTCAATGATAAACAGTTCGGTCAAAAATATGTCAACAGCTTAGTAAAGAAACATACATCGGGTCAGCTCAAAGTTGCCCCCTAACATACCGACAATAAAGTTTTAGACCTGATGGGTAAGCCGGATCAATCATCGCTTTTGCAATTTCATTCAATGTTTTTAAATGCGACTGCTCACTCTGACAAAAAACAATTTCTGACATACTATCTAATAGCGGCTCATCCCGGATGTACTGAACATGAGATGAAAAACTTAAAAGAGTTTACATCGAATAATCTCAGAATCAATCCTGAACAGGTACAAATTTTCACTCCCCTTCCGTCGACATATTCAGCCCTCATGTACTATACTGAGCAAGACCCATTTACCGGTTTAAAATTATTTGTTGAAAAAGATACGAACAGAAAGATAAAGCAAAAAGATATTCTGACGCATAAGTCATTTTACAAAAAGAAATCATCATCTAAAAGACTGTCAAAATAATAATCTACTATTCTTCACAACTATAAGAACAAACTAACCATCCCCACTCTTAAAAAAGCTGTGTTAATCACAACAACTTTCATTTACTTTCCCCCTTCTCTGTTGGCAATCATCTGTTCACTCGTGTGAGGTGAAAGTTTTATTTCAACAAATTCAATAACTTTAATTAATATAGCAATATATCTATAACAAAAAAGTCATAGTTGAGTCATTCTATTGCAGGCAGGAACAGGCTTAATTACCATAACATGTTGTTGTAACCTACGATAAGGGTACTTTGAGTGTATTAGCTAGTGCTTCTAAAATACTTTAACTTTATCTTATTATGTGAAATTTTTCACTTGACTTATTAAAACTTCATGATACATTCCAAGTAGATAATAGACAATATAGGATAAGTTTTATAGGGAAACTGTCGATAAATCAACAAAGTAGAATAACCATATTATAACTCGTTGTGATAGGACAATATGAGCAAGTTAAAGATCACAAAAGACACAAAGTATACCGTTAACAAAGATGCAATCGAATCTTTATTAACAGAACTAAAAAAACAAAAGTTCAAAACAATTGGTCCAATTGTTCGAGATGAGACAATCATCTATGATGAATTGGAAAACATCAATGACCTCCCGATTGGACTTACCGATGTCCATGAAGCAGGTTCGTATCGTTTAAAAGAACGTGAAGATAAAGCATTGTTTGGTTACAATGTCGGACCTTTTTCGTTTAAGAAATACCTCTTTCCCCCTAAACTGACAATACTCAAATCGAAACGAGTCGATGGGAAGATTAAAATCATCAAAGAGAATGAATCAGTTGAAAAACTTGCATTCTTTGGTGTGAAACCATGTGAACTTCATGCAATACTCATCCAAGATAAGATTTTTATCGAGGGTGAATATATTGATAATTATTATAAGAAACAACGTGACTCTCTTTTTATAGTCACAACAAATTGTACCGAAGCCGGTAGTTCTTGTTTTTGTACTTCGACCAAAACTGGACCATCTGCTGATAAAGGTTTTGACATTGCCATCACAGAATTACTTGATGGTGACAGACATAATTTTATTATTGAAGCCGGCACAAAAAACGGTCTTAAGATATTAAAAGAATTACCACTTGTAGAAGCATCTAAAAACGATCTTGATACTGCTGAGCAAAAGATTAAATCTGCCAGCGAAAATATGGGTCGGTCACTTGATACTTCTAACTTAGTTGAACTTCTACTAGGTAATCTAAACCATCCCCATTGGGATGACATCGCCAAACGTTGTCTCTCATGTGGAAACTGCACCATGGTCTGCCCTACCTGTTTCTGTTCGAACATCCAAGATGTAACATCACTCACCGGTGATGAAAACGAAAGGGTTCGTACATGGGATTCCTGTTTTAGCATGGAATATTCATATATCCATGGTGGTGCGGTGCGAGCATCGAATAAATCTCGATACCGTCAGTGGATGACTCATAAACTTGCAAGTTGGCAAGAGCAATTTCAAACTCTTGGGTGCGTAGGATGCGGACGATGTATTGTCTGGTGTCCTGTCGGTATTGATATAACCAAAGAAACGAAAGCTATTTTAAAACAAGTAACTGCTCAAGCCGAGCAATCAGCCCAGGCGGAGAATTAATATGAAAAATTTAGAATCATATTTAGCAGATCATCCTTTTTTAAAAGGGATGGGAAAAAAGCATATTGAACTGATAGTTGGATGTGCCAAAAATGTGCGGATAAACCCGGGCGAATATTTGTTTCATGAAGGGGATGAAGCTGACCTGTTTTATTTCATCCGCGATGGAAAACTCGCAATGGAAGTTTTCCGTCCTCAAAAAGGTAGTATAGTTTTCAACACATTAGGCAATAATGATGTCTTAGGATGGTCATGGTTAGTAGCCCCATATATCAGACATTTTGATTGCCGGGCAATGGATGTTACCCGAGCAATTGCTTTAGATGGAAACTGTTTACGGAAAAAATGTGATGAAGATCACGAGCTTGGTTATGATATAATGAAACGATTTGTCAACCTTATGGAAGATGAATTAATGGCATTAAGATTACAACTATTGGATATATATGACACACCTATCAAATAACAAACCAGTCGATACTCAGATTACAAACGCTGCATTTATTCCTGAAATGTTTGTAATAAAAAAAATTCGAAAAGAAACAGAAGATACTTTCACTATTGAACTCGCAGCTGAAAATGGTGAGACATCTTTTGAGTTTTTGCCGGGGCAGTTTAATATGCTCTATGTACACGGATGCGGAGAAGTGCCTATCTCTATATGTGGCGATCCGAATAGACCTAATAAACTTTTTCACACAATTAGAATGGTTGGCGATGTCACCCGAGCAATCAGGCGGCTAAAAGTTGGCGATATGCTAGGCGTGCGAGGTCCTTACGGTAAAGAATGGCCGATTGAAAAAGCAGAAGGTAAAGATATCGTTATAGTTGCCGGCGGAATTGGCTTAGCACCGCTTCGTCCGGTTGTATATCATATTTTAAATAACCGTGAAAAGTATAAACGGATTTCGATTTTATATGGTACACGTATGCCATCAGATATTATTTTCAACAAAGAATTAGAATCTTTGCGTGGTCGATTTGATATTGACCTCTATGTCACTGTCGATCGTGCCGATCAAAAATGGATGGGCAATGTTGGCGTTGTAACAACTCTCATTAAAAACAGCAACTTTGATCCAGAAAATACAACAGCATTTTTATGCGGTCCTGAAATTATGATGCGTTACACCGCCATTGCCTGCCAACAGCAAGGTCTTGCCCCTGAGAACATTTTTGTTTCTCTTGAGCGTAATATGAAATGTGGCGTCGGCTTATGCGGACATTGTCAGTACACCGGAAAAATAATTTGTAAAGATGGCCCGGTGTTTAACTACGACACGGTTAAAGATTTAATTAAGAAGAGGGAGATCTAAGATGCCTTTGAACACACCAAGTAAACCAAAATTGGCAGTATGGAAATTTGCATCATGCGATGGATGCCAGCTATCTCTTCTTGATTGCGAAGATGCTTTACTGGCAATCGCTGACAATATTCAAATAGCTTCATTCCCCGAA
Source organism: Candidatus Zixiibacteriota bacterium (assembly GCA_024278935.1). GTDB lineage: Bacteria > Zixibacteria > MSB-5A5 > GN15 > FEB-12 > QQUK01. The sequence goes on from JAJRSF010000055.1 coordinate 29,988, forward strand.
GCATCTCGTGCCGTTTTACGAGGACCTTATGAAATATCACTTGTAGAAGGTTCGATTACTTCAGAACATGATGCCGAACGGATTCATAAAATTCGCAGACTGTCGAAAACGCTTATTACTATCGGAGCATGTGCAACATCGGGTGGTATTCAAGCCTTAAAAAACTTCAAAGATGTAAACGATTTTGTTAATATCGTCTATGCTAAGCCAGAATATATTTCTTCATTAAAGAATTCAACACCAATAGCAGATCATGTAAAAGTTGATTTTGAACTTCGTGGTTGTCCAATCAACAAAGATGCTTTGGTTGAAGTTTGTAATGCATATCTGAATCGACGTAAACCTAATATCCCAACCTATTCCGTATGTATGGAATGTAAACGTCGGGGAAATATCTGCGTTATGACATCCAAAGGGATCCCATGTCTTGGACCGGTTACCCACGCAGGTTGCGATGCTATCTGCCCTGCCTATAATCGGGGATGTTATAGTTGCTTTGGTCCATCTGAAGACCCTAATGTAAAAGCATTAAGTAATCAGTTTGAAAAAATGGGCATGTCCAAAGATGAGCTTATTAGATTATACCGCGGTATAAATGCCAACGCTGAAGAATTTAAAAATGAAAGTATCTTCCATGAGCAAAAGTAAAACAAAAATTATAAATGTTGACTACCTTGCCAGAGTTGAAGGTGAAGGTTCTCTCTATTTGAAAATAAAAAATGATAAAGTTGAAGATATCAAATTTAAGATATTTGAACCACCTCGGTTTTTTGAAGCATTTTTAAGAGAACGTCATTACTCCGAAGCTCCAGACATTACTGCTCGTATCTGCGGTATCTGTCCTATCGCATACCAGATGGGTGCGGTGCATGCGATGGAAAATGCACTCGGCGTTTCACTTGATGATGATTTACGAGACTTACGCCGTCTAATCTATTGTGGTGAGTGGATTGAAAGTCATGTGCTGCATGTCTACATGCTGCACGCTCCTGATTTTCTTGGTTATCAAGATGCTATTCAAATGGCTAAAGATCATCCCGATGTTGTAAACGATGGATTACGATTGAAAAAAATTGGTAACGAAATCGTTACTCTTTTAGGTGGTCGTGAAATTCATCCTATCAATGTTAAAGTCGGTGGGTTTTATAAACTGCCTTCAAAAAGTGATTTCCATTCCCTTCTTGAAAATCTTCGATGGGCTCGAACTGCTGCTCATAATATGATAAAATTGACAGCATCACTTGAGTTTCCAAAGTTTGAACAAGACTATGAATTTGTCGCACTCAGACATCCTGATGAATACCCATTCAATGAAGGACGACTTGTATCTAACAGAGGTTTAGATATTGATGTTACCGACTTTGAAAAACATTTTGAGGAAGAACAAGTTGAACATTCTACCTCACTTCATTGTAAACTAAAAGAACGTGGCAAATATAAAGTCGGACCTCTCGCACGTTACTCATTGAACTTTGATAAGTTTTCACCTGAAGTTCAAAAAGCTGCCAAAGATGCAGGACTCAAAGAAGAATGCTATAATCCATTTAAGAGTATTCTCGTTCGTTCAGTTGAAACACTACACGCCGTCAACGAGGCAATTCGGATAATTGAGAATTACAAAGAACCTAAAAAACCGGGTATCGAAATCAATCCGAAAGAGAGCGTTGGCTATGGATGTACCGAAGCACCTCGCGGTATTTGCTACCATCGTTATAATCTTGATTCAAACGGTTTGATAACCGATGCCAATATAGTTCCGCCAACATCGCAGAACCAAGGTTCTATTGAGTCTGATTTACGTGAGTTGATTCCATTGATTATAAATTTACCAGATGATGAGATCACTTGGAAATGCGAACAAGCCATACGAAATTATGACCCATGTATTTCCTGCTCATGTCACTTCTTAAAAGTCACTATCGACCGAGGATAAGATGTCACTCCTTATCATTGGTATAGGTAACGAATTTCGTTCAGATGATGCTGTCGGCTTGGAAATAGCCGACAGTTTGTCTGAGTGCAATTGTGAAAACTGCACTGTGCAAAGGTCATCGGGTGAAGGTATCGCCTTGATAAATATGTGGGAAGATTTCGACCATGTGATTTTAATCGATGCCGTCAAATCAGAGAGCGATGCAGGAACTATTCACGAAATTGACATTCCAAAAAATAATTTAGAACCTGACCTGTTTCAAACTTCATCACATCTTTTTGCTCTCCCCGAAGCTGTGCGACTCGCTAAAGAAGTTGATAAACTCCCTAAGACAATGCAAGTTTATGGTATTGAAGGAAAAAACTTTGAGTATGGTGTTGAGCTCACCCCGGAAATTGAGTCCGCAAAATTTAAGTTAATTCAAATATTAAAAGCTGACATAGAAAAATTTAACTCGTATACTTCGTAATGCATGAACTTTCGATAGCATCATCTATTGTTAAAACTGTCTTACAGGAAATCGACACTCGCGACCTTAAAACAGTTACCAAAATTGGATTGCGAATCGGTGTCTTAACCGATATCGTACCTGACTCACTTCAGTTTGGCTTCAAAGCTATAACCAAAGACAGTGTTTTAGCAGACACAGATCTACTTATTGAAACGATACCTGTTAAAGGCTCATGCAAAGAATGCCATTCTGATTTTGAAGTTGTCGAGTTTGTTTTTATCTGCCCGAGTTGTTCATCAAATAAAATTGATATGAATCAAGGCAACGAACTTGAAATTGCATATATTGAAGCAGAAGATTAAGAGGAGCTTTTATGCCTGAAAAAATTGCTATTGAGAAAAAAGTACTTTCAGAAAATGATAAACTAGCACAAGAACTACGAGAGAAATTTACCGCCCATAATATCTTTGTCATAAATCTAGTCAGTTCACCCGGGTCGGGTAAAACATCTCTGCTTGAAAAAACTTTGGAAAAGCTACATGACAAGCTCAGCATCGCTTTAGTTGCCGGAGATGTTCAAACGGAAAATGATGCCGACCGTCTTATCAGAGCAGGCGGAAAAATGGTTCGCCCGATTGTTACCGGCGGAAGTTGCCATCTTGATGCCAGTATGATTTTAAAATCTATCGAGCAGTTTGATCTAGAGACTATTGATCTTTTTGTGATTGAAAATGTCGGCAACTTGGTATGTCCATCCAGTTATGATTTGGGTGAGGATATGAAAGTTGTTTTAATAAGCACAGCCGAAGGTGACGATAAACCGCTCAAATATCCGGCTATGTTTCGAAAATCATCAGTAATGGTTGTCAACAAAACTGACCTACTTGGTTTTTCTGATTTTGAATTACACACAGTAAAAGAAAATGCAAAACAGATAAACGGACAGATTGATATTATTGAACTCTCATGTCGTACCGGTGATGGTTTGCCAAAATGGTTTGATTGGTTAACCGAACAAGTAGCTTTGAAAAAAAACGAATAAAAATTCAGACATGTGTATCAAAAGAGAAAAAATTGTCATAAGCGGTATTGTACAAGGAGTTGGTTTTCGACCAACGGTATACCGTCTTGCCAAAGAACTTTCTCTTTCAGGTTTTGTCAGCAATAATGCTTGTGGCGTCCATATAGAAATTGAGGGTGAGAATTCTCAACTAGAAAAATTCCACAACCGTCTGCAGTCTGCACCTCCCCCGTTATCAAAAATTAAAAATTATGCAGTCGATATAATTCCTATTCGCAAAGATTCCAAATTTGAAATACAATTAAGCAAACATAACACGCCCCCAACAGCCTTAATCTCTCCTGACATTGCAACCTGTGACGATTGTCTACGAGAAATGTTTGACCCAAATGATCGTCGCTATTTATATCCGTTTATAAACTGCACCAACTGTGGACCTCGTTTTACGATTTTGAAATCTATTCCGTATGACCGAGCCTTAACATCGATGTCGTCATTTCCGTTATGCCCTCAATGCCAATCAGAATATGACAACCCCACAGACCGTCGTTTCCACGCGCAACCAAATGCATGTGCTGTATGCGGTCCTCAACTATCACTACACGATGGTACAACGATTATCAATTCAGAAAATATGATTGCTGATGTTATCAAATATTTACAAGAAGGAAAAATAGGAGCAATAAAAGGTATCGGCGGATTTCATCTTGCGGTAGACCCATCTAATATAAAAGCTACCGAAACTCTACGTGTGCGAAAAGGACGAGCGGAAAAACCGTTTGCTTTGATGGCAAAAGATATACAAACGATAAAAAAGTATTGCTATCTTTCTGAAGAAGAGATTGAATTACTGACAAGTTATAAACGCCCGATTGTACTACTGAAGAAAAAAGAAAACTGCACTCTTCCTGAAAACATCGCTCCTCACAATCAACACCTTGGCTTGATGCTTGCTTACTCACCTGTGCATCATCTGTTATTACAATCAGAATTTGACTGCCTTGTGATGACCTCGGCTAATTTATCTGAAGAACCTATTGTCATTGACAACCAAGAAGCTATTGACAGATTAACAGGTATAGCCGATTTTTTTCTGCTTCATAATCGTGAGATTCTCAAACGATGCGACGACTCTATTGTAAGAGTGCTTGATAATAAGACGCAAATAATAAGACGTTCTCGGGGTTATGTTCCACTTCCTAATTTTATCAATGATAAAATCACACATAGTGTACTTGCTGTTGGTGGTGAATTAAAAAATTCGATCGCACTATCCCGCGATGATACAGTTTTTCTGAGCCAGTACATAGGTGATTTAGACAATCCAAAAGCATATGATTTTTTTGAAGAAACAATTTCCCACTTTTCTAAAATTCTTGAGATCAAACCAAACTATATCGCTTATGATATGCATCCCGAATATCTCTCGACAAAATGGGCAAAAAGTCAAGACCTCCCTAGTGTGGCAGTACAGCATCACCATGCCCATATGGTTTCTGTTATGGCAGAGAATAATTATTACGACAAAGCAATAGGCATAATTTTAGATGGTACCGGATACGGCACCGATGGAACTATCTGGGGTGGCGAAGTTTTAGTTGGCGATGCATTGTCAGTTGAGCGATTTTCTTTTCTCAAACAAGTTAGATTACCGGGTGGAACTGCAGCAATCAAAGAACCATGGCGAATGGCGTTAGCGTATTTACATGCTACCTATCGGAACGATATTCCGAATGACTTACCTTTTATGCGATCTTTAGATAAAAACAAAATTGACATAGTCTACCAGATGATTGATAAACAAATAAACTCACCGTTCACCTCTAGCTGTGGTCGTTTGTTTGATGCTGTTTCTGCTCTGCTTAATATACGGCAAACTATTAACTATGATGCCCAGGCTGCTATCGAGCTTGAAGCAATTGCTACAACAGGAGCTGTTCCAACCATAACTCCTATAACTATAAACGGAACTTTCATTGACACAACTGAATTGATTCGTAACATCGTTAATATGATTTTAGATAATAAACCAACTGCTGATATCGCACTATACTTCCACTATCAACTTGCTGAATATTTTATCGCGGCAGCAATATCTGCCAAAGAAAAGTATGCACTCAACAGAGTTGCTTTAAGCGGTGGAGTTTACCAAAATAAAATCTTCTATACACAGATGTTAAAACGTTTACAAGATGAAAATTTTTCAGTACTTATACATACAGAACTGCCAACCAACGATGGCGGACTTGCATTAGGGCAAATTATAATTGCCGATGCTTTGATAAATGCCTAAAAGAAAGAAGTTTAATATGTGTTCGGCGATTCCCGGAAAAGTTATTGAACTATACGATAAGAACTCTATGCTCATGGGTAAAATTGATTACGCCGGAACAATCAAAGAAGCCTGCCTTGCTTATGTCCCTGAAGTTGCGGTCGGACAGTATGTCATTGTGCATGCTGGGTTTGCTCTAAATATTATCAATGAAGAAGAAGCGAAAAAAACTTTTGCACTCTGGGATGAAATGACTGCTAAAGCAGAAAGTGAAGGGCTGGATATTTTTGGTATGCCCTTAAAGGATAAAAAGTAAATCATGAGGTATCTCGATGAATTCCGTGACCCAAAAATTGCCAAAAAAATTGTCGAAGAGATTCACACTGCCACTACCAAAGACTGGGGTATTATGGAAGTATGCGGTGGGCAGACTCATTCGATAATGAAACATGGAATCGACCAGCTTATACCAAAGCAGATTGAATTGGTACATGGTCCCGGTTGTCCGGTCTGCGTGACACCTCTTGAGAAAATTGACAAAGCTTTAGCAATTGCATCACGAGATGACGTGATATTTACATCGTTTGGTGATATGCTTCGTGTACCAGGTTCTAAAAAAGATTTGTTTATGGTTAAATCAGAAGGCGGCGATGTTCGCATAGTCTATTCCCCTCTTGATGCTTTAAAAATTGCCAAAGAGAACCCAAATAAAAAAGTTGTATTTTTTGCCGTTGGTTTTGAAACAACCGCACCTCTCACTGCCATGGCAGCATGGCAAGCTAAAGAACAAGGAATCAATAATTTTTCACTTTTAGTTTCTCATGTACTCGTACCTCCTGCAATAATTGCTCTACAGAGTTCAACAGAAAATAGGGTTAATGGCTACCTTGCGGCAGGTCATGTTTGTGCGGTCATGGGTCTCGAAGAATACTACCCGCTCGCTGAAAAATATAAACTTCCGATTGTTGCAACAGGCTTTGAACCAGTTGATATTCTTGAAGGAATTCTTATGGTTGTTAAACAACTTGAATCAGGAAAATATGAAGTCGAAAACCAATATGCCAGAGTCGTAAATAGTGAAGGCGACCGCCCTGCTATGGATATTATCAATAAAGTATTTCAAGTCTCTGATCAAAAATGGCGTGGCATCGGTCTTATCCCAAATTCGGGGTTAACACTTACCGATGAAATGTCTCTATATGATTCTGAAAAAGTTTTTGACATTGCTGATATAAAAGTTGATGAGCCAAAAGAATGTATATCCGGCGTAATTTTACAAGGGTTAAAAAAACCAAACCAATGTCCTGAGTTTGGAAAGAAATGTACGCCTAAAAATCCACTTGGTGCTACGATGGTCTCATCGGAAGGTGCCTGTGCTGCTTACTACGCCTACCATAGACGGGAGAATGTATAAGATGACGAAAAGTATAAACCAAGACCAATTCACCTGTCCACTTCCGATAACCAAACATGACACGATTCAACTTGCTCATGGTTCCGGTGGGCAAATGTCTCAAGATTTGATTTCAAAACTTTTTGTATGGGCGTTTGAAAATGATGAGTTAAACAAACACGATGACAACGCAGTGCTTCACATAGATTGCAATAAAATTTCTTTTTCCACCGACTCGTATGTTGTTGACCCTATCTTTTTCCCCGGTGGTAATATCGGTGATCTCGCTGTAAACGGAACGGTCAACGATGTCTCGATGGCAGGAGCAAAACCATTGTATCTCAGTTGTGGGTTTATAATCGAAGAAGGGTTCCCTCTTGCAGATTTAAAAAATATTGTCATCTCGATGAAAAAAGCTGCCGCAACTGCCGGAGTAAAAATTGTAACCGGTGACACAAAAGTTGTTAACAAAGGTAAGGGCGATAAAATATTTATCAACACATCGGGGATCGGAATCATTGAACATGACTACAAAATCGGAGCCGATTGTTTACAGCCCGATGATGTTATAATCATAAGCGGAACTATCGCCGACCATGGGATATGCATTCTTTCACAACGAGAGGGTTTAGCATTTGAAGCAGAAATCGAATCGGACTCTGCCCCACTCAACCAACTTGTACAAATTGCATTACAAGCTGGAGGTTCGTCGATACATGCTTTTCGTGATCCTACCCGAGGCGGTGTTGCTGCAACATTAAATGAGTTTGCGCAAACATCTCAAGTTGGCATTCGAATCAAAGAAGAGTTTATCAGAGTCAACGATCCGGTTCGAGGTGCCTGTGAAATTCTAGGGCTTGACCCATTGTATATTGCAAACGAAGGCAAGATGATTGTAGTAGTCAAAAAAGATAAAGCTAAAGAAGTTCTCAAAGCAATGCAGTTGCATCCACTCGGTAAAGATTCTGCTATAATAGGCGATGTTATTTCTGAAAAATCAGGACTGGTGCAACTATTAACACAACTTGGAACAAGCAGAATTATTGATATGCCAGTCGGTGAGCAATTACCACGTATCTGTTAAAATTAGAAAAGTAATTTTTACAATTATAATTAAAAACGAGTTGTTTCTAACTGAAACAATTTTCTAATTCACCCGACAGCTTTAGTATTTTCATAAGATATTCATATAATCACATTAAGTACCTCAACACTTTTGTCGATTTATACTAAAACATTATTAATTTTATGCATACTGTTATTTTAAAAAGAAACCGGAATATTTAAATGAAAATTCTTATCGCTGAAGATGACCCTGTCTCGTTAAAAGTATTAGAGACTATTTTAAAAAAACTAGGCAATGAACTAATTACAGCAACCAACGGTAGAGAAGCAATTGAAGCATTAAACAGAGAGTCACAAATCGATCTAATTATTTCAGATATTATGATGCCGGAGATTGATGGTTTTGGCCTCCTCAAGTTTGTAAAAAGTAAAAATAAATTTAACAAGATCCCTGTTATACTAGCAACTGCTGTAAATGATATAAGTTCGGTACAAACAGCATTAAAAAATGGAGTGGTGGGTTATCTAGTAAAACCAATCACAAAAGATTTGCTGGTATCAAAATTAGATGAAATTTCTCAAAATCTGCCGCCATCAATTTTAGTTGTCGATGATGAGGAAATTATTCGATCACTTTTAAAAAGAGTTATTGAAATTGATGGTTATAGAGTCGTTACCGCATCAAACGGAGTCGAGGCTTTAAATATCATTAAACACAAAAATATAAATCTTGTCATATCAGATATCAAAATGCCCGAAATGACAGGTGTTGAACTTTTGAAAGAAATCATCACACAAGAACTAAACATGAAAGTTGTATTGATGACAGGTCTCAGTCTTGAAGTTAACAAAGACCAAGCACTTACACTGGGAGCGGCTGATTATATTTCTAAGCCATTCAATAACACCGAAATTTTAGAAAAAATAAGAAAATATTACACCGAAGAAACCTCACTTAAAACTGCTTGATATACTAACTATCTCCTTATTTGTGCATAAGTTGTTCTAAAATTGTTTTAACAGCTTCACCAAGATTATCAAAGTTTAATTTTAAATCTATCTCTTTGGGTTCATCCAAAAGTGTCAGTTCAATATGGAAATCTATTCCTTCTCTTTTGACTAAATTTTTTAATGACGAATCAAATTCAGATTTCAGAATTTTGACAGGTGATTTTCCATTATCAGCTATATACTCAATTATCTTTTGATAGAATAAACGGAGGTCGTTCAGTTTTTCTTTTTCCAAGAGAAGTTTAGCCCACAATTTTTCTGATTCATTTTTTAATGCGACTAATGACGGATTATTATCAGGGTCCGGTATTGCTTTATAAATAGCAACTTTGCTTACATATATTGCATGGGCTTTTGTATAGATAATTGCTTTCTTTCGATACACCCCAAGTTTATTTCTAAAGTTTTTTAATGCTGCTCTTTTTTGTCTAACTAATCTCTTTTTAATACTTCTGAATTTATTATATGCGGAATTTTTACTATTTTTTGATGCAACCAAGTTTCTATAAGCTATATCACGAGGAACTTTTTGCGACAACATGATCTCTTTTGCTTTAGCACGTACTATATCAAGTTCTTTTTTAAGTTCTTCTATAGCCTGATCTTTTTTTACCTGTAATTTTTCAGCTTGCTCAAATGCTGCCATTGTAGCATCGATAGTAACAATTCCTGCTTCGGCAAGCTTTGACAAACCTAAACTAAGCGGGACTTCTAAAGCCTCACCAAAATCATTTTCGAGTTCCCCATGAACGGCAAAATCCGGATTGGTAAGATTAAAAGCACCACTTGCTGTTAATTGAGATTTATATAAGCCATCAATTTCAGTCTCAGTTTTAAATGCCAAACTGTCACGGGTAATTGCAAGATCAATCAATTTCATACTTCCAAGAATATCTACTTCACCATTTAAAATAAAATGAGATTCAAAAGGTACCAACTGCAGATCAATCATTGCATCTTTCCAAACTAAAGGACCTACCTTGAATTCATTGAGATGTCCTTTTGCCCAGATACCATCAACTCCAACATTACAATCAATAGCCGCAAAGTTTTCCATCTCTCCCCCCGATGTAAAACTCATATGTAGTTCACCTTTGATTGCCATACCCGCTTCAACGCCGAGATCGGGATCACTTTTTGGAGCAAACTTTAAACCCATTTTTTTGATATCCATCTCAGGGAAATTTGCTGTAGGAAGAGGAGTAGCGGCAACACCCGATGCTGCTGTGACCATTTTGGTTTGCAGTTCAGCCAAATCGGAAAATCCGATACCATCTTCGCTCTCACCATCAAAGATCGCATTTGTAGGAACACCGGTATAGCCATTAATAGCAACCGCAACAGCACATTGGATATCTTTTTTCCCAATGACTAAATCACCCGCAAAGCCAAGCCCAATATTTCCATAAGCATTCACAGAAATTGTTAGTACTGATTTGTTTAGAGTTAAGAACTTGATTCCAAATGGAGCAACCCATGGTTCTTCAGCTTCGAGCCCTCCGACGATTGACAAGGCAACTCCGGCACCATCTTTAGAAATCTGCCCTTTGATGAAGAAAGTTAAAATATCTCCATTGATGTCAACTGTAATCGCCCCGATAACACCTACCGACGGTGTCCCAGTTATCTCAAGAGCTAGCTCGCCAGACTTAAACCATGCCGGTGCTCCCGGTGGTTGCATTGGCGGAAGCCCTGCTTTGAGATAGATATCTTTAATTAGGTCTGACTTTCCGCCCGACTTACCAGACATCAGTCCAAAAACATTTCCAAAAGAACCTTGCAGAAGTAATCCTTTGGAATGCATTCCGAGATGTTCCATCAGTTTATAGAGAGGGTCATCTTCAGTCATGTTTTCAAGCGGTATAACAGAAATTAAATTTATACCCGGTTTGAGAACCAATTCATATTCATCGCTTGCGGACATCTTAGAAAAAAACTGACGAGTATCATAATCGAGGTCATCAGATGAAAGCCGACTATCTTCATTGGTAATGACAAAGCCAACGTTGGAGAAATCGAGATTATCCAATACCGGGTTCGAGAGTAGTGGAATAGCTTCGGTAAGTTTCCACTTTTCTGGTTTTACACCAACGATGAATTGTCTTTCATTCTTTTCATTTTTAGATAGCGAAAGCAAAATATCAGACTTTGCATTCATCAGTTCAGTTTGTGCAACGATAAAGAACTCGCTGTTTTCACCGCCTGAAAAACCTAATGATATATTTGACAAGTCAAACATATCTGTTGGGATGTTTATCATTTTTGTAGATGCTTTGTCTGTTATCGTTTTTTGCATTATTGTCATAAGTTTTTTGAGACTGAAATCATCTGAAAGTTTTGCTTTTGCTCTAAAGCTATACTTTTTCTTCTTTTTAGTATCTGTAGTAGACGTCGTTGATTTAGTTGTATCTGCTTTTGAAGTATCCGGTTTAACTGACAGGTCGTGCTTAAAAGCGACTAAAAGAGTATCGGCTACTTTCATCTCTCCAATTGAAAAACCACCCATAATTTGCATGCCGATTTTTTCTTGAGCGAGGTCCAAAGTAAGTTTTGCATCATGTATCCCCAACCACGGTAAGCCAAGCCTAATCGTATCTTCGGTTCCATACTCCAATGTCAACTTTACATCCGACGAATCACTCAACTCTTGTTCCAAATGCATCGAACGATAAAACGAATGTTCTTTCCTGTCACCAAAGCTCCCTTTGATAGTTTCTTTGAGTTCTATAAATGGTGTATACTTTGCCTCTAAGCTGCTCTTTGTTGAATCAGTTGTTTTTGTCGTATCAGTTGGTGAGCTTGCTAAATTTGTGGAGTCAGCGGAAGGAGTCGTTGTCTTCGTTGAATCTTTTGTTGTTGATGTTGTGTCAGATGATTTCCCTAACGCTCTTTTTATGCCACCTTTGAATTCGAATTGTCTGGAGTTTAACCAGAGCCTAATTTCCGGAGACATTATTGCCGGGAATTTTGCTCCAAGCGATAGCTCAAAATCTTTTGCTGCTTTTTTGGTCAGTAAATTTTTTACCGGACCACCATAGCCGGTAATAATAATTTGATTGCTTTCAACACCGATAAAACTTACAAACGCTTCAAACCATGGAGTTCTATCTATATCAACAACAGAATAAAAATTCATACCCGGTTCAACGGCAACTGAATTTGTATCGAAAAAATTTGCAACACCGGAGGGCAGAGTTTTTGATTCCAAAGTATGTTTTTTATTTGCAAATACCAGCACCGTAAAATCAGTAGCAATTTCATTGTACCGTCCATGCGATGCAAATGTTACAAATGCATTTCCAAATGAGAAACTTCTAAACTTAATAGAAATCGCACACTTTAAACCTTTATCAAATTTAAGAGTCAGTAAGACTTCGGCATTTTTTTCATTGTATCTTTCAGTCTCACCTCTGAATGCGATAACTTTATTTTTTGTATCAAATGAGACTGCCACTTTGGAGATTGAAAACCGATCAAATCGACCAAGCCCCGGAATCGGAAGGATAACTTCTCCGCCGGCTTTTATACGTTCGTATTCAGCTTTCACTTCTTCAAAAGATAAACTGCTTAGGTTCGCTAAAATATTACCCGACGAACCTTCTTCCCCATCAGCTGCTAGAATAATTGTCTTTGTATCTCCTCCAAGTACAATTTCATCTGCTTGCTCTTTATATACGAATGTCCAGATTTCACTTTTCCCCTCATTGGTCGTAGGAGCAAAGCCATTATCGTCTATGACAGATACCTGCCATACATATTTTTTCCCATCAACAAATGACAAGGCAGTTACCGGATAAGAATAACTTGCTTGTAATATATTTGTTTCCGAATGGTGCATGAATCCGGATTGCGTTAAGGCTTCAAGTGGAGTTTGGTAATCTAGTACTTCGGCGATATTTAAAATATAGGAAAAAGGATAATCAACCGGTACTTGAATTGGCTGCCATTGAAATATCGGTGATTGGTTTTCCAATGTATCATTATCAAAGGGATAGTTCAAATATGGCGGAGCAGGGTATAAAATATCAAATGAAAAACAAATTTCATCGGCTAACTCGACTGCATATAAATCTTTATATATTAAACAAATTGTGTAACTGCCCTCGGGGAGTCTACCTGTACGAATTATAATTTCTTCAATGCTCTCATCATAAGAAATAGATGAACTGTTCAGTAAGTCAGGAGAAAAAACAGTCTGTTCATCCCCGCTCATAATTTCTATACTGTGGCTTGAACCGCTCGCAATAATACCGCTTCCACTTTTATCTATAGTTATAAAAATTTCGCCGGTTATAGTTTCGCTTGAGTCATTAAAAATTGAGAACTGTATCATATCCGGACTCATTTCCCACTCGCTGATATACGGTGTCGGAAACGGGTCTACTTGCAATGTAACTGTCACTGCTTGGGCTGTTATGAAAGATGGAAAAAGAAATATCGGAACTATAATGCCAATGACAATTAGTATTAATTGCTTAAACTGACTCATACGTAACTCCTCAAGTAAGCTATATTACTATCATTTTGAATTAGATTGATAATAGTAAAATATACTACATGTACCTACGATGTCAAGTTTAACGATTTACTACTTTTGCCAAAACAGAGTTCATCGTTTAGCTTAAAAAATGTTTTGATAGATTTTATCCAATGGTAGAACTAATATAACAGGCGGTATATGATTTCTTGTATCAATAACCAGTACCGGAATGCGTACGACAAACTTCAGACCAGCAATCTCTATTCGTATAATCCATGTCAGAAAGATAGCCATTACAGAAAGCATCGGCATCTTGTCCACTACCAGCTGACCCATCCCTGTCTCTGAAGTTCCATCTCTTGTTTTGACCATGGATTAGAATTTTGAAGTCAGGATTTCCCCCTGCCCAACTGGTAGTTGAAACACCCAACCCGGATGTACTGGCATAATCCCACATGTGGCAAGCAAAACACCCTTGGGCATACCGATGAGCTGACCTTGTTGCTGGATGTTGAGGGAAACGGCTTGATGATGCCGAGCCATTCCAATAGACCGAAGACCTATGGCAGACATTACAAAGTGGCGTACCGACTGTACTGTTAGAAACTACCGATGCTACTAGAAGGTGTTCGATATTAGAACCATGCGGACCTTCTGGGTCAGAAGCTATATCAGAACGATGACAATCAGAACAGTAAGTTGAACCACTGGCGCCCCAAGGTTCAAACATTGTTGTAGAATTACAATATGAATTTTGATTGGCGATAGTTATACCATGAGTCGAAGGATAATTTGGATTTATTTCTTCGGCAATATTTCTTGAATCAACAGGGAGAGTTCTATAATTGGAATGACATTTTAAGCAAATTTGGTATTCATATTGTATCGGAGGTTGATTGTTATACCCAATAACATCATACCCTGTTGGAGCTACAAAGAGATTGGCATTGTCAGTTGGAATAGGACGCACTGGCCAAGTTAAAGGCTCCACACCCCATGTTCCTTTCAAAGGATTAGAGATTAGTTGAGAAGAACCATCGTGGGTTCCGTCTGTAGCTTCATGCACATTATGGCAATCCGCACCCTCAACATGGCGAGATGCTGCCGATATATCCTCATCCGGTCTATGAATACCAGAGTAGTTTCCAACCTGATGAGCATACGTGTAACCAAATTCTGTTTCAATATCCAAGGCACTATTTGCCATACCTTGCACACCAAAGAAATCAAGATTAGAACCTGCGTTCGGATTGGAAATAGTAGAGTGACATTTAAAACAAAAATTTTCTTCAAGAAATTCACCCGGAGAAACAACACCTGTGGAATCAAGAAGCAATGATGTCCCTGAACCATGCAAACTAACTTTCACCGATGAACTTTGATACGTCTTTGCCATATCATCATTATGGCACTTTGTACAATTGGCATTAAATTGGGAGCCATCTGCTCCATAGATCACAGGTACCGAATAGTTATGTGTACTTGTGGCAGCATCAAAGGAAGTTTTTATAACATAGCGATGCACACTACTGCCATCAGCTGCAGTTGCAAAAGGTGAGAACCCAGCTTTTCTTAACATGAACATAGTATGACAAGATGAACATTCCATATCCGGCGTATCATGACAAGAAAGGCAGACTCCTCCTGTACCGCTTGATTGATAATCACTATTCAGCAAAGTTGTATTATCACCAATTAAAGGTTCAATATTCTTATCAACTCGAAGATTATAAGCTCGCTCCCCCACACCTGGGTTTAAATCAGCCCGAAAAATATTATGGTCAACATGACAAGAGAGACAATTTTTTGAATTATACATTCCATAAGGTGGGAAATAATCGGCGTCATCATCATACAAAATATGACGAGTTAAAATTGAAGTGCTATCCATTGATGTGAATATATCCCCATGACAAGCACAAGCAACACCTCCTGTCGATTCAGAGACAGCGAACCCTTCTGAGTGCGGATGACACCCAACACAATTCTCACCATCATGGTGGTTCGGTGGTAGTTGGCTGCCGTCATTGCGATGATGTTCGGTTGTTGTATGACAAACTTCACACACTCCGGTAAATACGGCATTTGTAGAATCAGCCATCACACCCGATGTAGGGTCGCCTATAATCGGATCAGGGTCGTTATAAGGATCGCCTATACCGGTTGTTTTGAAGACAACTGATTTATCACCTGAATTTGGTGTTGCAATTGTCTCTCGAACTAAATAAATATTTTTGCTTCCATGAGAAGTATGACATACAATGCAATCCTGATTTTGATGATTAGAGATATTATGGCAGGCAGAATTCGCCCCTCCACAATTATCAGCATTATTGGTTCTTCTCAGCATATTGCCATCGCCAAGTATTGACGAAGATGTAACCGTTAGTTCATCTATGTTATTAGCATAACCATCTTCCGCATTGGCGGCATGATCATCTTCTACATAAAAATATAAATCGTACGTCCCTGTAACAACATCATCAGGTGGTTCCCACAAAACTGATGCTTCATAATAAGAACCATTTATTCGTCTTACAAAAAGACCTTGCTCAGAATGTTTAGCTGCATTAACTATCGTATATTCAGTTGACAAAGGATCACGTACTTTGATACTGATACTAAATGTACTTGGACCAGACATATCAAGATCAGTAAAAGCAGTTTTAATCATAATAAATTCAGAGCCTATACGATTTACAGATGTTGGCAGTGCAAAAGTATTACCTGATGTAAGAGTAGGTGCATTATTTGTAATCGCATCATAAATTTCAAACTCATCAGAGTTGTTAGCATAATCATCAGAAGATGTCGCAGTACCATCATTAATTAAAATACAAATATCATAATACCCAAGAAGCTGCACATCCGGTGGATCCCAACTAACCTCAACACGGTATATTCCACTTCCCTCATCACTAATTGTCACACCCTGTGTTACGTTTGTCGCCGCATCGGCAAGAATTATTTCAGATGAGTTATCAGGTTCCCGTAATTTTATTGTAACAGTAAATGCATTAATTCCCGGCATATCAGCATCAATAAATTGAGCTCCTATTATTGTTACATTACCACCAATTCTATCAACTCCGGCAGGAGTTGCATACGAAGCATCCGATGCAATTATCGGCGAAACATTTTCTCCACCATTGGTTATAAGTAACTCATCAGAATTATCATCAAAAAAATCGGGATCGGAATCCACACCATCTGATATCACAGCATATAAATCATAGTAGCCCAATGTAATATTATCAGATGGGTCCCAGTTAACATCGGCTGTATATGAACCAGACCCATTATCAACAATAGTGACACCATTTTGACCATGCTGAGAATTTTCTACAATCGGTAAGATAGATTCATTATACGGTGCGCGAACTTTTATTGTAACGAAAAATGAATTTATATCAACGGCATCTAAATCAGTAAAAGTTACACTCAAATTTGTAATACTTGCACCGCCTCTATCAATAGCACTAGGCAAAACTATCGTTGAAGACAAAGTTATAGTTGGCGTATTGATTTGGGTTATAGATAAATTAGATGCAATACCCTGAGACCATAAGAAAATTATGGTCAATAATATAATAGAATTGATAACATTATTTCGAAGTCTATGCATTGAAGTAAACTCAGTAAATTACCCTTAGAATTGATCTGTAAATTTAGAATTGTTGGTTCTAATTACTTGCTTATAAATATAATAACATAGGATAATTTATTAGTCAAGCTATAATCGACTTTATTGTCCAATTAAGACTATTTTACTTCTCTTTATATTAAACTTCGATATTTGCTAAATTGTTTTTGAAGATTTTTGCATCGAATATGATTTAACACCAATAATTATATTTCCACTATTAGCTAAATCAACACGCCTACCCTCAAAACAACTCAAATAAAAAACAACCGCCTCTGAGAACTCATGGGACGGTTGTTTTCGGAATATAATTAGTCAAAATCCTATTGTCAGGTTCTGTTCTATAACGTAGGAGGAGCACCTGCGACAGTAGTAATTGAGATAAAGATGAATGACTGCCAAACCAAATTTGGTTCACCATTTTGAGCGAATCCGTTGAATAGGACATCACCAACGAGCAATGATCCGCCTTCAGTTAGGGAACCATCTAAGAGTACAACAAATGACCATTCGTTACCATCGATAATTGTCAAGAAGTTTGCCTCAGCAGACCAAGTTCCGCCCCAAGGGCCTTCGCTGGATCCGGTAGCAGACATTGTACCGTCTGATGTAAAGGTAATCTGTTCGCTATCATCAGTGCTATTTATTGTGTGTGTCCGTGAAGATGTACCACCTTGGGTAATTGAGGCTCCACTCAAATCAGTTTCAGTAAGTGGTAGAAGCTTGAGTATTGTAATTGGTCTCGGAGCAACACCCAACTCAATAAGTGAGATTGAAATAGCACGTGAGCTCCCACCAGAGCGTGTAATTGTGACTATATCTTCCCCGGGAAATGTAAGAGTCATTACACCTGCTGTATTTATATCCCAAGCAAAATCATCTTCGATTCCTAATCCACCTTGGTCAATAGTCTCGCTAAAAGACATGAGCGAACCAGTTGATCCACTATCAGATGAATTCAATAGTCTATCAAAAGATATAAACCCAAATCCTTCTTCAAGCGGATCTGCTATAATAAATGTAAGTCCTGCCAACTCGGCTGGATCAAATGTGTTGTCTGTTCCATCCCTTAAATTGGCATTCACTGTTGCGGTGTCAAGAAGAGTTGTTCCGGCAGTGGCGATAGCCCCAACGATAGCTGGATCAGTTTCAAATCCGGTTGAACTTGGGTTTTCAAAGACATTGCTGGATACTGTTTGCCCGGCGAGAGCCGCTGAGGCAGCGGTGACATTGATACCGTTTGAAGGATCGTTATCGCCATCTAGCGACTGAAGAAAACGAGCAATGTTCTCTGGAACGATGAAGTCATTTGGGGTGCAAACAGCGGCACCATCAGCTAGTGTTCCCAGTTGACCTCCACCGACTGAAAAAGATAATGGCTGACCTGGAGTATATGCGAATCTGCCGTTGACGTCGGTAACTGCTGGCGGGGTTTCACCGGATTGATAAGTCAAACCTTCGACTTCCGCATCGAGAAAGACACCCAGCAAGGTGGATATTTCTGGATTAGTGACACTTTCATCGTCATCACTACAGCTTATTAGTCCTAGAGTCAGCACAGCTACTGCGGTAACTGCGATTATCGATTTCTTGAATAATTTCTTGTTCAACATTATTCTTTCCTTTTGCAATTTAGAAAAATTAGTATTTATTGTTACATGTTCTCTATTGTTTATAGAATGTGCTAATGCAAAACACAGCGCCCACTATTGATTTTAATAGATTACATGAATCCATTTTATACATGTTCTTTATGCAAACAATAAAGTAGAACTTTAATCTTTTGTCAAGCAACATATTAATAGAAATATGGACTTGTCACCAATTAGTTCCCAGCCGATTTTTTACTTATTTTTTTTATGTTATAAGTGCTAGATTCTTTTTATAATAGCGGCGCAGGGACTTGAACCCCGGACACGATCAAGCCATTTTCGTAAGATATTGATAATCTTCGCATTATGTTTTCTTTCAAAAACTTACAAAGAATTCCTTTTGATTTTTTATGATTGTTTTTAACCTGTTTTAAAGGTTTTTGTATTGAAACTGTCCCCAAATTGTTTCCGGGACCAATAAGATATCATAGATGTTTAATTCTATCTCCTGTTTTTTAAAAGATATGACCAGATACATTCTAGTCAAGGTTCCATATAACTTTCTCAAAGCTAATTTTCTTCCCCCGTTGTCATGCATTAAAATAACTAGCAAGTGTGAGCCTGCGGAGTTTAAAAAACTAAAAAGAGCTCCTACTAGGGACAAACAACTGGCGAACCTCCACCAGTAAATATAAAGTCTACAAGAAAAACTAAGTCAGAAATATCAATTTGTTCACCAACGTCACCGTCTACATTAGCTTCAGTATCACAACTTGGAGATGCTCCTCCAGTAAATATAAAATCTACAAGAAAGACTAAGTCTGAGATATCAACTGCATCTCCAAGGTCACCATCAACATTTCCACGTATTGCAATACAACAAGCTGGCAAGTTTGAACCGAAAGACACATCTAATATAGCGTTTGTTGTCATTGCATATCCGAGTACTTTGGTAGAATCTATATATGTTGAAAGTGTATCGGAATTGTAAAAGATGTTATAGTTACCATTCGGTATATAGATTTCATATTGTCCTAATAAATCTGTATTATTAAATTGTGTATAGACGGTATCACCAGTACTTGTTATCACTACAGTTATCTCAACATTTGCAACAGGCATTGTCCCAGCATCTGTGACTGTTCCCGAAAGTACTAAACCTGTATCCAAAGTAATATTTAACAATGTATCAACATTCAATGAGATGTTTGATATAAGTGACGCTGAGAGAAAATTTGTGAGGAGAGGTTCTATCTCTACATTATATATACCCGGTTCAATGACAACAGTAAAAGTACCTGCCTCATCACTATTATCACCTACGATTTGTATTTTCTGTCCAGTAGCTGCATCTTTGATATCAATATCAGCATTAAAAACAGCTTCTCCGCTTCCATTTAGTATAATTCCAGAGATAAGAATTCCGTCGACTAGGGTAACATCTTGATTATAATTATTTGTAACAAGTACAGTTGGAAACTCCGCAGGAGCTAAACCCGTTGCAACCAATGGTTGATATACAAGGTTATAGGTTCCACTTGGAACTATCACTTGATAGAATCCGCTGGCATCAGTATTATCACCAGATGTCACTAATTTGATTCCTGTATTTGAATCAATAATATCGATATCAACATTTTGTATCGGCGTAAACATTGAGTTGGTAACAATTCCAGAGATATAGAAACCTTGATCAAGGGTATAGTTTAATGTAGTAACTCCAGTGATCACAACTGCGGTATCATCGAGTGGAATAGACGAAGATCCAGCTTGAGGACTGACGTTTACATCAAAAATTCCTGAAGGTAAAATCACAGAAAAGAATCCAGCACCATCGGTATTGTCACTAGGTGTAACCTGGATCAATCCTGTAGCTCGATTGAAAAAGTCAAGATCGGCATTAACAGCGGGAGCTCCACCCATCTCAGTTATTGTGCCAAAGACTTCGAATCCTATTTCCATATTTATATCAATAGTTGTATCGCTACCAATTACTACATTGTAAATTTCCACAGGTACCCATGGATCAGCTCCTACCCCAACTGCTCGATACCGAATGATGAATTCACCTGGTGGAACAGTAATATGATAGAAACCAGTTATGTCGGTATTATCTCCTGAGGTTGTCAGTTTGTTCCCTGAATTTTGTTCATACACATTCAAGTCAATATCAAAAATACCTTGCCCAAGAGAGTCTCTTACGAATCCAGAAAGATGGAAGCCTGTTGCCAGCATTACATCAAATGTTGTATTACCATTTACATTTATACTTAGGTATGTTTCACCAATATGCCCTTGCACCGCTGGGACAACCTCAAGCCCAAAAACCCCAACAGGCAGTCCAACAATAGAGTAAAACCCAGTTCCATCAGTTTGTGTTAATGGTATCCCAATAGGAGTTCCAAATTCATCGAACAATAAAACTTTCACGCCAAATATCGGCGTCGATGATGAATCGGTTACTGTTCCAGATAATGTAAACTGTGCAAATATTTGAGGAGTTAAAAACAAAAACATCCCCATCAAAGCCAGATACACAATTTTAGTCAATTTTTTGTTTCCCATACAAAATCATCCTTTATAAAAATTACTTTCTTTTCTATTTTAACAATACTGCTTTTCGAGCATTTGCTCCTTGTGAAGTAACTATCTGATAAAAATATAAACCCGAGGCAACTTTTTTATTTCGTTTATCGGTACCGTCCCATTGCACAGCGTAGACGCCAGTAGGATAGTAATTATCAACTAAACTCTTTACTTTCTGACCTAAGATATTGTAGATATCAACTTGTACATCTGTTGGAGACATTATATCAAACCTGATTATGGTACTACTATTAAATGGGTTTGGTTGGTTTTGATATAAAATAAAATCATCATCGTTAGCTTCACTTTTCTTATGACTCAGATGAATAGTAACAGAATCGCCATCTTCTATAAAATAATTTGGTAAAATTTCAGAACCTAATTTTGTACTTGCGTTAGGAATCGCAACAATATCATACCATCCTTGAGGTAGGACAACTTCTGCAACCCCATTCATGTCGGTATAATCATTCGGTGTAAAAAGCTCTTGAGTTGTGTTCGGCAAGGAGATGTCAATATCAGTAGATGGAAGCGGACTGTCAAGTTCATCTACAACAATAAGAGTTACGAGGCTCCCATCCTCTAATATAATTTGACCTGACAAAGTGTCCGTTGTAAAATTAACCTCTTTAAATTCCTGAGCTATATAATGAGAACCTCGAGGTGGTGAAATTTGTAAATTGAAAGTTCCTTGAGGGACTTGTATATCAAAGAGACCTAAACTATCCGTTATATTTCCAACAAGATAAATTTTTGAAGATGTTGTTGGAGTGACTAGCGACAACTTAATATTGCCAAGACCGCTTAAACTGTTATCAATAATTTGACCAGAAAAATTTACATTTACTACTTGAACCATCACAAGTTCAATAAGAGTATCCTGATTAAGAGAGACATTAGGGATTAGTATCTGTTGGAATGTCGAACCAAGTGGAGGATCAAACTGAAGATCGTAGAGTCCTTGTTGCACGGTCACAATGGTCTCGCCTGTGGCAGTAGTTTTATCGTTGGGAGTATATAGCTTTGCACCACTCTCTGAGAGTTTGACATCAATATCAACACCAGCTACAGGGTTACCCAATGTATCTACAATACGAACGGTACATAAGAGTCCTTCTTCGAGAACTTCATCATATATTCTATCCGTTATGATGCTCACACTATCAATCAACTTGCCCACATATCGTGAGCCTCTTGCTGGAGCAAAGCGTAATTGGTAAAGCCCAGAGTTTACCACTACATTATAATTACCTAATGTATCAGTACTATTATTTGATGTAAATATTTTTGATCCGGTGACAGCATCACGCAAATCAATATCAACATTGAAAACACCTGAACTGCTTAAATCGGTAACAGTACCAGTAAGATTATGAGCTGTTGACATAGTAATATTTATCGTTGTATCAGTAAAAACAATAACAGTGTCAAGTTGCACTCCAAGGAAACTACTATTTACAGGAGAGTCATAACGGATACGAAAAAGTCCTTGCGGAACAACGACAGAATAAGAACCATCAACAATAAAAGAATTATCATCAGGAGTAAAAACTCTTCCCCCGCCTATAGAATCAACATCTATATCAGCCTCCCCAATCGGATTGCCTAGAGAATCAGAAATAATTCCAGATATCGTAATGCCAGATTCAAGCTGAACATCTAATGCCATACTTGTCGAGAGATCAAAATTAAAGAACTGTTTACCAAGTAAACTATTGCCTTGGGAAGGAGCAAAAGTCACTCGATAAAAAGTTGAATTTAAAACGGTCACCGAATAAAATCCATTGATATCAGTATTATCACCAGGTGTAACTAACTTCACACCAGTTTGCATATCGAAAAAGTCTAAATCAACAGAAGCCACCGGCGCACCATTGGCATCACGTACAAAGCCAGAAAGAGTTGAAATTGCATACGACAATTCAAATGAAATGATAAAAACAATAAAACTGTAAAATAAAATCTTTCTTAAATACATCGTTCTCTTTTTAGATTATAAAATTTAAATTTAGTTTAACAAAAGTCGCAGACTCTTGGTATGGATCAAAAGCAGTTCCTGGTTGAAAAGTGCTAATAATTAGAGTTGGTTCAACTCTTTCAAAATAGACAGGAAAAGCTGCGATAATATCAAAGCCGGAACCGATATCATCAGCACTACCATTTGGACGAGCAGGCGGATCATACAGGTTGCTTCCTTTCACATCGTTATCAGGGAACTCTTGTGTATAGCTATGATAAATAAAATCAACAGAAATATTTTCAGTAGGATAAATTCCAACTCCAAAAGTTAAAATTTTCAGATTACTTAGTTCCGGATCAAGTAAGTTGCCGTAGTAGTACACAGAACTTTGGCCATTAAATACAGATACATTGTCTTGGTAGCCTGTTTGTCTGAATCGCTCATTCACAAGTGGTGTTGATGGGTCATCACCAGACCCGAAAGCGTACGCTATAGTAACTGAAGGGTTATACTTTGCATCTGATGTAAAGAATGTAGCTCCAAAATCATAAGCAGTTCCTTCTGACTTTTCTCCTTTATCTTCCCCACTAATAAAAGAAAGTTCTGCCCAAGGTTTTATATTCTGCCATTCACCTATATACCTGAATCCAATCCATTTTGGTTCACGGTTGCGAAGCGATGTGTCCGATCTTTTGAGATAATACGCAGACAATTTATTATCAGGTCTAAAATACCAACTCGCTTGACCGAATATATCTGTCCATGTATCAAACTTATCTTTGATTGGATTGATAGCAGTGATATATGCGGACTCAAAAAGGAAATCATTTTGCCCGTAATAGAAAACTCGTACAGCGTCCATGTAATCATCAAATAACCATTCACGAGGTTCTTCAAAGTTTTGACGTCCAACAGAAACAGCAATACCAGAATTTTGAATATTATGCCATAGGAAAAATAACTGAGTAATATCGGCTTCTAAGTCGTAGGGAGGGATATTTTGATCACTAGTTAATACAAACCGCTTTCTTAATCTCATTTGAAAAAAAGCAGAACGATTGTTATCTATTATCTATGTAACTTGTAGTCGGAAATCATGTTCGGAATCATCTTCGTTCGCATTGATAGTTTGTGATAGGTCATACTCTTTTTTGCTAAACCAATTTTGTCTATACTTTAGTTCGCTGTGAATAATATTATTCAACACATACCCATCACCAATATTATAAACAGAACTCTCTTGAAGATCACCGAATAAATATTTTTCCATTTTGTAGAGATGACTGGTAGCATCATTTACATCTGTTTTATTATTTAATATAATTATAAGCCCTGAGACTTCGATAGTATCGGGAGCAATTCCATCGATCGAAACTTTTGTAACTGTACCTTTTATTTTTTTACTTTTCTTAACATCACGCAATTTTATCTTTGTTGCTTTCCAATTGCCATTCTCTTGTATCCGACATGTCACTTGTACAAGTTTGCCTAATTTCAAATTGCTAATTGAATTTTTTTGAGAACCGTCATCAATAAATTCTGTTTTCGAAGTAATTCTTATCTGCTTTCCAAAAATAGATATCGTGCTATTTTTAAAATCGATATTATCAACAATACCACGTAATTTTGGTTTACGTGGTTTTGGAAGAACTTCAATATCAGTCGCAATAAAACTTTGACCGTCTTCAAAATACCCTTCTACTTCATACGCTTTCCCTGTCTCAATATTCAATGCAATATATTCAGGACTGTTGGCAAAACCAATATCCGTATTAAATATGAGTACAGCAAATATTGTAAAAATTATTTTTACTTTCTTATATATTAATTCATTCATTTTAGAATGTATCCTTTCATTTTTACCCATTTCTATTTCCCAATCCTAATTCCCTAAAGAGTTAATTGATTTTCTTAAGAGATGAATCGTAAGTTCTCTCCATCTCGGTCTATAATAATAAATTGTTGCCAAACGCAGCAATGTCGTAGACCGCCACCAGTTGACACGTTTTAAAAACTGATCGTCGGCATCATATTCTTTTATAAATGATTGTTCACCCTTCATGATTTGTCCAGCATGTTCTGGAGATTGACAAGAACGCAAATATAAATGAGCAACAAAGTTACCATAGTCAAGTGCAGGGTCGCCAGCAGTTAAATTATCAAAGTCGAGTATCGTAGTTCTTGCTTTTGAATAGATAACTTGTTTATCATAAAAATCTCTATGAATACATTGATAAGCTGACGATATTTGCACTACTTCAAGTAAGTCTTTGAGAATTTCATACGCTTCAATAAATTGTTTTGATTCGCCAGGAGAAATCAGTTGTAAAATCTCAATTTGTTTAAATAATATTTTTAATTCTTGTTGAATTGAAAAACTACCTAGGCCAGCAATTGGAACAGAGTGGATTTTTTTTATAATTTTCGCAGCCTGCACACATCCCGTTTCAAATGAATCTTGTCCTATTAAATCATGTAGAGTTGTTCCTTCTACCTTCTCCATAAGCAAAACTCCATCAGGTTCATAAAACCCATAAATCTTAGGAGTAGACAAAGCACTATTCATCGATGAATCAAGCCCTGAATGTTCAAGAAGTTTTGATTTTTCATACAACAATTTACTCTTTGAAGGTTTAGATAGCTTCATAACAAAAATTTTATTATTGCCACATGATTTAATTTCTTTATCCGTTTGTAACTCTAACACAGCTCTTCGTTCTAAACGATAACCTAAAACTTTATGAATTAAAATTTTATAATTACAATCATCGGCATTTAATAAATCTTTAAAAATAAAATCATTTTTATCCTCAGAACAAATCTTAAGTAAACTTTTTAATTTGGGATCATATGGGAAAAATAAGATGACTAATTTATACTCATCTATTGAGAAATAATATTTGTTATCTAATTTTTCTTTATATTTATTAAATTCTTCAGAAGTATTAAATAGTTTTCCATAAAATATTTAATACGATTCCGCATTATTAAAATATACATGATATTGTAATATAATTGCTTTTTCTCGATAATACAAACGAGTCATATAAACTTTTTCAACAGCCTTTGAAAATCTTTCTGTACCTTGTAGCCCTTTTGCGAAGATAGATGTAACCAAGTCAGGGTCTGAAAGAGCCTTCAGGTAATTTGGTTCTAAATTTATATTAGCCTTTGATAACATCTAATACTACTTTCAAAGTTATAATTATTTTTGTGTCCCAATTTTTTTCAAAAACCCTAAATGGTTTTATAGCAAGTTGTAATAATGAAATTGCTACCCAATAGTGTAATTTATGTTCATCAATTTTCCAGTTTGAAAAAGATTCATATTCAGTCAGGAAATCTGAAACATATTGATCCACACTAGAACTAGGATCAGATATCTTTTTATAGTACAAATGTCCAATATAGTTTCCTATATCTTCATGAAAATCGCCAAAAGAGAAACGGTCAAAATCAAGAAGATACAGTTTTTCTTCTGATAACAATATTTGTTCAAATGAGAAATCGCCGTGTAACAAAACTTTCTCCGAAATTGTTAAGTTCTCTGAAATGCTTTTTAGCGCTTTTAAAATCTCATCAATAATAAAATTTGATTCTGGTAGAATTGTAATTATTGATTTTGCTGTTGCCTCATAATCGTTTTTTAAATTTAAGGCTCTTGATTTAACAGAATCGCTAATTTTGGCATTATGTATATCAGCTATTAATGAAGCAGTCAATTTATTAATAGAATCAAATCCCTGAGTATTTAAATGCATATCTAAGGGTTCAGCCTTTATCTCTTTAAAAACCATTAATTGATTTTCAACATCAAAATAAATTGGAGCTGTAACGTTTGAGTTACGTATTGTAAGCTCGCCAAGTAAGTCAGACACAGCTTTTCCACGCTCGGTAGTATCAGATTTTATATAGTAATGAATTGTTTCCTTTTTGCCTGTTAGAGTATTAGTGCATATAGTATGAATTTTTAGTAATGCTCTCTTTTCTGGTTTATAACGAAGTAATTCGTACGTCATTTTTTTATGAGAAAGTTTAAGATTACCATTTTTAAAAATATTATCTTGTTTGTATAGAACCCTTCTAAGTTTTCGAGCATCAAGCAATGAACTTAATGCTTGAATTTCCCTGTCAGCATAGTAAGGATAAAATATTATTTGCTCACTATCGCAGTAGATTGGAATATTAAGAAATTGTTTATTATAAGAGTGGGCAGTTTCAGATTTTTCTTTTGCTTGCTTGTAATTCTGTTGCGTATAAACTTTTGCATATACAAACTCTATTTTTATTTTCTTGGTCACCTTATCAATAACTTCAATCTTGTACGTAACAATACAACTTGTAAGTCGTTTGAATCGAATATAGGAGATTGAAACTTTTTTTATGTTATTTATTGAATTGACTAGACAGAGTTGTAACTGTTCATAAATAAATTCATAAAAAAACAACAGACGTAACCCTTTCAGCTTAGAATCGGAAGG
>JAJRSF010000056.1 GCA_024278935.1 Candidatus Zixiibacteriota bacterium
CCGACCAAAATTATTGTAGGTGATTCGGATAAGATGTTTCTGCCTCTTTCTGAAAAACTTCATGAGCTTATCCCAAATTCTCAACTTTCGATAATAGAAAACTGCGGTCATCTGGTAAATTTGGAATCACCTGATAAGTTTCAGGAAGAATTATTATCATTTCTTGAAAAACAGGATTAGGAAAAAGAAAGAATGTAAGGGCAACAATAACTTTAATTTATAAGGCTAAACGATATGACGAAGTCGATTATTAAAGCAAAGTATTCTTCAAGAGTAAAATTAAAGTATATGCTTAATGGCGTGTTTATTATTTCTGTTTATGTATCTTTGTTGTTTTTGTGGACAAAATATCGTATTCAAGGTGAATATATAATACCCATTATGATTTTTATATTTTTAATACTTCTGTATTCTATTATTGATATGTTTCTTTTGAAATATATTATTTCAGATAAATATGTTGAACGCGTAGGGATTAATAAATTTCAAATGAAATATGATGATGTTATAAAAATTTCAATTGATAATGAACAGCTAGAATTATATAAAAAATTCTGTTATATGAAGATTTCTAAAGATATAGATAATAGACATTCAATAATTGAAGAGATATTAAAGCAAACATACAACATATCTCATATTAGTATAATTGGTGATGATAAAGTTATAGATAATTTTATGAAAATAAAACGTTCTTAGTATTGTAGGTACCGTCTTTCCGAGACCTGACAATGTCCCAATATTCAATATAATTTAAAATCAATCCGATATAGCTTGACTATATTTCTACCGCTATTATAATTGTCGTTTAAAGGTAATGAGCATACTTCGACAAGCTCAGCATGACAGATTTTGATAGATTGATGTAGATGGAGAATATGTGAGTTCGGATAGAAAAAAAGTAGCGGTATTTATCTCAGGTGGTGGCTCGAATTTGCAGTCAATAATTGATGCATCCAAGTCTGGAAATCTTTCTGCTGATGTAGTCTGGGTTGTTTCGAATATGCGTAAAGCATTTGGAGTCACTCGGGCTAAAAATGAGGGGATAGAAACTTTCATTTTCAAGAAGAAAAACTACGATTCTCCACAGTCGGCGGGTGACGAATTACTTCAAAAATTACAAGAACGAAATATTGACTATCTTGCCACAGCAGGCTATCTTCAGCTTCTGCCTGAAGCAGTTGTACGGGCGTATAGAAATAAGATATTGAATATACATCCTGCCCTTCTGCCAAAGTATGGTGGCAAGGGAATGTATGGTCAGTATGTGCATCAGGCGGTGATTGAGTCCGGCGATACGGAGTCAGGTCCGACGGTGCATTTAGTAGATGAGATATATGATAATGGAAAGATTTTAGAGCAGGTCAAGGTGCCGGTTTTACAGGATGATACCCCCGAGAGTTTAGCGGCAAGGGTGCTTGAGCAAGAGCATAAACTATTTCCGATAGTGATAGAGAAACTTATTAAAGGAAAGTATGAGATAAACGATGGATAACGTTGTACTACAAACAGATATAAAAGAATATCCGCTTAAGTGGCGTGGTAAAGTGCGTGACATTTATGACTTAGGTGACTCACTTTTATTTATCGCATCAGACAGAATTTCTGCCTTTGATGTTGTCTTACCGAATGGTATTCCGAACAAGGGTAAAGTGTTGACAGCGATGTCGCTTTTTTGGTTTGACTATCTCAAAGATGTCGTCGATTCACATTTGATAACTGCTAATATTGATGAGTTCCCATCTGACTTACATAAGTACCGTGATCAGCTTGAAGGACGCTCAATGATCGTGGTCAAGGCTGACCGTATCGATGCTGAGTGTATTGTCCGTGGCTATATTTCTGGTTCAATGTGGAAAGAGTTATTGTCGGCTCGCAAAAATAATTCTAATACGGTGCATGGGTTTGACTTTCCTGCCGATTTACAGGAATCACAAAAATTGCCTGAAACACTTTTTACGCCATCATCAAAAGCTGATGAAGGGCATGATGAAAATATCAGTTATCAGCAGTTAGTTGATTTGTTAGGAGCAGAGACAGCTCAACTTTGTCAGCAAAAATCACTTGAAGTCTATACTAAAGCTGCCGACTATGCTTTGACAAAAGGAATTATTATTGCCGATACAAAGTTTGAATTTGGGTTTAAAGATGGTAAGTTTATTATAATTGACGAAGTATTGTCACCTGATTCAAGTCGTTTCTGGCCTGTAGACAAATATGAAGTTGGTGTAAGTCAACCATCGTTTGATAAGCAACCAATACGTGATTATTTACATACCCTTGATTGGGATAAGAAGGCTCCGGGCCCTGAACTTCCTGATTCAGTAATTCAGGAATCAGCCGCGAGATATTTGGAAGCACAAAAATTATTAACGGGTAAATAATATGTCTAATGTAAAAATTAAAAGAGCCTTGATTTCTGTCTCTGATAAAACAGGGGTTGTTGAGTTTGCTCGTGAGTTAGAGTCGATGGGCGTTGAGCTTATTTCGACCGGTGGTACTCTGAAAACTATTAAAGATGCCGGGGTTCATATTATCTCTGTGTCGAGTTTTACCGGAGCTCCTGAGATTTTGGGTGGAAGAGTGAAAACGCTTCATCCGAAAGTACATGCCGGGATTCTTTTTAGAAGAGGCAATGAAGGCGATATTGAACAGATGAGTCAGTCTGATTATAAGGGCATAGATTTAGTGGTTGTCAATTTGTATCCATTCCAGGAGACAGTTGCCAAGCCTGATTCTGATGATGATTTGATTATTGAAAATATCGACATCGGTGGTCCATCGATGATTCGTTCTGCAGCAAAAAACCATGCATCGGTAACGGTTGTTGTAGACCCCTCAGATTATGAACCAATGCTTGAGCAGTTGCGTGAAAATGATTGTTCGACAAATTTTGAATTCCGTCGTGAATGTGCCAAAAAAGGATTTTCATTAACGGCTGAATATGATTCTGCTATTTCGGAATATTTTATATTTGGTAAAGATGCTGATAATTCTGAATGTCCTGGTGGCTTTGCGTTGTCGCTTGAGAAAAAGTCGAAGTTACGATATGGCGAAAATCCGCACCAGGAAGCATCACTATATAAGCTCCAAGGTTTCACCGGTCCATCGCTTTTGAACTCTGAACAACTTGCTGGCAAAGAGTTGTCTTATAATAATTATAGTGACCTTGATGCTTGCTTAGATATGCTTTTGGACTTCTCTGATCCGTTTGCTTGTGTGCTGAAACATGCCAACCCATGTGGTGCAGCAACTGGTGATACAGTTGCTGATGCGTATAAGAAAGCGTATGAGTCAGACCCACTTTCGGCGTTTGGTTCAATTATCGGTTTAAATAAAGAAGTCGATATGGCTGCGGCAGAATTGCTACATGATACTCCGTTTGTAGAGTGTATTTTGGCACCATCGTTTTCTGAAGATGCATATAAATTATTGAAAAAGAAAAAGGCAAGACGGCTACTCACCTTGGATGCAATCACAAATGGTCGCTCTGATGGTGAGCTGATTTACAAATATATCCGTGGTGGATTTTTAGTACAGTCTGCTGATGACAAACTGACTTTACCATCGGAATTTAAGGTTGTGACTAAACGTCAGCCGACCGAAGATGAAATCAAAGAGATGCTTTTTGGATGGAAAATTGTCAAACATACAAAATCGAATGCAATCGTATTGTCGAAAAACTGTGCGACTGTCGGAATTGGTATGGGGCAGACCTCGCGTGTTGACGCCGGATTTCTTGCGGTGAAACGAGCAGGTGATCGGACAAAAGGTGCCGTGATGTCATCGGATGCTTTTTATCCAATGCCTGATGGAGTCGAAATTGGAACCGATGCCGGGGTGACTGCGATAATTCAGCCGGGTGGTTCAAAAGGTGATGACCAAGCAATTGAAGCTGCTGATAAGGCAAATGCAACTATGGTTTTCACAGGCGTGAGACATTTTAAACATTAGAATTACAATTTAGAAAATCAATAGTCGGTCGATTAAAGTCGGCTGACTGCTCATCTATAAGTCATGAAACGGGATTATGAAAATAATCCTGTTTTTTTTGGGAACTAATTTAACGTTAAAGTTGTTTTAAATATATTCTAACAAGGAGAAGAAATTTTTATGCGTAAATTTATCTTTCCGTTTCTCATTTTGTTATTGATCGCATCATCGGCAGTTACCTATCCACGATTATCAGTAGAACATAAGGCACCATGTAAAAATTGTCATATCAGCCCAAATGGTGGGGGGATGCGAACTGAGTTTGCAAATTATGCCGTTGCCTTAAATGAGCTGACTTTGCCATCGACAAAAAAAATAGCCGTTAAAAATTATAAGGGACCTCGACTGTCAGAATCGGTTACTTTTGGATTTGATACTCGTCATCTTATTTTTGATGATGGGACACTTTTTAGAATGCAGACTGACTTTTTTGCTAATCTTGAACTTTTTGAAAACATGAATTATACTCTTCGTTTTTCAGAAACAGGTATCACTGAAAATTACGGCATGCTGACATTTGATAAACAAAAACATTATGTGCGGTTTGGTCGGTTCGCTCCATCGTTTGGGCTTAAACAGTCTGACCATAAATCGTATTCTCGGGAACGATTAGGGCATGGTTCTTTAAACTATCTTGATGGTTTAGGAGTTGGAGTAGATCTGAGCGGTGTGCTGGTGAATGCCGAGTTTTTAAGTTACGGTCAGCAGTCATTGTTTCTTGGACATGTGATGAAAAATTTTCATCTGAATTCTTTCGGGCTATTTGCGGGAGCATCGGTGCAGCTTCCTGAAGAAGAAATCGGGCATGATCGGTTCAGACAAGCGAAAGCAATTTTTGGCGGGTTGTCGTATGATCGGTTTACATTGATGGGTGAGGTAGATTTTGTTGGAAATTCAAGTGACACTTTAATTTCATATTTGAACTTTACCAGCCGTATAGAATACGGACTTTATTTTATAACTGAATATAATTTCTTTGACGGGGATAGAGATGTTGCCGATGGTACCGAAGAGTATTATCGTTTTTCGGTAGAGTTGTATCCGATTTCATTTTTCCAGATAAGACCATCGTATACATATTATACCGAGGGTGCCTTAAAAGATGAAACCGATTTTTTTGTACAAGTGCATTTTGGATACTAGTTTGAAAAAATAAAAAAGGAGATTTGAAAAATGAAAATGTTAAAATTAGCTCTGTTGATTTTACCAATTTTTATTCTTGGTTGTTCCGATTCGGGTGATTCTCCAACAGCTCCAAGTAATGGTGGGGGGGGAACTGTTACCGATCCGAGTTTTGCGACAGATATTGCTCCGCTTATTGTTGGGAATAATTGTCTGAACTCCGGTTGTCATGGAAGCGGTTCTATATCGGGTGGTCTTTCTTTAGGTTCCGGTTCGTACTCAGATATTAGAAATGGGGCAGGTTTACATGGTGCTATTATAACTGTCAATAATGCCGCCTCGAGTAATTTTTATTTGAAGCTGACATCATCACCTCCTTTTGGAAGTCAGATGCCTCTCACCGGTACGAAGTTGTCGACGACAAATTTAGATAAAATAAGAGACTGGATCAATCAGGGAGCCAAAGATAACTAATGCAGAAATATCTGTTATTTTTATTCCTGCTCATATTTGTATCACAAGTAGAGTCGGCAGATTATGTTTTGAAACCTGTCGAGAAACTTGATACTCTTGAATTTGAATCTGATGCAAAGCTTGAATTTATTGTTGGCAAGACTACAGTATAGAAGGTCATTTTTCATTTGATATTGACCATCCAAAGGACTCTCTGTATGGGATTATCAAAGTTGATCTTGATAGTTTGAAAACAGCTATTGCCGCCAGAGACAAAGATATGAAGAAGATTATTTGGAAACGGACAAATTTCAATTTGCCTATTTTGAGATTTTGTCAGCTTTGGATTTGCCCGAAATAATCAAACAAGATTCTCTTTATTCTGTCGTTGGTGATGGTAATTTTTATCTGCATGGAGTCAAAAACAAACTAAAGCCGGAACTAACTTTCAAACTGCAAACAGATGGTGACTTAAACATGTTAGAGGTGACTGCAAAGTTTCATGTTTTGCTTGAGGATTATGATATCGAACGACCTCAATTGGTTATTT
Organism: Candidatus Zixiibacteriota bacterium; assembly: GCA_024278935.1. GTDB lineage: Bacteria > Zixibacteria > MSB-5A5 > GN15 > FEB-12 > QQUK01. The sequence continues at coordinate 6,119 of JAJRSF010000056.1, forward strand.
TGAAAGTCGCCAGACAGATAAATATTCAGATTTCTTTTAAGTTGTTTCAGGCTGAAACATTTGAGCCGATTGTCATCCCGAATATTTATAAGTAAAGTTAAAAAATATGCAATCTTAACTTGCGTATAATACGTTCCAAGTGTATCTTCGGTTTATATGCTTGGAGCCGATAGATATGAGAAATAGAATTTTAGAGATAGTCGTTTTTTTAATGGATTTTATGCGTGAGCATAGCGAACGCCAACCTGCCCCTGACGATATCTCACTTGAGTTAAAAGACATGGGCTATTCAGATAATGAAATCAATACAGCCTATAGTTGGTTCTTAGAACAATTTAATTCTTCAATAGAAGAATATTACCGAGACTTCCCAGAAACTGTTAACTCGATTCGAATTTTGACTGAGGAAGAACGTCTGCAGCTCTCATCGGAATCTTATGGATTCCTGCTGAAACTTCTCAATAATCGGATTGTTAATTCAGAACAGTTTGAAGCAATTTTGGAACGGATTTTACTTTTGACCGGCGAGACTATCGATGTCGACCGTATGAAAATTATCGTTTCATCGGTACTGTTTAAAGAGATCGAACAGGGTGATGTCGGTTTGTTCTTTGAGACAACAAGCGAACAATCAAACTTTTTCCACTAACAAATGTCTTTATCCAAAAAGAAAATATTAATCGGAATGACCGGCGGAATTGCCTGTTATAAAATTCCGTATCTTGTGCGTGCTTTAAAAAAAGCAGATGCCGAAGTTATGGTTGTCATGACTGAAGCGGCGACAAAATTTATTACTCCACTTACGATGGAAACAGTATCCGGTAATCCGGTAGCGGTTGGTATGTTTGAGGGGAAAACGTATATCGCGACTCGTCATATTGACTTGTCGGAATGGGCTGATGTTAATCTGATAGCTCCTGCAACGGCGAACTGTATCGGTAAGATTGCCTCGGGTATTTCAGATGACTTGCTCACGACGGTTCTTTGTGCATCGACTACGCATACGATTTTTTCACCTGCTATGAACGTGCATATGTGGGAGAATAAAATTACACAAAGAAATATTGCTATGCTCAAAGAAGTCGGCTACTTATTTATTGATCCGACTGAAGGGGATATGGCCTGTAATCATTATGGGGTCGGGCGGATGCCAGAGCCTGAAGATTTATTCAGTGTAATCCAAGCATACTTCAATAAAAACAGACAAAGTCTAAAAAACGAACATAGTTCGGCGAAAAAAAAAAGCCTCAAAAATAAAAAAATCTTAATTACCGCCGGACCAACCAAAGAACAGATTGACCCGGTTCGGTTTATTTCAAATAATTCATCGGGGAAAATGGGCTACGCTTTGGCAAGTGTTGCTGTTGAGCTTGGTGCGGAAGTAACTTTGATTTCGGGTCCGACATCTGAAGAAGTTCCTGCGAATTTAAAACTGATTCAAATTAAGACAACTGATGAACTTTTGAAAGCGGTACAAAAAGAGTATAAAAAAACGGACTGTCTTATTATGGCTGCTGCTCCTGCAGATATCAGACCATCCCAAATTGCTAAGTCTAAAATTAAAAAAGATAATCAGAAGATGGAAATAGCACTTGAGCCAACGACTGATATTTTGAAAGAAATTACAAAAAATAAGACTGTTAATTCTGCCAAGATTATCGGCTTTGCCCTTGAAACCGATAACGGTTTAGCCAATGCGAAGAAGAAACTCAAAGATAAAAAGTTGGATGCTATTGTCTTAAACCAGCCTTCTGAGAAGACCGCATTTGAGTCTGACACCAACGAGGTTACTTTGCTGATTCCGAAACGAAAAGCGGTTCACATTCCGCTTGATACGAAGCGAAATATTTCAATCCGATTACTTGATATTATTAGCAAATTGTTGTAGAATACAGACCCCTTTCAGATAAGAAAATAGAGATGACTGATAAATTAAATTTACAAGAATTAGTACGACGTGCCTTTCAATCTGAGATTGATATGGGCGTTGGTGAAGCTATTATCAATAAGCAAGCAACGCTACCATCTCAGACTGTTGTCGTGGAAGAAAACAAGCAGGCTACAACGCAGGTGACTTCTTCGTATGCTAATTTAGATGAACATTTTGCTGCTATTTCAAGTTGTCAAAAATGTTCACTCGGGAAAACACGAAATAAATTTGTCTATGGCGTTGGTAACCCAAATGCTGATTTGCTCATTATCGGGGAAGCACCCGGAGCAAAAGAGGATGAACTCGGTGAACCATTTGTTGGGGCATCAGGAGCTTTGCTTGATAAAATGCTTGCAGCTATTCAGCTAAGTAGACAAACTGTTTATATTGCCAATATATTAAAATGTCGTCCGCCAGAAAATCGAAATCCATTACCAGAAGAACGAGAACTTTGTTTTCCATATTTGTATGAACAGATTGATATGATTAAACCAAAACTTATATGTACATTTGGATTGGTATCATCTCAAGCGTTGTTGGATACTACAGAAAGTTTAGGTGGTTTGAGAAATAAATGGCATGAGTTTCGTGGGGTACCAGTGATGGTTACATATCATCCTGCTTTGTTGTTACGGAATCCACATTTTAAACGTGATGCTTGGGAAGATATGAAAAAATTAAAAGTAAGTTATGAAAGTATGAGATAAATTTTAAGTTATGTATGATAACAATCGTCCAAGAACAAAAAAAGTAGACAAGACTGTATCTCCAAATTCGGTTGATGCCGAACGGGCAGTACTGGGTGCAATTTTAAAAGACCAAGATGGTATTTCAATAGTGCTTGAAGTGTTTAATGCTCCTGAACATTTTTATGTTCCGAAGCATCGGATAATTTTTAAAGCGATACTTTCTCTCTATGGAAAAAATGAACCTGCCGATATTACAACTGTTTCAAACGAACTACAAAAAACAGATGAGCTGGAACCAATCGGCGGACGTGTCTATCTGGTTGGGTTGATTGAAGAGATCGTTTCTATTGCCAACTTAAAATATCATTGTGATATTGTTTTAGAAAAATCTACTCTTCGTAAACTTATAAATACATCTACTGAAATTATTACAAATTGCTATGCTGCCGATATGCCTGCCGATGAATTGCTCAATGATGCCGAGTCGAGTATTTTTTCTATCTCTCAAGCAAGATTGAAACAGGGGTTTGTGCCTCTTAAAGATTTGATGCCCGGAACGTTTAATGATATTGAAGATTTGCAGTCTGATAATTCATCGCTTGTTGGAATCAAAACGGGTTATGATGAGTTAGATGAGATGACGAACGGATTTCATAATGGTGATTTGATTATTATCGCGGGGAGACCGTCGATGGGAAAATCATCGCTTGCGATGAACATTGCCGAACATATTGCCGTTGAACATAAAAAACCTGTTGGTGTATTTTCACTTGAAATGTCAAAAGAAGCATTAGCACTTCGCCTGTTATGTGGTCGTGCGAAAATTTCTCAACAAAAATTACGTGCCGGAAAACTTCGTGATGATGAATGGCCACGGCTTACATCTGCCGGAGGAGTCTTAGCAGATGCACCGATTTATATAGATGATACTGCCGATTTAGGGACTCTTGAAATGCTTGCCAAAGCACGTCGCTTAAAATCACAGCATGATCTGGGAGCGGTGATTGTCGATTATATTCAGATGATGCAAATGTCAGGTCGTCATGAGAACCGTCAGCAGGAGATGTCTGCAATTTCCAGAAGTATGAAAGTGCTTGCGAAAGAATTAAATATCCCGGTAATTGCATTATCGCAGCTTTCTCGACAGGTAGAATCTCGACCTGATAAGCGTCCGATGCTTTCTGATTTGCGTGAGTCGGGTGCGATTGAGCAGGATGCCGATATAGTCATGTTCGTTTTCCGTGAAGAACATTATATGGCTCATATTGAACAGACTGATCCGAAATATTTAGAAGTTGAGGGTAAGGCAGAAATTATTATTGCTAAGCAACGTAATGGCCCTACCGGAAATATAAAGCTTGCGTTCGTTAAAGAGATTGCTCGGTTTGAAAATTTGGCTCCCGGGTATCGTGAGGTTCCCGCAGGTGTTGAACCGGTTGCAGGCGACGAACCTTCTCCGTTTTAATCTGCTCAATATGTGATAGAGGTATATGATTGTTGAGGTTATATTTATCATAAATATTAACCGAACTATGTGAGGTCATAAAAATAAATGGCGATAACTAAAAAAATAAAATCAGCATATTTTTGTTCACAGTGCGGGGCAGAACATCCCAAGTGGCAAGGTCAATGCAAAGAGTGCAACGCTTGGAATTCCTTGATGGAAGAAAAAGTAACGACCAAAAGAGGGCAAACTTCTAAAGTTACAGCATCAAAAAAATACGTATCCCTGATATTGAAATGTCGCAATCGTTTGGCTACAAAAGTGGAATCGATGAGTTTGACCGAGTCCTTGGCGGACATCTCTTGCCCGGCATGACAATTCTTATCGGTGGAGAACCTGGGATTGGGAAGTCGACACTTATACTTCAGGCAGCTGAAGCGTATTCCAAATTGGGTCTGCAGGTTTTGTATGTGACCGGTGAAGAATCGCTGACACAACTCAAACTTCGTTCAAACCGTCTGCAAGTTGTAGGTGAAAATGTCACCGCTATAAATACTACTTCTCTTGAAGAAATCAATTCACTTATTTCCAAAGAAAGATATCAAGTCATCATTGTCGATTCTATTCAGACAATTTCATCGACAATGCTTGATTCTCCTCCCGGAACTGTCGGGCAGATTCGCGAAGTGGCACATCAGTTGATATTGTCAGCTAAAGCAAATGACACAGCTCTGTTTTTAATCGGCCATGTAACCAAAGATGGTGTTGTGGCAGGTCCAAAACTTTTAGAACATATGGTTGATACGGTAATTTATTTTGAGGGAGACCATACCCATTTGTATCGGATGCTTCGTGCCAACAAAAATCGGTTTGGTTCGGTAGCAGAGATTGGTCTTTTTGAAATGCGACAGGAAGGACTTGTTGAAGTAAGTAATCCGTCATCACTTTTCCTCTCCGAAAAATATCAGGAACAACGAAGTGGGGCGGTTGTCACGGCGTTGTGCGAAGGGAGCCGTCCGATACTTGTAGAGATACAGGCGTTGGTGACATCGGCGAACTATGGCACCGCTCAAAGAGTGGCGACAGGAATTGAGAATAAACGGTTGGCGTTGCTTCTGGCAATTTTGGAGAAACGATGCGGGTACCCAATGGGAACCAACGATGTATTTGTAAATCCGGCGGGTGGACTCAAGATTGCAGAACCTTCGGTTGATTTGGCTCTGCTTTTGTCGATAGTTTCATCGCTTCTGAACAAACCTATCGACCCATATACATTGGTGTTTGGTGAGGTTGGATTGTCGGGTGAAGTGCGTGGCGTGTCGCTTGCTGATAGACGAATCAATGAGGCGGAGAAAATGGGATTTAAAAAAGTGCTGCTTCCAAAATCAAATATTTCAAAAATTACCGATAGCAAAATTGAGCTTGTTGGAGTTGAAAATTTACAAACCGCAATAGAGAGTTTACTGAATTGATATGACTGAAAAAATATATAAAAAAATAACAACCGATGGTGCCGCACGACGTGGCGAAGTCACCACCGCTCATGGAACTATCCAAACGCCTGCGTTTATGCCTGTCGGAACATCGGGGGCGGTCAAGGCACTTATCTCTTCGGATTTGGAAGAGTGCGGAGCTGAAATAATTTTGGGGAATACTTATCATCTCTATCTTCGCCCCGGAATTGAAGTAATACAAAAGATGGGCGGGTTGGCAAAGTTTAACGGATGGAACAAACCGACTCTGACTGATTCGGGTGGTTTCCAAGTTTTTTCTCTTCGTGATATTGCTAAAATCACCGACGAGGGTGTCAAGTTTCAGTCGCATATTGATGGGTCGTATCATATGTTCACACCTGAATCTGTCATGGAAGTTGAACACGCTATCGGTGCCGATATTATTATGGCGTTTGACCAATGCGTGCAGTATCCTGCCGATTTGAAACTCGCTCAACATGGTGTTGATCGGACTTATGCATGGGCAAAACGGTGTGTGAAACGACATTAAGAGTTGATTGAAAATGGCGGCTCGGATTACTCGATGCTCTTTGGGATTGTGCAAGGTTCTACCTATAAAGATTTGCGGACGCAGTCGGCGGAGCAGATTGTCTCGCTTGATTTTGTCGGTAATGCAATCGGTGGGCTTTCGGTTGGGGAACCTAAGGATGAGATGGAAGAGATGCTTGCCCATACGATTCAATACCTCCCTGAAGACAAACCTCGTTACTTGATGGGGGTTGGATATCCTGAAGATTTACTGATGGCGGTTTCGCATGGTGTCGATATGTTTGACTGCGTGCTTCCGACTCGGAACGCTCGGACTGGACATGTCTTTACATCGGAGGGACCTCTCATCTATCGCAACGCTACTCATACACTCGAAGATAAACCGCTCGACCCAAATTGTGATTGTAAAGTTTGCCAGCGGTATTCACGTTCGTATATCCGTCATTTGTATAATCAAAAAGAGATTACCGTGATAATTCTTGCGACTTATCATTCGACATATTTTTATCAGAAACTGATGCAAAATATTCGGAGATCGATTCAAGGTAATTGTTTTGACCTCTTCCGCAAAGAGTTCTTGGAGTTGTATAGCACTAATGGACGGTAGGGGGATAAGCTAATTCTCTAATAAATTTCATTTTTTTTATAGTCGTCAAATTTAATGTGTTTTCATTGCGTTTAATTTGATTGAGAATATTACAATTGTCCTTTTCAATTATAGCATATTCACAATATGGGATTGCGTGTAAATGTGCTAAATCTCCAAAATCAGAAAGGTCTTTTGGCTCTCGATTTCCCAAATAATATTTGTAGAAAATCAATTGAGCATAAAGTTGGATTGACCGAAAAGAGTTGATGTTTATCTTTGTAGCATCTTCTTTAAAAGTCAAAAGAAAATCCTCATCATAGTCCTTTAACCATTGTACAACGATACAAAATGTAAACAAATTCTCATCTTTTAATATATACTTACTTCCAAATTGAGGTGAAAAATTTTCTTTTAATTGATTGAATCGCTTAAGCATTTTCTTCGCGTAATTTGTTTGGTCTATATTAGAACGTGTAATTTTTTCAGATGAAATTTGATTTGATAGCTTCTTAACACCATTATTTTCCAGAAGCATTGAGTTTAAAGGTGTTAATAAGAGAGAATCTTTTCTTTTTTCAGGGTGAGATTCAAGCTCTTCTCTTAAAATCATATCCCAAGGTTTTATATATGCTGAAGGTAATAATAACAATAAATTGACTAACTCATCATGTAACTTCTGTACAGGAGCAAGTTCAACTAAGTGTTGCCCAGTAATAGCTATTGTTAAATCATTTTTAATTAAAAAATCTCTAAGGGGTTTCCAAGGTAACTTCTTCTTTGCAAGCTCACTAAGTATATTTGTATCTAAATATATGAATTTTGAAAACGTGTGTTTTCTTTCCATTATTAACTTTTTAAATTAGTTTTATGGTTTACTCTATTTATAAAAGAATACACATTAGAAGCGATTGTCAATTATAAAAGGACTGGATTCCTGCCTACGCAGGAAAGGGGTTCGGTAATAGTTCCGTAGGAAAGACTAACTGGGTAGCTCACCCCTTGGGGTGAGTATCTATTCTGGATTCCCTTTTTTAAGGGAATGACAAGTATAACATTTTTTCTACATATCTTATGTTGTTACGTTTTGTCTACTGTAATATGAAATGAAAATTTTATTTTCAAGTAAAAGAGAAAACCAAATAATACGCTATTTCGAAAAACGAACCCATTTCCTTGTAACCAAAACAAGCACACTTAATTACAGCGAAAAAGTTCTTTTACAATGTGGATAACTTCTCCCGATTGAAATGACTGGATCCGGTCTTTCGCAGGAAAGGGGTGGGCATTGACAATTTTGTCGGGTTCTGCATCCACCTATCGGTGCTCACTTGGAACGCCGACCTACGAGAGAATATTTATTTCAATTTGAACAAATAGCCGATGGAGAGTTTGACATAGTTGGCTCGGAAATTGAGTTCTTCTTCGGCAAAAGAATCTGTTCCGGTTTGATTGAAGTAGACAAACGAGGGGGAGATCTCAGTGACAATAACTTCAATTGAATATTTGTGTTGTATTCGCATTCCCAAAATAATTCGATACCCATATGCATTTGAAAAAGAAATATCTTGCGGAGGTCCATTGATACGATTTTCAAAATAATTACTTTCCGTCAGATCAAAATTTCCTAGACCATAGAGACCACCAAAACCAATATAGATAGTCATCTTTTTTGTACCTCGATAGTAAAGTGCTTCGGTTGAAAAAGAGTGTCTGCGAATTGTGCCATTCGGATAATTGAGAGCATCGACTTTTCCAAACATCAAATCAAATGATGAACGAAAAATAAAAGGATGCTTGAACAGGTATTCAAATTTGAGAGACATCTCAGGTCCCGCTAATATCATCGCACTTTGACTACTAACTCCTGCTGTCACATGCAGATTCATCGTATTAACCGTATCTTGAGTGGTAGGGTTTAACGGATAATTTGACATACTGAGTAAAGTGGCAAGTATTATAGTAAACAAAGTTTATCTCCTTGGAAGTAACTGTCTACTATATAAACGGATATATCGGTCAAAAGGTCAAAAGAAAAATTTTCATTCGCAAAATTAGTGGAGAAAATAGAGCAATCTCAGAAATTAAAAAAATAGAATTATGCGGACTAATTACAACCTATTTAGTAATCTATGTAAGTCGTTGTCTTTCAACAGAAAAAAGTTAGTAAATGATAAATAATAGCTATTGACATAAGACTTTAAACAACTATATTTACCGGATTGTAGATAGGGACTGTGAATAAATTCACAATCCTTATATAATAGAAAGAAATGAAAAATAGTAGTATACATGGAGATTATCATGGCAGAAGTATTCAAAAATTTTATCAACGGAAATGGGTAGAGTCAAAATCCGGGGAAACATTTACAAATGTAAACCCTGCAGACTCTGATGATGTGTTAGGTGAATTTCAAAAATCAAACGAAGATGATGTAAACGATGCTATCGTAGCAGCAGCAGAAGCGTACAAGACATGGCGTTTAATGCCTGCTCCAAAACGTGGCGAGATTTTATACCGTGTTGCCAATCGTCTGCTTGCTGACAAAGAACGTATCTCTCAAGAGATGACACGCGAGATGGGTAAAGTTATCAAAGAGACTCGTGGTGATACACAAGAAGCTATCGACATGACCTACTACATGGCTGGTGAAGGTAGACGTTTGTATGGAATGACTACACCATCTGAAATGGAATCAAAATTCAACATGACTATTCGTCAACCTCTTGGCGTTTGTTCTTTCATCACACCATGGAACTTCCCAATCGCTATTCCATCATGGAAAATGATGCCAGCACTTATTTGTGGTAACACTATCGTAATTAAACCTGCAACCGATACACCTCTTTCAGTTGTTAACTTAATGAAAGCATGTGAAGCCGAAGGCGTTCCTCCTGGAGTTGTTAATATGGTAACCGGTTCCGGTGGTGCAGTTGGTACTCCAATGATGAAACATAAAGATGTTAAAGTTGTATCGTTCACAGGTTCTACCGAAGTAGGTAGAATTGTTGCCAGTGCTTGCGCTCCTAATTTTAAACATACCTGTTTAGAAATGGGTGGTAAAAACGTTCAGATGGTTATGGATGATGCTAAATTAGAATTAGCTGTTGAAGGTGCCTTGTGGGGTGCTTTTGGTACAACAGGTCAACGTTGTACAGCGACTTCACGATTAGTTGTTCATGAAAAAGTTTATGATAAATTCTTAGAACTTCTTGTTGAAAAAGTAGCCAAGTTAAAAGTTGGTAACGGTCTTGACGAATCTATCGACATGGGACCTTGTGTTAACCAAGATCAATTGAACACAGTTTTAAAATATATTGATATTGCGAAAAAAGATGGCGGTCGTCTTGTTGCCGGTGGCGAAAGATTAACCGGTGGTGCTTATGACAAAGGGTTCTTTGTGCAACCTACTATCTTTGCTGATATCACTCAAGATATGACAATCTGGAAAGAAGAAATCTTCGGACCTGTCTTAGCAGTTTCAAAATGTTCTTCTTTTGAACAAGCTATTGAAATGGCAAACGATACTGTCTATGGATTGTCGGCATCACTTTATACACAAGATGTGAACAAAGCATACACTGCCATGAGAGAGATCGAAACTGGAATCTTTTATGTGAACGCTCCTACAATTGGTGCTGAAACTCATCTTCCGTTTGGTGGCGTAAAAGAAACAGGTAACGGACATCGCGAAGCATCAGAAGCTGCGTTGGATGTTTACTCTGAATGGAAATCAATCTATGTCGATTACTCCGGTAAATTACAAAGACCACAGATTGATAACTTAGACTGATAGAAGGATTTTTATTATACAGTTATGACAAGATGCAAATCTATATATGAAGATAACCAAGTGTTGATGCTTTTATATGTCATCTTTTTCATCTGGATGGCATCGTCGATTTGGTGATGCGCAAATATAGCAAAAGAAATTTTAGTGATAACTGTTAATTTAAAATAAATGGAGTTTTTAAAATGGCGAAGAAAAAAGTAATTATCATGGGTGCTGCTGGTAGAGATTTTCATAATTTCAATACTCTCTATCGCGACAATGCCGATGTGCAAATCGTAGCTTTTACAGCAACACAGATTCCTGATATTGATGGTCGTAAATACCCAGCTGCTTTAGCAGGTAAATTGTATCCTAAAGGTATTCCGATTTATGATGAGTCAGAACTTTTAGGTCTGATTAAAAAACATAAAATTGATGAAGTTATTTTCTCATATTCAGATGTTCCTTATCATTACGTTATGGAAAAAGCTGCTTATGTAAATGAAGCTGGTGCACGTTTTGTCTTAGAGGGCGGAGAACCTACTATGATAAAATCAACCAAACCGGTTATCGCTGTTTGTGCTATCCGTACTGGTTGTGGTAAATCTAAAACAACTCGTAAAGTTGCCGAAGTTCTTATGGCAATGGGTAAAAAAGTTGTCGCGATTCGTCATCCTATGCCATACGGTGATCTTGCTAAACAGGCATGTCAACGTTTTGCGAAGCTTTCTGATTTAGATAAACATAAATGTACTATTGAAGAACGAGAAGAATACGAACCGCATATTATGAGTGGTGTTGTAATTTATTCCGGTGTTGATTATGAAATGATTGTTCGCGAAGCTGAAAAAGAAGCGGATGTTATTTTATGGGATGGCGGGAACAATGATATTCCGTTCTATAAACCTGACTACATGATTACTGTTGTCGATCCACATCGTCCTGGTCATGAACTTGCTTATTTCCCGGGACAACAAAACTTATTGATGGCCGACTGTGTCTTAATCAATAAAATTGATTATGCTGACCCAGATGGTATCGCAGAAGTTCGTGAAAATATCGCAGCTTATAATCCTGATGCCGTTGTTATTGATGCAGCTTCACCACTTGGTGCTGATTTCCCTGAAAAGATTAAAGGGAAAAAAGTATTAGTTGTTGAAGATGGTCCTACACTGACTCATGGTGAAATGACTTATGGTGCCGGTGTTGTAGCAGCTCAAAAATATGGTGCTGCTGAACTTGTAGACCCTAGACCATATACGGTCAAGTCTATCACAGCAACATATGAAAAATATCCGAATATCGGAATTTTACTTCCTGCTATGGGTTATGGTAAACAACAGGTTAAAGATTTAGAAACTACAATCAATAAAGTAAAATGCGACGTTGTTGTTGTTGCGACTCCTATTGATTTAACAAGAATATTGAAAATCAAAAAACCTACAGTTCGTATAACATACGATCTTCAGGAAATCGGAACTCCGAATCTTGAAATGGTTTTAGGTGACTTTCTTAAAGGTTCTAAAAAGAAAACAAAAAAGAAATAATTTGATTTGATACCGACAGACCGAAGAAATTCGGTCTGTCGTATAATAAAGATGAAAAGTATGAAAACAGCAGTTCTAGCCCTTGGCGGAAACGCCATTACCCAACCGGGACAAGAAGATACAATCGCCCGTCAGTTTGCCAATACTCGGCGTTCACTTGACGGTATTGTTGAGCTTGTGCAAGAGGGCTATAATCTGGTTGTGACACATGGGAACGGTCCTCAAGTTGGCAATGCATTGTTGCGTTGTGAACTTTCTCGAGGGATGGCTCCTGATTTACCTCTGGGAGTGCTTGTTGCTGATACCGAAGGTGGTATGGGTTATATGATTGAGCAGTCCTTGCAGAACCGTTTGCGAAAAGAAAATATTGAGCGACCTGTTGTGACTATTATCACACAGATGCTTGTTGATAAAAACGACCCAGCCATCAAAAACCCTACAAAATTTATTGGACAGTTTTATTCCGAAGAAGAGGCTCATATATTTATGGAGTCACGCGGATGGCGTATGAAAAAAGATGTCGATCGTGGATGGCGTCGGGTGGTGGCATCACCAAAACCTTTATCATCGGTACAGTCTGAAACTATAAAGATGTTAGTGCAGAATGGAATTATCGTTGTTGCCGGTGGCGGTGGCGGAATTCCGGTCTATATTGACAATCATGGAAACTATGAAGGACTCGATGCGGTCATAGACAAAGATTTTGCGTCGGCAGTTTTGGCAAAAGAAGTTGGTGCCGATGTCCTTGCTATTCTGACAGCGGTTGAACATGTTTCGATTAACTTCGGGAAATCGGACGAGATAAAAATTGAAGAAATAACAGCAAGCGAAATGAAAAAGCATCTTGATGATGGCCAGTTTCCTGCAGGTTCTATGGGGCCGAAGGTACGGGCTGCGTTGAAGTTTTTAGATGAAGGCGGCAAGATGGTCGTGATTACATCACTTGAACATGCCAAGCAAGGTGTCATGGGACAATTTGGAACAAGGATTATAGCGGACTGATGCATATGTGTACACTCACAACTGACACAATCAATGAAATCCTCAAAGTAGGCTCTATCTATGAAGTCGGTGGTGCGGTACGTGATAAATTACTCTATCAAAATATCAAACCTAAAGATCGTGACTATATAGTCACCGGGATTCCATACAATGAACTTTCCAAAATGCTTAAAGAATTTGGCAAAGTTGATATGGTCGGGCGTTCATTTGGTGTTATAAAATTCACTCAGTTCAAAGACGGCAATCCGAAAACATTTGATATTACTTCACCTCGCAAAGAACATTCGACCGGTACAGGTCATAAAGATTTCGAAGTAGATTTTGACGCTGACTTAGATATTGAAACAGATTTATATCGCCGTGATTTGACTATCAACGCCATGGCTGTTTCTTTAGAAGATAAAGTTTTGATTGATCCGCTTGATGGACAGACAGATTTAAAAAATAGAAAAATTCGGATGGTCTATCCAGACTCATTCGCCGATGATCCCCTTCGGATGCTTCGGGCTGTTCAATTTGCAGGACGTTTTGAATTTGAAATTGAAGCAGAAACATATAAAGCTCTCAAAAAACATGCACATCTGATTTCTACTATTTCTCCTGAACGAATTGCTGAAGAGCTGAATAAATTGTTAGAACTTTCAGAAAAACCTTCGATTGGTGTTCGGTTGATGCAGGAGACGGGACTTCTAAAAGAGATTCTTCCTGAACTTGAAATTTGTGTTGGTGTTGAACAACCAGGTGGTTTTCATAAGTACGATGTTTTTGAACATACTATGCATGTACTAGATGCTGCCCCTAAAGATTTAAAAATTAGATTGTCCGCACTTGTTCATGACATCAACAAACCACAGCATCGCAGATTAGTTGAGAAGGGTGCTACTTTTTACGGACATGAAATGTCAGCCGGTAAAACTGCCAAAGCAGTGATGACGCGGTTGAGATATTCAAACGATTTGATTAAAGATGTCAAACTGCTGGTCGAGCGTCATATGTTTACTGTTGATGTAACTCCAAAAGGATTGCGTCGACTGATTCGTCAGGTGAGTGTTGATCTGATTTTTGATCTGCTTGAATTACGACGTGCCGATGTTGAGGGGCTGGGGATGAATAACTCTATTGATGATATAAATCAGTTTGAAGATGATATCAAAGCAGAGATAGACAGTAAGGCTCCATTTTCACTAAAAGATATTGAGATAAATGGAAATGATTTGATGGAAATGTTTAATCTCAAACCCGGCAAAGAGGTTGGAGATATTTTAAATTATCTTATGGAAAAAGTTTTAGATAATCAAGAAGATAATAATGAAAATAAATTAGTAGAATTGTCAAAAAAATATTATAATGAAAAAATAAATAAGAGTATTGATAAAGGATTAACGAATGAAAATTCATGAGTATCAGGCAAAACAAATATTTGCTGCTGCTGGTATTGTAGTACCAGAGGGTGATATTGCAACAACTCCTGTTGAAGCTTATAATCTCGCAGTAAAATACAACAAACCAGTAATGGTAAAATCTCAAGTACATGTTGGTGGACGTGGTAAAGCAGGCGGTATTAAATATGCTGAAAATGCTGAAGCTGCAAAAATTCTAGCAACACAAATTTTAGGTATGGATATCAAAGGTCTCACAGTTAAGAAAGTTCTTGTGACTGTTGCCGAAGATATTATTTCTGAATCATATGTCGGAATTATTTTAGACCGTGCATCCAAAAAACCGGTCATCATGGTTTCATCTGCCGGTGGTGTTGACATCGAAGAAGTCGCTGCCAAAACTCCTGAAAAGATTTTTAAACTGTTTGTCGATCCTGTCGAAGGTCTCAAAGCTTTCCAAGCTCGCAACCTTGCTTATAAATTATATCGTGATATAAATCAAGTACGTAAAGCTGCTGATATTATTATGAAACTATATAAAACATTCTGGGAATCTGATGCTTCTTTAGTTGAGATCAATCCTTTGATTACAAATACAGCTAGCGATGTTATCGCCTTAGATGCTAAAATGAATATTGATGATAACTGTTTGTATCGCCAACCTGATATTTCAGCAATGCGTGATTTAGATGCTGAAGATCCTGCCGAAGTAAAAGCTCGTGAAGCAGATTTATCATTTGTGAAACTTGATGGTTCTATCGGTTGTATCGTAAATGGTGCCGGACTTGCAATGGCGACTATGGATTTAGTAAAACGCTATGGTGGCGAACCTGCCAACTTCTTAGATATCGGTGGTTCATCAAATCCTCAAAAAGTTGTTGATGCGGTCGATATTATTCTTTCTGATTCAAATGTAAAAGCAATTTTGATAAATATTTTCGGTGGTATCACTCGCTGTGACGACGTTGCCAACGGAATTGTCGAAGCTGTCAAGCAACTGCAACCGGAAGTGCCAATCGTTGTTCGTTTAACAGGAACCAACGAAAAAGAAGCTGCCAAGATTCTGAAGAAAGTGAAATTACCATCTGAAGATACTCTTGATAAAGTTGTAAAGAAAACAATTGAATTAGCTGGAATCTAAGTATAAAAATCAGGTTTTAAGGAAAATAAAATGTCGATATTTATTAATAAAAGAACGAAGTTGGTTGTACAGGGAATTACCGGTAGAGACGGTTCTTTCCATGCCAAACAAATGAAAAGATATGGTACAAATGTTGTCGCCGGTGTTACACCTGGTAAAGGTGGTTCAAAAGTTGGAGCAATCCCGGTATTTAATACTGTTGAAGAAGCTATCGCAAAAACTAAAGCGAATACATCGGTAATTTATGTCCCACCTCCATTTGCTGTTGATGCTATTTATGAAGCAATTGATGCTAGAATCAAATTAGTTATCTGTATCACCGAAGGTGTTCCGGCTAATGAAATGATGAAAGTCTATCAATATGTAAAAGAAAAAGGCGCAAGATTGATTGGTCCTAACTGTCCTGGTCTAATTTCACCGGGTGAATCCAAAGTTGGTATTATGCCTGGTTCTATTGTGAAAAAAGGAAATATCGGAGTTGTCTCTCGCTCTGGTACATTAACATACGAAGCAATTTGGGCGTTAACATCTGCCGGCATGGGTCAGTCAACATGTGTTGGTATTGGTGGCGACCAAGTTATCGGTACAAACTTTATTGATTGTCTAGAAGCATTCGAAGCTGACCGTTCTACCAAAGCAATTGTTATGCTTGGTGAAATTGGTGGTTCCGACGAAGAAGATGCTGCCAAATACATAAAAAAATATGTCACAAAACCGGTCGTTTCATTCATCGCAGGTCAAACAGCTCCTCCAGGGAAACGTATGGGGCATGCGGGTGCTATCATTTCCGGTGGTTCCGGATTAGCAGTTGACAAGATTAAAGCTTTGAATAAAGTTGGAGTTCCTGTAGCATATTCACCAACTGAAATTCCTGTTTTGATTAAAGAGCAGATTAAGCTGAAAGCTGAAAAAGCAAAAGCGAAAGCGAATAAAACAGGTGTTAAAAAAGTGGCAAAAAAAGTTGCCAAGAAAAAAACAGCAAAGAAAAAATAATTTTATTAAAATAAATGTACTTAGGAAAATAAAATGAGTGATGCCAATCAGGACAGCCAACAAGCTGCTCCAAAAAAGAAGAATAAACATGATTTTTCAGAGAATAATTTACCTCTGAATATAAATCTCAGTTGGTGTAAGGCTTGTAATATTTGTATAGCTTTGTGTCCACAACAGATTTTTGAACCTGACCGTGATGGAAGGCCTATACAAACAAGACCGGCTGACTGCACACAATGTACAATCTGCTGGGTACACTGTCCAGATTTTTGTATAACCTCAACAGTGAAGTAGGTAGAAATTATGGCTAATAAACAAAAGAAATTACTGCAAGGTAACGGAGCTTGTGTAGAAGGTGCTATTTACGCCGGGATGACTGTTTATGCCGGTTATCCGATTACACCATCTACCGAAATTGCCGAAGGCTGTGCGAGAGAACTACCTAAACTTGGCGGTAGGTTTATCCAGATGGAAGATGAAATTGCTTCTATCGCAGCAATCATCGGTGCATCTGTGACCGGTAGAAAAGTATTAACGGGAACATCGGGTCCCGGTTATTCTCTCATGTCTGAATTATTTGGATATGCGTATATGACAGAAACACCGATTGTAGTTGTCAACGTTCAGCGTGGGGGACCATCAACCGGTTTGCCTACAAAAGTTGGACAAGCTGACACAATGCAGGCACGTTGGGGAACTCATGGCGATTACAATGCTATCGCTATCGCTCCATCAACTGTTGGTGAATGTTTGACTGAAACTATCAGAGCATTTAATCTTGCCGAACGTTTCCGTACTCCGGTAACAGTATTGCTTGATGAAGTTATGGGTCACATGCGTGAGATTATTGAACTACCTGAAAAAGGTGACCATGAAGTTTTTGACCGTGTGAAACCAACTGTGCCACCTGAAGAATTTGAAGCATTTGCGATGACTGATAATTTAGTTTCTCCTATGCCATCATATGGTGAAGGGTATCGTTACAACGTGACTGGTTTAACTCATGATGTAAAAGGGTTCTCAACAAACCGTACCGATGAAACTATTCAGAAATTAGATAAGCTTTTTAATAAAATTGAACATTTCACCGATGAGATTTTCAAAAGTCGTGTTGAATTGGTTGAAGATGCTGATGTTGTATTTATTTCATACGGTACAGTATCACGGGCTGCTTTACAAGCGATGCAAATTGCTCGGAAAGCCGGTGCCAAAGTTGGTTCTATTCAGCTTTACACTATTTGGCCGTTTGATTATGAAATGATTAAAAGGGCAACTAAAAACTGTCATACAGTAGTAGTTGCTGAAATGAATATGGGACAGATTTGTCATGAAATTCAAAAAGTACTCGACCCAAGTAAAAAACTTGAAACTGTACAAAGATACGATGGCGAAATTATTACTCCTATGGAACTCTTAGAAAAACTTGAGGAGGTGCTGTAATGGCTACTACTGAGAAACAAAAATCAGATGTAATGCTGAAGTATTTAAGACCTCAAAAAAGTTTCCCATCTGTGTGGTGTCCGGGCTGCGGTAATGGTATCGTAATGGGCGCTTTTATTCGGGCAGTTGATAAATTAGGTTACACAAATGATGAAGTTGCGATGGTCTCAGGTATTGGTTGTACAAGTCGTATGCCGGTATACCTTGATTTCAATTCACTTCATACTGCGCATGGTCGTGCATTAGCTTTTGCGACCGGTGTAAAATTTGCTGAACCAAAGATGAAAGTTGTAGTAATCACCGGTGACGGCGATGCTTTAGCTATCGGCGGTAATCACTTTATTCATGCATGTCGTAGAAATATTGATATTACCTGTATCTTAATTAATAACCATACTTATGGTATGACCGGTGGTCAAGGTTCGCCTACTACTCCAGCGGATGCTCTCTCGACAACTACTCCATACGGTAATGTTGAAAAACATTTTGACCCTTGCGACTTAGCTAAGTCAGCAGGTGCTACATATGTTGCCAGAGGAACTGTCTATCATTATCCACAACTTGAAAAAATCATCACTGCTGCTTTGGAGCATAAAGGATTTTCATTGGTTGAAGTTATCGCTAACTGCCATACATATTACGGTCGTTTGAATCGTAAAGGTGACGCTCCTGCGATGCTTGAACAATTTAAAGAAAATTCTATTACAACTGGTAAAGCAAAGAATATGGAAGCATCTGAACTTGAAGGTAAATTTGTTATCGGTAAGATTCATGAAGATGCTGTCAAATCTGAGTTCTGTGATGAATACCAAAAACTTGTCGAAGTACAGAAAGGGAAGTGAGCCTAATTATGTCAAAAATACTTGATAAAATAGAGATTCCAACCGACCGATTTGAAATTCGCCTTTCAGGTTCCGGTGGACAGGGAATGATTTTTGGCTCTGTTGTACTCTGTGAAGCAATTGGTCAATCAGGCGATAAGTCTGTTGTACAATCTCAATCGTATGGACCGGAAGCTCGCGGTGGCGCATCAAAAGCTGATGTTGTTATCTCTGATGATGAAATCTATTATCCAAAAGCGATGAAACTTGATCTGCTCTTAGCAATGACTCAGGAATCGCTAGATAAATATTATGGTGATTTAAAAGATCATGGAACACTTATTGTAGATACTTCTTTAATTACTGAATTACCTACAGAAGATTATTATGGTTTAGAATTTACCCGTCTTGCTCGTAACGAAGTTGGTTCTATTGTTGTCGCAACTGTTATGGCATTAGGAGCAATCTGTGCCTTGACCGGTTTGTTCTCAAAAGAAGCACTTACCGAAGCTGTTTTAGCTCGTGCACCTCGTGGTACTGAAGACCGTAATAAAAAAGCTATCGACATCGGTTACGATGAAGCGATGAAAATAAAAAAGTAATAAAAGGAGTCACATGAGTCGCACTTTATTGATTGTTAAACCGGATGCTACCGAACGAAATCTTATCGGTCATGTAGTCAGTCGGTTGGAAAAAGCACGCTATAAAATTGTTGAGATGAGAATGGTCAGATTGACCGAAGAACAAGCTCGCAAATTTTATGCTGTTCACGAAGGAAAACCATTTCTGGATGACCTAGTTAAATTTATGACATCCGGTCCTGTTGTTCCTATGGTACTTGAAAAAGAAAATGCGGTTCTGGATTTGAGAACTTGCATTGGTGCTACCAACCCGGCGAATGCCGACTGTGGTACTATTCGTTATGAAATAGCTGTTGATATTGAAAAGAATTCGGTACACGCATCTGATTCAGATGAAAATGCTAAAATAGAAATAGAATTCTTTTTTAACTAATATATGTTAAGCCGCAGTATTTAAATACTGCGGCTTTTTTTTAAAGGATTTTTCTGTTGCAGGAAGTCGCATTGGCATACATGGATGATACGCTAAAAATTGATTTTCCCGAATCATCTCAAGTTGACATATTCAAACCTTTGTCGTCAGACAATTCTTTAGACTTTGCATCTTTTGCAGAGGCTTATAAAAATTCTGATGCATCATCTTATTTAAATTCTGGCAATCTTCTTATCGTTGTAAATGATGCTCACAGATCTACTCCCACATCTCTTATTTTAAAATGGTTCAAAAAACTTTCTCCCAAACAGTTTTCATCGGCTACTTTTTTAGTCGCTTGTGGTACTCATAAATTACCATCGGAAAAAGAGTGCATCACAATTTTTGGAGATTTGTATGACGAGATAAAAGAGTCGCTTTATTTTCATGATTGTCACAATGCCGATGAACTTAAGTCGATTGGAAAAGATACATTTGGGGAAGAGGTCTTTCTTAACAAGAAATTATTCTCGCATGATAAAGTCTGGACAATTAATACTGTCGAGCCTCATTATTTTGCGGGGTACACCGGAGGTCGGAAGTCTCTAGTACCCGGGTTGGCGGATTTTAAAACTATTGAGCGAAACCATAATTTGGCTAACTCTTTAGATTGTTCTCCGACAAAACTTCAGGGCAATCCGATGGCGGAGCATCTGGATTCTATACTTGATATGATAGACCAGACAAATATTATTTCTCTGCAAATTGTTACTGATAAAGAAAACAGAATTTCCGATCTGTTTTTTGGCTCGCTGAAATCTTCATTTGAAAAGGCGGTTAAGTCTGCCTCTGCTGTCTATGTCAATAAGTGCTCTTCGCTCTACGACTTACTTATTTTAGAAATAGCAACCCCGCTTGACAGGTCGATTTACCAAGCACAAAAGGCGTTGGAAAATTGTCATGCAGTTGTCAAAGAGGGTGGAGCGGTTATCATTTGTTCTGCCTGCAAAGATGGAATCGGTTCTGAACATTTCTACAAATTGGCAGAAAACTGGGACGCAAAAACGAACAAACCAAAAAACGGGAAATTAACATTTGGGTCACATAAACTTAAACGAGTAATTGAAATCGGAAAACATATTAATATCTTTTTAAAATCTACATTGGCTGATGACATTGTAATAAAATTGTTTTATACTCCTATCGAGGATGTTTCTGGCTATGTTGAACATGCTTTTTGTAAGAATGAAAAATTGAAAATCGGAGTAGTATATGATGCTGCTCATTTAGTTTTGATAAAAGAAAATTAGGTATTTATTATATTAAACAATGGAACTATTAAGGAATAAGCAATGAACAAAAAAATCGCAGTCATTGGTGCCGGTAATGTTGGTGCCTCATGTGCTATGTATTTAGCAGAAGCAAATTTTGCCGATGTTGTTATGCTTGATATTATCGACGGTGTCCCACAAGGGAAAGCTCTCGATTTAACACAAGCAGGTCCGGTCCGTGGATACAACTGTATGGTAACGGGTACAACCAAATATAAAGATATCAAAGGTGCTGACATTGTAATCATGACAGCTGGCTTCCCACGCAAACCTGGAATGTCTCGTGAAGACTTGATTGCCAAAAATGCCGAAATCGTTGGCATCGCTGCAAAGAACATTAAAAAGTTTGCTCCAAAAGCATTTGTTATCGTTGTCTCAAATCCTCTTGATCTGATGACATACCATATGCAAAAAGTAACAGGCTTCCCAAAAAATCGTGTTGTTGGTCAAGCAGGTGTTTTAGATTCTATTCGCATGCGTGCTTTCATCGCTATGGAATTAGGCGTCGCAATGTCTGATACAAATGCAATGGTTTTAGGTGGTCATGGTGATACAATGGTACCGCTTCCTCGTTATACAACTGTTGCCGGTGTTCCTATCACAGAACTTATGCCTAAAGATCGTATCAAAGCAATTTCAGAACGCACCAAAGGTGGCGGTGGAGAAATTGTAAAACTTCTCAAAACTGGTTCCGCTTATTATGCTCCTGCTGCGGCAGCTGTTGATATGTGTAAAGCAATTTTCAATGATGAGAAAAAAGTTTTACCGGCATCTGCTTTCTTATCAGGCCAATATGGTATCAAAGATATCTACATTGGCGTTCCTGTTGTTTTAGGTGCCAAAGGTGTTGAAAAAATCTTAGAATTAAAACTCACAAAAAGCGAACTGAAAGCATTACAAGGTTCTGCTGCAACATATAAAAAACTAATAAAAGTCGTCAAGTAATAAGGATAATAAAGAAATGCCAAAATACAAAAATATTGTAATTCCTGAAAAAGGAAAACGGATTACCGTTAAAAATAAAAAAATAAATGTACCTGCCAATCCTATCATTCCTTTTATCGAGGGTGACGGAATTGGTCCTGACATTATGAAAGCTACTCTTCGTGTTATCGATGCTGCCGTTGAAAAATCATACAAAGGTCGTAAAAAAATCTCTTGGATGGAAGTATACGCCGGTGAAAAAGCTTTTGATATCTACAAAGAATGGCTTCCAAAAGAAACTACCGAAGCTATCCAACATTATTATGTCGCACTAAAAGGTCCTTTGACTACTCCTGTTGGTGGTGGTTTCCGTTCGTTGAATGTGTCGCTTCGTCAAATCATGACATTGTACGCATGTGTTCGTCCTGTGAATTATTTCAAAGGTGTTGGCTCTCCGGTTGTACATCCTGAAAAACTTGATGTTGTTATTTTCCGTGAAAATACTGAAGATGTCTATTCTGGTATTGAATGGAAAAAAGGAACCAAAGATGCTAAAAAAGTTATCAACTGGTTGAACGAAAATATGAAAACATCTATTCGTGCTGATTCCGGTCTTGGTGTTAAACCAATTTCTGTAACCGGTACAAAACGTTTAGTTCGCAAAGCGATTGAATTTGCTATCAAGAACAAACGTCGTTCAGTTACTTTGGTTCACAAAGGTAATATTATGAAATTTACCGAAGGTGCTTTCAAAGACTGGGGATATGAACTTGCTGTTAAAGAATTCCGTAACAAGATTGTGACTGAAGATGAGCTTTGGGGTAAACACAAAGGCAAAATGCCTAAAAACAAAGTTCTTATCAATGACCGTATTGCTGATTCTATTTTCCAACAGGTGCTTACACGCCCTGATGAATATGATGTATTAGCAACTCCAAACTTGAACGGTGATTATCTTTCTGATGCATGTGCTGCACAAGTTGGTGGTTTAGGTATGGCTCCAGGTGCAAACATGGGTGACTATATTGGACTCTTTGAAGCAACTCACGGTACTGCACCGAAGTATGCTGACAAAGATGTTATCAATCCTAGTTCTGTGATTTTATCTGCTGCTATGATGCTTGACTATCTTGGTTGGGGCAAAGCTGGTGACATGGTTAGAAAGACTATGCAGAAAACAATTGATAAGAAAACGGTTACATATGATTTACATCGTCAGATGAAGGGTGCGAAAAAAGTTGGTACAACTGCTTTTGCCGATCATTTGATTAAAAATATGAAATAAGTCGCAAGCGACTATTATCTTATTATGTTTTGTAGGGCGGAACCCTTTAGTGGTTCCGCCTTTTTTAATTGCATTATGTTTTGACCTACTAGTTGACAATGTAATAACTTATTTATAGTTTATATAACTAAGAACTTTTTTAAAAATGGAGGATTGGATGTTCATAATCGATAAAGATAACAATCGAATTAAAGAGTTGTCTGAAAAAACATTTACTGAATTAGGGTTTAAGGAGAGAGATCATTTGCAGGAATGGATTGCTAATTATCCGACTGCTGTTGGTGAAGAATTGCTCATAATTCAAAAAGAGTTTGCTGGTTTTAGTGATACCCATGAGAGATTGGATTTACTTGCTTTAGATAAAGAGGGTAATCTTGTCATTATTGAAAACAAGTTAGATGATTCTGGTAAAGATGTTGTTTGGCAAGCACTAAAATATGCATCGTATTGTTCAGGTCTAACAAAAGAAAATATTTGTAAAATATATCAAGATTATTTAGATAAAAATAGAATAGAAGCAAAAGCAAATGATAGATTAGCAGAGTTTTTTGAACCTTTAGAATTTGAAGAAATTTTATTAAACACCGGGTTTACTCAACGAATTATTTTTGTAGCAGCAAAATTTAGAAAAGAGGTTACGTCGACTGCCCTTTGGTTGATGAATTATAACTTGCAAATACAATGCTTTAAAGTTACTCCATATTCATTAGAGAATCAACTTTTCTTAACTTTTGATCAGATTATACCTACTCGTGATGCTGAAGAATTTATGATAAATATGGCTGAAAAGGCACAAACTGATAGAAGTGCTAAGTCAGAACTTAAAACTCGACATGTATATAGAAAAGAATTTTGGGATTGTCTTTTAGAAGAAATGAATAAGAAATCTAAATTGTTTCAAAATATCAGCTCTTCTAAATTTAACTGGATAGGTGCAGGAATGGGGATAGGTGGACTAGGTTTAAATTTTGCAGTATCGCTAAAATATGGTAGAGCAGAAATATACATAGATAAAGGTAATTATGATTTAAATAAAAACATTTTTGATCATCTTGAAAATAACAAAGAAGAAATAGAAAAGAAATTTTCTACTGATTTAACTTGGGAACGATTGGATGATAAAAGAGCTTGTCGTATCAAAACTGAAATTGATGGTAGTTTATATGATAAAGAAACTTGGGACGATATGATTAAGTTTATGATTAAAAATATGATTACTTTTGAAAATACATTTAAGGAGTATGCTCCTGAACTTATTATGAAAATTAAAGAATGGAATAAAAAATAATTATAAATTTACTTTAATTGCTCCTGAATTAATATATATGCTATATATTTATAACTCAAGGAAATGTATATGCTGAAAGTATCATCTGAAATTAAACTACTCTTAGAAATCTATGACCAAGCGTTTGACCAAACCGCATGGCATGGGACAAATTTGCGTGGTTCGCTGAAAGGATTGAAGCTACCTGAATTACTTTATCGAGCTCAAGGCAAGCGTCATAATATTTGGGAGATAACGCTTCATTGTGCTTACTGGAAATATGTTGTCCTACGTCGTTTAGTAGGCGGAAAGAAAGGAGAGTTCCCTCGGAAGCCATCCGATTTTCCAAAACTTCCAGATAATCCAACTCTCAAAGATTGGAAAGAAGATTTAAAATTACTCGAAGATTATCATGTTAGACTACGAGAAGCAATCGAACATTTTCCTGAATCTAAATTGTATAAAACTCCAAAGAATTCTAAAGTCAGTTATACCAAAACGATATATGGTATTTCTTCGCATGATTTATATCACGCCGGGCAGATTCAGCTTGTCAAAAGAATGATAAGGTCGAAGTAAATCAAATTTTTATGGAACAAATCGACTTTAAATCCCTACAATAATTAAATTGGGTAAAATCTTAAATGGTTTGCCTCAAATTGAAAATTTTTGTATATTATTTGGATAAAATTCAGAAAAATCAAAACTTGGAATTTATTGCCAAACAAGCAGTTAAATGAATAAAAAGATAGAATTTAAAGATAAAACCAATCTCATCGTTGGTTTATTTGTCTGGGCAATCGTATTTACAGTCTATAATCTCACCAAGGCACCAACTTTATCGTTTTGGGATTGTGGCGAATTTATCGCTGCAGCCGTAAAACTCCAAATCCCACATCCTCCCGGTTCACCATTTTATATTTTGCTTGGGCGAGTATTTGCTATTTTACCGATAGCTTCTGATTTAGCCGTTCGGATAAATCTGCTTTCGGTGGTGTCGTCATCATTTACAGCTCTGTTTATCTATTTTTCAGCTGTTCAAATCATGCGATTGTCGCTTGAGCCTGTAAAGAATTTATTGAATCAAATTATTGTCTATGGGGGAGCGGTGGCATCGGCAGGCTTTGTTGCTTTTGCTTTGACAAATTGGAACAACTCGGTAGAAACTGAAGTGTATGGTTTGTCGATGATGCTTCTGACTGCAATGTTTTGGCTTTCATTTATGTATTGGGAGCATAAAGGTACAGTTCTTGCTGACAAGCTGATGTACCTAATCTTTTTTATAACATTTTGGGGGTAGGCGTTCATCTGACGACTTTCTTAATTCTGCCTGTTATTGCAATGTTTTTTATCATAGACAAATCGACAACAAAAAATGTATGGTACCTGTTTGGAACACTTTTCCTCTTTGAATTATATCTTATCTTTGCCTTTTCATCAAAGCCCGGCGAGATAGGTTTTTATATTCCACTTGTAATAGTATTTTTATTCTATCTTTTTTATATTTTCTCATTTGAAAAGATGGATAAGATTTATACCATAGTCGGTGCTGGATTTCTATTATCATCGTTGCCATTGATCGGCGATTTGTTAGTTGTTGCTGACAGCACACGCTTTCAAACAATCAGTTCAAATTTACATTTAGCTGGGATCCTTGGTTTTGTAGCATTACTGGCATCGGGGATTTATACCTTCTCACTCTATTGGAAAAGTCGAGACAGTAAAGATGTGAAACAACATCATTTGATAGCTTCATTGTTTGCTCTGTTCGCATCGTTTATGATTCTTTTCTTATATCCTATCCATGGCTTTGATGCCTATAAACCGTTTTTGATTTTGACAGCTATATTTATCTTTATCTTTTTATTAAGTTTTAAAAACCAGATCAACTGGCTCAATCTGATTGCAATCGGTGGAGTTTCATTGGTGATGATTGGTGTCAAACCATTTTTTATGAGCATGTTGATAGCATCGGTTTTGATAATTGTTTTAGGACTCCCGAAAAAATTCCCGGGTTGGACAAATGCATTGATGATTGTAGTGGTCGCATTTATCGGCTACTCGACTCATCTGTATATCCCGATTCGATCTCAGCAGAACCCAATTATGAACGAGAACAATCCCGGTTCATCTATGCAGGCAACGATAGATTATATCGAACGAAAGCAATATGGTTCTATGTCGATGACCGAACGGATGTTTAAGCGAAGAGGTTCGTGGCAAAATCAGTTTGGTACACACCGTCATATGGGTTTCTGGGGTTATTTTCAAGAACAGTTTGGAACCAAAAGGGTTTCATTCCTTCCGTTATTTATGCTTGGAATTTTTGGATTATGGGAAGTCGTCAGGCTGCGATCATCGATAGGCGTTCCATTTTTATTGGCAGTTTTCTTAGCATCGATAGGTTTGATTTTGTATATGAACTTTGCCGATGGTACTCGGATGCATCCGCAAACAGGACAAGACTATCTTGAAGTTCGTGACCGTGACTATTTCTTTACTCCGGCTTTTATTTTCTTTGGCTTAGCAATTGGAATTGGTTTATCATATATAGTCTACACAATCAAAGAGTGGTCATCTAAGCATTTGAAAAATTTGACCGTGCCAATAACTGTCGTATCGTCATTGCTTTTCTTGTCGCCAATAATTGCACTCTCGAGCAACTATTCGATTGCCAATAGAGCAAATAATTATATCGCTTTTGACTATGGTTGGAACCTTCTAACATCAGCCGATAAAAATGCTGTTTTATTCACGGTAGGTGATAACGATACATTTACACTTTGGTGTTTACAGGATGTCTATGGGATTCGGACCGATGTGGCAGTAGTAAATTTGTCGCTTGCAAATACTAAATGGTATATCAAACAACTTCCTACGAATTTAGGTGTGAAAACAAGTTGGAGTGAAAGCCAAGTTGACAATATGCGACCTTACCGAGATCAAAACGGAAATTATTTTGGTATGTCAGACCAAGTTGTTTCTGAAATCATCAAACAAAATTTTGCAACAAGACCGATAAATTTCTCTGTTACAGTTCCGGAAAGCCGATGGAAGTTTTATGGAAGAGAAATTGATTCACTTATGTCACTACGTGGTATGGCGTGGCAGATGAAAAGAGAGGGCGGAGGTCCAAAAGTTGATATCGACTCAACATTGGCTTTCTTGTTAGACAGTGATCGGATGAGGTTGACGGGGATTTCTGATACGACAATTTATAAAGATGCAACGACATTACGGTTGACAAAAAACTTTGCCCGAACTTTTATTCGTGTTGCTGATACTTTACAAAATGCAGGCGAGAACGAACGAGCCGAACAGTTAGTTGAACGAGCTGTGCGAGATGTACCGCATACTATCGATGCTATTTATTATCTTGCTGAATTATATAGTGAGAATCATTCTGATGAAAAACTTATTAAGTTGATTGAAACGGATAGATATGCTGATAAAAAAATTCTCCGAACTTATTTAGGCAGGCTTTATTTTAGAGCGAATCAACTAGAGAAAGCAGAAACAACTTATCAGGCAGTGCTCAACGAGGACCCTACATTTCGGAAAGCGTTTGATGAATTGTTGCGGTTATATTTTGAATTAAAATATCCTGAAAAAATGAAAAAAATTGTACAAACTTGGATTGATAATAATCCGCCAGACCCTCAGATGGATGCTTTGCTGAATTCAATAGATAAAGAATTTGAACGATTAAATAGAAATAATACGAAACGATG
The DNA here is from genome assembly GCA_024278935.1 of Candidatus Zixiibacteriota bacterium. Classification (GTDB taxonomy): domain Bacteria; phylum Zixibacteria; class MSB-5A5; order GN15; family FEB-12; genus QQUK01. The sequence continues at coordinate 34,398 of JAJRSF010000056.1, forward strand.
AAAATACTTGCTCTAAATTGGAATGACTTACAGAATCCGTTGGGGGGAGGTGCTGAAGTTCATCTTGAAGAACTACTCAGACGTTTAGTGAGCTACGGCCATGATGTAACATTGTTTTGTTCCGGCTATGAAAATTGTCCGCCTGAAGAAACTATCGAGGGTGTGAGAATTATTCGTCGAGGCAATAGATATAATTTTAATCTGATAGCTCCATCGCATCTAAAGAAATTAGTTAAAGAAGAAAAATTTGATATTTTAGTCGAAGATATAAATAAAATTCCTTTTTACACTCCGTGGTATCTTGATTTGAAAACATTAGTCGTCATCCCACATCTTTTTGCAACTACTGTCTTTCATGAAACCAATTTTATTTTGGCTACATATATTTATCTGGCTGAAAAACCTCTGGTATCGGTTTATAAAGGGAAGCACTACAATGTGATTTCTGAGTCAACAGCTGAAGATATGTATTCGCGTGGTGTTCCGAAAAAAGATGTTTCGATTATTCATTGTGGCATCAATCGAGAATTGTATGCTCATGATGCCTCTGTAAAAAAGTATGACTATCCATCGGTACTTTATCTTGGACGTATAAAAAAATATAAATCGGTGCAGCATCTTATTGAAGCGTTCAAAATTGTAAAAGAAAAATTGCCTGACGCCAAGTTGACAATTGTCGGTGATGGTGATTATGTTGCTGAATTAAAAAAACTGACTGAGTCTATCGGGTTGCAAGACTCTGTTTTATTTACCGGGTATGTCTCAAGTGAAGAAAAAGTCGAACGGCTTCGGAAGTCGCATGTAGCTGTGCTGCCATCACTGAAAGAAGGATGGGGACTGACAAACATCGAGGCAAATTCTGTTGGAACAACTGTTGTTGCGGCAAATTCTCCGGGGTTACGAGATTCTGTAAAAGATGATGAAACCGGATTTTTATATGAGTATGGAAATATCGAAGAGCTTGTTGAAAAACTAATGATTATTTTAACTGATTCAGCAAAACGAATTGAGCTTGAGAAAAATGGTCTGCTATGGGCTGAAAAATTTAACTGGGATTCGGCTGCCAAAAAATTTGAAGAACTTGTTATTAAAATCGTGGAATAAAAGTAAATGACTTCAAAAGTTAAAAAAATTATATATCTGTTTATCGGATTGTTAGTAACGGGTTTCTTAATCTATGAAGTATTCGGAAGTATTGATTTTGGGAAGCTCGTTACGGTTTTAGAAAATGCAAATTATTTCTGGTTGATTCCAAATATACTCTTAATTGTTTTTGCTATGTATCAAAGAGCTTTTAGGTGGAAGTTCATGCTTGCTCCTATCAAAGATGTGAAATTTAAAAATCTTTTGGCAGGTACTTGTGTTGGCTTTATGGCAAACAATGTTTTACCTGCTCGTCTTGGAGAATTTGTACGAGCCTATTCGTTGTCATCACAGGATAAAGATATTTCGAAATCAGCATCGCTTGCAACAATATTTGTTGAGAGAATGATTTTTGACCTTGTAGCATTGTTACTTATTTTCGGATCGATAATGTTATTCTCCGATAATCTGCAATCACAGCTAGAGACTGATTTAGAATTTGGAACAAAAATTATCTATGGTGCTCGTTTTGCAATTGCTGTGGCACTCATTGGTATTGTCAGTATGCTTATTGTGGCACACAAGCCGGAGCGTATAGGGCAGATGATGTCCAAGTATCTCTTTTTCTTACCTCAAAAAATTCGAAATATGATAGTATCGATTGTTGATAAATTTGCCGATGGGCTAAAATTTCTCACAGACATAAAAGCGGTTCTTGCCGTTGGCGCCCAGACATTGCTGCTCTGGATTTTTATGGGACTGTCTAACTATTTTGTTTTTATGACATTCGGATTTGATATTCCTTTTGAAGCAACTTTTGTACTGCTTGTTGTTGTCTCTATACTTATCATGGCACCATCGACCCCTGGTTTTATAGGTGTCTACCATTATGGCGTAGTTGTCTCTTTGGGACTGTATGGGATTTCAGGGGAAGAGGCAGGAGCTTGTGCTTTAGTACTACATGCAACTCAATATATTGTTATCACCCTTATGGGTTTTTACTTCTTGAAAAAAGAACATCTCTCTTTAAAAGAACTCGAAGAAACCGCCGAAAAAAGTATGTAAAAGAAAATTATTTTTATGACTGGTTTATCTTTTCGTAAACAAATACAGATAGTTCTCATTATTTCCATTCTGTTCAGGTTTGGATTTCTAATCTTTGGCGATATAGTTCCTGTTATGTGGGACGCCCGAAGATACGTGGGAGCATCGATAGGACTTATTTCATACATTGATTCTTCAGGTGATGTTGCTTTTCAAACGGAAGATCAAGACAGGGAACGGTTCAAACATTATACTGATAAATATATCCAGGGGGAGCAGATTGAATGGTTAAAATATCAACCGTTCACGCTTACTGAAGCACGAAATGAGATATTTATCGGAGGACCACTATATCCACTTGCGTGTGGTTTGCTCATGACTCTATCACCGACAAATGATTTTTTTGTGTTACGCCTGTTTAATATGTTTCTTGATCTGCTTGCAAACTTAATGGTACTCTGGATTGCGGTTAGGCTGATTGGGGAAAAAAGTGCTATTATTGCCGGTCTGTTATACGCATTATATTTTCCATTCACACTATTGACTACTATGATGCTCTTGGAATCATCGACGACTTTGCTAATGCTTGTTGCAATTTATTATATGATTAGAGGAGTCGATGAAAAGCATAACAACTATTTTCTTTATGCTGGTTTAGCATCAGGGTTGTTATTACTCAATAAACCAACAGCACTTCTGTTAGTCTTTCCGTTTATCGCATCTTTTATTTGGTATGCAAAATCTGAAATGTCGTACCGCATGATGATTCCAAAGCTCGTTAAGTTTTTTATACCATTCGCAATCATAGGTATTTACTGGATGTCTGTAGCGTCGTTTAAATATGGCGAGTTGACATTACGAGACCCATCGTATAAAGAAGCGAACTTACGGCAGTCATCAAATATCATTTACGAAGGTTACGATTTAGACAAAGTAGAAAAAGAATTCTGGAAATACTCGATAACAGAACATATTAGCAATGATAAACTTGGTTATGTCGGCTTGCTTGCGAAAAAGTTTGAGCGTATGTGGAGTAAGTCAGCGAATGATTTTAAAAAACCGTACATACTTTCATCCAGTGGGTGGGAGAAAGTGCATCTTTTTCTTGTGCTGTCTGGGTTAATCGGATTGATACTGCTGACCGTTAATAATTCACGAGCGGCAGTTTGGATACTTCTGATTGCGATGTACTACACATCGATACATATTATTTTCCACTCGGTCTCGCGATATAGTTTTAATGTCTTGCCTCTGTTATTTATAGCGAGTTCCTATTTCTTCGTGAAACTATATTAGTTTTTGAAATCTGACAATCCGCAGAAGAAAAATATATTGTATTCAATGGCAGGACTACTTATTGTCTCACTCTGGAAATTTGAATACCTCAATTCAATCTTACAGATGCAGTTAACAGAATTGAAAATTATTACGGTAGTTATCATATTAATATCAATCTGCTTTTATGCAATGTTTGTCATATCAAAAATCTTTGTCGAGAAAAAATCACTAACCAAAATTTTATTACTTCCTGTAGTTTCATCTCTGATTCTCATTTGCGGTTTCTATTCGACTGTTCTCTCTCGAGCAGAATGGTCAGAGTTCTCTTGCACTTTATCTAATACAGATATGAAAGCAGGAAGCAGAATTTATATAGATAAAACAAATTTGAAAAACGATCCGGGATTGTATGCAGTAGTCATTGATGTGAACTCCGGTGCCGGGCGTGAAAATAGTTTTACCGTTTCAATAGGCGGAGTAGAGCAGGAATACGTCGGAGGAAAACCGCCTTTACGTGATCTGTTTTATCCGAAACCTACTTATCGTTTTTATTCAATGTATACCCCTCTTGAAATTGAGGAGTTCCGTCAGTATGCAATTATCCCTGTTGCCTATGATCTAATCAGCGAGCTATTGAACAAAAACGGGTATCTTGATGTTTCGATTGCTATTAATGAACGGTTTATAGAAGAGAATAATTTTATAAATCTGTACGGAAGTTTTGAAACGAACGAAGCAGAACATTATATTCCGGCAATACGGTTTACTTCGGTTGAACGGTATGTACATCGGGGTGATCCTCGTATAAAGTATCCGGTAAAATATCTATCCAAAAATGTGATTTCATATTATATTAAACGTAATTTAGAAGATGTCGCTATGTCGACTGACTTATCTCCATCGGCGGGTCGACAGTCCGGGCGGTACAATTTGTTTTTAATACATTTTTCTCCTAGCGGGGAATTCAAAGTTTATTAGAGGTCGTTATGAATATAGGTGTCATTGGTTGTGGTTATTGGGGACCGAATTTAATTCGGAATTTTAATGCATTAAACGATACAACTGTTGTATCGGTATCAGATAAAAGAAAAGAACGATTAGATTGTATTGCCAGACAGTTTCCGTCTATAAAAAATCTTACAACAGATGCAAATGAAATATTGCGAGCTACAGATATCGATGCGGTCGTTATTGCAACGCCGGTCTCGACCCATTTTCCGCTTGCTATGGAAGCACTTAAAAATGGAAAGCATGTCTTGCTTGAAAAACCTTTTACTGCTACAGTGGCTGAATCGGAACAATTGATTGAAGAAGCCGAAAAAAGAAATCTGCAGATTATGGTCGACCATACTTTTATTTATACCGGAGCTGTGCAGACGATAAAAAAATATATTGATTCAGGTGAGCTTGGTGATTTATATTATTTCGATTCTGTGCGGGTTAACCTTGGACTTTTCCAACATGATGTAAACGTAATTTGGGATCTAGCTCCACACGATGTTTCAATTATGGATTATCTCATAGAGAAACAGCCCGTTGCGATTTCAGCAACCGGGATGGCTCACTTTGATTCTGGTATTGAAAATATCGCCTATATCTCTATTTATTATGAAAATAATTTCCTCGGGCATATTCATGTCAATTGGTTATCTCCGGCAAAATTACGCAAGACGATTATCTCAGGTTCTCGTAAAATGATTATCTATGACGATATGGAACCATCTGAGAAAGTAAAGATTTATGACAAGGGTGTTGATATTGTCAAAGATAAAGAACAAATTTATGACATGCTCGTCCAGTACCGTACCGGTGATATGATAGCCCCACAGATTGCAATCACCGAAGCACTCAAAAATATCGCACAAGAATTTTATGATTCGATTCAAGAAAGCAGAGCTCCATTGACCGACGGTAAAGCAGGACTTCGAGTAGTGCAGATTTTGGAAGCTGCCAACAAGTCTATCAAAGCGAATGGGAAAGTGATCGAACTCTAATGTCTAAAAAATATTCTGTACATCATTCTGCTTTAGTAGCGACTGAAAATATAGGCGATGATACCCGTATCTGGGCGTTTTGTAATATTTTAAGCGGTGCTAAAATTGGTGACGATTGCAATATCTGCGACCATTGCTCTATCGAAGGCGAAGTTATTATCGGCGATAGAGTCACCGTTAAAAATTCGGTCTCACTTTGGAATGGGATGGTTATCGAGGATGATGTTTTCATCGGTCCTAGTGCTGTTTTCACCAACGACATTTATCCTCGGAGTAAAGTCTATCATGATGAAGTTGATAAGACTCTTCTCAAGCAAGGGGCTACTATCGGAGCCAACGCGGTGATTGTCGCAGGGCATACGGTAGGTAAATATGCTTTCATTGGTGCCGGTGCTGTGGTGACAAAAAATATACCTGACCATACAATTTGGTATGGCAACCCGGCGCAATTTGCGGGCTATGTTTGCAAATGCGGGAAGCGTTTACCTGATTCAAAAACTTCGGAGCTTACTTGTTCATGCGGTAATTCATATACACTTGATGATGGAATAGTTTCAGCGAAATAATATCTGATGATGCAGCCGACTTTGAAATTTCTCGTTACTGTCCTTACTTTTAATGAGGGTGAAAAACTTAAAAAGCTGTATGCAGATTTTCCAAAAGAAAAAAACTATGATATTCTTTTTGTCAATGATGGCTCTACTGATAAGACTGAACAATTTTTAAAAGAGAAAAATCTAACCTACTTAAATCATACTACCAATCTAGGCGTTGGAGCCGGGATTCGTACTGCAACTGCTTACGCAAATGACCATGGTTACAATGCGATAGTTATTATGGCAGGTAATGGCAAGATGCTTCCATCGGAGATTAACCGACTTATTGAGCCTCTCCAAAATAATTCTGCTGACTATGTGCAGGGGTCGAGGTATCTCGATGGGGGAGATGCCCCGCATCTTCCTGCGTTCCGAAATATCGCAATCAAACTGTTTACCGGAATGACAAATCTGATTTTAGGTTTCAAAGGGACTGACATAACTTGCGGCTTCCGAGCTTATCGACTTTCTATATTTGAAAATGAACAGATCGACATTCATCAGGAATGGCTCGGTCAATATGAGATGGAATATTATATACATTTCAAAGTTATCAAAACAGGTTTTCGGGTCGTTGAAGTTCCCGTTTCTATGGTCTACCCAAAAGAGGGCAAAAATTACACCAAGATCAAACCATTTATCGGATGGTGGTCTATGATCCGTCCTTGGGTATTTCTTACTTTACGTATCAAGAAGTAAATAGCTCTGTCGCAACAGGATAACATCTGCTTGTATTCCAAAATATTAATTAAAATGTTAAAACTTGACCTTCGTAGGGAAGTTTAATATCCTTTTTTTATAAAATATGGAGATTTATAGATGTTTCGAAAAATTTTGATCGCATTTGCTTTTTTTCTTTTATTAGCCGGTGTCAGCTATGTGAAAACATTACAGGATTATGCCCAAGAAGATGCGGTGTATGATAAAGCAAAGTCCGATGTTGAATCTGAAAATAAAACTGATGTAAACAGATTTGAAAATAGTATAGACTCACTCGGTACAGTTCTTCTGGCTAACAAAGAATCGTTTGAATCTACTCTGACCGATAAATCCGATGCATATGAAACTCAACTTGATTCATTAGAAAATATTATAGATAAACAATCAGCAAAAATAACTACTTTGAATAAAGCTGTTTCTAAAAAAACGACTACAGTAGCCAAAAAGAAAAAGAAACCGACCCAGCTTTCTCAACACGAAAAAATTTATCGCTATTATAAAAAAAGATATACTAACTTACCGGGTGATCTTTCTACTTATGAACAGAAAATTGCCCTGAGTGAAATTCGCGAAGAGACAGCATCAAAGTTTTCTATCTCACTCAAAGAATTGTCAAGAATACGCAAAGAGTATAAGTTAAACTACTAAGAAAAGAATTTACAGCTATGGAAAAGAGAAAAGAATATCAGTATGCCGAGGTAAGAGTTGATAAGCTTTTCTTGGAATCATTTTCAGGTGAAAACTCAGCCTATCATCGTAATTCTGAAGAACTTATGAAGCTCACATCGCTTGATAAATTCAAATCAAAGTTGAAATGGCATATAAAACGGTCATTATCTAAACGTCAAAAAGAAGTTATCGAATATTATCTTGTTGGGAAAACTGAGAGGGAAATCGCTCAAATATTGGGAGTTACTCAACAGGTGGTAAATATCTATAAACATCGTGCTATCAAAAAGTTACACAAAATAATCACAAACTAGGTGTATGTCAAAAAACTACTAGTTGAAACAATTCAGAACAATGAGCTAAACAGAAATAAATTATAATCTTATTACTTTTTTACGTACTATATGTAAAGCATGTATTAAATATCTTAAACTTGTTTTAGGAGGTGATACTCTAAAGTAACTTTTGTAGTCCCTAATTTTCATCACTGTCATATATAATAATTGTGAATAAAACAATGACTTCAAACATGATGGGGGGATGAACATTTAATAGGGAGAATGACATTATGCCGAAACGAAAAGAAGAAGAAATTTTTGCTCCATTAGGTGAAAAAGATAGTTGGCACGCCTATAGTTTGCAAATACTGAATACGTCAAAATTTACTGCCGTAGTTGGTCAAATATTAAAGGGCAACTACTCACTTGTTCTCACCAGAGGTGCTGAGAATACTGAGAATAAAGAACAACGAGCTAATTAAATTCGTTGTAACAAAAAGGTATATAAAAATATTAAAAGGTTCGACTTTGGTTGAACCTTTTTTTTTGCATAAAAAAAAGCAGAACCAAAATTGATTCTGCTTTGAAGAACTATGTGAAAATTTAAATTATAAATTTAACTTAGCATCTTTATTTGGTCCCGCTTCAATAAGCCCGTCAGGACAACTTTCGGAGAATTTTTTGAAGTTCTCAATAAAGAGAGCAGCAAGAGTGAGGTACTTTTCTTCAAATGCTTTTTTGTCTCCCCAAGTATTAACCGGATGTAAAACATCATCTGGAACACCTTCACAATGATTAGGAACTTCAAATCCAAACACCGGATCTTTGTAATAATCAACATTGTCAAGTTTGCCTTCTAAGGCTGCGTTTAATAATGCTCTGGTATATTTGATCGACATACGTTTGCCAATCCCGTAAGGACCACCGGACCAACCGGTATTTACAATCCAGCAAGTAGCATCATGCTTTAAGATATTTTCTTTGAGCATTTTAGCATACTTGTATGGATGATGCACCATAAACGGAGCGCCAAAACAGGCTGAGAATGTAATTTCAGGTTCTTTGCCTAAGCCGACTTCGGTTCCACCAACTTTTGATGTGTACCCAGAAATAAAGTGGTACATCGCTTGATCAGGAGTAAGTCTCGCGATTGGAGGCATAACGCCCGAAGCATCGCATGTGAGCATAATTACATTTTTAGGATGACCAGCCATTTTGTCAGGAACTGAATTCGAAATATTTTCTATCGTATAAGCAGCTCTTGTATTTTCAGTAAGAGTATCATCATCTAGATCAATAAGACGAGTCTTCGGATCAAAGACAACATTTTCTAAAATCGTGCCGAACATTTCGGTTGTGGCGTGAATCTCAGGTTCTGCAGATGGGGAGAGGTTGATAACTTTTGCGTAACATCCGCCTTCAAAGTTAAAGACACCTTTGTTAGACCAGCCATGTTCATCATCGCCGATTAATCCACGTTTGGGATCTGCTGATAATGTTGTTTTGCCTGTTCCTGATAATCCAAAGAAGAGAGCAGAGTCATCGTCGTCACCAACATTAGCTGAACAATGCATACTCAGTACACCTTGGAGAGGGAGAAGATAATTTAAAACAGTGAATACAGATTTTTTAATTTCGCCACCGTATCCGGTATTGCCGATGATACAAATTTTTTCTTCAAAGTTCAGAAGAATAAATGTTTCCGTATTGATACCATCAATTTCAGGCATTCCTTTAAAAGATGGAATCGACATGACAGTAAAATCAGGAATAAATTTACCGATTTCTTCAATTGTTTCCGTTTGGATAAACATGTTGCGGGCAAACTGAGAGTGCCATGCATACTCAGTTATAATACGAATCGGCATACGATAGGTAGGGTCAGCACCGGCATAACAATCTTGGACAAACAGATCACGACCTTGTAAAAACCCAAGCATTCTTTGATAGACAGCATTAAATTTTTCTTTTGTCATAGGTCTGTTGCCGGGATTCCAATCAATATGATCTTCCGATGGCGACGCTTTGACAATAAATTTATCCTTAGCCGAGCGAGCTGTGTGGGCACCAGTGTTAACTATAAATGCACCTTTATGAGAGATTTTACCTTCACTGCGGAAAATAGCTTCTTCATATAAAGCTTCAGGGGTTAAGTTCCAATAGACACGGTTCAGGTTTTTTAGACCGATATTGTCTAAACCGTATTCACTTTTTAAAGCACTTGCATGATCTAACGCCGGGGTTTTAACATTTAAAATGTCGTTGGTCATTTCCAATTCCTTCTCATTTTTCTTTCACCAATATAAATTTCATTTGGTGAGTTTAAATCAAGAGCCCATTTAATCCGTGCGATCCCTTCGATAATATCACTTATCGATACGCAATAACTTAGCCGAAGATGTCCTTCAAAACCAAATTCTCCACCGGGAACTGTGACAACCAACGCTTTTTCAAGCAGGAAGTTGGAAAGTTTTACCGACGAATTACTGTATGCTGAAAAATCGGGCAGACAATAGAAGGTTCCTTGCGGTTCTCTGACTTTTACACCATTAAAAGCTCTTAATTCTCTCATCATAATATTTTTATTATTTTCAAGTGTGAGCCGTAAAGACTCGACTCCACTCTGGATACCAGTCAACGCTCCAACTGCTGCCGATTGTAAAACCACCGACGGACAAGAAGTGTTTTGTGCTGATACATTTCTCATTGCTAGTGTTATTTCTCTGTTAGCAATCGCCCAACCGATTCTAAAGCCGGTCATCGCATAAGCCTTGGAGATACCATTTATAACAACTATTTTGGAATTGTCAATACTTTTATGAGAATATTTATATACAGAAACTGGTTTAGTCTTGCCAAAATAGAGCTGATGATAAATATCATCCATTATTAAATAGATTCCTTTAGTCTCACAAAAATCTACCAATTTAGCAATTAACTCATCGGAGTAAATACAGCCCGATGGATTATTGGGAGAATTGACCATAATCGCTTTGGTATAAGAACTTACAGCTTTTGTAATATCTTCGAATCTAGGCTCAAACCGTCCATCTTCAGGAGTCACGATAACTGGAATGCCATGTACCATCTTGACAATTTCGGTGTAACTCACCCAATATGGAGCTAGAATAATAACTTCATCTTGTGGGTCTATAATTGACATCATCAGGTTGAAAATTGCCTGTTTTGCTCCACCTGATGAAACTAAGATATTTTCAGGCATAATTACTTTGGCGTAATGCTCTTCGGTGTATCTACAAATTGCTTTCAAAAGAGGTGGAATGCCTTCGGTTGAAGTGTAGTGAATATTGGCAGTCCGCAATGTTGCTGTGCAACTCATGATTGCGTCAAATGGAGTTTTACTCTTTGGTTCGCCTGAACCAAGATGTATAACTGGTTCGCCTCTTTCTCGTAAAATCCGAGCTTTTTCATTAAAGACAAGTGTTGGTGATTCTTTTATTTCTCTGGCTAATTGGCTGACACTCATCATTTATCCTTTCATTAAAACAGCAATCGCTGTTACATCTACGATATCATTAACAGAACATCCGCGCGATAAATCATTTGCGGGTTTGGCTAGTCCTTGAATTATAGGACCTGTGGCAGTAGCATTGGCAAGACGCTGGGTAAGTTTGTAGCCAATGTTACCGGCATCTAAATCAGGGAAAATTAAAATATTTGCATCACCAGCTAAGGTAGAGTCTGGTGCTTTTGATTTGGCGACCTCCGGTACAATTGCAGCATCGAGCTGGAACTCACCGTCGGCGATAGTATCAGGATATTCTTTTTTGAACATTTCGACCGCTTTTGTGACTTTGTTTACATCAGGATGCGATGCAGATCCTTTGGTTGAAAAAGAAAGGAATGCAATCTTTGGTTCCATGCCCAATAAATTTCTCATTGTATCGGCAGTCGAGGCAGCAATAGAAACTAACTGCTCGGCTGTTGGGTTTGGCATAACAGCACCATCGGCATAAAGGAAAACTTTGTTGTGTTCATCACGGTACTTCGGAAGAGTCATCATGAAACAACTTGAGACTGTGTTGATACCTTCTTTTAAACCTATGACAGAAATCGCAGCTCGCATTACATCGCCTGTTGTGTTAACAGCACCTGCAACCGAAGCGTCAGCTTTGTCGTGACGAACAAGCATAGCTCCAAAAAAGAGAGGCTTGGCGATAGTCGCTTTGGCATCTTCAAGGCTTAGTTTTTTATGTTTCCGAATCTCCATGAAATCAGCAACATATGCATTAAAGTCAGGAGAGTGGGTTGGGTTGATAACTTCAACTTTGGCAAGATTTAAACCATGCTCTTTGGCAAGTGGTTCAATTTTTGCTAAATCTCCTATGAGAGTAACCTGTGCGATCTCTTCAAACAAAATCTTCTTGGCAGCTTGTACCATGCGAG
>JAJRSF010000057.1 GCA_024278935.1 Candidatus Zixiibacteriota bacterium
AAATGGTAGATGAACTTGGGAAATCAATTTTTGGAAAATAAATTTAAGTGAATTTGAAGAGACGGTGGCACACCCCTTGGGGTGTGGAAATTTTCAAGATAGAATAGAAGCCCACCCTAAAAGGCTTGTTGAAAAAGGTATTGCTTTCTTGTTATGAAATTAATAGTATATATGTATGCAGACAAAAAAAGAAAAAACCGGTTATGGGATGATGCTACTTCCTCCAATGGAAAGTTTTATCCCCAAAGATCATTATCTCCGTCGTTTAGATAAGGTTTTAGATTTAGATTTCATCCATGAAATAGTCAAAGAGAACTATTGCCAAACAAATGGTCGTCCCTCAGTAGACCCCGAAGTAATTATCCGTCTCTTTTTAATTCAGGCAATGGACGGTATCACTCATGTCCGTAATTTAATGCGTCAGGTACAAGTCAATTTAGCCTATCGCTGGTTTATCGGATATGATTTAGATGAGAAGTTACCTGACCATTCAACTTTATCAAAAGCTCTTGACCGTTTTGGAGATGAAGTTTTTAATGAATTGTTTCAACGTTCTATCTCTCAGTGTCAAAAGAGTGGTTTGATAGAGGGTAAAGTACTTCATGTTGATGCGACCACAATTCGTGCTGATATAGATAAACGCCAAGTAAGCAAACCAGATAGTTCTGACAAAGATGCTCGATTTGGTCGTTTCCCTGACGGCACAATAAAGCCCGGGTATAAACAACATACTGTCGCCGATGGTAAGAATCGTGTTATAGTCGGTTTGACAGTGACTCCTGCTAATAGTTCCGAACATAACAGTGCGGTAGAAGTTATAGATAAAGCAATCAAGAGTCTGCATACGAGTCCTGAAGTAGTTTGTGCTGATGCTGCTTACAGTAGTGGAGAGAACTGTCGCAAGATGCTTGATAGAGGAATTCGTCTTGTAAGTCCTCCACCCAAGACACGGACTGAAACAATTTTTACAACGGAAGATTTTATTTATGACAAGAGTCAGAATGTTTTTATCTGTCCTGCGGAATCTATTTTAAAACAAATTGGTGGTGTACATGGTCGTCCGAAACAACGTGTATATGCGGGACTTCGTTCAGTGTGTCGTATATGCCCACTTAAAAATCAATGTACCAAATCAGATCGTCGTACATTAAAAGTAAGTTCCAATCATGCCTCTTTGATACATCTTCGAGCCGACAGTAAGACCGATAGTTTTAAGAGGTTGTACAAATCGCGAGCACCTGTTATTGAGGGAATCTTTGGTGAAGCGAAAGAGTGGCATGGATTACGTCGGGCATGGCGCCGCGGTCTGTCTAAGATGTTGATACAATCATTTTTGATAGCGACCGTAATGAATTTGAAACGGTTGTGTGCTGTTTTATTGTATTATTTACCGAATCTAAAGTTGCTACAAGACATTTTAGAAAGAAACTGGAGCTTACTGAGAAGATATTTTAAACGAGAATTATTATTATCAATATATCAGAGATAAAAATAAACCTGACCACAAAATAGAGGCTTTTTCAACAAGCCCTAAAGGATGGGCTACCCAATGTAAACTACAGAAAGGCAGAACGTAAGGAGTAGCAATAGAATTATGAATTTAATAACAAAAAAAAGAAAAATTATCGGATATTGTTTTATGTTTTAAACTCAGTCGTAATTATG
>JAJRSF010000058.1 GCA_024278935.1 Candidatus Zixiibacteriota bacterium
AAGTTCGGTAGAGTTCACTGCATTTTCGATTTTTCAGTCAATAGGAAAACTTATACACCGTAAAAAAATTGAAAAGTTATATTTGACCGGAGGCGGAAGAAAGAACATCTTCTTAGTAGCAAGAATACAATCATATTTTCCGAATTGTCAGATTTTAAATATTGACTCTCTTGGCATAGATGGTGATTTTGTGGAAGCAGTTGCCTATGCGGTCATGGGTGAATCTGCTTTGCGTGGCGAGTCGTTATTGATTCCCCAAAAGAGTAATATTAATCCTATCTTCGGCAAAATTTCGTTACCGCCGGTGAAAGGTTAGAAAGGAACATCTTTGGATAAAGCATTAAAATATTTGGCTCGGCTCGGAACAGCATTTTGTCTTATGGCGTTGGTCTGGAGTTGCGCCAGAGTCCCGGGTTTACAGGAAGAAAAAAATGGCGAATATATTCGTATTCCTTTTGTGCGGGTCTTACTCGAAGAAAACAAATCTGAATCGATAATTTCTGCCGAAGGTTCTTTTGCGATTGAATGTCTCAAAGATGGCGAACAGTCGATTTACTATGTTGCCCAACCGGTACGGATTGTCAACCAAGGAACTTTTGTAAAAGTCATTAATTCGAAAAACAATATTATAGCCGAACGTCTTGATGAGATAAATATTCTTCCGAGAGGAAATAATAATAAACTTATCGTGCTTGATAAAAAATATCGTGGCATTATGAAATTTCTCCCCGATGGTGGTAATCTGAAACTGATAAATATTATCTATATGGAAGATTACCTTCGCGGAGTTGTTCCGCCGGAACTAGGCAAACGTAAAGAATCAGAAATTGAAGCAGTCAAAGCTCAGGCAGTTGCTGCCAGAACATATGCGATGGCACATCTCAAACAGTACGCCAACCAACCATACGACATGAAATCTTCGATTATAGATCAGGTCTACGGTGGTGCATCGGTTGAGCTAAAGCTTGTCAATAGAGCTATCGACGAAACCGCAGGGCAGGTGCTTTACTCCAACGATAAATATGTGACCGCATATTACCATTCTACTTGTGGTGGAATGACTGACGATATAGAAAAAGTGTGGGAACGAAAAGAATCACCATACCTCAAAGCGGTTACCGATGGGGATGCTTGTTCATGGTCAAAGTATTTCAGATGGAAAGAACACTTCACCGAAAAACAACTTCGCAGTAGAATAGAGCAGTACCTGTCATCTGACCGTGGTCGTGATTTACGAATAGAAAAAATAAAAGATATTAAAATTATTGACCGTACTCCGGGTGGTCGTATAAATCGTTTGCAGGTTAAAACTGAAAATGATATTTATACGTTTAAAAAAGATCGTATCAGATGGGTCATCGGGAGAACATCAAACCCGGATCTGATCCTTCCATCGGCAAATTTTGATGTACAGATAACTCGCACCAATGATGGCTATGTAGAGGCGGTGACTTTCGCAGGCAAAGGCTACGGCCATGGTGTGGGCATGTGCCAGTGCGGTGCGATTGGTCTCTCTCGTGAGGGATGGACATTTGACAATATTCTCAAGAAGTATTACACTGACGTAGAATTAAAAAAATTATATTAAGAGACTATGAAAAAACTAATCTACATACTTAGCTTCGTTTTGCTTTTCAGTTCCATTTCGTATGGCTACGACTACACTTATTATGTCGGTTTCCGTGGCGGCTTGTCACATCCTACTGGAGCGGCTGATGATTCATTGACTATGCCATTTGAAGGTGTTGTTGGTGGGGTCTTAGGTTTTCGTTTATCAAAGAACTATGTTTTTGAGTTCAGCTATACCGAACATGAAAATTTTAATGACAGTACAAAAAATTCGATGTTTGCCTTTAATGGAAACTTGCTGCATGCGACTCAGTTTTGGGAAGCGTCACGCTATTCGGTCATGTTTTATAAATCATTAAATAACCCTGATGCAAAACTAAATTTACAATTTGGTCTCGGAACAGGACTTCTCAATTGGGAAGTTCGGGAACCGCTTGGCGATACTGTTATAAATGTTACAGGTTTACACAAAGAACAAGTCGATTACGATGCTTCGGAATTATTCTTTAGTTCTGCTTTAGGCATCAATTATAATATGTCATCAAAATGGACGCTTTCTACAGATGTCACTTTTGATTATCTGACCGGTGGTGGTGCCGAGTTTGACCCATTGGTAAAGTCTAATCGTAATCAATATCAAATGTCTGCTTTTGTCTCGCTCAAATTTTTGTTTGGCGGAGCCAAAAATACAGAATGGACTTCTGACAAAAGCTGGCAGACACCAACACAAGTAGTTGTTCAAAAAACTAATGGGATAGATTCCGACGGCGATGGAGTCGCTGATTCCAAAGACAGATGTGCTGAAACTGTTCTCGGAGCCTTGGTAGATAAGCATGGCTGTTCGATAGATTCCGATGGCGATATGGTTCCCGATGGGCTTGACCATTGCCCTGGTACCAGTCGCAATGCCTATGGTTCTATTGATATAAACGGCTGTCCGATAGATACAGATTTTGATGGTATCCCTGATTATATGGATAATTGTCCGAGCAATCGAAAAGGTGCTCATGTGGACGCTAGTGGTTGTCCGATAGACTCCGATGGTGATTCTGTTCCTGATGGGCTCGATGATTGTCCGAACACATTGTTTGGCGTTGACGTTGACAAAAACGGTTGTATTGATCTTACCATGTTATCAAAGACGTTGGTTCTTAATGTTGATTATCTTCCGGGTTCTTTTGAAGTCGACCCTAATAACAGAGAACGCTTAAAAGATTTGTCACGTATACTCAATTTTGTCAAAGATATAAAGTTAGATATTAATGCCTATACCGATAATATTGGCACGACAGTCGCCAATAAAAAGCTCTCTGAAAAAAGAGCTAGAAGAGTCTTGGATTATTTAGTCAGCTTAGGGATTTCATCTGATCGTATTAAAGTATTCGGGCTTGGCGAGACGAATTTTATCGCATCAAACAATATTTCGGCAGGCAGAGCAAAGAACAGACGAATAGAAATCGTATTTTATAAATAGAACGGGATATTCATGTCAAAGTTTTCAATTGAAGATGATTTTATAAATCGTAGAAAAACAGAATACGCAATAAGCATATATTTACCTTTTGACTTAGACCAGATTACATATCCGTTTCGGAAAAAATATGATCCAATTTATAATCAAGTTGCATCGCATATAACTTTGGTTTTTCCATTTTTTACAGAAAAATCACTTGATGAATTATCTGCATTGGTAACTTCGGTTATGAATGCATATAAACCGATACCAATCGAACTTGAAAGCATAGGTGATTTTTATCCAAAGACTCCGGTGATATATTGGGTTACAAAAGATAACCAATTGCTCAGAGAGTTATATATAAATTTGTATTCCAAGCTCGGGATTCCGATTCCACATAAAAATTTTGTTCCACATGTCACTCTAGCCAGAGAGATCTCAACCCATCGGGTCGAACATGTCAAGGATGCGATAGCGTCGTATCTCCCTAAAGAATCGTTTGAAGCAACTAGTATAGATTTAGTTACTCCACTTGCGAATTTTAAATGGGTTTCAGTCCGAACATTTTCATTTGATGAGTAATATTAAATGACAGATATAAAAAAAAGCCCGCTACTGCGGGCTTTTTTTGAGCACTACTTGTAAAGAGAAATAATTATTCTTTTTCTGTGACAATATCTGCTTTGGTTGGACCAATTAATGCAAACAATTCGCCTTGTTCTTTTTCAGGAACTTTGAAATCATTTAATAATTGAGAAAATACTTTTACCATTTCATCCCATTCCGCATTTGAAATATTGAGATGAGCGTGCGAGTCTTTCATATTGCGACCGTGATACACTTCAGGACCTCCAGTAGCTTGACAAAGCATAGCTGTTAATCTAAACTTGATCCCGGCTTTTGGAACTTCAGTACGAGCTTGATCAAGTATTGGATTGGCATTTAAAATATCATTAACTTCCAGCCTATCGATAAGTTCATCAACGACAGAAGCAATGCTATACACGCCACCTAAGCGTTCATACAACGAAGCTTCGGTTTCCTCGGTTGCTTTTTCCTCAGCTATAATAGCTGAGACTATTAGTAAACTAAAGAGTACTAGCATTACTAATGCGTTACGGATATTAAAACTTTTTCTCATTTCATTCCCTTACATTAATATATTAACGATTTACCACACTTGTATTAATTTATTGAATTTTTCCTGATATAATAACTTAAGATATAATTTCTGACAAACTAAGTCAAGAGTTAATTGGTAATATAAATCCATGATTACTTGAATGAAATTTCGGATAATCTACGTATGATAATAAAAGTGAATAGTGAAATTCAGATTGATGAGAGGTAAGTTAAAGACATACAATATAGGTTTATCGGAGATATAAAAAAAAGCCCCTTCGCATAGGCGAACGGGCTTTTTCAACTCATAGTAAATTTATTTTTTTGCTGGAACAGGGTGAACTAAATCTTTCATTTTAGCAAAATCAAATGGTTTGAAATTTGGGTTGCCTTCTTTTGTATGACAACGAACACAAGTTTCTTCAGTAGGATATACTAAGCCAGCTTCGATAGCCATCTTTTTATGAGCTTCCGGGTCAGCTTTCCATTTTTTCTTACTCATGATTTTAGCAGATTTATAATCTTTACCGCCACCATGACAAGCTTCACACTGAACGCCTTCAGATAAGACACCTTTAGTAGTTGTACCACTTGTATGACAAGCTATACATTTTTCATCTTTCTTTTCGGCATCTGATAGTACGTCAAAAGCTTTTGCATGTGGAGTTTCGCCCCATGATTTAAATTGAGCTTTGTGACATGTTTTACATTTTTTAACACCAACGAATTCATGGGTCTTTTTTTCACCCTCTGCCATGGCTGAGCTTGCTAAAAGAGCAGCAACCATAAAAACTAAAATTGAAACTTTACGCATAATACAAACCTCTCAGTTGTTTTAGTTATACCTTATACAATTATAAACTTAATTATCTCATAATTTTCTCAAAAATATTGTCTAATTAGAACTTAGTCAAGCATTTATCATCAAAATAATAAAAAAACTCTGAGGCAGAAAAAGACCTTGCCAATATGCCATATTTTGTGTAAAATTTAGACGGTGAAATATATATGAAGATACTGATTGTTACACAACATTTCCCTCCAGAGAGGGGGGCCGTTCGGCGGATATTTGAATTTGCCCGTTATTTTGTAAGTCAGGGGCATGATGTCTCGGTTTTAACGGCTATTCCAAATTATCCCGACGGTATAGTTCCGCCCAAATATAAGGGCAAATTCTTCGATTATGAAGTTATGGACGGCGTCAAAGTCTATCGAAGTTGGGTTCTGCCTGCCTCAAATAATCAGCCAAAAAAGAGAATGATAGGGTTTATCACTTTTTTAATGACAACTATCATTAATTCTTTCAAAGTTAAAGGCAAGTTTGATATGGTGATAGCATCATCGCCGCCTATTACAACGCCTCTTATCGGTTGGATTTTGAGTAAATTAAAAAATTGTAAATTTGTTTTGGAAATCAGAGATTTACAGCCGGAATCAAGTGAAGATTTTGGCAACCTGAATCGGTCATTTTTTACCAGAATGCTCAAAAAATATATGCAGTATATGTATAAAAAAGCTGACCGAATTGTGGGTGTTACCGAAGGAATCTCACGCTTTCTGCAAGACAATATTGCAGATAAAGATAAGATTGTGACTATAAAATCAGGGGTTGGGACAGAATTTATAAATGCCAGTTCAAATGGAATCCGTCAGAAATTTGGATGGGATAATAAATTTTTGGTCATCTATTCAGGTACTTTGGGTTGGGCTCACTCGCTTGAAACTTTTGTCGAGTCCGCCAGACAACTTCATGATCAGCCCGATATTTTGTTCACCTTTATTGGTGATGGTCAGAAACGGGAAGTTCTCGAGGGTATGGTTCGTGATTACGGTCTGAAAAATGTCGAGTTTATCGGCGTACAGCCACTTGAGTCGATTCCATATTTTCTACAAGCCGGTGATGTTTTAGTACATTCTATGAAAGATGTGCCAGTCACCAAAGGTTCGCTTCCAAGTAAACTGTTTGAATATATGGCATCGGGTAAACCGATTATTTACGGTTCAACCGGGGGAGAAGCTGTTGATGAACTGCATAAAGCGGGTGGAGCTTTGTCATATCATTGTGAAGATGTCGATCGTTTGACTGAGTTGATCTTAGAACTCAAAACTGAAAAGATCGACGGGCAGAAATTGGGAAGTCAATATTCCGAACATGTCAAAAAATTTCATAGTCGCGAAATCTGGGCTTAAAAATACCTCTCTTTCTTAAAAGAAAAAGTATAGTAAATAAAGATTGCTTTCTGCACTATTTTATCTATTTTCTACTCTGATATTTCTAAATTACAATAATTGAATGTAGGTTTTTTATAATGCAAAAACATGTTGTCTTAGTCGTTGGTGCCAGACCAAATTTTATGAAAGCTGCCCCGCTTCTGCACGTATTACAGAATCAGTCGGAGAAGTTTAAGACAACTCTTATTCATACCGGGCAACACTACGACTACAATCTCTCGCAACAATTTTTTGAAGATTTAAAAATCCGAAAAGCTGATTTACATCTTGGCGTTGGTTCGGGCTCACATGCTCAGCAGACTGCCGATGTCATGGTTGCACTTGAGAAAGAGCTTATAGCCCTTTTACCCGATGTTGTAATCGTATTTGGCGATATCAACTCAACTTTGGCAACTGCGATAGTGACATCTAAACTCGGAATCAAACTTGCCCATGTCGAGGCAGGGCTACGGTCGTTTGATAATTCTATGCCCGAGGAGATTAACCGCATTGTAACTGATCGGCTGGCACATTTTCATTTTGTCACCGAACAAGTTGGTGTTGATAATCTGCTCCAAGAAGGTACCGCAAAAGAGCATATTGTGTTGGTCGGAAATATTATGATTGACTCACTTCGAAAAAATTTACCAAAACTTGCTGGTTCAACTATTTTGGCAAAGCATTCTCTTGATGAAAAGAACTATGTCGTCGTGACAATGCATCGCCCATCAAATGTTGACAACAAAAAACGGCTTACAAAATTTCTGACTCTCTTAAATGACTTAAGCAAAAAATTAGCAGTTGTTTTCCCATGTCATCCGAGAACGCTCAAGATGATTGAGAAATTTGAGCTGCAGTTGCTGATGAGTTCAGATAGTTTTCATCTTATCGAACCGCTTGGCTATATAGATTTTCTAGCTCTACTAGCAAATTCAAAATTTGTCATTTCTGACTCCGGTGGTATACAGGGGGACACGACATATTTACAAGTGCCGTGCCTGACAATCAGGTCTACGACCGAACAACCGGAAACAATTTCTATCGGAAGCAACACTCTTTGTGGTGAAGATACTGATTTTTTACAAGAGAAAATCGATGAGATTTTATCCGGTAATTACAAAAAATCTGGTCTGCCAAACCTTTGGGATGGTGCCGCTGCCGAGCGAATTGTAAGCTATCTGGCAGATAACCTGTAACAATTCGACAATAATGCAGAACCACTAAAGAGCTTTAAAGCTCGTTGGGTTCTTCTCTACGAATTTTCTCTTAAAAAAACTCAATATTAGTCATGCTGTGCGGAGTCGAAGTATGCTCACAATAAAATTCCATCGTATTGCTGTTGTGTTTTCAACCCTTCCAATCTATATTATCGGTTGAGACTTAACTATATAAGGATACAGATATGACTACTTCAGAAATAAAATACCAGAATAAAAAAATAACAATTGATGATCTCCCAAATTTACTTGTCGGAAGTGATACCGATGTTCCTACTTTGCACGGCATGAAACGATACATAAATTTTGACAACGCCGCCTCGACTCCGACTTTTATTCCTATTGCTGACTCGGTAAAATCGTTTCTGAAATGGTATTCCAATGTACATCGTGGGACTGGTTTTAAGTCACAACTTTCCAGTTGGGCGTTTGAAGAATCCCGTGACATTGTTGCTGAATTTGTCGGTGCCGATCTTTCCAAACAAGTTGTTCTCTTTACTAAAAATGCGACCGAAGCAATCAACAAACTTGCCTCACGTTTGGTCTTTGAAGAGGGCGATGTCATTATTACAACTTATATGGAACATCATTCCAACGAACTTCCTTGGCGTCGGGTTGCCGAAGTGCAGCATGTTGGCTTAAACGATGACGGCACAATTGATATTGATGACTTTATGGGAAAGTTAAAAGAGTTCGGCAGTCGTATTAAACTGGTTGCCGTAACGGGCGCATCAAATGTGACCGGCTACTTAAATGATTTAGACTTTTTTGCCAGAGAGACTCATAAGATTGGGGCAAAGATTATGATCGATGGTGCCCAGTTGACTCCGCATCGTCCGATAGATCTCAAACCAAACGACCCGGAATGTTATATTGATTATTTTGTTCTTTCCGCACATAAAATGTATGCTCCATTTGGGGTCGGCGTTTTAGTTTCTGACAAAGAGACTTTTGAACAGGGTGATCCTGATCAAGTTGGTGGTGGTGTGGTTGATATTGTGACCCTTGAAGAAGCGTATTGGGCGGACCTGCCTGACAAAGAAGAAGCCGGTACCCCTGATATAGTTGGCGTGGTTGCACTTGGACATATGATTCGACTGCTTGAGCAAATTGGCTGGGATGCTATTGTAAAACATGGAGCAGAACTTACGACCTACGCTTTAAAAGCACTGAAGCAAATACCCGAAGTGAAAATTTATGGTGATACCGATCCTGATAATACAATGAATCGTCTTGGGGTTATCTCTATGAATGTTGGCGATATTCCGCATTATCTGGTAGCTGCGATTTTAAGTTACGAGGGTGCTATCGGTGTACGTTCGGGATGTTTCTGTGCTCATACTTATGTCAAAGAAATTATGCAAGTGACTGATGAAGAGTCTAAAATTATGGAAAAGCAGATTCTTAGTCGTGACCGTTCGGGGATTCCCGGGACTATCAGAATGTCATTTGGGATTTACAATACATTTGATGAAATCGACCGTTTTATAGAGATGATTAAAAAAATTGTCACAGGCGATTATAATCAGAATTATATTTTAAATAAAGAAAAAGGGGAGTACACCCCCGAAGGTTTCGAGTTCGACTTTACAGACTATTATACGCTGTAGATTTTAACAAGTCAGCCTGAGCGGAGTCGAAGGGTTTCAGTAAAATAAACACACCCCTTTATCCCCTCTTTTTAGAGGGGAACAATTATAATAAGAATTTTTACCATGTCATTCCTGAGAAATCGGGAATCCAGTTGTAGGTCGGTGTTCCGTTGGTTTGAAATCGATAGAGTTCAAAATCGAGAAACTCGACAGAATGAAAAAAAAGAAATTTGTAAAAGGTATTAGCTAAGGGCGTTTCACGAAACGCTCCTACAGAACATAGATGACTGATAATATCGACAAGCGAAACAAGCTCGACCAAGAGCCGTTTTCATATCGCATCGCAAAAGATGGCAAAATCTTTATCTACTGGCAGAACAAACAAATTATGACTGTCAAAGAGAAAAAAGCCGTAGCACTCCTGAAAAAGATCAAAGGGAAAGATGCAAAAACTGTCCAGCTTGCTCTAGCCAAAATCACCGGTAATTTCAAACATGGCAATGAACGCTGAAATAAAAATATCTACAAAATGATTGTCTGGCTTATTCTCATCCCTTATATTACTCCCTCATGATTAGTTCAAAATAGCAAATTTAGAAAGTAGATACAGATGGCTCATGTTGTAAATAAAGAAGCAGATGCAATTCTAGATAAGGAATTCAAAGTACTCGACCACGGCTTTGTGCGGTTGGTCGACTATATGGGTTCCGACAATGCTATCGTGCAGGCAGCTCGAGTGAGCTATGGCGACGGTACCAAAAAAGTTTCCGAAGACAGAGGTCTGATCCGCTATCTGATGCGTCACAAACATACAACTCCGCTTGAAATGGTTGAATTCAAATTCCATGTCAAACTCCCGATTTTTATCGCCCGTCAATGGATTCGTCATCGTACTGCCAATGTCAATGAATACTCCGGTCGTTATTCTGTTATGAAAGATGAGTTCTATACTCCCGACTCATCTGAAATCCGTTTCCAATCGACTGTGAACAAACAGGGCAGATCATCCAAAGAAGTTCCCGAAGAACTCAAAAGTGAAATGATTGCCTATATGCAAAATTCACAAAAAGAAGCGTACGATAAATATATGGGTGATGTCGATGAAGGGCTCGCTCGCGAGATCGCACGGATAAATCTTCCGCTGTCAATGTACACCGAATGGTATTGGAAAATCGACTTACATAATCTGTTTCATTTCTTGCGTCTCCGCATGGATCCTCACGCTCAAAAAGAGATTCAGGTCTATGGCGAAGTGATGGCGATGATGGCACAAAAAGTTTGCCCGATTGCCTATGAAGCGTTTATGGATTACTCGGTTAACGCATCGTATTTTTCTGGTGTTGAAATGAATATCTTAAAAGACTATCTCAAAGATTTCGATTTGACTGTTGACCAACTGCATGAACGGGGTATTTCCAAACGTGAAGCAAAAGAGATGATTGAGAAGATTGATAAACTTAAAAAATAATATAGTTTGATAATATTATAAAATTCTCCGGGAGGTTGTATGCCTAATTTTCGAAGTTTTTACATCAGTATGGTTTTGTTGATTGTTTGTCTATTTTGTTTTCCTCAAAATCCTAATGCCGAAGTATTTCCTGTTAACCAAGTTCAGTTAGATTTTGACGGACGTGAATGGGTCGCTGATTATGTAAATACTTCTGACGATGGACAAATAAACGAATATGTCTTAAAAGGTGAATCTGTAGATAATTGGTCAGAACTTGTTACGATAAATACTTATGTAATTAAATCAACGACCGAAATGTTTGAATTTCTGCAAACATATTACTATGAAAACGCTGTTAAAAGTAATGCAGATTTTAAGTGGGAAGAAATTTATAAAGATGATAACAAAGTTATCAAAGAGTTTTATGTAAAACCGTATGGGCATATAACAGAGGGCGAACATACTTTATGCTTATTCCTTAAGGGTGAAGAAGGACTTCATTTTCTTTTATATGCTTCACATGATAAAGCTAATTTTATAAAACATAAACAAAGTTGGATTGAATCATTTAAAAATGTAAAAGTATTTATCCCTATTGAAAATAATAAAAACCTTAACAAACCTCTTTTGTCAGACCCGAACAAAATGATTTATATAAAGTTCCGTTACGAATCTCCTATAATTCCAGAAAACTCATTCTACCTCAAATCGAAAGAACTTTGGAGAGCAACCAATACGTATTTACGCACTGAAGAACAAAGAGATACAGCTAATGAAATGCACTTACAATATATTGTTTATGAGCCTGATGTGTGGATGGTTAACCTGTTTGCGAAAAAAGGTCAACATATTGTAGATCTCGGTCCAACATTTAATACAAGGGTTCCGGTCTTTGGCGAAAATAAAGATAACGGGTTAAAGAATTTTGAGTTTGGTCAGGAACAATCGTTTTTCAAGCATTATGGTGCCAGACAAATTAAAGATGAAATAATTAATACACATGATTGTAATGTCTTTGAATTAACGAGACTCTATTGGGTTCTGAAATTATATGTGCGCAAGGATACCAATCTTCCTTATCTTGTCTCACGTAAAGGACCGGAGAAATCTACAATGTCTGTCTACTACGATACCTACAAATCTAATCTTGATTTTGACAGCACTCTTTTCACAAAACCTGACGGAATTAGTTGGCAGTAAGAACGCACTAAGATAGTATTAATTTTTTTTCTTTAACTATCATAAAAGTTTTTAGTATAATAGTTAATCATGTATAAAAGAGTTGTTAGTACATTTATAACCTTTGTCGCTATCGTTGCACTTGGTGTGTATTGGTCGACGGCGTATCAAACTATCACATGGTGGGATAATAGTTCATACCCGATAGCAGCCAACTGTCTTGGGGTAGAGTTGCCGCCCGGTTCGCTTATCCTTACAATCTTGGGATGGATAGTTCTTAAACTTACATTTTTTGATCCAAAAGTTTTTGCTCTAAACTTGTTTGCAGGTCTGCTTGCTGTTGGAACATTGGTGCAGTTGTTTTATATCGCTCTCTTACTACTGAAAAAAACTTATCCAAAAAATAATATTAATACGCTATCTCTTTTAGGTATCAGCTTTGGTGTTTTAATCTTTGCCTTTTCAGAAACATTCTGGACATACGCAATTCAGTTTACGCCGTATATGCTGACTACCTGTATGACGGCGATAATTTTGTATCAACTATTGAGGTTTTGGTTTGAGGACGGTAAGAGTAAAATTATTTATTCTATTCTAATCATATCATTTTTAATCGGACTTGATTTTTCAATTCATCGCACCAACGCGTTGTTAGTCCCCGGTTTTATTTGTATGATAATGCTAAAAGATATGAAGCTGTTTTTGAAATTCAAGTTTTGGCTCTACGGTTGTACCGGTCTAATCGTTGGGCTTGCGGTGCATCTGTTACGAATGCCGATGGCACTTGCGAAGCCGATTATAAACATGAACAATCCCGACAATTTTTCTCGTTTCTATGATTATGTTTCGCTCAAACAATATGGTGGTGGATTTTTAACCGATGTATTCACTCGCAAAGCTCCTATTTTTTCAGTGCAGACAATGGACTATCTCAATGTATTCAGAGACAATTTTATTTCTTTAGACTCGCCTCTTGCTCTTGTCAGTCTATGCACAGGACTTTTCGCACTGGTCGGTACATACTACTTATTTAAAGCGAATAAAAAAACAGGACTTATGCTTGTTATGCTTGTTGTCGTTACAACTGGCATGACAATTTTCTATTTTAATATCCAAGAAAACTTTTTTAGAACGTTCACTCGTCATTACCTTCCGTCGTTTGTTATCTTCTCAATTTTTATAAGCTATGGTGCCTCGGTTTTATTTACAACTGTTAAAGAGAACACTAAAGTTGTGAAAATTATTCTGATATTCATTTTATTTCTTCTGCCATTAAATCAGGTTCTTCGTAATTATAAAACTCTTGATTGTAGCTCAGATTCATACGCATCTGATTACGCCAATAATATTTTAGAATCACTTCGTCCTAATGCGATTTTGTTTATCATGGGTGATGTTTATTTCCCTATTTTGTATATGCAGCAGGTGGAAGGTAAACGAACCGATGTTGACATTCTAAATATTAGTTTGTGTAATACGCAGTGGTATATGCAACAACTGATGTCCGACCATTACGACCTGCCACTCAGACTAACCGACGATGAGATTTCAAAAATAAGATTTAAGACTTGGGAAGATACAACTTTTGATATCCAATTTGAAGGTGATATAGATGCCTATCAATTATCGGTTGTAGATTCATCTCTGTCGACACAAATTCATCTGCCTCCTACAAATGCTGGAAAATATATTATGTCACAGGATCTGTTTATTCAGAAACTGCTTCATGCAAACCGATGGAAACGTCCTGTCTACTTCACTTATCCATTAAGTTGGTTAAAAAAAATGCACGTCCTGAAGGGTTAGTCTATCAGATAGTTCCGCAATTACCGGCTGATCTTAACGTAGAGATTCTGCAGAGGAATTTGATTGAGAATTATTCATATCATGGCTATGCTGAATCAAATCGACCGCTTGGATTTACATCAATAAGAATCGGTGAAACTCTTTGGAATTCATTTATACAACTGGCGATATATCAAAAACAGATTGGCGATATAGAATCATCTCAAGCGACTATCGCATTTGTAAAAGAAAAACTTCCACTTGAAAGAGTCGCCAGCTCGGAGAAGTCAATGGAACGGTTTAAAAGTATTCTCAAAATGCTCGCAGAATAAAAAAAGCGGAGTCAACAATGTTGATTCCGCTTCTGGATTCCCAATCAAGTTGGGAATGACATTTGTAAATAATTAATTTATATCGTAAGTAAACTATCTAAGTTCTTTGTGAACATTTCATAAGACATTGGACCGGAAAAAGATTCTGCCATACTGTTTGTGTATGGGTTATAAATTTCCATTACGTTGCCATTTCGGTCAATGAAAATTGTTGTCGGTACAGCCTGAATATTAAACCGTTTGATAAGTTCATCTGATGAGAACAACATCATCTGACATTTCATATTATTCTGTTCAGCAAATGATAAAACTTTTTCAGGTGTGTCTTTAACAGCTATGCCTAAAATCTCGACACCTTTTTTCGAATACGTTTCATACGCTTTTACAAAATCAGGAATCTCTGCCCGACACGGCGGACACCAGGTACCCCAAATATTTATAACAACAGGTTGTTTGCCAATCCATTCTGAAGAATTGCGAACGACACCTTTGGTATCTTTAACGGTAAAAGAAATCACATCTGAATTCAGAGTCTGCTCAGCTTGGGGTGAGTCGGCCGGTTTATTTTGTTGTGATTGTGTATCGCCACCGCAGGAAATAAAAACATAGGTGAGAGAAAGAACAGCAACGGTTGTAAGTATTTTGTTTGTCATAGATCTCATATTAATTATTCTCTTCTTGAGGTAAGATTGCGTTTCCTAGTGAGTCAACTTCTATCGCTTTAATAGTATTTAAGGCGTTAATCCAAAAATCGGCAGGAGCATATCCTGATTGTGAATGTAGTTTTTTACCGGAAGGAGTCAGCCACCAAAATGTCGGGTAGCCTTTTACTTTGAACTCACTTTTGGCAAGGTCTCGTTCTGAAATTTTGAAACCGTCGATCTCAAGCATTTTCTGAGAATCACCGTCGATTTTTACCGCAATAAAGTCGTCATTTAATAAGTCGATAACTTCTTTTTTGGAGAACACATCTCTGTCCATCTTTTTACAATAACCACACCATGATGTGTAGAAATCTATAAAGACAAATTTATTTTGTTCTTTGGCGAGCGGGAGACCTTCTTCTAAGTTATACCATTTGATACCATCTTTAGCAGATGTTGGCGTTCCGGCCGAGAGGTTTTGAAAACTGAAGATCAGGAGTAAAACGGGAATAAAGATTTTGAAAACTTTCATAAAATTTCACCTATTTTTCTAAGCTGTTTCTTTCTTATTTAATGGTCTCAAATAGGCACCATTTCGCCTAAGAGTTCTTTTAATCGGTTAGCAATTCGAAATTTATATCAACTGAATATTTTTCAGATTTGATATAAACTTCCGAGCCATTTTCTCTTGCCGCCAAAAGAACCGGAGAGTGACCTTTATACTCTGTCAATGATTCCAATGCTCTATCTATTGTACTATCGGAGCAATCAGCATCTACCTTTATAACCAACTGACAGTTAAATCGTTCCGTAAGTTTTTCCATTGGCATTGCTTCAGAGCAAATAATTTTGGGAGCTTCACCCTCACGGGTCGAAACTTTGCCCGACATTATCACCATCTTATCAACGTCGATGAAATCCTTGTTCCCTTCATAACAACTTGAGAAGATAATAAGTTCAGTTGTACCTGAATAATCTTCTAAAGTGGCAAAGGCCATCTGGTTACCTTTTTTGTCGATCATAGTTTTGATCGCAGCTATTATACCCCCAACAGTAACTTCGGAGCCATCTTTGACTTCGGGCAGATTTCCAATTGAGCAAGTGGTGAAACATTCAACGGTATCTCTATATCTATCAAGAGGATGTCCTGAAATATAAAATCCAAGCATCTCTTTTTCAAGCTTCAGTTTATCTGCATTTGAAAAGTCTTCAAGCTGTTTTAAAATCGGAGCAGTCCGTACAATTGCACCACCGGAATCAGCAAAAAGGTCGTGGGAATTATGTTTTTCGGCAACTTTATGTCCAAATTCAAGCATTGCTTCAACAGCCTCAGCTTTTTGGGCTCGATTACCTTCAAGAGAATCACAGGCTCCGGCGTTGATTAGCGATTCGATAGTTCTTTTGTTGAGAGCTTTTAGGGGAACCCGGCTGACAAATTCGGCGAGGTCTTTGAATTTTCCATTTTTGATAAGTTCGATTTCAATCGCTTTGGCAGGACCTTCACCAACATTTTTGACTGCTTTTAATCCGAAGCGAATTTTGTCGCCAACAACAGTGAAATTCATTTTTGATTCGTTGACATCTGGCGGGAGAACTTCGATTCCCATTTTACGACACTCTTCCAAAAACATATAAATGCGATCGGCAGAGTTTATTTCGGATGTCATCAGGGCAGCCATAAATTCTTTTGGATAATACAACTTGAGCCATGCCGTTTGGTAGGCGACAAAAGCGTAGCAGGTTGAGTGAGCTTTGTTAAATCCGTAGCGAGCGAAAGTTTCTATCTGGTCAAAAATATCTTCAGAAATTTTGCGATCAATTTTATTTGCATCGGCACCTGCTAAGAATTCTTTTTTCTGCGATGCCATCAGGGCAGCATCTTTTTTACCCATCGCCTTACGAAGGAAATCCGCTTTACCAAGTGAGTAGCCTGCCAAGTGGTTGGCGATATGAAGCACCTGTTCCTGGAAGACAATAATGCCATAGGTGTTGCCGAGAATTTTTTCTAAAATAGGATGCTCAAACTTAATCGATGCGGCACCTTTTTTCCGTTCAATGTATAAATCAATCATGCCCGAGTCTAAAGGACCGGGACGATAGAGAGCGTTCATGGCGGTGATGTCGGTAAAGTTTTCAGGACCGAGTTTGCGAAGGTAGTCACGCATCCCCGGCGATTCAAACTGGAAAATTCCAATCGTGTCACCCTTGGCAAATATTTTATAAATCTCAGGGTCTTCTATCGGAATGTCATCAATATTAATATCAAAATCAGGATGGGTATCTTTTATAAATTTAATGGCATCATCAATAACTGTAAGAGTCCGCAGTCCTAAGAAATCCATCTTGAGCAGACCAATTTCCTCGACCATTTTCATATCATACTGGGTTGTTATTTCGTCTTTGGAACCTTTAAAAAGCGGAACGTAGTTGGTGAGTGCCGATGGTGCTATCACAACTCCGGCAGCATGAGTTGAACAATGACGAGCCAGACCTTCAAGAGTTTTAGAATATTCCAAAAGACGTTCGATACGTTTGTCGGACTTGATGAGCTGTCTTAATTCAGGTACTTGTTTTAGTGCCTGGTCAAGGGTCACACCGGGACCTTCGGGTATCATCTTGGCAATTTTATCAACCTCGGCATATGGAATGCTCAGCACTCTGCCAACATCGCGGATAACACCACGAGCAGCCATAGTTCCAAAGGTGATAATTTGGCAGACATTCTCTTTGCCATATTTTTCGACAACATACTGAATAATTTTTTCACGACCACGGTCAGCAAAATCAATATCTATATCAGGCATCGAAATACGTTCAGGGTTTAAAAACCGTTCAAAGAGAAGATCAAACTTGATAGGGTCTATCGTTGTAATTTTTAATGCATAAGAAACAAGCGACCCTGCCGCAGAACCACGACCGGGACCAACCCGCACACCAATAGAGCGAGAGTAATCAATGAAATCTTTTGTAATAAGAAAATACCCTGCGTAGCCCATTCGTTTGATAACACTTAACTCGTAGTCTAGTCGTGTCCGTACGACATCATCGATACCACCGTAAAGTTTTTCGCATCCTTCTTCACAAAGATGTTTTAAGTAGGCATCCGGTTCAACAAACGGAGTTGGGATTGGGAACTTCGGAAGTTTCAGATTGCCTAGTTCAATCTCAAGATTGCACTGTTCGGCGATATGCATCGTGTTTTCCATAGCCGGTTTAAAATCACCAAAGAGCTGTTCCATTTCATCATGTGATTTGAAATAAATCTGATCAGTGTTGTATTTCATCCGTTTTTCATCTTCGACATTTTTACCCGTTTGAATACATATCAGAGCATCGTGGGCGTCGGCATCTTCCTGACGAAGATAATGGCAATCGTTGGTGACAACCATCGGGATACCGGTCTCGCGGGAGATAGCATCTATTTTTGGAATATTATGAATCTCTTTATCTATGCCATGGTTCTGAATCTCTAAAAAGAAATTTCCTTCACCAAATATATCCTGTAGCTCTCGTGCGACTGTGACTGCACGTTCGGTATTGCCGTGCATCAGGTTCCAGTTTACTTCACCTTTGAGGCATGCCGATGTTGCGATGAGCCCTTCGGAGTATTGGGCTAAGAGTTCTTTGTCAACACGAGGGCGGTGATAGAAGCCTTCTAAAAATCCGGCAGATGTCAGCTTTATTAAATTTTTATAGCCGATTTCGTTTTTGGCAAGGAGAACCATGTGATAGCCACCATCAGGATGTTCCCGAGATGGTTTTTTATCCAGGCGAGAACCACCTGCGACATAGGTTTCACATCCGATGATCGGTTTAATTCCTGCTTTTTTCGCTTTTTTGTAAAACTCAATTGCACCAAACATATTACCATGATCGGTAATAGCAAGGGCGGGCATTTTTAAATCTATTGCTTTTTGGATAACAGCATCCAAACGACAGGCACCATCGAGGAGAGAGTACTGGCTATGGGTATGCAGATGTATAAAATTGGAATATTTCACTAAGGAATAAATCGCCTTCTAGGATAAATTTTATCAGATTAAAGTACTCCTTATAAGTACGATGAATTCGGGTAATTATCAATCTCTTTATGAAAATTTAGGGATAAAAGTGAGCCTTGTATTTTGAACGAGGAGCTTGTAGGTCGGGTTCACGAAGCCACCAATAGGTGGCTATCGAACCCGACAAATACTAATTTATGCTATGCAATAAAAAATGAATTGTAAACGTACCCCAAGGGGTACGCCACCCATCTATTTTGAGACGTACTTGAACCAATCAATAATTGCAATAAAAAAAGGCAGTTACAAAATTGCAACTACCTAAAAACTCTAAAAAATGAATGCTTATTTTTTAGAACGGAATTTTCGAGATATACCTGCTCCTGCCATACCTAAACCAAACAATATCATTGTTGCCGGTTCTGGGATTTCTGGAGGAGTTTTGCCACCGGACTCAGCATCATGTGAGAATGGTGCGAAAATACGACGGTCTTTATCATTGTAACCATATGCATCAAAATGTACATAGTCAAATGTTGATGTGATTGAGAATCTGAATATTTGACCAGTTGTTGGACCACCCATTGTAGGCATGTCGTAAACATCTTCCCAGTCAGCAGAATTTGTGCTGGTTTGAGAAGTTACAAGTTGGTCAACATCCCAAGCTGGAAAAATCCCATGTCCTGGAAGTGGACTGTCTACTGGAGGAGTTCCCCAAGCAAAGTCACCGTTTGTGTAAGTACTTGAACCGCCACCATCAAGTGAGGTAATTGTTAGTGAACCTGTTGGAGCAGTATCGCCACCTCCGACAGATGCTACCAAACCGATATCGTAGATAGATTCAGTAGCAGAAATATTTCCTGCAAGTACCCAAACTTCAAACGAGCCTGAAGTTGGTGCTATCCAAGTTTCTGAAACTGTATCGAATGTTCCGCCCGGAATATACAGCTGTAGATTTGGAACAGCAAAAGCCGATGTCGACAATAACAACATGCAGACAATCATTAAAAGCTTTTTGATCATATATTTGTCCCCATAATTCTAAAGAAGTTAAGTTTTATGGTAGATAACAAAGCAATAACCGTTCCAAAAATATAAATTTGAAAGACCTGATTTAATCCCTGTAAAGCGTTGTTGCCCAATAAGATAAAAATGTACTAATTTTATCTTATTATAGGTTTTATCCGTCTATTTTGAATTGTGCAAATCAAAGCATATAATTGACCACTTTAATACTTTGATTTCATCTTTTTTCTACTATGTGAGTCGGTTTTAGGGATGTTTGCGTTAATGTCTTAGAAAAGAGTTAATAGCTCTATATTATACATTTATTTCAATTTATTTGACTTAAGTAAAGTCTCTATCGTATTAAATATATTATATTCAATTTAAGACAAGTGAATAGATTAAAAATAAAATAATAACAATATTTTCAAAGGAGTATGTATGAATTATCAAATGGACAGTCTGCCGGAAGGTGCTCAAAAAGTCGGTTCTACCCCAAGTATGACCGAAGAGACGGTTGTAAAAGGAATCTTAAAAAAACATCTTACCCCAAAAGGAAAGTACGGACTTGTTGTTGTTGAAGAAGGAACTTTGCAATTTGTGTGGGAAGATAAACCTGAAAATGTTATTGATGGTGACCCGGAACATCCGATTGTGATTTTCCCGGAACGGTTCCATCATGTTGCCATTACCGGAAAAGTTGTTTTCAGAGTAGAGTTTTATGTGCTACCGATTGTACTTGACGGCGACAACAAACAAGGTGAAAGACCTGGTCAAGATTTTATAGGTAAATAGAACTTAGTAAATTATTACAATTAGTAGGCAGGTCTTCTTTGGATCTGCCTTTTTTTTACAAAGAATCCTCCCCAGAATGCGAATAAACAGCAGGAGTTCTTCTAAAAATTATCCAAAATGCCAATAATTTATTTTTTCTCATAAAAAAAACAATGACATCCCCTGTCAGTCCAATAAACTATTTTATTTACACGTAAAATGTGATATATTAATACAATAAAACTTATTAGATTGGATTATATATGACAAAAAAGAAATCAGACATAAAGAAAGGTACTCCGAAAATGGCAGGTACAACAGCTCCAGACCGTCAAAAAGCACTCGATGCCGCCCTTACCCAGATAGAACGCTCTTTTGGTAAAGGCTCTATTATGCGTCTTGGCGACAACCAAGTATTAGAAATCGAAGTTATTCCAACAGGATCACTTGGGCTAGATTACGCTTTGGGTATAGGTGGAATTCCTCGTGGACGTGTTTCAGAAATTTATGGCCCAGAATCATCGGGTAAAACAACTATGGCTCTTCATTTTATCGCCGAAGCACAAAAAGCAGGCGGCACAGCAGCATTTATCGATGCTGAGCATGCTCTCGATGCAAACTACGCCAGAGCTTTAGGCGTTGATACCGATAATCTGCTTGTCTCTCAACCTGATACAGGCGAACAAGCTCTCGAAATTTGCGAGACATTAGTACGTTCCGGGGCGATTGATATTATCGTGATTGACTCTGTTGCGGCGTTGACACCAAAAGCGGAAATCGAGGGGGACATGGGTGATTCGCACATGGGTCTGCAGGCTCGGCTGATGTCGCAGGCACTTCGGAAACTGACAGGCGTTCTTTCTAAATCGAAAACATCGCTTGTCTTTATCAATCAGATCCGTATGAAAATCGGTGTTATGTTTGGCTCGCCTGAAACGACTACCGGCGGTAATGCCCTCAAATTTTATTCTTCCATTCGGATGGATATTCGTCGTATCGCAACTATCAAAGATAATAACGAACCTATCGGAAACCGTACTCGTATTCGAGTAATTAAAAATAAAATGGCTCCTCCATTCAGAGAAGCTGAATTTGATATCGTTTATGGCAAAGGTGTTTCGCTTGTTGGTGAACTTTTGGACAAAGCGGTTGACTGTGATATCGTTGATAAATCAGGGTCATGGTTCTCCTATGGTGCCGAACGTTTGGGACAAGGACGTGAAAAGTCTAAACTATTTTTGGAAGAACATCCGGAAATCGCCGATGAAATAATGGGCAGAGTGAAAATTGCTCTAGGCATGGTAAAAGATGATTCAGTCGAAGCGGTCGCTGAAGAAGCCACCGAGACAACCGAATAGCAAAAAGTCATACTGCTCGCTTAGGCGAAGTATGTTAAAATAGATTTATGATATACAAAGAGCGGGATTCTCTCCGCTCTTTGTTTACATCTCCAAATTCTTGAGCTTGGTGCATACTTCGACAAGCTCACAGGTTGCAACCTGTTCAGCATGACAGATTTCTAAATTGTAGTCTTTCAAGTCACCCTGAGCGGAGTCGAAGGGTCTTGAAAGACATATTGGATTTTTTCAATAAGCTCATCTTGAGTTGGCAGGAACCCTTTCCTGACAGTTTTTTTAGTTGTTTTTTCCTCTGTAATGCGTACAATTTTTATCAAAATGAATGATAAAATATTATTTCCTCTGGAGGAACAGATGGCTCGAAATTCAATCTTAACTTTGTTACAAAAAATCATAATCTTTGCCTCTATATTATTTCTAAGCACAACAACTTTTGCACAAGATGATTCGACGTGGTATGACACTTTTCCATATGAATACTCCGATGTTGCAGGGTTGGTAGAGCTCGGCGAAATCGCTGAGTTAGATTTGCCGGATGGATATTTTTTCACCGGGCGTGAAGGTGCTATGGCGCTGATGGAAAGTTATGGCAACCCAATCTCCGGCGAAGAGCTTGGATATATAGAACCAAAAAATTCCCAATGGTTAATGCTTTTTGAATTTGAAAATATTGGATATGTAAAAGATGATGAAAAAGATGAAATCGATGCCGACGCATTGTTTGAATCTTTTGTAGCCGGGTCTATTGAATCAAATAAAGAAAGAGTCAAAAATGGTTGGGCAACTTTGGAAATAACAGGATGGTATCAAAAACCATTTTATGATACCGAAACAAATAATCTTGAATGGGCTATTCAGGGGATCAGCAGTGACTCATCACTTTTCTTAAACTACAACGTTCGACTACTTGGGCGGGCAGGAGTTATGCGGGTTACTTTGGTGATTGATCCTGAATTGTTAAACTATGAACTTCCGGTTTTCAAAGAAATGATTCGAAACTTCAGATACAAACTAGGCAATACCTATGCCGAGTATCAAGATGGTGACAAACTGTACGAGTACGGACTGACCGCTCTTATCGGTGGTGGTGCCGCCGCTGTTGCTGCCAAGACAGGTGCTTTTAAATGGCTCTGGAAAGCTATCCTAGTTGGCTTGGCTGCTTTGGGTGGTATGTTTAAGAAAATTAAAAATTTCTTTACCGGAAATAAAAACTAATTCAGAGATGTGAATCAGAAATAAGATGATAGAAATTTATCTCATATATATAATTTATATTCTGCTCTATCTTTTTGAATCTATTTTTATGATTCCAAAAAACTCTGTGACTTTTTTATTCAGACGTAAAAATAAATCAAAGATTTCAATTCCGAGTGACCTGTTTGGAACACAAAACAGGTCACTTTCTCTGTCAAATTTTTTCTTCCCATACAATATCTTTTCAGTTTTTACAATCCCGCAAATTTCTATCAACGCTGACTCTTTGTTTGGCTACAGCTCTACATCTTTTAAAGAACGGCAATTACAAACATCATTCAAGAGTTACAAATTTTCAGAGATAGATAAAATTGAGTCACGTGACAACATGCTCTATATCAATGACGAAAAATTTATCAGTTACTACTCATCAACAGAGGCAGACTTCTGGGCAAGCAGTTTGAATGAATTGTTAAATACCGAAGATGATAGCAGAGATGAAAAGATAAATGCACTTTTGGATTCGCAATTTGATGAAACCGCCCTAACAGAAACAATCGAAAAAATCAGAACCGAATCAAAGTCATTACGGTTTTTTAATTCAATAATTTTATTTCTGCTTTTAGCAAATGCTGTTTCTGTTTTTGTCTTTGATTGGTTCATAGATTACTTTTTGTATAGCATGGCTCTGTTGTATTCGTTTACTTTTATAAGTGGAGTGCATTATTATTTAGCTCTTGAAAAGTTGACAACTTTGAAAAAACGGAAACGAATTTTTTCAACGCTCAAAATAATTTTCTACCCACCATCGGCAATCGGTTCTTTCTCAGAAATTTCGACTCAACTATTCAGCAAATTTCATCTGCTACCCGTATTGTATCACCTTTGTGATGATGCGACGTTTGTAGAATATGTCGGGAAATATTATCGTGACCTACTATATCCAATTGAACAATCGTACGCATCAGATGATACGTCGTTACAAGCAATAGATGAATCATGGCGAAAACGTTTGATTGAGAAAACAGAACAATTCTTAACTGAGAAATCGGTAGATATAAATACACTTCTTATGCCATCAGCATATGACAACGAGAGTGCATATTACTGTCCCCGATGTTTAACGCATTATAACAACATGCTTGAGAGTTGTTCCGATTGTTATGGAGTTGCCTTGAAAGAAATTAATCTAAAATCAACCACTTGACCAACAGTGATTTTCTACGCATATTAAACCGATGCTACTTACAATCGACATAGGCAATACAAATATTGTCATCGGGCTTTTTAAAGGCGAAACGCTGAAAGATCATTTTCGGCTTGCCTCACGGCATAATTTAACTGCCGATGAAGCCGGGCTTTTGATTTCGCAATGGCTTACAAATATGCATTGCCAAAATGAAGATATCGAGTCGGCTATAATCTGCTCGGTAGTACCTCCGCTTACGAAAACTTTCGAACAAGTTACCCGTTCTTATTTGGGATGTATCCCAACAATTGTGTCGCATCGTTTGGACTTACCAATATCTATCGAGATTGATAACCCTGAACAAGTAGGCGCTGATCGTATTGCCAATGCTGCGGCAGGCTTTCATAAATTCTCGGGTCCGCTTATTGTTGTCGACTTTGGTACGGCAACGACGTTTGATATTGTTAATGCCGAGGGTGCTTATATCGGCGGCGTGATTATTCCGGGACCTGAAACATCGCTTGAACAACTTGCCAAAAAAGCAGCACGTCTTTTTGAAGTGAGTATCGAACCGCCCGACTCTATGGTGGGAAAGTCAACTGAAGGAGCATTGAAGTCGGGACTGTTTTATGGAACTGTTGGACAGGTTGATTTTATAATTGAAAAAATTATCGAAGAAACAAATTTTCAAGGATGTACGGTTATCGCAACCGGCGGACTTGCTAAGGGGATTGAACAGTTTTCAAAACATATCGGCTTTATCGAACCAACTCTTACTCTAACGGGTTTGCGTTTGATTGATGAGATGAATAGGTAACGATATAAATAAATACTGGGAGGTAATAAATTTTGAATGATAAATTATTTTGGCTTCCTGAACTTAGAGTTTTAATAGAAGAATTAGAGTTGCTTTGGAATAGTGAACATCCAAATAATATAAATTCTCATGTTAAAAGGAAAGAATCAGAAGTAAATACGTTTGTGTATGGATTCCCTATCTTTTCGGGTAAACGTAATGAAACTAGAGTGACAGTTACTTTGGATTATTTACATCATGCTATTACTTCAAAAATCTCAAAAAACGAAAACGTAGAAATTCTTTGCCAAGGTGTTAAAAAAAATCTAGATGGATTTATTTCATTTCGACATTATGATTGGTATGAACATGTAATAAAAAAGATGTCTGGTGAATGGGAAGCTAAGACAGGTGTAACAGAAATTGATGAGATGTTCTATATTCAAGCAAGAAGTATTGAAGACAAAAAGATGTTAACTTCACCTTCTTTTATTTCTACAATAAAGAATATTATGCCGTTTTCCTCTTTAGCACTAAAAGATACAGGAGTTTTTTGGAATACTCCTGTATCTCAAAAAACCCAATTTAACATTTCTCTTGTGGATGAAATTTGGGAACAGTTATTTGATTTATCAAAAATGATGAATTCAAAATTATAAATTAATTCTAGATTTAGGGAGGTATATGAAAAAAATATTATTTGCGTTTCTTTTAATTTTTATCTGCACTTCACAATCTATTGCTTTTGATGGAGAGCGTAAAGGGTTCATAGCTGGTTTTGGAATGGGCTATGCATCTGGTGGAAATCCAGTATTAAAATCTAATGATGTTGAATTGTCGCTTAATGGTTTTGGAGGTAATTTATTTGCAGGTTATTGCTGGGATAGTAAAAATATGTTACTCTGGGAAAATATTGGGGTACTTCATTTTTCTAGCGATATAAGTAAAGGGGATGCTATGAAGGGAATCAATGGAATCACTTGGTACCATTATTATAAAGATAAAGCTAGGACTTTTTTTACAGTTGTAGGTGTAGGAGAGTATGTAACAGATGTAGAAATTTATAATATCGAATATAGAAGTTCCGGTTTTGGCATAGTTATTGGCGGTGGATATGAATTCAGTAAACAAATTCAATTCGGAGTATATCTCTTAAGTGGGAAATCAACATTAGATGAACTTAAAAATAACAGAGGCAGTATGATTGTAACAACAATTTCTGTTGTTATCTATTAGAGAGGAAATAGTGTGAAGCAATTTAAA
This sequence comes from Candidatus Zixiibacteriota bacterium, assembly GCA_024278935.1. Lineage (GTDB taxonomy): Bacteria > Zixibacteria > MSB-5A5 > GN15 > FEB-12 > QQUK01. The sequence goes on from JAJRSF010000058.1 coordinate 26,138, forward strand.
ATTATTATATTATTTGTATTCATAGTTCTTAGTGCATCTCAAAGTTTTGCATTTGATGGAAATCGGAAAGGTTTTACAATGGGATTGGGATTAGGCTATGCACCGTATGCAAACCCTGACTTACAAAATTATCCTGATGATTATTCTTTTAATGGCTTTGGTATGAACTTTATGATAGGCTATAACTGGAATAAAAAAAATCTATTAGTTTGGGAAGTACAAGGAGCTATTAATGTTGCTGATTCCAAAAAGGATGATATTGGGTTTTTAGGAATAAATGGTATTCTCTGGTATCATTATCTGAAAGATACACCCAAGTCTTTTTATTCTATTCTAGTAATTGGTAGAACTTTTTCTGTATCGGTAAGAGAATATACAGATAGTACGAGTATTGGATATGGTACGAGAGGAACAGCTATTGCAATTGGTGGTGGGTATGAGTTTACAAAACAGCTCCAGTTATCAACGTATTATGTACGAGGTAAATCTTCCGACTATTCTATCAAAGCGACTAACAATATGATTTATATGTCTGTGACACTTTTAGCCTATTAATGAAAAATTTACTTTACTGATCTAGCAGCCTGATGGCTGTTTTATTATAAACCTTGGGAGGTTTATGAAATACTTCTATCTTGTTCTTATTGTATCTTTTCTATCTACTCAAATCATTGCACAGGAAAATTCATTTACACAGTCTCAACAACAATACAAAGTAAAAGAAAAGACACTGTTTGAAGTTGGTAATAATGAAAGAGTTATTGATTTCAGAGTGTCTAATGACTATAAGCATATTGCACTACTTATTCAAAAAGGTGATAAGCAATATGTGTGGACAAAAGGGATGCGAAAAAAATATAAATATGATAAAGTACACGGTTTTAACTTTAGCCCTGACGGTTCAAAGCTTGCTGTTATTGGCAGAAGTATTAATTGGAATGGAACTTATTATGTCTATTATTTGAAAATTACTGACAAAAGAGAATTAGGGGCATTCATTGAAGTTACATCTGACACTGTCGTTTTTTCTCCTAATAGTAGAAGGTACGCTTTACCGGTAGCTGGTCAAGATTCACAATTAGTAGTGTATGATAATAAACTAGGAAAAGTTTATCAGTCTCTTGCCGGACCAGCACCAACTTTTACTCGAGATAGTAAACATTTGGTCTACATTGCAAAGGAAGAAAATAAGTACTTTTTAGTCAAAGATAAAAAAGAAGGTCCAAAATTTGACAACACTGAAATGGGACCATTCTTTTCTTTTGATAATTCCCAAATAGCTTATGGTGGTCATATCGGTGATGATGCTTATATCGTTGTGAATGATTCAATGTATGGACCATATGAAGATATATGGGACTTGTCGTTCTCATCTACGAGTGACAATATTACGTATAGCGTGAGAGTCAATGGAACTATACATCATGTTGTAAATCATGTTGTAGATACAACGTATATTAGGTCGGAGTATCCGGTTTTTAGTAAGGAAAAAAACCGCTTTGCTTATAGGATGTATGATGGTGACAACATGTATTTTGTTGTGGACTCTATAAAAAGTAAGCCTTATGCGAATTTAGCAAGACCGCGTTTTAGCCCAAAAGGAAATCATTGGTACTCAGCTGATCTTATAGACACAGAAAAAAACATATGTAATCATATCGTTGATGATTCTGTTATGCTAACATTAGAAGGTAAGAAAGAAAACTTCTATACTTCTTTCTCACCTGATGAGACACAAGTGGTTTACCAGTGGAATGAAAAACAGGATAAACAATTTTATCATGCTCAAGGAATTACTCATGGACCTTTTCATTTAGTAGGTGAATATAAATTTAGTCCTGATGGTCAACATCATGCGGTAACTGTAGGCGATTCAGAAGGTCGAAATAAACTTATTCTTGATGGAAAAGAATTAACAAAATATAAGATGGTAGGGCCAAATGTTGATTTTAGTCCAGACAGTAAAAATATGGCATTTACCTCATTTCAGGGAGACACCTTAATACAAGCATCTATCGTAATCAATGATAGAGAATTTGAGGGTTACGATAATATTTTACCTCTTAAAGTAAAATTTCAGGAAGATGGCTCAATTATTTATTATGCTTTTAGCGGTAACAAGTTCTACAAAATTACGATGAAACCATTGTAATACTTATCGTAGGTCAGGTCTTTCCGAGGCCTGACAATAGGTAATGCAAGATTGTTCAAAGTACGTTGTAGGTTGGAAAAGCATATACTGGATCCCGTATCAAGTACGGGATGACATTGGGGGGGACGGGATGATAGATTGCAACCTGATGTTTTTTATAAAATAAAAATTTCTAAGCGAGGTTTGTGAAAGCTTTGAAACGATTGTACTGTTCTTTTGCAAGACTTATTCCACCGATTCCTGCCGCTAAACTTCCAAATCCTAGTTCTCTGAACTGAGCAAGAATAACAACAGAGACATCAGGATAAAACAGATTTAAATTAAAGCAGAATACTCCAAACAAAACAGCAAAACATTGAAAAAGTGAATTAACAACTATCATTCTTTTTATTCGTTTTTCATTTGAGTAAAGTTTAATTTCAACTTTTGTAAATTTCCTGTCAGAATCTTTGAAACCCTCTAAAGCAATTCCAATTCCGAAGAGGAAAAGCCCAAACCCAACATTGGCAATGATATTATTTGTTCGTTCAATAATTTCCGGGAATGCTACATAAGCACCCCAAAGATAAGCAACATATCGGAAATAACTTATATAATTAAATATTTTAAGAATCATTCTCACCTTCAACTTTTAAGTTTATTTTAACTACTACTTAAAGAGGTTATTATTCACCCTGATTTTAAAATAGTGAAACTTATAGAATAAAGTCAACAAGATAAATAATTTGTGGTAGCTGGCTACAGTAACCAAGAAATCAATTATAAAACAGCCGTTGGCTGGCTCCTTGCTATTACGCTAAAATCGTGCTATATTTTTACGTTCTAGGTGTGAAAAAATGAACAAATTGCCCTTTCATTCGTAGAATATATTTTATGGAACGATTGTCGAAACTAAAATAAAGGAGTCACATAATGTCTGCTGAAAAAGCATACAATGATTTAATCACCCGCACAAAAAATGTCTCGTTACTCGGCTCATGTGCTGGCGTTCTCGGGTGGGACGAACGGACCTATATGCCAAAAGGCGGTTCAAAATTCCGTGCCGACCAACTAGGTCTGCTTTCTGTTTTAGCTCATGAAAAATTCACCGATCCAAAAATCGGCGAGCTGCTTGCAGAATTAGAACAATCCGATTATATGAAAAACCCGCAATCTGTTGAAGCGGTCAATATTCGTGAGACTCGTCATTCATATGACAAAGAAACCAAGCTTCCATCTGATTTAGTCGAAGCACTCACCAAGACAACAACTCTCGCACAAGGTGAGTGGGTTTCTGCTCGTGCCAACAATGATTTCAAATCGTTTTTACCTTGGCTTGAAAAAGTTGTAGAACTTACCAAACAAAAAGCAGAAGCATACGGCTACGAAGATGAACCGTACGATTGTCTGCTTGACGATTACGAACCGGGTGCCAAAACAAAAGAGATTGTTGAAGTATTTGCAAACCTTCGCACCGAACTTGTCACACTTTTGGACAAAATAAAAAATGCTCCAAATAAACCGAATGAATCAATTGTCACTAGAGAATATGATGTAGAACTGCAACGTGTCTTTGGTGAATCTGTCGCTCAAGCGATGGGTTTTGATTTTAATGAAGGACGTCTCGATATTACTACGCATCCTTTCTGCTCAGGTATGGGGCCTGGTGACACACGTATTACAACTCGTTATAATCCTAGCCGTGTCAATGATGCACTCTTTGGTATCATGCACGAAGCGGGTCATGCTCTCTATGAAATGGGTATTGATAAAGAAAAACATTTTGGAACACCGATGGGTAACTCAACATCTTTGGGGATCCATGAATCACAATCACGTATGTGGGAAAACCAAGTCGGACGTTCAAAATCTTTCTGGAAATATTTTTTCCCTCAAGCACAACGTATGTTCAAAGAAACTTTGGGCGATGTAAGTCTCGACGAATTCTACGGTGCTATCAACAATGTGGCACCATCGTATATCAGAGTTGAAGCTGATGAAGCAACTTACAATTTGCATATCCTGCTTCGTTTTGAACTTGAACGAGGACTTATGACCGGTGATATTAAACCTGCTAATATTCGTGAAGAGTGGAACGAACGTTTCAAAAAGTATTTTGGAATGGAAATTGATAAAGACTCTAACGGTTGTCTGCAAGATGTTCATTGGTCGGCGGGACTGTTTGGATATTTCCCGACTTATACATTGGGTAATTTATATTCGGCACAGTTCTTCAATAAAGCAAAAGCTGATTTAGGTGATGTTGATGCCCAGTTTGCATCGGGTGATTATAAACAGATCCGTGAATGGTTGCGTACAAATATTCATGAGCATGGTGCAAGATATCGTGCGACTGATTTAGTCAAAGTTGTCACCGGTGATGCACTCGACCATAAACCGTTGATTGCTTACATGAACAAAAAGTATGGTGAAATCTACGGCTTTTAAGATGTCGTGCAAGGCAGACGGTACCTGCAGGTACGTTTCTTCGTCTGACAAAGTAGCACTATAAAAAATAAGGTCAGAACCATTTGGTTGTGACCTTTTTTAATTTGAGATAGCACCGTTGTAAATCAGATACGGAATCAGGATATACAAAATCGAGTCACGTATCAGATAAAAGAGAATAAATCCAACAATGAATTTCCATCCGAGTGCTTTGACTTCCGCCCAACTATGGGGGAATTTGAAATGTTTACGTAGTTTTTTCATATTGTCAGGCTTTATAGTACTCTAATTCAGTTAAAAAATCAATGTTTATCGGCAAAAACAAGCTGTTTTTATTGTTAAATATATGCTGTATAACAGTATATCAAAACCGGAGTGCATTTTTTTTTAAATAATTGTTTGATTTATGGTCTGTATTAACCGAAATTATAGATTATAGATATGAAAATAGACAAGGTAAAAATATGCGGATTATTATAGTCGGTGGTGGAATTGTTGGTAATTCCTTAGCTGAATATTTGTTGAACGAAAAACATCAGATTTCAATGGTCGAGTTAAACCCGGATCTTTGCTCGCAGAGTTCTGAGAAACTTGATATGCAAGTTATCACCGGTTCGGGTTCATCGCCGGCGATTTTAAAAGCTGCCGGTATTGAATCTGCCAACATGGTTCTAGCTGTGACTCCGAACAACGAAGTCAATATGATTGTCTGTGCCATCGCCGCACAATTTAATGTCAAGCGACGGATCGCGCGTCTTCGTGGTGGCGAGTTCTCAGGTCAATCCGGTTTGATTGATTTGAAAAAGATAGGGATAACATCGGTCATTCATCCTGAGCAAGTTCTTGTTGACCAGATTTTACAATTCGTCGAAACACCACATGCGGTACAGTCGGCAAATTTTGAGGCGGGGAAAATTCTGATGCGTGGTTATAAGGTAACTGAATCTATGCCTATCACCGGACGAACAACCCGCGAGATCCGTGAAGAAATCGCACCTGAAATTATTTTGTTTGCTGCGATTATCCGTGATGGTGTTGGTATGATTCCCGATGGTGAAACTGTCATTGAACCGGGCGATATTGTCTATGCCTTATTCCCTAGAGAATCTATCAATCGGTTTATGCATCTGATTGGTTATGAAAAGAAAAATAGAAAAATTATTATTACCGGCGATACATATTCGACGATGGAACTCGCCGCCGCTTTTGATAAACTAGACTACCATGTGACTTTTGTGAATCCGAATTTAAAACATGCTCACGAAGCTGCAGCACGATTTGAAAATATCGAGGTTCTCCATGGTGACTGTACCGAGGAAGATCTGCTTCAGGAACTTAATGTTGACAAAGCGTCGTTTGTTATTGCGGTGTCAGACTCTGCCGATTACAACATGCTCTCGGCTCTGCTTGCCAAGGCAGAGGGTGCGCACGAGGTAATCGCAACAACGACTGATACAAGTCATTATAAATTATATAGCTCTATCGGTATCGACCATGTTATCAATCCGAGACTGACAACTGCCCGTGAGATTTTAGAAATTATTTCACGTGGACATATTTCTGCAGTAGTGAAACTTTCCAATGCAGATATCGAGGCGGTTCGCCTGACTGTTGATCCTGCATCAGAAATTGCAGGGATGAAAGTACGAAACCTTGCTACTAAAATGAAACGGGGAACTATGCTCGGAGTTATTGTCAGAGAAGATACGATGATTGTTCCTGATGGTGAGACCGAAATTTTGGCAGGCGACCATGTCATTGTAATTACTTATCATAAAAATTTGGCAACGATTTCAAAATTTTTCAAACCACGCGGTTTATTTAAGCGGAGTAAATAAATGCATAAAACTGCTGTCGGTTATGCAATCGGAAAACTTTTGCAAGTTATGGGGATGCTTCTTTTGATCCCGCTTTCGCTTGCCATATATGACTACCCTCAAGTTTCATTGGGCGGCATGTTTACCCATACCGAAATATTTGGGTTCGGGTTTGCGATTCTTTTTGCATTGCTAGTCGGAACGCTTTTAGTTTATTTATATAATTCGGGAAAAAATTTACAGGGGGTCAAAGAAGGCTACGCGATTGTTACTTTAGGATGGTTAGGTCTGACCTTTATTGGTTCTATTCCGATGATGTTTTGGTTTATATCGACTGACCCATATGGCTGGTCGAATCTCTTTTTACATTTCACCAATGCTTTTTTTGAAATAATGTCCGGCTTCACAACAACAGGTTCAACAATATTGTCAGACATCGAAGCAGCCCCTCGTTCAATTCTGTTTCTTCGTTCGCTTACCCATTGGTTAGGCGGTATGGGGATTATCACCTTGGCGATTGTTATCTTTCCTGCGATGGGTGTTTCGGGTTACCAGATGTTTCGTGGTGAGGTTCCCGGTCCTACCAAAGAGCGGTTACAACCTCGGCTGACCCAGACAGCGTCGATTTTGTGGGGCGTGTATCTTCTGTTCACTGCTGCCGAAACTGGTTTACTGATGGTCGGCGGGATGGATCTCTTTGATGCTGTTAATCATTCATTTGCAACCTTAGCGACCGGTGGATTCTCAACGGAAAACTCATCAATAGCTGCCTACAATTCTGACTTTATCGAATGGGTCATCATTCTGTTTATGTATTTTGCGGGGATAAATTTCCTTCTGCATTTTAAAGCTCTTCGGGGTGATCTAAATTCGATGTTCAAAAACAAAGAGTTCGTTTTTTATACCGGGACAATTTTTGCTGTCATCATTATTGTTACAACGGTTTTATATTTTAATGGGCTCGGTCAACCGGAACATGTTGCCGAACATTATCGAAACGGACAGCCGACAGTCGAGGCGTTCAGTTCGCATTACCAAGCACAAACCGAACAATATGAGTCGTTCTATGATACATTTCGGATAGCATCGTTTCAGACACTTGCGATAATTACCACGACAGGGTTTGCAACGGTCGACTTTGATCTCTGGCCGGATTTCTTGCGGTTCCTTCTGGTTACTCTTATGTTTTTTGGAGGCTGTGCCGGGTCAACCGGTGGTGGTATGAAAATAATTCGGATTATGCTTATAAGTAAATTCGGGTTAAACGAATTAAAAAAACTTACCCAACCTCGGTTAATCTCTCCTGTAAAAATTGGGAAACAAGCCGTTGATGATAAAACTATGATGAACGTGGTCGCTTTTATATTTCTATTCATCCTGCTGTTTGTCATTGTAGCAGGATTGATGACTATGTTTGTACCTGATTTAACAACTGCGATATCATGTTCGATTGCCACACTTGGTAATATTGGACCGGGGCTTGCGGGGGTTGGCTCGGTTGAGAATTACGGATGGATTCCTATCCCGGGCAAATGGGTACTTATTTTCTCGATGCTTTTGGGACGTCTTGAAATTTTCACGGTGCTGATAATTTTCCGCCCATACGTCTGGCGAAAATAGTTTGTAATCAAAATGTATTAAAGCATTAGTTGCTTATACAACCCCTTACAAATAATACAAATCCACGTAACTAATACGAATCCTTGTAGCTATAACAAATCTTCGCAATGTCATTCCCGAGAAATCGGGAATCCAGTTGTTTAAATCAATTCAAAGTATAAATCTTTCCAATCGGGATTTGACTTTTCAATCAGTTCAAGCTTCCAATTTCTGTTCCACTTTTTTAGCTGTTTTTCGCGTCTGATTGCCGACTCAATATTTTCGGTTATTTCATAGTAAATCAACTTGTCAATATTATACTTTGTTGTGAAACCTTCAACAAGTTTGTTTTTATCATTATAAACACGTTTAATTAAATCAGAGGTTACTCCTATGAAGAGAGTGCCGTTTCTTTCACTTGCTAAAATATAAATGTAGTAATTTTTCATCCTAATTATTTTCTGGATTCCCGATCAAGCCGGGAATGACATTTGGTCGTTACGAATAACATTATGGTAGTTTTATTTAATAATGTACTACTACTGACTGACAACGGATGTCAGTTTAATTCTCACTTTTCCCTACAACTTCAATGTTCATTCAATTCAAACATTCTTCTATGTAACACTTTTAAAATTTCATAAAGAAAAAAACAAAAAAAACAAAAAAAACCCAATTTGCTGTAAAACAATTTCGTCTATGAGATTACAGCAAAAAATTTGAAAACAAAACACCCCCGACCCCTCTTAAAAGAGGGGAGCCAAGTAAGATAATTTTTAGTTAAATATATTAATTAATAATTATTACCCGAGGATAGAGTTTTGTTTTTTATAATTGTTATTTCCCCTCTAAAAAGAGGGGATTAAGGGGTGTGTGTGTTTATGTTTTTAAATTTCAAAGTGTTCAAAAAATTATGTATAGCAGATGAATTCAGAATCAACACAATATTTGTATAAATAAGCCCGATTATATAAAACGAACCCATTTTTGTTCAAAAAATTCTTTAAACTTTTACGCAACTAATCGGTTATAAGACGTATATTAAGCAACTCAAAATTTAGGAAACAAATGAGAATTCTTGCTGGCATTGTTTTAATAATTTTATTCTTCGGATTACTAGATATTTTATTTATCCGCTTATTCGCAAAAGAATGGTGGAAGATAAAAAAGCTACGCGTAGCCGCTTGGAGTTTGCCTGCTATCGGTTTTCTTGGTGCATTTTTGTGGGCGATGGGTGTGCAGTTCAATGTCAATATTATCATGTTCCTTGGAGCGATTTTAACTGGGATGGTCTTTGTTGTCGAATTATGCCTCACTTTGTCACTTCCGTTTTCTGGATTTGTACATTTTGTCAATTACCTCTTTGATAAATTTCAAAAAATTTCAGAAGATGAAAATTTATCGGTCGACAATAATCGTCGACAAATACTGAAATCTGTCGCTGCCGCAATTCCGCTCGTTTCTCTTTCAACCGGTGCTTCGGGTGTTATCCAAACTTTCGGCTCGGTTAGCGTTTTCAGAAAACCGATGCATTTTGAGAATCTTCCTGATGATTTAGATCGGTTTCGAATTCTACATCTTTCTGATTTACATCTGAGGCATTATGTCACGCTTGATGATTTAGAAAATGTACTTCTTGATGCCGAGAAATTTTCCCCTGATATGGTCGTTGTCACCGGTGACATTGCTGATGATTTAGACTTGCTTCCCGATGCCTTAAAACTTATCGACCAACTCAAAACGCCGTATGGCTCGTTTGCTACGCTTGGTAATCATGAATATTTTCGTGGTGTCGGCACGGTCAAGCATCTGTTTGGCAAATCTCCGGTGCCTCTTTTTGTTAATGATGGTGTTAATCTCAAAGTTGGGAATTCATCGCTTTTCATAGGGGGAATTGATGATCCGGTTCGCATGGGAGCCAAGGAAACTGAGTTCTTCAAGTTTACTATAAATGAAACGCTTAATAAAGAATCAAGTGCGGACTTCAAAATTTTGATGAGTCACCGTCCTGATGCATTGGATTACGCTGCGCAAGTTGGTATAGATTTAACTCTGGCAGGACATACCCATGGGGGGCAGATGGGCTTTGCCGGGCGTTCGTTGCTTGAGTCATATTTCCCTGACAGGTACCTTTGGGGTGACTATTCCATAGACAAAAGTAAATTGTATACCTCATCTGGAATGGGGCATTGGTTTCCGTTTCGCTTAGGTTGTCCAACCGAAGCACCGGTGATTGAACTTGTCAAAAGTTGAATTTGTCTATGAAAATCATCCGATTTTCCGAAATTCCTCTATGAAACTGTCTGATTTATTCAAAATCTCTCTATGAAAAAGATGATTTATTTTCATTTTATTAAAATTAAATCTTGCATAAAAAAATAAAAACATTGTATTTTTACCTATGACAGGATTGTTATGCAATAAAATAAAAATTAATATAGAATAAACAACCAAACCTTAATGCAAGGAGCAACAGAAATGGCAGTAAAAAAGAAAACTGCAAAGAAGAAAGTCGCTAAGAAAAAAGTAGCGAAGAAAAAAGTAGCTAAGAAAAAAGTTGCGAAGAAAAAAGTCGTTAAGAAAAAAGTAGCGAAGAAAAAAGTAGCCAAGAAAAAAGTAGCCAAGAAAAAAGTCGCTAAGAAAAAAGTAGCCAAGAAAAAAGTTAAACGGAAACCAAATCCTGCATTTATGCGTCCAATGACTTTGTCTGATGCTTTAGGTGCTGTTGTTGGTGCAAAACCAATTCCACGTACTGAAGTAACTAAAAAACTTTGGCTCTATATCAAGAAACACAAATTGCAAGATCCTAAAAACATGAGAAACATCAAACCAGATGAAAAACTTGCAAAAGTGTTTGGTAGCAAAAAGACAATTAATATGTTCCAGATGACAAAACTTGTCTCAAAACATATGTCTTAAATAGCTCACTTTTTTAAAGCAGTATTAAGCAGGTTGGCAATTGTCAGCCTGCTTTTTTTGTGCCTGGTTCAAGCCCAAATTTCACCCCTGTTTTTGATGAGAAAATGAATTGACTTAATTGTAACTATTGCTTTATTATGGCTGTAATGAAAAATTACTTAATTGTGAATTGGTTCACAAAAGTCAGAAAGTGAGATTACGAAGTGGCTATTATAAAAGCTTTTTGCGGACTACATCCTAAAGCCGAATTTGCCTCGGCTGTGGCTGCCCCACCCTATGATGTTTTAAGTTCCGATGAGGCACGTGCATTAGTTAAAAACAATCAAAATTCATTTTTACGAGTTAATAAATCCGAAGTCGATTTTTCCGCTGCTGAATCCCAGTACACCGACAAAGTATATCTTAAAGGGAAAGAAAATCTCCAGCGACTAATAAGCGACGGCTTGATGGTTCAAGATGAAAACGAGTCTTTCTATTTGTACCGCCTGACCATGAACGGGAAAAGCCAAACTGGGATTGTTAGCCTTGCTTCTGTTGATGAATATGATCGCGGCTTGATTAAAAAACATGAACTGACTCGTCCTGAAAAAGTTGATGATCGGGCTGATCATATTATGACTTTGGAAGCACAGGTTGGACCGGTCTTTTCAATTTTTAAACAGAACGAATCTATTAAAAATCTGTTTTCGAATCTGACATCTGCCCCTCCATATATAGATTTTACGTTAGATGATAATGTTCGTCATGAACTTTGGATTATTAATTCTACAAGTGATGTCAATTCGCTTATTGGAAATTTTAAAAAGTTAGATGCTATGTATATCGCCGACGGGCATCATCGCTCGGAAGCTGCTTCGGAAGTTTGCCGTCGTATGAAAGAGAAAAACAAAAATCATACCGGTAATGAAAGTTATAACTATTTCTTAAATGTTGTTTTCCCTGATGATGAAATGTATATCATGTCGTATAACCGTGTCATTTCTGATATGCAAAATTTAGGTATGTCTGAAATAATTGAGAAGCTGTCATCGTCGTTTGAAATAGAAAAGTCAGACAGTTCTGTTGAACCAACGGAACCTCATGTAATCGGTATCTATCATGACGGTGCTTGGTATAAAGCTAGTATCAAGTCTGATAGTTATGATAAGTCGCATCCTGTTGATTCTATTGATTCAGCAATACTGACTAAAAATTTATTAGGACCGTTATTCAGGATTGAAAATCTTCGCACCGACAACCGTGTAAAATTTGTAGGTGGTATTCGAGGAATTTCAGAACTAGAAAAATTGGTTGATAGCGGTGAACAGAAAATGGCATTTGCACTTTCACCTGTAACAGTTGAACAGCTTTTGGCAGTTGCCGATGCCGGGCAAGTGATGCCTCCAAAATCAACATGGTTTGAACCAAAACTCCGAAGTGGAATGGTTGTTTCTTTACTGAACGACTAATATGGAAAGGTTACTAATATGCTTATTTTAATATCTGATGCTTTTGATAAAAAGTTGCCTGAACAATTGAAAAAATTCGGCGATGTCACCGATGATCATGCTCGTCAAAATGAAGCCGAAATAATTCTTATACGAAGTAAAACAAAAGTGACCAAAGAATATATAGACAATGCTCCAAATTTGAAACTCGTCATTCGTGGTGGGGTTGGGCTTGATAATGTTGATTTGGTTTATGCCAAAGAAAAAGGGATTAAAGTTTTTAATACTGCCGATGCATCGGTCAACGCCGTAGCGGAACTTGCATTTGCGATGATGATTGCCATGCCTAATAATATTGTTCGGGCTGATACAACTATGAAAGCTGGCGAGTGGGCAAAAAAAGAACTCAAACGCACCGAGCTTCATGGGAAAACTTTAGGCATTCTTGGCATGGGACGAATCGGCACAGCTCTTGCGATGCGAGCCAAAGCATTTGGCATGCGGGTTATCTGCTGGCATCCCGATGTATTCTTCTCTGACTTTGCCGAAATTTACGGCTCAATGGATGAGCTGCTCAAAGAGTCCGATTTTGTTTCTCTGCATATGCCTCTTTTAGATTCGACTCGCGGAATTATCAATAAAGATAAATTTGCACTCTGTAAAGATGGTGTTTATTTTATTAATACCGGGCGGGGTGCTTGTGTCAATGAAGATGATGTTATCACTGCTTTAGATAGTGGGAAACTTGCCGGCTATGCGACCGATGTCTGGGCGTCGGATCCACCGAAAGAAACTCCGCTTACATCGCATCCGAAAACTTTGCTTGCTCCGCATATTGGGGCATCGACGGTTGAAAATATGATTCGTATCGGACAAGTTGTGCAAGTTATAGTTAATGATTATGTAAACGCAAAATAGTAACTTTAAAATAAAGATATAAAATTATGTCAGATAGAATATTTAATTTCTCAGCAGGTCCGGGGACTCTTCCTTTGGAAGTTTTAGAAATTGCGCAAAAAGAATTTTTAAATTTTCATGATACCGGTATGTCGCTTATCGAATCATCGCATCGCTCTCCTGAATACGATGATGTCCATCAAGAATGTATGAAACTGTTTCGTGAAGTTCTCAAACTTGATGAGAACTATCATGTGCTTTTCTTAGGTGGTGGCGCATCGACACAGTTTGCAATGATACCTATGAACTTTTTATCAAAAGATAAAACGGCCGCCTATGTTGATACAGGTGCCTGGGCCGGTAAAGCGATGAAAGAAGCAAAGCTGTTTGGCAATGTACATCTGGCTGGTTCATCAAAAGATTCGTCGTATGACCATGTCCCGATGCAACTTGATATTCCAAGTGATGCTTCTTATGTGCATCTGACATCCAACAATACAATTTTTGGTACTCAGTATCAAACGTTCCCTGATTGTGGTAGCGTGCCGTTGATATGTGATATGTCATCAGACATTGCATCGCGAGTGCATGACTTTTCAAAGTTTGATCTTATCTATGCCGGAGCTCAAAAAAATCTTGGGCCTGCCGGTGTTACGGTGGTGATTTTAAAAGATGAGCTACTACAAAAAGCGAACGATAATATTCCAACAATGTTTGCATATAAAACGCACGCCAAAAAACAATCTCTATTTAATACTCCTCCTGTTTTTCCAATCTATATGGTCAAATTAGTTTTAGAGTGGATAAAAGGAAACGGCGGGATTGCAGGTGTTGAAAAAAATAACGTTGCCAAAAAAGAACGTATCTATCAGATGATAGATTTGCATCCTGACTATTTTAAGGGAACTGTCAAAGCGGACAGTCGCAGTTGGATGAATATTACTATGCGTTTGCCGAATGAAGATTTGGAAAAGAAATTTGTTGCCGAGGCAAAAGCAAATGGTATGTCGGGGCTAAAAGGACACCGTGATGTTGGCGGTATTCGGGTCTCTACATATAATGCGATGCCAAAAGAAGGTATCGAAAAACTAGCAAAGTTTATGGAGTCGTTTAAAGATTCCAACCCGGCGTAGGGAAATAATTTTTATTTTATCGGGGTGTTATAATTAGCACCCCTTTTCTAATGAGGAGGATTTATTGAAGAAAAAAGTTACAACCGATTGGTGGAATGAATTTTTTGCCGAGTTCCGTCCTTTTTTTGCAAAAATATCAGCCAAAGTTACTAATGCTGAAATCAAATTTTATATTAACAAACTGAATCTCAAGCTCGGTCAAACATTTCTTGATTGTCCAATTGGGATCGGTCGTATTGCAATCCCTCTTGCTAAAAAGGGAATTATAATAACCGGTGTTGATATTATGCCATCCTACTTGGGAGAGCTGGCTGAAAAATCTAACAAAGCAAAACTTCCGATAAAACTTTTCCACCAAGATATGCGGAAGATAGTTTTTGAAAATGAATTTGATGTTGTTGGTAATCTGTGGACATCGTTTGGTTACTTTGAAAAAGATGCTGATAATCTGCTTGTTCTTAAAAAACTTTATAAAGCACTCAAGCCGGGTGGAAAATTTGTTATCCAACTTATAAATCGTGACTGGATAATGAAAAATTTTGTATCAAATAATTGGGAAGAAGTTGCCGGAGTAAAAATATTAGAAAGCAGAGTATTCAATTATGAAAATTCTTCCTGTGTGACAGATTATGCATTTATAAAAGATGGTGAAGAGAAAACGCTGACATCATATATCCGTATGTATTCCTATCATGAATTAAAACAGATGCTTGAAATAGTTGGTTTTGTAAATATAGATGGGTATGGTTCAGTTACCGAAGAACCAATTAATCGTAATAATCGTGAGATGTTTATCTTTGCCGATAAACCAATGTAAGAGAAAATTGTATGCGAAAAATAATGTATATTTTAGGGGTGCTGCTTTTCTGTCAGCCGTCAGTTATGGCACAACCAAAAATAGGAACTGTTGGTACTATAAATGCGGATATTTTATTGCTGTCACCATCTGTGAAAGCAAATGGGATGGGGCAGGCAGGCTCTGCTGTGGTCAGTAGTAACTCTTTCTTTTTAAACCCGTCGACACTTGGTTTGGCAATTGAAAAGCAAAAATTACAATTTTCTTTTTATCCGAGTTCATCCAACTTGTCAGACTATAAAACTTTTTTTAATTTTTCTATCGCATATCCATTTATACATATTAAATCAATAAATTCCGATTTTTACTTAGGCGGGGCATATAGTTTTACATCTCTTACTGATGGTGCCTTTGTGGAGAGAACTTATGCTGATGGTACTATCGACGGAAGTTGGTACACTAATACCAATAAAGATATATTACATCACTTTGTTGTCAGTGCTGTTACAAAAGGAAAAATAGATTATGGAGTTGGGGTAGCGTTTAAACTTTTGCATCAAACAGCTTTTCCAGATAGAGATAATAATTTCTTATTTGATTTTGGTGGTATACTCAGGTATAACCTTGAAGGATCCTCAAACGGAAATAATGCTCACTATATGAACCCGGCTTTTTCTATGGCAATTCGAAACCTTGGAACAAGTGTTAAGTTAGGTTATGCAACTTACTCTTTACCAAGAATTATGTCGCTCGGCTTTTCACTTGAAACCGGTTCCAAAAGGAAATTTGCTGAAAATTTAACAGCTATTACATATAGTCTGATGCCTGTTGTTGATATTGAAAAACATCGTGATGATCTTTGGATCTATCGCTTTGGCTTGGATTTTTCATTGTATGAGATTCTGAATCTGCGAGTTGGGAAAATTAAAAGCAGTATCGATGATACCGATGAAACGACATTCGGATTTTCGTTGAGTACTTTTCGTCTTGGGAAATTTAGAACGCTTGTTACTGATGGGAAAAATATTGACAATGAAAGCATCCCCGGGTATTTATATAGTAAATTGAATATTGAATATAATTTTGCGAGCTATGATCGGTATTTCACCGATGAAATTCAAAACTACCATGAACTTGTTTTTAGTTTCTTTCTATAGAGGAATATTTTATGAAAAAAATTATTTTTATTATATTAATTTTTGTAGCTTCGGGTGTGCAGGCTGGTAATGATCCGAGAACCGAAAATTATGGAGGTATCGAACTTCTCTTTTCTCCATCAACGAGAGCGAGTGGAATGGGTGAGGCAGGGGTGTCGCATGTGCATGCTAAATCATTTTATTTTAATCCCGGTTCGCTTGGTTTGTTTGCTTTAGAGAATAAAATAACAGCTTCCGGGTTTCCTAAAAAAGCAGAATACATTGCTGGTATAACTTATTACAATGCGACAGGTTCTATTCTTTTTCAAAAAGCAAATTCTGACTCTAGATTTCTTTTTGCTTTAGGAGGAAACTATTCTATTATAAATATTGGTCCGTTTGCAGAAACTAGTTATGAATCCCCTGGTGGTACAGGTCGGTTTTATACTCTTAAGTTGAAAAACTATAATGGAACATTTTCTGTTGGATATATTAATCGTCTGCAAAGTGGTGCCGGTATTACTGTGAAATTTATTAGGGAATCATTTTTTGATTATTCTATAAATGGAACTGCATTTGATATTGGTTTTCTTGCCCGTTATCCAATTGTTGCTGACAACTCCAATTTGTATTTTACTCCTACTTTTGGAGCTGCGATAAGTAATCTTGGCTCTGATATAGAATCTGATTATTTCGGAATGATTGATTATTTACGACCTCTTCGTCCTTCTTCAACTATAACAAAACTTCCAAAGAGAAAATCAGTAGGTCTGAGTTTTGAGTTTGGGATTAATTCAGGTAGTGAAGAGGATGAAAGCTTCGCTGTGATTTCAATTCTACCGACATATGAACTCACAAAACTGATGGATCATGACTGGTATCCTGTGTATGGATTTGAGATTGGTTTGGCAAATGCCTTTTATTATAGAGTGGGTAAAAATAAAGGGGTTTCAATAGGCTGGACTGATGAAAACAGTACCAAAGGGTATTCTTTTAGTTCTAGTGGTTTATTTAAACTACTACAAAGTGATAGTTCTACAAAATCAACAAGATCAGGAATCAATAAATTCTTTACAGATAAAATTTCAATTGAATATTCTTATGCGAACTCGGTTATTATGAAATCATACCATGAAATTTTGCTGACATTTCAAATATAAATGATGCTGATTAAGTGGCTAAAAGTTTTTTCTCAATAAAATAGCTCTTTTCCCTCTGAAAAGAGTCCTTTTAACAGCTTAGAAGAACTT
>JAJRSF010000059.1 GCA_024278935.1 Candidatus Zixiibacteriota bacterium
GCGATAATATCCAAATGGAAGTCGAGTTAATAATGCCAATCGCAATGGAGAAAGAACTTCGTTTTGCGATTCGTGAAGGCGGTCGTACCGTCGGCGCTGGTGTTATAGCCGATATCATTGAGTAAAGGTATTTAAATTATGCCAAGAGATAGAGTGATTCTCGCTTGTGGAGATTGTAAAAGAAGAAATTACAATACATTGAAGAATAAACGTCTTCATCCTGAGCGTATAGAATTTAAGAAGTACTGTTCATTTTGTGATAAAAGAACAGCACATAAAGAAACCAGGTAGGTCTGGAAAATTAATAGGCCAGTAGCTCCAATTGGTAGAGCGCCGGTCTCCAAAACCGGATGCTGGGGGTTCAAGTCCCTCCTGGCCTGATAAATATGAAATGTTAGAGTTCTAAATTATGGACAAAATTTCAAAGTTTTTAAGAGAAGTGAATATCGAGTTAAGAAAGGTCACCTGGCCTTCTAAAGATGAGATTGTAGGTTCGACTATTGTAACGATTGTCGTCTCTACTATTGTTGCCATCTTTATTGGTATCGTTGATCAAGCTCTTACAGCAATTATTACAGTAATTTTTGACTCTGGTATAGGGAGTTAATGTCGTTATGGCTTTTCGTTGGTATGCACTACATACGCTTTCCGGTCATGAGCAGAAGGCTAAAAGATATTTAGAATCTGCGATTGAAAATGCGGGTATGCAGGAAAAGTTTGGGCAAGTAATTGTTCCAACTGAAGAAGTGACAGAAATGAAGCAGGGTAAACGCTCTACTTCAACAAAAAAATTCTTACCAAGCTATATGTTAGTTGAGCTTGAGTTAGATAAGCATACGTTGGAGCTAGTAACTTCTACCCCGGGCATTACAAATTTTGTAGGTACCGCCGGTAAGCCTGTTCCGTTACGTCCTATTGAAGTTGAGAGAATTATTGGTCAAATAGATTCAAGCCGAACTGAAGAAATTACGGATATTCCGTTTCAGGCCGGCGATTCAGTGAAAGTAAATGATGGTCCGTTTATGGATTTCTCAGGTACGGTCAGTGAAGTGAATATGGAAAGAAAGAAAGTGAAGGTAATGGTTTCGATCTTTGGTCGTCCAACACCTGTTGAGCTTGATTTCCTCCAAGTGGAAATAGCAAAGAAATAAAATTAGTATTAATAGAAAGTAGTAATTAACGTGGCTAAAAAAGTAGCTGGTTATATCAAACTCCAGATCCCTGCCGGGAAAGCAAATCCTGCTCCACCGGTTGGTCCTGCATTGGGTCAACAGGGTGTTAATATTATGGAGTTCTGTAAAGCCTTTAATGCCAGAACCCAAAGTGGTCACGGGATTTTAACTCCGGTTGTTATCACTGTATATGGTGACAAGTCTTTCTCGTTTGAAACAAAGACTCTACCTGCTTCAACGCTTTTACTAATTGCAGCGAAGTTGAAAAAAGGTTCCGGTGTCCCAAATAAAGATAAGGTTGGAAAAGTAACCAAAAATCAGGTTCAGCAAATTGCTGAACAAAAAATGGTAGATTTGAATGCGTCCTCTATTGAGAGTGCAATGCTGATGATTGAAGGCACTGCTCGTTCAATGGGGATTGAAGTAATGTAAACTTACGAATGATTCGTGCGAACCTGTTACGATAAAATGTTACAGGGAGAATTGGAGTAAATGAAAAAGTCGAAAAACATCAAAGCGTACCTTGAAAAAGTTGATCATATGAAACGATATGATTTAACTGAAGCGGTACAAATTCTCAAAGACAACAAATTTGTAAAATTTGATGAGTCTATTGAAGTGGCAATGCGTTTAGGCGTAGATCCTAAACATGCCGATCAAATGGTTCGTGGAACCGTCGCTCTTCCTAATGGCACCGGTAAATCCGTAAGGGTTGCTGTGTTTGCTCAAGGTGATAAAGCGAAAGAAGCTGAAGACGCTGGTGCCGATATTGTTGGTTCAGATGACTTAGCTGCAAAAATTAAAGGTGGCTGGACAGATTTTGATGTCTGTGTTGCTACTCCTGATATGATGAGGGTCTTAGGACCTTTGGGTAAAGTGCTTGGACCTCGTGGTCTCATGCCGAACCCGAAAACCGGAACTGTGACAATGGATCTTGCTCGTACTGTTAAAGAGTTGCAAGGTGGTCGTATTGAGTTCCGTATTGATAAACAGTCTAATATTGCTGGAGCAGTTGGAAAGTTGTCGTTTGACGCTGAACAAATTGTTGAAAATATTATATGCTATGTTGATGCGATTGTGAAAGCGAAACCGATTTCTACTAAAGGTGCTTATATCTTAAGTCTTTCTATTTGCTCTACTATGAGTCCTGGTCTAAAGCTAGATCATCAACAATTGCTGATAAATATGAAGAAGTAGAGGAGACGATAGATAATGCCTACACCTAAAAAAATACAAGCTGTTGCTGAAATGAAAGAGTTGTTTGAAAACTCAAGTTCAGTATTTGTAACAGATTATCAAGGCTTAAATGTAGCCGATATGACAGTACTACGTTCTTCTCTTCGTGAGAAAAATGTACGATTTTTAATTGCTAAAAATACATTGATGAAAATTGCGGCTAAAGAAGCCGGTGTTTCTGGAATTGACGATCATTTAAAAGGTCCAACAGCGATTGCGTTTACAAGCGACGATCCTGCTGCTGCTGCCAAAATTTTAAATGACTCTTTCAAAAAGAACGAACTGCCTCGTATGAAAGTCTTTGTTGTAGATGACGAAGTTTTCGAAGCAGCTCAAATTTCTCGTTTAGCAGACTTACCAACTAAAGAAATTCTCCTTTCTCAAGTTGTTGCTGCTGTCGAATCTCCGTTCACTGCTGTTATTGGATCCCTTGACGGGTTCTTTAGAGAATTGGTCGGTTCTATTGATGCTCTTGCTGATAAGAAAAATAGCGAAGGGTAATATTGTGTATAGAGGACTTTTTTAGATTGTTCTTTGCTCATGCTTCTAAGCGGACTTGTCCTCCGATTGAGTATAAGGCAGTCACTATAAATTTGAATGAAATGAAAAAGATAAACTAAGAAATAAGAGGTACACAAAGTGGCCAACGAAACAATTGATCAAATCGTTGAAAAGATCGCAGAATTATCCGCTATGGATTTAGCCGATCTCTCAAAAGCTATTCAAGAAAAATTTGGCGTAACAGCCGCAGCTCCTGTAGCTGTAGTTGCAGCTGCTGCTGGAGCCGAAGCTGAAGAACAAACAGAATTTAATGTTGTTCTTGAATCACCTGGCGACAAAAAAATCCAAGCTATTAAAGCTGTTCGTGAATTAACTTCTTTAGGTTTAAAAGAAGCTAAAGATTTAGTAGAATCTGCTCCTTGTAATGTCAAGGAAGGTCTTTCTAAAGATGAAGCTGAAAAAGTTAAAGAAAAATTAGAGTCAGTCGGAGCTATTGTAAGCATTAAATAGTTCGTAAGTATTTATACCGGTTGAGTTAATTACGCTCAACCGGATCAAATTAATAAATTTCCCAATATGTTGTGTTGTTGGCTGATTGACTGAGTATGTGGCTTCCGATATTGTTCGGTAGAGAAGATAAAATAAATAAACAGGATCGCCAAGTTTTTGAAAAATTTAAACTTTTATGGAACCCTATAAGTGATGGTTGTACTTAAGGAGTTTTTATATTTTAGGAGGGTTATACATTGACCCAGACTGGTTTGATTGAAAGATATAGTTACGGGACATCGAAAGATGCAATGGAGATGCCTAATTTTCTTGAGGTTCAGCTGAACTCTTATTTTGAGTTCTTACAGCCTGAAACCCCATTTAAGCAAAGAAAAAAAGAAGGTCTCGAACAAATTTTTAGAGATATTTTTCCTGTATCTGATGTACATGAAAATTATTCGCTTGAGTATGTAGGATACAAACTTAATCCGTCAAGATACTCTATCGACGAATGTCGCGAACGTAATATGTCGTATGCGGCACCATTAAAAGTTACCATGCGTCTACTTTGCCGTCAGGGAGAGGGCGATGAAAAAGAAATTAAAGATATTATTGAACAAGATGTGTATCTTGGTGAACTCCCTCTGGTAACTGAGTGGGGTACATTTATTATTAACGGATCAGAGCGTGTTATTGTTAGTCAGCTTCATAGATCTCCGGGTGTTTTCTTCTCTGATTCTACTCATCCAAATGGCAAGAAATTATATTCTGCCAGAATCATTCCATACCGTGGAAGTTGGATGGAGTTTACTACTGACATCAATGAAATTATGTATTTATATGTTGACTCGAAACGAAAACTTCCTGTCACCGCAGTTTTGCGAGCCTTAGGTTTCTCAACTGATGAAGAAATTATTGAGTTATTCTATACGACATCCAAAGGCACTTTGTCTGGTAAAAAAGGTCTCGATTGTATCGGCGGTTATCTTGCTGAAACACTTGTCGACAAAGAAACCGGCGAAGTTAAGTTTGCTGTTGGTGAACTACTAACCGAAGATACCATCGACGATATCTTAAGTAATGGATATAAACAGGTTCGAATTATTAAGCCATCCGAAACAAGAGAAATTCCGGTAATTCTCAATACGCTTAAAAAAGATCCTACCAAGTCAAGAGAAGAAGCTCTTTACAAAATATATTCAATCTTAAGACCCGGCGAACCACCATCATTTGAAATCGCTGAATCATTAGTAGAAAAATTCTTCTACTCTGATAAACGATATGATTTAGGTGAAGTCGGTCGTTACATGATCAATCAACGTTTAGAAATTGAAGTACCGCTTGATCATGCTACTTTAACTGAAAAAGATTTTATCTTAATTATAAAATATATTATCGGTCTTTGTAATGATCATGGTTTTACCGATGATATTGATCATCTTGGTAACCGTCGTTGTCGTACAGTCGGTGAATTATTGTCGAACCTGTTTTCTGTTGGGTTGACAAGAATCTCACGTACTATCAGAGAACGATTATCATTAAAAGATCAGGAAAATGTAACTCCGCAACTGCTAGTGAATGCTCGTACGGTATCATCGGTTGTCGAAACATTTTTCGGCTCATCACAGCTTTCCCAGTTTATGGATCAGACAAATCCGTTATCGGAACTGACTCATAAAAGACGTCTTTCTGCATTAGGACCTGGTGGTCTGACTAGAGAACGTGCCGGTTTTGAGGTTCGTGATGTGCATCATACCCATTATGGCCGTATGTGTCCGATTGAAACTCCAGAGGGTCCGAACATTGGTTTGATTACATCGATGGCATCCTACGCTAGAATCAACAAATATGGATTCTTGGAAACACCATATCGGAAAGTTGAAAAAGGTATTGTTACTGATAAAATTGAATATCTCTCAGCCGATCAGGAAGACAGATACTTAATTGCTCAGGGAACAGAACCTCTGACTGCTAAAAATCATTTTGTAAATAAAACAGTTGTTGCTCGTAACCGTTCTGACTATCCACATGTGAAACCTGAAGAGGTGAAGTATATGGATGTGTCGCCTCGTCAAATTATTTCTGTTGCTGCATCTTTGATTCCATTCTTGGAACATGATGATGCCAACCGTGCTTTGATGGGTTCTAATATGCAGCGCCAAGCAGTTCCTCTTTTGAGAACTATGTCGCCGTACATTGGTACCGGTATGGAGAAAAAAGCAGCGGCTGATTCTGGTGCAGTTGTGAAATCAAAAGTCACTGGTGAAGTTATTTACGTTGATGGTACAAAAATTGTTATCCGTCCTACTGTAAGAGCAAAAGCCGGTTCACTTGGATATGTTGAAGATTCTGTATATCATCTGCCAAAGTTCCGTCGTTCAAACCAGGACACTTGTATTAACTACCGTCCGATTGTTCGGGTTGGTGATGCTGTTGAAGCCGGGTTTGTTATTGCCGATGGTCCAGCTGTTGAAAACTCTGAACTTGCTTTAGGTTACAATGTAAAAGTTGCTTTCATGCCTTGGCGTGGATATAACTTTGAAGATGCGATCATTCTTTCCGAACGTTTAGTTCGGGATGATATATATACATCAGTACATATTGAAGAATTCGAATTACAGGTTCGAGATACAAAACGTGGCTCCGAAGAAATCACTCGCGAAATACCGAATGTTTCTGAAGAAGCACTTTTAAATCTTGATGAAAACGGAATTATTCGAGTTGGTGCTGAAATTGAAGCCGGCGATATCATGGTTGGTAAAGTTACTCCGAAAGGTGAAACTGAACTATCTCCTGAAGAACGTTTGCTTCGTGCTATCTTTGGTGAAAAGGCCGGCGATGTAAAAGACGCCAGTTTAAAAGCTCCTCCGGGAATGAAAGGTGTTGTCATCAAGACAAACGTCTTTACTCGGAAAGAACGTACCGAAGAAGCTAAAAAAGCTGAGAAGACACAAGTAGCACAAATCAAACGTGATTTTTCAAAAATCATTATTGAGATTACAAATTTACGTAATAACAAAGTTGGTGCTTTACTTGATGGTAAATCTTCTCAAACTATCCGTTCTGCTGTTGATAACTCCGTGCTTGTAAGAGCCGGACATAAATATAAAGCTGAATATTTTAACGACTTTGACTTTGAGAATGCTGTTGCTCCTGAAGGGTATTGTGATGATGTCAATGCGAGCAAGCATGTTGATTCAATTTTAGCAGAAGCATCTATTTTGCTTGAAAAGAAACAACAACAGATGGAAGTTGAAGTTGAAAAAATTGTTCGTGGTGCTGAACTACCTCCTGGAGTTAAACAACTTGTAAAAGTTACTATTGCTATCAGACGTAAGATTTCTGTTGGTGATAAAATGGCCGGACGTCATGGTAACAAAGGTGTTGTCTCAAGAGTTGTTCCTATTGAAGATATGCCTCACGATAAAGACGGCAACGCCGTTGATATTATTTTGAATCCACTTGGCGTACCATCTCGTATGAACGTTGGGCAGATTTTGGAAACTCACCTCGGATGGGCTGCATCAGTACTTGATAAACGATATGCTATTCCGGCTTTTGAATCTGCGACAGTTGAACAGATTCAAGATAAACTTGAAGAAGCTGGTTTACCTAGAGATGGTAAAATGCAACTCTATAATGGTCTCACTGGTGATCCTTTTGATAACCGGATTACTGTTGGTATTATCTATATGCTGAAACTTGCTCACTTGGTTGACAACAAGATTCATGCTAGGTCGATTGGGCCATACTCTTTAGTGACTCAACAACCTCTTGGCGGTAAAGCTCAATTTGGTGGTCAGCGTTTTGGAGAGATGGAAGTATGGGCACTTGAAGCATATGGTGCCGCGTATACTCTTCAGGAAATGCTTACCGTGAAATCCGATGATGTTACCGGTCGAAGCAAAGTATATGAAGCTATTGTGAAAGGTGAAAATCCACCTGAACCGGGATATCCTGAAGCGTTTAATGTTCTGATTAAAGAACTACAAGCACTCGGATTAGACATTAAACTGATAGAGCTATAAAAATGATCTTGCTATTTTTGAAATTTTTAGTCCGCAATGCGGAGATTAAAAATAAAGGAGTTATCCATGGCCGATAAGGCGGGAAAAAATCAAGGACTAGGACAAGTAAAGAAAAGAGAATTTAATGCGATTCAAATTCAAATCGCTTCTCCTGATACTATCCTTTCTTGGTCGTTTGGTGAAGTAACCAAACCTGAGACGATCAACTACCGTTCATTTAAACCTGAACGTGATGGGTTGTTCTGTGAACGTATTTTTGGACCGGTCAAAGACTGGGAATGTAACTGCGGTAAATATAAACGGATTCGATTCCGTGGTATTGTATGTGATAGATGTGGTGTAGAAGTTACGCAGTCGAAAGTTCGACGTGAAAGAATGGGCCATATCAAATTAGCTATGCCTGTTTCGCATATCTGGTATTTTAAATCACTACCATCCAGAATCGGTAATCTGCTTGATGTATCTATTCGTGAACTTGAAAAGATTCTATACTATGAATCTTATCTGATTATCGACCAAGGAAATACTTCTTACGAAGTTGGTGATATTATCACTGAAGAAGAATGTATGGACTTAGAAGATGCAGGTAAAACTTTTGACGCCCGCATGGGTGCCGATGCTGTTCGTGAAATTCTCAAAGGTCTTGAGATCGACGAACTAGCTGTGACTCTGAGAGCCAGAGCAAAAGTTGAAACATCTGTACAACGGAAAAAAGATACCCTCAAGCGTTTACGTATTCTAGAATCTTTCCGTCAATCTGAGAACCGTCCTGAATGGATGATTCTAGATGTGATTCCAATTATTCCACCGGACTTACGTCCGTTAGTTCCACTTGAAGGTGGACGTTTTGCGACATCCGATTTAAATGACTTGTACCGTCGTGTGATTAATAGAAATAACCGTTTGAAAAAACTTATTGATATCCAAGCACCTGAAGTAATTTTAAGAAACGAAAAACGTATGCTTCAGGAAGCTGTTGATGCACTCTTTGACAATGGCCGTCGTACACATTCTGTACGTGGTGATTCTAAACGTCCTTTGAAATCTCTTTCTGCTTTACTCAAAGGTAAACAAGGTCGTTTCCGTCAGAACCTTCTTGGTAAACGTGTTGACTATTCCGGTCGTTCCGTTATCGTTGTTGGTCCTGAACTTAAATTGCATCAATGTGGTATTCCGAAAAACATGGCTCTTGAATTGTTTAAGCCTTTCATTATTATGAAGCTTGAAGAAAAAGGGTATGTTCAAACTGTAAAATCTGCTAAGAAATTAGTAGAAAAAGAACGTCCTGAAGTTTGGGATATCTTAGAAGAAATTATCCGTGACCATCCTATTATGCTCAACCGTGCTCCTACTTTGCATCGTCTCGGTATCCAAGCGTTCTATCCAAAATTAGTCGAAGGTAAAGCTATTCGGTTACATCCGTTAGTTTGTGCTGCTTTCAACGCTGATTTTGATGGTGATCAGATGGCTGTCCATGTGCCGCTTTCTTTTGAAGCACAACTTGAAGCCCGCGTTCTGATGCTTGCGACAAATAATATTCTGCTCCCATCATCCGGTCGTCCGGTTGCGATTCCTACACAGGATATCGTTCTTGGTTGTTACTATCTTACCAAAACAAGACCTGGTCAAAAAGGTGAAGGTATGATGTTCAGCTCTGCCCATGAAGCACTTGCTGCTCATGATCATGGTATACTGGATATTCATGCTTTGATTAAAGTTCGTATTAATAATGAACTTATCGAAACAACACCTGGTCGCCTTATTTTTAATGAAAGTATGCCTAAAGGTATGCCACTCTTTAATGAAGTTGCCAGTAAAAAAGCAATGGAAGGCTTAGTTCAGATAATCTTTGCTGATTTAGGTCAGTCAGTAACTGTTGCGTATCTTGACAGATTAAAAGAACTCGGTTTTAGATTCGCTACACAGTCAGGTGTGACAGTTTCTATTGATGATTTAGTTGTTCCTGAAGAAAAAGTTGAAATCTTAGATGAAGCATATAAAAAAGTTGCCAAAGTTAGTAAACAGTTCCGCAATGGTTTAATCTCTGTTGGTGAACGTTACAACTCTGTCAAAGATATTTGGAACATGACTACCGATGCTATTTCTACGGTTATGTTTGACAACCTTGCTGCTCAAAAGCACGGATTTAATCCGGTCTTTATGATGGCTGACTCCGGCGCTCGTGGTTCGAAAGAACAGATTCGTCAGTTAGCCGGTATGCGTGGTCTGATGGCGAAACCACAGAAGAAAATTACCGGTGGTATGGGTGAGCTTCTAATTGATAACCCGATTACGGCGAACTTCCGTGAAGGGCTATCAGTTCAGGAATATTTTATCTCGACTCATGGTGCTCGTAAAGGTCTTTCCGATACAGCTCTGAAAACTGCTGATGCCGGGTATTTAACAAGAAGACTCGTTGATGTTGCACAGGATGTTATTATTCGTATGATTGACTGTGAAACAATTCTAGGTCTCGATGTCTCCGCTATTGAAGAGGGTGAAGAAGTTATCGAATCCCTTGCTGATCGTATCTTAGGTCGTCATGCTTTGTATGACATCTTTGATCCAATCTCCGATGAACTTATCTGCGGAGCTGGTGAAGAAATTTCTGAAATTGAAGCTGAAAAAATAGAAAAAGTCGGTATTGATGAAGTTGCTATCCGTTCGGTATTAACCTGTGAATCAAAATCAGGTGTATGTGCCAAATGTTACGGACGTAACCTTTCAACACTAAAACGTGTTTTCATTGGTGAAGCTGTTGGTGTTATTGCAGCACAATCAATTGGTGAACCGGGTACTCAGCTTACGTTGCGTACTTTCCATATTGGTGGTGTTGCGGGTACAATTACCGAGCAATCTCAAATTGAGACTAAATTTGACGGTAAGGCTACTTTCAAAGAAATTAAATTGATTAAACGTAAAGACGGTACCTCTATGGTAACAAGTAGAGATGGCGTTGGTGAAATTCATATTATTGATAGTGAAAATCGTGTACGTGCCAGAATGAATGTACCATATGGTTCACATTTATTTGTTACAGATGGTCAGGAAATTAAAACAGGTGAAGTCGTTTACGAATCTGATCCTTATATCTCTACTATCTTAACTGAAAAAACAGGTACGGTTAAATTTAAAGATGTTATCAAAGATGTATCGTTCCGTGAAGAGGTTCATACTCAGACCGGTTCAGTACAACGGATTATCGTAGAAACAAAAGATAAAACTTTATTCCCTGCTATGATTGTTGAAGATGACGAAGGTAAATTGCTCGCAAGTTACCGTCTGCCTGTTGAAGCTCAACTGCAAATCAACGATGGTGACAAAGTTATAGCTGGTGATATATTGGTGAAAATGTCTCGATTTGTTGTCAAATCCGGCGATATTACCGGTGGTTTACCTCGGGTAGCTGAATTGTTTGAAGGACGTCGTCCTCATGATCCTGCTGTTATTTCTGAAATCGAAGGGGTAGTCAGTTTTGGTAAAATTGTCCGTGGTTCACAGCAGATTATTGTGACTACTGATGATGGGGAAGAGATGGATTATCTGGTACCTCATGGTAAACATCTGATGGTTCATCAAGATGATAAAGTAAACGCCGGTGATCGTTTATGTGAAGGTCCTATTGACCCTCATGATATTTTACGTGTAAGCGGTGATGAAGAAGTACAAAAATACTTAGTTAATGAAATTCAGGAAGTGTACCGTATTCAGGGTGTAAAAATCAATGATAAGCATATCGAGGTGATTGTTCGCCAAATGATGCAAAAAATCATTATTGAACACTCAGGTGATACTAACTTCCTTGAAGGTGAAAAAGTTGATAAAATCAAGTTTTACGAGGAAAATTCCAGAGTTATCGCCGAAGGCGGTGAACCTGCTAGATTCCAACCTTTATTATTAGGTATTACAAGAGCGTCATTATCCACTGATAGTTTTATCTCTGCCGCTTCTTTCCAAGAAACTACTAAAGTCTTAACAGAAGCTGCTGTTTCCGGTAAGATTGATAACCTTCTTGGTCTCAAAGAAAACGTAATTATTGGACATTTAATTCCAGCCGGTACCGGTATTGAAAAATACAGGAATCTTGCTGTTGTCCATGAAGTTGAAGAGATAAAAGATTCAGAAACTGACCTTGAGGTGACGGAAGAAGCCCCGTCAGATATACTGGATAATAATGCTTGACAAAATTAAGAAAAGTCGTTAAACTGGGTGACTTTGTAGAATTATGATTTATTAAGTTTATAGGAGTAGCTTTGCCAACTATTAATCAGTTAGTGCGCAAGGGTCGTAAGAGAAAAGTCGAAAAGACTAACTCTACAGATCTTGAGAAATGTCCACAGAAAAGAGGCGTTTGTACAAGGGTTTACACCTCGACGCCAAAAAAACCAAATTCCGCTCTTCGGAAGGTTGCACGTGTTCGTCTGACGAACAAAATGGAAGTAACCGCATATATTCCGGGTGAAGGTCATAACCTTCAAGAGCACTCTATCGTAATGATTAGAGGCGGACGTATTAAAGATATTCCGGGTGTTAGGTATCACATCGTCAGAGGTACAATGGATACTTCAGGCGTTGCTGACAGAAAAAATAGTCGTTCCAAATACGGAACCAAGAAACCTAAAAAGTAATTGGTAGATTATGTCAAGAAGAACTAGTGCAATAAAAAGAGTAGTAATTCCCGATTATAAGTATGGTGATAAACTGATGACTCAGTTTATGTCATGTCTTATGAAGGGTGGAAAAAGATCAACTGCTGAAAATATTTTTTATAGTGCAATTGAGACTTTAGCCGATAAATCTGGACAAGACGGACTTGAAATGTTCCAAAAAGCAGTCAATAATGTAAAGCCTGTTTTGGAAGTACGTTCTCGCCGTGTTGGTGGTGCAACATACCAAGTACCAGTTGAAGTTAGACCGAACAGAAGAACAGCGTTAGCTATACGCTGGTTAATTTTATATTCATCCACGCGTGGTGGTAATACTATGGCTGAAAAACTTGCTGCAGAACTATTGGCAGCTTGTAATAATGAAGGTGCTTCTATCAAGAAGAAAGAAGATACCCATAAAATGGCTGAAGCTAACAAAGCTTTCGCTCATTTTAGGTGGTAATTTAAGCTTTAGTTTTACGACCCTGCTGAGAGTAAACAAAAAAGTTTTCTTCCTTCATCGATATAGATAGAATGAGAAAGTGTATATTTAGTAGGGATTTTTTATGTCTGATAATGACAGATTAAGCAAGATTAGAAACATTGGTATTATGGCTCATATTGATGCCGGTAAGACCACTACAACTGAGCGAATTTTGTTCTACACCGGTCGCTTACACCGAATTGGTGAAGTACATGACGGTGCCGCCGTTATGGATTGGATGGAACAGGAAAAAGAACGTGGAATTACGATTACGTCTGCCGCTACTACTTGTTTTTGGAACGACCATAATATCAATATTATAGATACTCCTGGACATGTTGATTTTACTGTTGAAGTTGAACGCTCATTGAGAATTCTCGATGGAGCGGTTGCGTTGTTTTGTGCTGTTGGTGGTGTTGAACCACAATCTGAAACAGTATGGCGTCAAGCTGATAAGTACGGTGTACCTCGGATTTGCTATATTAACAAAATGGATCGTACCGGGGCAGACTTTGCTTCTACTTTGGCTGCGATGAACGAAAGATTTGCAACACAATGTGTTGCTATTAATATTCCTGTTGGTGCCGGAGAATTATTCTCAGGTATCATCGATTTAATGACTATGAAATACAGGGTTTTCCATGAAGAGTCAGATGGAATGACATTTGATGATTTGGAACTTCCTGATGATATGCTCGAAACTGCTCGTAATTACCGCGAAACTCTTTTAGAGGCTGTTGCGGAATATGACGATCATCTTTTAGAACAGTTCTTAGCAGAAGAAGAGCTCGACCCAAAACAGGTCATGGCTGCTGTTCGGAAAGCAACAATCGATCTTACAATGACTCCGGTCATTTGTGGTTCGTCGTTCAAAAACAAAGGTGTTCAAAAATTACTTGATTCAGTTATTGATTTCCTTCCGTCACCTTTAGATAAACCAGCGATTATTGGTCATGAAGAAGATGATACCGAAAAGGAAATTGTAAGAAAACCATCTGCCGATGAACCGATTGCTGCTTTAGCTTTTAAAGTTGCCACGGATCCATATGTAGGTAAGCTTACATTTGTCCGGGTTTACTCCGGTACAATTAAAGCAGGTTCGTATGTTTACAATCCGAACTCAGGTGTCAAAGAGCGTGTAGCTCGTATTTTACAAATGCATTCCAATAAACGTGAAGATGTCAAAGAAGCAAAAGCTGGTGATATCGTTGGTGTTATTGGTCTCCGTAAAACTACTACCGGCGACACTCTTTGTGATTTAAAGAAAACTATTGTTTTAGAAACTATGACTTTTCCTGAGCCAGTTGTCTCGGTCTCTATTGAGCCAAAGACAAAAGTTGATCAGGATAAATTAACTGATGCGTTAATCAAACTTGCCGAAGAAGATCCAACATTCATCGTTAAATATGATGATGACACAGGTCAAACAATTATCTCCGGTATGGGTGAATTACATCTTGAAATATTAGTTGATAGACTCATGCGTGAGTTTTCCGTTGGTGCCACAGTTGGTCGTCCATCTGTTGCCTATCGTGAAACTATCACAAAAGAAGTTGAAGTCGAAGCGAAGTTCGCTCGTCAGTCCGGTGGTAAAGGACAGTTTGGTCATGTGTTCATGCGCATTCGTCCAACCGATGACGGTTCTGAGTTCCAATTTGAAAATAAAGTTGTTGGTGGTAAAATTCCGAGAGAATATATCCCGGCTGTTGAAAAAGGTGCCAAAGAAGCAATGGCAAATGGCGTGCTTGCTGGCTACCCTCTTACAGGAATTCATTGTGAACTCTATGATGGTTCATTCCACGAAGTTGATTCTTCGGAAATGGCGTTCAAAATTGCTGGATCAATAGCATTAAAAGATGGTGCCAAAAAAGCAAAACCAAAAATCCTTGAACCAATTATGGATGTTGAAGTTGTTTCTCCTGAAGCGTACATGGGGTCTGTGGTTGGCGATTTAAACTCTCGCCGTGGCAAAATTAATGGCATGGTTCCGAAACAGGATGTTACTGTTATCTCTGTTTCAGTTCCTTTATCAGAAATGTTCGGGTATGCAAATACCTTAAGAAATATATCGCAGGGTAGAGCAGTCTTCTCGATGCAGTTTGCTAAATATGCTATTGTACCTGTGGAAGTATCAAAGAAAATGTTAGAAGATGCGAAAATATAGGAAGGAATCTTAGTCATGGCTAAGGAAAAATTTGAACGAAACAAACCGCACGTTAACGTAGGAACTGTTGGTCACGTAGATCATGGTAAGACTACTTTAACTGCTGCGATGACAATGTACTTGTCAAAGAAACATGGTAAGGGCGATGTCC
>JAJRSF010000060.1 GCA_024278935.1 Candidatus Zixiibacteriota bacterium
CCCGCTCATCGGATGGCTTTTTGAGTGGTGGGAAAACATCACCGTTTGTTACTTCTGTTGACATTAATAACGATGGATTCTATGAAGTGCTTTCATCGTACTCAGCTCCACCACCATACTCGGGCGTATCTCTTTTTGAGGGGAGAACAGGCTTGCCGTTTTTAGAAGAAACCGATGCCGTTGTTATTTTAGAACGTGAAGTTTTCTCAACTGCTATTGCCGACATAGGAAATGATGAACAACTTGAAATTATTTCTTTCGGAAAAGATATCTTCGGCGTACCGACTCTTTGGGTGAAAACTGAAATGACTACCGACTATCCGGGATGGCCGGTTGCTATCGAAGATATTTATGGATGGTTTATCTCGCCTTTTACTTTGGCAGATTTAAATCTCGATGGTGAACCTGAAATTATGTTCACTGCCTTTTGGTATGATATTGCCCATCTATTTATTTTTAATTCCGACGGGACTCCATATAAACAGTTATTAAATGCCCCTCTCGGCGCAGTCTATTCTGTTAATGGAACTTTTGGAATTCCTGTTGCTGCTAATGTCTATGGTGATGATTCTCCCGAGATAATTTTCCGTTCCGGTCATATACTACCTGGTTCAGGTCCCGAACAGCTTCATGTAGTAGATAATCAATTGAACCCAATCCCGGGCTGGCCGTCAAAAACACCGGCTTCGTTTAATCAGGTTTTTTCAAAACAGTATGCACCATTGGTTGATGACTTAGATTCTGATGGGCTTGTTGAAGTAATTCTGATGAGTGACAATTCCGATATATTAGTCTGGGACTTCGACGCTTCGTATGAAAATGGAAAAAATAAAGTACGCTACTTAGGTGATAATCTGAACACGAATTATTTTAATCCGCATGGAATAGCTACCGATATTGATGATGACAACTATACCCTTCCACAAAGTTTTTCTCTCTCTCAAAATTATCCGAACCCGTTTAACCCATCTACAACTATTGAATTTGAGCTTCCCAAAAAAGATGAAATTCAGTTAACTCTATTTAATATCCTTGGACAAAAAGTGTTGAACCTCGCTGATGGTGTTTTTAACGCAGGCTTGCATAAAGTGAAATTTGAAAATGAGAATCTGGCATTAGGCATTTACCTCTACCGTTTACAATCTACCGATAACTCTGCAACAAAAAAGATGGTGCTGTTAAAATGAGAAAACTAAT
Source organism: Candidatus Zixiibacteriota bacterium (assembly GCA_024278935.1). Classification (GTDB taxonomy): domain Bacteria; phylum Zixibacteria; class MSB-5A5; order GN15; family FEB-12; genus QQUK01. Next base: position 1,198 of record JAJRSF010000060.1, read on the forward strand.
AATACTTTTTCTATGTTTATTCACTCTAACTGTTGAAGCACAGATATCGCAGTCTCCTGACCAGGTCTTATTCTCTACAGCAATTGGTACGATGCATACTATTGATAGTTTTTTAGTATCTCCATCAGAGAATGGTATTTCTCTTTTTGTCTATAATGATTCGCTAGAGCAATATAGCTTTGTGCGTCGTGAATTTTTTAACAGACTTAATACAATGAATTCAAAAGTGAATGACTCGGTTCTAATCATTCAATCTACACTTGGAAAACTTCATTTTGTATCGCTTAAAAATCTACCGCAAATGACCTTCTTAGGTACAGTAGATTTAAACCGTCCATTTGCTGACTATATTTTGATAGAGAATTCGTTGTATATCGCAGGCTATTTTGATGGCATCCTCCGTTATGATATATCAAATTATACGCAGGCAAATTTTGTTGACTCAAGTATGCTTGGTATTTTAATAACTCAACTCAGTGCTGACAGTAGTTATCTCTATGCACTCGATGAGTATAACGGGCTGCTCCGATATGAACTCAACAGTTCTGCTTTTCCTACTTTTATTGACTATCTCTATGTACCGCTCCGAGCTTTTGCTTACACCCAAATCGATTCTCTCTTTTATCTACATCTTATCGAGGGGGGACTGCTCGTTGGCGATTACAACCGTCCTGATAGTAATAATATTATCGACTCTGTGCAAACCTCAAACCAAATTCAAAGTCTTTACTACACTGACTCTCAATTTTTGATAACCGATAATCGAAACCTTTTAGTTATAAATAGAGATGACAATACCGACACAAAAAGTTTTCTCTTAAATGGTGTAAGCCCGAAAGGATTGTGGCATCCATACCGCAACACAACTACGCTCATGCTGCCGTCTGATAATGGTGGGCTTTCATTTATTTCATTTGATACATCTCTGCTTATCGAAGAAGGGCTGGAGTATAATGGTAATGTCGACGATATGCTTATTACAGATTCCAAACTGTTTATAAGTAGCAACTCTGAGCCGATACGAGTTTTTCATATTGATACAACAGGCGAGACAATGTATGATTACACTCTCTATGAAAATCTAAACCAATCGGGTCAACTGGAACACAATGGTGATTCCCTATTTGCCTTGTATCCAGAAATTGAAAAACTTGCCTTAATCGTAAACGCCGATGAACCGGACTCAACTCTCTGGGAAAATTCTATTACTACTACGTCATCCACAGTAAGAAATATGTACTACAACGGTGAACAACTTTTTGATAATGCACTTATCTTTATCGAACAGCCATATAGCATTGAACTGTTATTAGTCTCTGACTCCGGTTTCTTAGCCTTTGCAAGCAGATGGAACTTTATTTCAGACATCACATCTTTTGCCGTCAAAGATTCGGTCGCAGTCGTTACAAATAGAAAAAACGAATGCGAAATTTACAGGATAAATAATAACTATGAAAAAGAATACCATAAATCTATTAGTTTAAGTGGCACGGCGTCAAAATCAATTTTCCATAATGATCTGCTTTATCTCTTCCAAGATCAAGAAATGTATATTATAGATTTTTCGACGTTCAATAATATTTTTATTGATACGGTTCTGAATATACCATTTGATGTTATCGATGCAGTCATTGTCGAAAATCAGATGTTCACCGTTGGTGCATTAGGGATTACTCATTTTGACTTAAACGGTACAATCCCTGAAGTAATCGAAACAGGTGGTCTGCCGGGGAATGCTATTCATGTAGATTCAAATGTTATAGCTATTCACGACAATGAAACTATAATGCTTTATTATCATGATTTGCCATTAAGCGAAGATGACCCTGAAACTGCTCCTGAGAATTTCTCTTATCTTTTGCAAAATTATCCTAACCCTTTTAATCTTGAGACTATCATCCAGTACAGATTACCACAGGCATCAGATGTACAAATTTCTATTTATAATATTTTAGGTCAGAAAATCACAACACTTATTGATGCAAATCAGGAAGCTGGGTCTCATTCGGTAAGTTGGGATGGCACCAATGCCAGTGGAAACGTTATTGCGAGTGGGATTTATTTCTATAAACTCAAGACTGAGCAGTCAGCAGTTTCTAAGAAGATGGTGCTAATCAAATAGCGTTTTACTTATGCTCTTTTATCTCAAGCTCTCGTAAATCAACTTTATAATACTGTTTTGAATCATCCCTGTTCTCGACAGATATCGGAACAGCATTGCTATATTCTATCTGATCAGCTACGACAGCTTCAACGCCGTAGTAAGATGTAGGGTAGTAAGTGGCAGTCAGTATATGGTCCCAGCTTTGGGCGACAGCAGGAAGCGGGTTGTTTGCCTTTGCTTCAAGTCGAAATGTGTATGTCCCCTGTGAGGCGTAATAGGTTCTTGTGACAAAAGCAGGGAAATAGTTTGTTCCCGAATTTACGTAGCCTGAAAGTCCTGCTATGGTATAGTATGGAAACTGTGTCCCGCCATTTTCATTTTGGTCAATCTGTACAATCGCCGAATTTGCTCCTGTTGTACCCGATAGCAGGAAGTAACATTTTCCAATCAATACTATATAACCATCATCGGGGATTTCAATAGTAACTTTCGTAAGGTCTATCATTTCGTTTGTAATCAAAGTTGTCAGGTTCAAATCTATCGACGATGCAATCCCCGGTTCATCTAAAATCTCATAAGCATTAACAGCAGATTCAGGAAGTATCAAAGCAGAGTCGCCATCTTTTTGCTGAAGAGTTATATAGCTGTTTCCAAGGCTGTCAAAAATCGTCAAACTCCGATTCTCCGAGTCAGTCTGTATCGTCAAATTATCATCAGAGTCATATCCACTCAATTCATTTGCCGAGAAAGAATACGGCATTGCACCTAACCGAGAACGGGGGAGAACAGGTTCACCACTCACCCGAAGCTCTAAAAAAAGAATCCGGTGTTGTTGAAAAAGTGAAGAACTCAAACTATTAACTGAACCAATCAGGTATGAAAACAAACCATCAGCAGTAACCACGTCAGCACTCTCTGCCCAGACAATAGAACCGCCTGTAGAATCTGTATAAAGTAAAAACTCAAGTGAATAGCTAGCGTCAGCAACAGGGCTACCATCGGTATTAGTAAGCCGCCCTTGGTAGCTAATCTGCTTATCAGCCGCTTGAATATCTTGCTGAAATACAAAAGCTACAATGAAAATAAGTGGTATGAGAAATAGATTATTCTTCATGATAATAGTATCGGCATCCTTAAGTAGTTATCTATAATATCTCAAAAAAACTGTAATTATGCAAGTCATAGTATTCTCTTCGTAATAACTGCGATTACGGCAGTCACCTAAAGTAATACTTTAAGCGGAAAATATCCCTAAATAAATTGCCAAATCATCAATTGTTGTGTATGTTCACGGTCTAGAATAGTAGGTTACAATAATGTATATGGTACAGGAAATCAGGGTATGAGCGAAACGTTTGACACCGTAGCTAATTTTCATGCGACAAAAAAAGAAGTCGAGTATGTCGATTTCGAAACAGCCAAAGAGGCTGACTATAATAAAATCGGATTTAAGTGTGGACTCGAAGTTCACCAACAATTAAGAACTGAAAAAAAATTATTCTGCCGTTGCCCGGCATCAACCTATCAAAAAATAGATGAATACGATGCGGAAGTTGTCAGGCATATGCGTCCAACCCTAAGTGAACTGGGTGAATATGATGGCACCGCTCTGATGGAGTTTCGTACCAGAAAAAACATAACCTACCGATTGAAAAATGAAACAACCTGTACATACGAAATCGACGACACCCCGCCGTTTAAAATCAATACCGAAGCGTTAAAAATTGCTATCCAAATTTCTCTGCTTGCCAAACAATCGGTAGTAGGTGAATTACATATTATTCGGAAACAGTATCTCGATGGATCAATTCCTGCAGGTTTTCAGCGTACAGGTATTATCGGTATCGAGGGTGAGATTCCACTTAAGAATAAAACTATTCGTCTGATTCAGCTTTCTATTGAAGAAGATTCCGCTCGTGAAATTTCCGACATTGGTCATGAACGTGTCTATCGAACTGACCGACTTGGCATGCCGCTTATCGAAACTGTGACCTACCCTGAAATGCTGACTCCACAAGAAGCAGCAGAAGCCTGTCAATATTTACGTTTCCTTGTTCGCTCAACTGGGAATGTCTATACCGGTATCGGTGCCGCTCGTCAGGATGTCAATGTCTCAGTCACAGGTGGTACTCGTGTCGAAATCAAAGGCGTCGCTCATATCAAATGGATTCCTCTTCTGACTCATAACGAAGCATATCGCCAGGTTGCCCTTCTTAAAATTAAAGAGAAGCTAAACGCGAGCATCAAACCAGATGATTGGAAAATGAATGTTGTCGAGCTGGACTATTCCAAGCTGACATCATCAACACATTTTGTTATAAAAGCAAAAGATGAAAATAAAAAACTGATAGCAGTCAATCTTCCGAATTTCAAAGGCATCCTCTCGTATTTCACTCAACCGGGGCAGATGTTCTCAAACGAAATCGCCGACCGTCTCAAAGTGATCGGATGTCTGGAACATCCGAACATGCTATCATCTGAAATGCCACGACCTGAATTTTTCTTTGCCGATGGTGACTATATTCGCAAAGCTCTGAACGCAGGTGAAAATGATGCCCAGATAATTTTCTGGACTGATGAATATGACCGTCAGATTGCCACTGAAACTATCGAAGAACGCTGCCTGATGGCATTTGATGGTGTCCCGAATGAAACTCGTAAAGGGCTACCTGATGGTACAACTATTTTCGAACGGGTTCTCCCGGGTGCTGACCGTATGTACCCAGATACTGATTCCGCTCCGATTCGTATTCCTGAAGAGTGGATAGAGGAGATCAGACAGACACTTCCGCATGATGTTTCCGATGAGATGAAAACTCTGACCGAGTGGCAAGTCCCTGAATGTGCCTGGACATATATCCTTCGCAATAACCTAATGATGATGATTCGTCGGATCAACTATGAAACCGATGTACCATTCAATTTTATAGCAAAACTTTTCTCGTACGACTTAAACCATTTAGAGGTCAAATTTCACCATCTGGTGATTTTACTTTCTCAAAAGTATTGGGTATGTTCCGCTTCATAAAAGAAGAAAATCTACACCATGAAATTTCACGACTGATGTTAATCGAACTGTATCAGCAACCAAATATGCGTTTTGAGTCGATACTGGAACAGCTAGATTTTAAACGTCGTGATAAAGAAAAACTAAAATCGTACATTCCATTATTGTCTGAAAAATTTGACCAAATTAACACATCAAAAGAAGCCGACGCAAAGTTCCATTGGATAATGGGGCAGATACGAAACAAAGCTATCGGTAATATTGCTCTCACCGAATTATCAAATATTGTAAAGGAGAGTATCTAAAATGGCTGATCTCTTTAAAGGTTACAAAGGCAATGCTCTTGAAGTATTAAAAAAATATAAAATCAGAGTCTGGTCCGATGCTGTTGTTTCGACAACTCGTGGCGAGTTTGCAGGGATTGTTTTACCACGTGCGGAAAACGATGATGACTTACATATTGTCCTCAAGATGGTAACCGGCTACAATGTAGGAATCTTAGTCAATACAATCACCAATATGATAGAAGAAGGCTACAAAGAAGCCAACTACAAAATTCCTGAAAAAGAATTTCCATACTCAGCCGAAAAACCAAATGTAAAACTTTTCGGCACAGGCGGTACAATCGCCTCTCGCTTAGACTATCGAACCGGTGCCGTTATTCCGGCATTTTCACCGGGGGAACTATACGGCGCTGTTCCTGAACTTGCTGATATTTGTAATATGACTACTGAAAAACTGTTTGCTGTTTTCTCTGAAAATATGGGACCACAAGAATATATCACTCTTGCCAAATGTATTGGCAAAGAGATTGAAAATGGAATCGACGGCATAGTCGTAGGGCATGGTACCGACACGATGCATCACACCGCCGCCGCATTATCATTTATGGTACAGGATGCACCTATTCCGATTATAATGGTTGGCTCACAACGGTCATCTGATCGACCGTCATCCGATGCTGCTCTTAACCTAATCCATGCCACCAAAGCAGCAGCAGAGTCTGACATCGCTGAAGTGATGGTCTGTATGTTTGGACCGACTTCTGACGAGTATGGACTGCTTCATTCAGGGGTGCGAGTACGCAAAATGCACTCATCATATCGGTCGACGTTTAGAACTATCGGTGATACGCCAATCGCTACTATAGATAAAGATAAGATAGTTCACATAAAGGATAACTTTAAGCCTCGTCGTAAAGATAGAGATGTAAAAATCCTCCCATATTTCGAAGAAAAAGTTGCTATCGTCTACTACTATCCTAATATGCAACCTGACATTATTGACTCGCTAATTGCGAATGGCTACAAAGGAATCGTTATCGCAGGCACCGGTTTGGGGCATGTGAACAAATCAATCTATCCGGCAATTGAACGGGCGACTGCCAAAGGGATCGCTATTTATATGACTGTTCAAACGCTGTGGGGATATGTCCACATGTTTGTATATGACACAGGTCGTGACTTGATGGCGATGGGGATTATCCCGGCTGACAATATGCTTCCTGAAGTTGCTTATATCAAACTCGGATGGGCATTGGGGCAGACTGATGATTTGGAAAAAGTGAAAGAGATTATGCTGACTCCAATATCTGATGAAATAACCGAGCGTGAACCATACAATGGTTATTTGATTTTCCAAGGCGGTATCCCGGAAATGGAAGCCTACTTGAAGCGGATTCATAAATAGATTTTTGCTTAATAGAAACACCCCTTAATCCCCTCTTAAAAGAGGGGAAATGACAATTATAAAAAACAATCTTTTGAACTCCTTACTGACTCCCATAAATTAAAAAGTGTAATGCATGTGCTGATACACAGTGTAACATATCTCTTGATACTATACACGAGGGCGTCTGCCACCCACTTAACGCCGACCTACAAAACTTAATATTAAAAAAAGTAGAGGCGTTTGGAAACACTTCTACTTTAATTGTATTAAATAAATTTATAAGATTACTACTCTGAGCTATTCGATTCCATGTCGAATTCCATTTCGATACCGCCAGTCCATTTGGCAAAGAGGTTGTAAATCAAGGCAGTAACAATTCCTCCCATAAATCCGAAAAAGCTCAAAAACAATGGAGCGAAAAATATTGCCCCAACACCAAAAAACATACCAATCAGACCAGTCTCTTCGCCAGCACTAAAAGCTGTCCCCATCAATGTCAAAAGTGTTATAAACGATCCAACAATTAGCCCCAAGCCTACATACCAAATGCATGAGACTAGCCCCCAGGAAAATACTCCAACACGTTTTAATTTCATGATACCTCCTGTTATTATTTATGGTCTTCTTTGTATTGTTTTCTTACTATAAGTATAGATGTCGTGGATAATCTTGTCAAGCATAATACTTTTAGGTTATTTGCTAGAAATGATGATATAAAAAAAACTGATTCGTGAACATTGGGCTGATAGTTATTATCTGATTTATTTTCTCTTAAAATCTATCTTTCGTAGGTGGCGATAATTATAGTATCAGTAACAGATTTTTCGAAATAATTCTTCTTTAATTGCAGATACTCTTCGTTTGTAAAAAATGAATTCATCAATTCCGTATTTTTGAAATAAATAGTAAACAGTCTGTTGATTTGAAATCTGACTTGTGATTTCAGCACTTGGTCGATTTTAAAATCATAGCCAAAATCACCTTTGTGGCTTTTGAGTATCGGGTACATTTCCTCGCGATACTTTTTGTATACAGTATCGTCGGAGACATGAAGCCCGACAAGCATTTCGATTGCCATTTGTAAACCTCTTCCAAAGAAGTGAGAATTATTTTGTATAGTCGTTATAGATAGTTTCGATCCATCGTTTTGTCGGAATGAACGCCCATGACCAATCTTCCCATTTGTCACCTAATCCAAGAGCGACTATTTCATCTGATGATTTGCCGTCAGTAATATGGTCTTTCACAATCTTGGTAGTATTTTTGAGCATATCAAGAAACTTGTCGAAATCATCACCGTTTGCCAGAGGACCATGCCCCGGGATTATCACCATCGAGTCGTTGAGCTTGGAAATAATCAGTTCGACATTTTTGATATAGCCGTCAACAGTTCCGCCACTTTCTAAATCTATAAATGGAAACATGCCGTTGAAAAGATGGTCACCGGTATGAAGCACGTTTGAGCTTTTAAAATAGACAACTGCGTCGCCGTCGGTGTATCCGACAGGCATATGGATAACTTCGATTTCTTCAGAATTAAAATGTACCGAGAGTGAAGACTCAAAAGTTATGACCGGCCATCCGACTGACCCTTGGGCGTTTTCTTCTTTATTGTTGAAGTCATCGACCATTCGTTTGCGGATATTTTGATGAGCTATGATTGTTGTTTCTTTGCCGAATATAGAATTGCCGCCAACATGGTCGCCATGGACATGAGTGTTTAAGATAAACTTGAGCTTGCCTTGGTTTAAACCTTTTAAAGCTGCTTTGATTTTATCAGCTAAGGGGGCAAACTGGTCGTCGATCATCAGGATTCCATCGTCGCCGACAGATACGCCGATATTTCCACCGTAGCCTTCAAGCATATAGATGTCGCCGGCAGCCGGGATGACTTTGATTTCGACATTATCAAAATCAGGTTGTGCGGTTACAGTTGTGATGCTTAGGATAAAAACAGAGAGAGCTAATATTGATAGCTTTTTCATAATGACCTCATTCTATAGTTATATATGTTTCATATAACATAGAATGATAGACTTTATTTGTCAACGATATAAGTGTGTGGGAGTTGTTAGAGCATTGGCATACTTGAGAAATACCATTTTATTGAGTGAAAAAGCATAAAAGAATTAAATAGAATTAGTATTACAGAAATAAGAAGGTAGCGAACTCGATTAACTTTTTCTTTTATCGAGATTATGATATTTAAAATATTGAAGAAGACAAACACTGGCCATAAAAACAGTGCGTAAGAAAAAAATAAAATTATAAGCAACATCTCAATTCTTGAAGAATCATTTTCTAATGGAGAATAGCTTAGGGAACGTATACAGATTAAGAGAAGAAATAAGCCAATAATCCAGCAACAGGCTTTATAGCTTACTTTTAAAAACTTTTGCAATTGTACTACCTATTAAAAAAACACGATTACACTACTAGCGAACCATCAGAACTAAAACTATAATTTATTCAATGTAGAATGCCTAACAATTCGTAACTGGTAAGATATGCTTTGTATGTAAGAGTGCTTGAAGTTCCTTCAACATAAATTATTCCGACTCCAGGTGCTATAAACACTTTGTAATTTTTGAAACTACTCCATGGTCCAAAATATTCGTAGACCGATGTGAACTCTCCGGCAAGAACTACAATCAAAGTATCATCTATTCGTCTGGCAAATCGTTGGTACCACATATCTCCTTCCATGATAGAATATGTAGTGTCAATACCATCACCGGGGATTTTGTAGAAAAACATCGGATAACTATGAATGCTCCCATAATCTCTAAAGTAGCCATCTTGTCTGAGAAGTATTGAATCACCAGACATCATAATACTATAATCTCTAGAATATAAAAACATCTTACCTAGGGAGAGCTGTAGCCAACTACCTAACATATCATGGAACGGTTCTTCTACTTCAATGCTGTAACTATTAGAACTGGAAAAGTTGTTTTCAATCCAGAAAGAGTCAGTATAGCTCCAACTATTACCCGGTATAAATGGGAAGTATGATGCTGGGTCTCCAATTGAAGTTGTATCATCTTGAGCAGTTGTGTCAACAGCAATTACAATCGTAGCGACATATTCAGAATCTGGAACTATTTGGTCTGATACAGTTCTCAGTGGTGATAGCTCAATCAATTTAAAATTCAATCCTGATACTCTTACCGGTTTACCCGGGTCAGTTTGACCGACTGAATCAGGAGGGGCGCCATCTATAGGAAGTCGAATCTTGCCGTAGATTCCATCCACACTTAACTCAAGTTCAGCAAAACCATTATCCCAATCCATTCTTAACGAATCATATATTTGGTTCTGTAATGGCAGCCGGTAGTCTTTTCGGATTGATTCAAAATGAAAAGAATATGGTGCAATATGAACGATTTCATTAAACCCGATTTGAATTGTATCGCCGACAAAAATTTGCGGAATAAGCATATTATCTTCATCCGAACATGAACTTACGAATATCATTACTAGAAGAAATAAGAAGATTACTTTTTTTAATGTCATATCAAACCTTGATTTAGATGTTAATTGGTCACATTGATAATAATATACTAGACGAGTCAGCTTCTTGAAAGTGGAAAATGAGTTGAGTTTTTTCTATACGTAAAAGTATGAGTTATGAAATAGGAGTTCGATATTCTTGAAGCGATAAAAAAACAGACTCAATTGAACGACTTGCGAGCTATTATTTTTTTAGTGCTATTCCACCAGCGGCATACCAATTAATAAATCTTGTAGAGAAAAGCGAAGTATCATAAAAAGGAGTGTTCTGAATATGGACACGGTAATTGATTGCCGTATCTAAATCATATATCAATAAACCATATAATGACTCTTCATTTTCGGTGAAATTTGAATATCCGTAAATTGGTAATGAACTGTTGGGGGATGCATTTTTTAAATCTGACTTTGCTAATGCGATAAATTTTTCAAAAGGCATTTTTGTCGCTAGCCTTTTCTGATAGATAAATAAAGTGCTATACATTTGCATTTCTTTTGTGGTATCATACACAATCGCACCATCAGTAAAAAACGAGTAATTTTCTACATAAAGTCTGCCGGCTTGAACAGCGGGGTCAGTTTGTACGAGAATATCAGCAGAGTCTTTTGTGGCGACATTATAAAAGAAAAGTCCTGACCAATCATTTTGCGTTAACGTATCCCAGAAAGGTCCAGCTAAATCCATAAGTCCTAAATCAGCAAGCCTTCCAATATTGGCACGATGAGCTAATTGAATTTCTTGAGTTTTTTCATCACTCTCTGAAACATAAGAAGAGTCACCTTTAATAACTCCTAAATAATATGTATGGTGCTCCGAATTATTCGTTTCAGTTCGTTTCTCAACGCAAGCAGTGAATGCCATTACTATCGATATTAAGAGAATGATTTTAATTTTCATTGTTATTCCTTAGATTAAATAAAATACCCCGGACAGGACTCGAACCTGTTACCCTCTGCTTAGAAGGCAGATGCTCTATCCAGATGAGCTAC
>JAJRSF010000061.1 GCA_024278935.1 Candidatus Zixiibacteriota bacterium
AAACTCAAAAGCATAAAGCAGGCAATTCGAGAGACACATAAAGAATCGTTTAATTTTGAACTTACCAAAAGCGAACTTCTTGGATGGCTTGCTCAAATCAAGTTTCCGGCATACCCTGAAATTTCAAGCTGGGAAGAATGTCTGGAATCTTTTCCTGAACCGGATGATGAAGACTATAAAAAACCTACCGATGGATTAAAACTTCGATTTCTCTTAAAACTTTATACATGCGATCATAGGTATGTCATTTCAATAATTGAATGTTTTAATAGTGATGCACATGGCAAAGGAATCTTATCGGTACATGTTAACACTGATCAGACAGAATATAATTTACAAAAATCAGTAGAACTTGTATATAGAAATTCATTCGATAATTCATTACGCCCCAAACAAACAGTCTTTGTCGAACCATTTACTGCAGAGACTTTCCTAGAGTCATTAAACAATGCCGGAATTGCTATTTTGGGAAATGAATTAAAAGGTGAGATGCATAAAGATGAACGTCCGTTAATAAAAAACATTGTTCCCCACAATGTTACTTTTCCTGAAACATCTTAAATAGCAGACTACGCTTTATTCAAAGATGTCTTCTCTTGTAAATAAGATTCATAATCATTCATGATTTTATAAAAGTCAGGGAACTCTTTATAATTTGCTATCGAGTTATCATAGAGTTCTGAAAGTTGATATTCCATAGTACCGCAATTCACCATAACATACGGCTGGTTATTTTGGATACAAAATTCTACAAACCGATACAGCTCAAGCTTTGCGGAAAACTTCGCATCGCAGATTACTATTTCAGTGCTATTGATAATTGATTTATCAATTTTTTCAAAATTATCCACTTGCAGTAATTGTAAATTACAATTACAAGCATCATCATAATAATTTGTCACACTAAAATGATTTAAAGTAAAAAAGATAACATTTTTTTCTTTTCGAGAATTGTTCTCATACAATACCAATTCGTAATCTTTTGATATCGGGAGAGAAATAGTAAAGACAGAGCCAATTCCCAGCACAGTATCAACAGTCAAATCGCCATTATGCTCTCTGGCAAGGTTACGACAGATCGAAAGCCCCATGCCGGTACCGGTAATTTTCTCATTGCCCCAGACTCCCTTGGTAGAGAAAAACGGGTCGAATATTTTATCAAGATTCTCCTGAGCAATTCCTCCGCCGGAATCACCGATTCTAATTTCAATCCTATCACCTTTATTGAGTAGTGCAATTGTAATGACACCATTTTTACCGATTGCATGTTTGGCATTGATAAACAGGTTCAATAGTAGCTGTTGTATTTTTGAAAGCGAAACATCTATTGGTGAAACTTCATCAAAATGGAGAGCAACTTCTATGGAAAGAGTATCCAATTCTTTTTCAATAAGTTTAATAGATTGGATGATTATCCTTTTCATATCTTCTTTTTTACGATCTTCAGATTTTGCTTTAGAAAAGGTCAACAGCGACATAGCAACATCGTTTGCTTTTTCACCCATATCAATAATTTTTGTGAGAGTTTCTTTTGCAAGTGACAGCCCATCGGGGGAATCTATTTCGTCGAGTGAGAAAGAAGCGTTTCCGATAATACCACCTAAATAATTTTTAAACTCATGAGCCACACCAGCAGCAAGAGTTGCAATAGCTGAGAATTTTTCTGATTCTACAAGTTGTTTCTGTAATTTTATTTCATTTGTAATATCAGTTCCTATTGAGATATAGCTGTTGATTTTACCATTGTAATTAAAAATCGGTGAAATTGTTTTACTCTCCCAATACAGATCCCCGTTTTTCTTTTTATTTTCAATTCTCCCACTCCATGTAGAACCTTTTATAACAGAATCCCATAGATCTTCATACAACGATGGTTTCATCGTACCCGATTTAATCATCGTAAGTTTTTTGCCTACAACTTCATCACTCTCAAACCCGGTCACAAAGGTGAAATATGGATTTACATACTCTACAATACCTGTCAGATTTAAAATCATAATAATATTTGATGATTGAGTGGCAACGAGTGAAAGTTTATTTATCTCGGCATCTTGTTTCACTTGACGAGTAATGTCATGCCCGTAACAATGAATACAATCCTGTCCGACAACGGGATGAAACGACCATGCTATGACATGATTATCTAATTCAACTCGAATATTTTCCATACCGGCACCATCGCTTAGCATAGTATCAATCAACTCATCTAAATTTTTCGGGAAACAACTCAGTATGTTATTCTTTTGAACTCCCATTTCGCCTAATATTAGAGTCGTTGCGGTATTCATATAGGTGATTTCTTTTTTACTATTAATACTCATAATTACATTAGGATTTGATTCCGGGAAAAAGGCTAGTTCTGTTAATTTTTGTTCGTCTCTTTTTCTCTCAGTTATATCAACGAAACTCTCAATCATCTGAACAATTTTACCATTGTCATCAAATATTGGGACAGAATTCACTTCATAAATCATCTCATCATTATTTTCATTCATGACAAGCTGTTCAAATTTTAGAGCTTTTTTCTTTTTGAGTAAAACTTTAAGTGAACAAGGATCTTTCACTGAGCTGCAAGGTTTATCTTCACCACGAATCAACTGATGACACTTTTTGTCTAAACAATCATCTTTAAATATAATTTTCTTGGCAGCTTTATTTGCCACTGTAACGGTATAATCTTCAGCACTTATAACATATAAAGGGTTGGAGAGTGCATCGATAACTGTTTCAAAGAATTTTCTGTTTTTTTCATTTTCATCAGACGCTTTTCTTTTCTCAATCACAACCGCAATTTGACCTGATATTAAATTTAATAATTCTAAATCATCGTTAGTGTACAAATCAGAAGATTCGTAACTTTGTACTGCTAAGACACCAAAAATTCCTGATGATGTTTTTAGAGGAGCACCCATCCAAACCTTGGCTGGTTTCAAAATATATTTTGCTTCGCCTGCTTTGACTAATTCGGTATGTCTCTTTTCATCAATAATTGCTGCCGTTTGATTCTTCCTGACAAAATCTGTAAGCGAACCGGTTAAGTCCAAAGTCTCTTCTTCGTTAACAGTATCAAACTGATCTACAAAATAAGGTGATTTGTATAAGTCGGATTTTTCATCATATAGGGCGACATAAAAATTATTGGCATACATTATAGATTTTAAAATCAGATGAATCTTCGAGATTAGTTCTTTGAGATTATTAGTCATATTAGCAGCATCGGAAATATTGTAGATTGCTGTTTGAATACTTTCGGAACGTTTTCGTTTACTTATATCCCTAAAAATACCCTGGGCTTTTAGTTTACCACCGGTAAAGATGTATGAAATAGATGTTTCCAGTTCTATCTCTCGTTTATCTTTTGTGAGACCGGTAAACTCATAGGTGCTTGATAATTTTTCACCTGCTAAAGCTTTTCGTCTTCTTTCTTGCAACAATGGGATTGACCTTGGATGAGTATAGTCAAGAATTGAAAACTTATCAGAATTGATATCATCCATAGTGACATTAAACATCTCTAAGAGTTTATCATTTACAATTTCGTATTTCCCATCAACGTGCAAGAAAATAGCATCGGCCGATTGATCGATAAGAGTTCTATATTTCTCTTCAGAATTCTTTAAAGCAAACTCGGCCTTATCTCTTTCTTGTTGTAAATAAATTCTATTAAAAGCTAAAGCAATATGTCCACTTAATTTTTTTATAAATTCGAGTTCTTTTTCAGTAGGAACTTTTACACCCTGTTTTCCAAAAGTACCTGTACCGAGTAAGCCTACCGACTGTCCACTTAAGAT
The DNA here is from genome assembly GCA_024278935.1 of Candidatus Zixiibacteriota bacterium. Classification (GTDB taxonomy): domain Bacteria; phylum Zixibacteria; class MSB-5A5; order GN15; family FEB-12; genus QQUK01. Next base: position 3,792 of record JAJRSF010000061.1, read on the forward strand.
AAGTGGAATATGCACCAATGAATGTATCTTAAGAACTTTTGTAAAACTTTTATCAGATGTCAACTTATCTGCAGAAGCATCCCTGATTATATCGATTTCATGGGTATGTGCTATACGTTTATAATATGGGTCTTCGACAATCTCAATATGCTGCAGTTTTTTTCTCTCCATAATGCGACGTATTTTGCCAGAGAAAATAAGCTTGGCAGTTTTTTTATCATCTGAAATCCTATAAAACCAAGCCGTCTTGTAGCCCAATACTTCAAATAAAACTTTCTTTGAAGCATCCAAGATATCATCATAGGTAACTGCGTATTCTAATTTTTGTATAATGGAAATTGTAATTTGAGAATAATGCTCTTGGACTCTTAAGTATTCTTCAATTTCTTTTCGCTCATCAATCTCTATTTGAAGATTTGATTTTGTAATCGTTGATTCAACCATTTCCTTTTTTAACTCAGAATACCGTCTGATAGAAAACAGTACTAAACCAAATAAAACAAATATCACGGCAAAAAACAGTTCATCGATATCCAGAAATTCATAGGTATCTAAATTGTCATGGAAAAACTCATATAAATTGAAGTAACGTGCGACGAAATAGACAACTATTCCTACGATGAGAATATTTGATATTTCGATTAAGTAGTTATGTTTATGTTTATTTCTCTCTGAATTCAATTTTATACCTAGTTTTACATTTTCATCTACTACAATGCATTTCTATAATATAGCAAAAGTAGAATTTATGGATTACGTTCTCCATCCCTATTTATATCGGCTAAAATTGGTTCAATTTTAGTAATCAAACGATTGAATTATAAGAATTTATAAGCAAATTTGCATTGTGGTATAAAAGACAGTTTTTGTCTTTTATTTTTTGTTTCGTTGCTCTTTAAACCAGTTCATATATTCAGCTATTCGTTTTTCCCGACCATTTTGAGTCGGCTTGTAATAGCTTTTCCCTGCTAATGCATCGGGGAAGTACTCTTGAGAAGTGATTCCATCTTTATGGTCATGGGCATATTGATAGTTTTTCCCATATCCCAACTCTTTCATCAGCGATGTCGGGGCATTTCTCAACCCATGCGGAACCGGCAATGAGCCTTTTTCGGTGGCATCGATTTGGGCTTTTTTAAAGGCGGTATAAATAGCGTTAGATTTCGGAGCTGTTGCCATATAGACAACCGCTTGGGCAATAGCAAGTTCCCCCTCCGGAGAGCCTAAAAAGTGATAAGAGTCCCGAACCGCAAGAGTCAAAGTCAAAGCATATGGATCGGCAAGCCCGATATCTTCAGAGGCAAATCGAATCAGCCGTCTGATGATATACATCGGCTCCTCGCCCCCGTCTAACATCCTTGCTAACCAATAGAGGGCAGCATCGGGGTCGCCTCCTCGAATAGTTTTATGCAAAACAGAAATCAGATTATAATGTTCTTCGCCGGATTTATCATAGAGGGCAAATGATTTCTGATGAATCTGTTTTAAACTCTCAAGAGTAATAACAGCATTATCGCCAACAAATATCGCCGCTGTTTCTAAAAGCACTAACCCTCTGCGAGCGTCGCCATCGGCTGTGCCGGCTATAAATTGTAATGCGTCATCGTCGATTGTCAGATTTGACTTTTTCAATCCTCGTTCAGAATCTTCTAAGGCAGACATTATAATTTCTGATAATTCTGATTCGGTGAGACGTTCCAATACATAAACTCTCATTCTCGAAAGCAGAGTAGAATTTATTTCAAACGATGGGTTTTCAGTAGTGGCACCTATCAGAACAATATCACCATTTTCTACATATGGTAAAAAAGCGTCCTGCTGAGATTTGTTAAAGCGATGGATTTCATCTATGAAAAGATATGTTTTCCGACCGGAAAGTTTATAATATGCTCCCGCCTTGGAGATAATTGCTTTGAGTTCTTTGATCCCCGAAATTACAGCCGAAAATGACAAAAACTGTCCTTCGGTTGCTTGTGCCATCATTTTTGCCAGAGTCGTTTTGCCCGTTCCGGGAGGTCCCCAAAAGATGAACGATGTTACTTGGTCAGTTTCGATTGCTTTGCGGAGCGGGGTTCCCTCACCGATAATTTTCGTTTGCCCAAAAAATTGGTCAAAGTTGATCGGACGCATCCGTTCTGCTAAAGGAAGTGCTTTTAAGGTCTCCAAATCAGAAGATTTCATCTTTTTTTGAAATAAATCCATATGAAAATATACGGATTATAAAAATTATATCAATCACAACTTGAAAATTATCAAAGATTTGGGCTATTCGGGGGCAATTCAAATAAGTGGAGTATATCCGTATCTCTAGAGTAGATGTAAAGTTACAAGAAATTATCAAATATCAGTTGCTAATATGAGTATCTATTTTTATCTTATGTAGATATGTACAAAACGGGTATATAATGTTGTCAAAAAAGATACATAGACACCGTCGCAAACGGTTGCCGTCATAACGAAATTGAACAAATGACTCCCAAAAAACCCGTATGACAACAGAAAACGGCGTTAAAAACTCTTACTGATTATTATTGAAATAATTTGACGGCCTAAAAAAAGATATTTCTTTTTTATATAGATAGAAAATTCAGAGTTTTAACGACCGTACAAGTAGATAAAAACCGGTTCCAATGTGTGTGGAGTCAAACCGGTAAAATTTGGTAGGGTTGTATGAATAACAAATTATCACCTATGGTACTTCTTTTCTCTCTCGCAGCAGTTGTATTGGGTTCAGTAGCAGGCTATTTTATGCCTGAGTTTATGCTTTCGCTTTCATTTATCGGTAAGCTCTTTTTAAACAGTTTAAAAATTATCGCTATTCCATTTGTCATCACGATGATAATCGCCGGAGTAGCATCGATGGGTTCCAAAGAGAAAGTAAAACGTTCTCTTGGCAAAACATTTTTATATTTTACAGCGACATCATTGACGGCATCGGTCGTTGGTGCAATCCTCGCTTTGATTATCCAACCGGGACTTGGAGCAGATAAAGCAGGTGCTTTTATTCCTGAAGAGATGGTTCCGCATTTGAGCAATTTTTCATTTAATAATCTTTTTGCAAGCTTTATCCCAGACAATTTTATAACAGCATCGGTTGAAATGCAATTGTTTGCTCTCACCCTTGTTGCTTTGTTACTTGGAACTGTGTTAACAACAGTTGACAGAAAAAACAAAATTGTATTAGATTTCTTTACATCATTAAAAGAGATGCTTTCCGGTGTGATGAAATTTATGCTTTTGTATATCGCTCCTATCGGACTTTTCTCGCTTGCCGGTTCTCTCTTTGCTGAGAACGTTAACAACACTGCAATGCTTTTTTCATCATTAGCGTTGTTCTCGGTTACTATTATATTTGGTCTCTCATTTTTTGCTTTGGTATTACTGCCTATCGTTGCCAAGTCCTTTGGCAATGTCTCACCGTATCAGTATTTCACATCATTAATCCCGGCACTCTCAACAGCCTTTGCGACCAACTCTGCCGTGGCGGCTTTACCGGTCACCGAAGAGTGTATCTTGGACACTTCCGTAGATAATAGAGCATCAGCTTTTATACTCCCATTAGGTTCTTTGTTTAACGCAACCGGGACTGCACTCTTTTTATCAGCATCGGCAATTTTCATAGCCCAACTATACGGTCTCACGATTTCAATCAGTCAGATATTTATGATTATCGGTGGTTCATTTTTAATCGCATCGTTGACATCTTTTATTCCATATGCTTCATTGTTTATGCTGGCACTTGTATTACAAATTGCCAATTTCCCAATCCATGTCACCGCCGGAATCGGAATTTTGATCTTGGTCGACTTCTTGTTTGGAAGACTCCGTTCGGTTGTTGATGTCTGGTCTGACGCTGTTGGTGTAGCTGTGTTAGGAAATACATTTGATTTTAAAACAGCACGTTCGGCAAAAGCTGCTATCCCTGTCAAACGTACGTATAATAAATCAAAACCTCGGACTACTCGGGAAAGTTCTAAATTCAGTAAAGAGTTTCCGAAAACGAAAAGAGAAAACAAACCTCGCACTCAAACAAAACCGACTCCTGAGAGAAAAAAGAGCAGAGAAACTGTCAAAAAAGATACTCATTCACCGTTCCAAATTTCTCCTGAAAAAAATTACTTAACAGAGACTGAACAAAGCAATACTCCAACTCCAAAAGTTAAGACGACTGAAAAACAGGCTAAATCACCGGTTGTTAAGCATTCTGTTAAAGCTCCAAAAGTTGTCTCACCTGTTGCAAAAGTTGCTGCACCGAAGACAACAAAACCTGTTGTGAAAAAAGAACAGCCTCAACCAAAAAGACAGAAACCAATTATTCATAAAATTGAAGTGCCACCTCTTCCGATAGTTACAATAAATAAAACAAAAGAAGTGCCTGTTGCGACTGTAAACAAAGATGAAGATACTGTTATCACAAAAGCAAATGCTCTTCTTTCAAAAGATACTATCGAACGTGAACGCTCAAAAATCGCCGCTCAACTTAATCTGATGCGTGAGAGAGAATCGCTTATCGATGTTACTTCTACGCAAGAAACTCCGGCTCCTGAAGTTCCTGCAATTGATGAGACACCACTGAAACAAGAAGATGATCAGTTTACTAAAATTGATTTCTACGCCGAAGAACCTACGCAACCTAGCGTTCCGACTGAGCCAACTGTAGAGAAAGTAAAAGCAGAAGTAAAAAAAGAAAAACCTATTATTCATAAAATTGAAGTTCCACCTATTATGACTGTTCCGCGTGTAACTCCACCTGAGGTTATCACTCCGGTTGAAAAGACAGAGCCAGTAACTGAAGTTGAGCAACCTAAGGCAGAACCAACAGCTATCGTTGAAAGTCCGGCAGTTGCTGAACCAGTAGTTGAAGTTGAAAGCCCGGTTGTTGCCGAAACAGAGCCAGTTTCTGAAAAAGCTCCAAAAGAAGAAAAAGTCGTTTCTTACGGCAGAAAAACAGCTAAAAAAGCTGCTGTGAAAAAAGCTGAAGAGACTATTTCTGAACCAGAGCCAAAAACTGAACCAGTTCAGGTTGAAAAAAGTGAGACCGCTGTTGCGCCTATCACTTTTGGACGAGGAAAACGGAAAAAATAACAGCTTATTGTAACAATTTGCGATGAGAAAGTTGGAACTTTCGATTAAATTTTTCGCTATACAAGTAAGATAAAAACTTGACCTCTGTTTTGAATCGTATAGATTTAGAGAGAGTAAATCTCTGAACCAGAGTAAATCTCTGTTTAACAGAGTGTAAAAGAAGAAGTGGATTTTGAATAATTTAAAAATTACGTTTTTGATGACCGGACTTATAATCCTCTGTTGTGCCTGTGGTTTTTTCTTAGCCGGACGAGTTGGAATATTTATCGCTTTCTTTATTGCTACTGTTATGAACCTCGGCACTTATTGGTTTTCCGACAAAGTTGTCCTGAAAATGTATAAGGCAAAAGAAGTCACCGCAAACGAAAATTCCAGACTATACCGTATCGTAAAAAACATTACGACCACATCAATGATCCCAATGCCAAAAGTATATATAGTACCATCAAAAGCACCTAACGCTTTTGCGACCGGTCGTGACAAAGATCACGCCGCAGTCGCTTGCACCGAAGGAATCCTGGAGATACTCAACGACGCCGAACTCGAGGGAGTCATCGGTCATGAGCTGGCTCATATACAAAATAAAGATATGCTTATCGGCACAATCGCCGCGACATTCGCAGGAGCAATAGGAATCTTAGCATCGATGGCTCGATGGGGAGCAATCTTTGGCGGTTATAGTCGTGATGATAATCGAGGTGGTGGAATCGTAGGGCTTATCGTAGCTGCTGTTATCGCACCGATGATTGCTATGGTTATTCAGATGGCAATTTCCAGACAGCGCGAATTTAAGGCTGATGCAGAAGGTGCCAAGATGACGAACCGTTACAACGAATTGGCTTCGGCATTAAAAAAACTACACTCGGCACCGATACGAATGAATCTCGACAATTCACCGGCAACGGCACATCTTATGATTGCCAATCCGTTTAGTAAGAAAAAACTCAAATCAATGTTTTCGACACATCCTCCGGTGGAAGAGCGTGTTAAAAGATTAAAAGAACTTTCAGAACAATCACTATATCAAGGATATGCCAATATTGGATAATACCGCAGAACAAGCAGACCCTGTTCCGTTATCGCATGCTTCATTGAAAGAGACTTTATAAATGGAGAGTTCTCTTACCTATGACATTCTTGCAATTTTAGCACTTATAATTGCAAACGGTTATTTTGCTCTCTCTGAATTCTCAATCATTGCAAGCCGTAAAAGTAAACTTGTTCAAAAATTAGAAGACGGTTCCAAGAATGCGAAAGCAGCTTTAGAACTGCACAGCAACCCTGAAAAATTTCTAGCTACTGTCCAAGTAGGTATCACTCTCTTTGCAACCATAGCAGGAGTATTTGGCGGAGCAACGTTGGTAAAATATATCGAAGTATTACTCTTGGAAGCTCCGGTTCAATTTATCGCAAATTCAGCAAGCTCTCTTTCTGTGGCAATAATTGCTATCATGATTACAATTGTTTCGGTTGTCATCGGTGAATTAGTGCCTAAATATCTTGCTCTTTCAAACCCTGAAAAGTATGCCCAGTTTGTTGCAAGACCGATAACTTTATTTATCAAACTGACTTCATTCTTTTCATCATCTTTAAGCAAATCAGCATCTTTAATTCTAAAATTATTTGGCATCTCAACATCAAATGACCAGACAATCGTTTCAGAAGATGAGATCAACCAAATGATTTTTGATGGACGTCAAAAAGGGGTTTTCGATGAAACCGAAGAGCGGTTGATAAAATCTGTTTTTGATTTCGCAGATTCAACTGTGCGAAGAGCGATGACGCCTCGTATCGATGTTGAGGCACTTGACATCAATGCTAATCAGAAAATAATTTATAATACAATCGTTGAAAACGGTTATAGCCGTTATCCAATTTTTGAAGATAACATAGATAAGATCGTTGGTATCTTATACACAAAAGATATTATTATTCATAAGCTCGATCCAAAAATGATTAATCTGACCAAACTTATTCGGGAACCTCTTTTTGTTCCTGACTCAATGCCTCTGTCAAAGCTGTTAAGTATTTTCCAAAACAAAAAAAACATATAGCGATTGTCTTGGATGAATTTGGCGGTACTGCCGGGATTATAACACTTGAAGATATTTTAGAAGAACTAGTCGGAGAGATTCAGGATGAATATGATGTCGAGCGTGAACCTCTTGTTAGACATTCTGATAATATTGTTTTCGCCGAAGGTTCGGTCTGGGTTGGGGCAATCAACGAAATGCTCAACTCAAAACTTCCCGAAGACAAGGCGGAGACTATTGCCGGACTTGTTATCGACCAACTTGGAACTATCCCGAAAAAAGATGATGTCATATTTATTAATAATATAAAAGTTACAATTTTAGAAAACGAAGAAAATCGACTGACACGTCTTAGAGTCGAATTGTTACCAAACGGTAGATTTGAAAATGAAGAGGAATAAATAGTGCTACATATATTTCAAGCACCGTTCAGGTGGATGCGTTCACTCTACGACTGGGTTCTCAAATGGAGTCATTCTAAAAATTCCCGAGCTGCACTCTTTTTTCTATCGCTAGCCGAGGCATCATTTTTCCCTGTGCCACCCGATGCGTTACTTATTGCTCTCTGTATGGGCGACCATAAAAAATGGTACCGCTTCGCTTTAATCTGTTCGATCGGTTCTGTCGTTGGTGGAATAATTGGTTACTTAATTGGACAATACGCTTTTGAACTTATCGGTGAAAGTATGATGGCAATGACCGCATCACTCTCCGGTACCAGCCCTGATGAACTAATGAAAATCGCTGAGTATTGGTTTAATGAAAAAGAGATGTGGGGTATGCAGGTAGGTCCGTGGGCAGTTGGCATAGCAGGTTTTACGCCAATACCATACAAAGTATTTACAATCGCAGCAGGCTTTCTCAAAATGAGTTTTCTGCCGTTTGTCATCGCATCTGTAATAAGCCGTTCCCTACGATTCTTTGTTGTTTCGGGTACAATAGGTTTGATGTATAAAAAGTACGGCAACAAGATTCAAGAATTTATCGACAAATATTTTAACCTGCTCGCAACAGCATTTGTTCTCCTGTTAGTGCTTGGCTTCTTTGCACTCAAACTTTTGAAAGGATAACAATGGACTCACAATTACGAGACCAGGCTTTTGCTCATCTGACAATTATACGAAATAAAAATATATCTCTGCTTGAAAATGTCACTCAAGAGCAATCGCATATTATTCCATCTCACTTTTCAAACAATTTATATTGGCAGGCAGGACATATTTTGACGACACAGTTTTCGCTTGTCTATAAACGTTCAAATCTTGCCATGCCTCTTATCGACAAAAATTATATCAAATATTTTGCCAAAGGATCTTCCCCGTCTGATTTTGATGCCAATATCCCGACCTTTGAAAAATTACTTGCAGAGTTAAAAGAGTCTCTCTCAGTAATGCAAAACGACTTACACTCATACACCGATGCCACATATGAAACTGCTGTCCTAGTCTCATTTGGGATGACATTACACTCGTTTCATGATGCCGTGTTAGCCATTCCATACCATGAAGTATATCATATGAACGCAATAAATCTTCTTTTAAATCAGATAAATTCTCATAACACTTAATAGTAAGATTCCGTATATTATTACCTATGGCACACGTACACGATCATGACAAAGTCTCAGGAAAGAAGCTTTTCTGGACAATCATTTTTAATCTGATAATCACAATAGCCGAATTTATCGGTGGAATTATGTCAGGTTATTTAGCTCTCGTTGCCGATGCAGTCCACAACCTCTCCGACGTTGCCGGGCTTATACTCGCATGGCTTGGAATCAAAGGGTCTGAACTTCCTCCGACAAAAAAATCTACTTACGGATTTTTACGCATTGAAGTAATGACTGCATTTATCTCGGCTGTCTCGTTAGTTGTCATATCAATTTTTATTATGGTCGAAGCATATGACCGCTTTTTACCTCCGCAGGAACTTACTCATCCGAAAATATTTCTAACTGTTGCGGTAATCGGATTACTTGTAAATATCATTTCAATTATTCTGCTCCATTCGGAAAAAGGTAAATCGCTCAATATGAAAACCGCATTCCTGCATATGGCATACGATGCTCTTTCGTCGGTCGCAGTGATTATTGGCGGTATAGTTATTCTCATGACAGAGATTTATATTATCGATGTCTTTTTGTCATTCATAATTGCCCTCATGATTTTATGGTCATCCTACTCGGTACTCAAAGAAGCAACACTGATATTTTTGGAAGCGGTACCATCGGGGATAGATTTTGACAAAGTACACAACGCTATGCTTGAAAATGAAAAAGTAATAAACGTGCATGATTTACATATTTGGTCGCTCTCATCAAAAGAGATTGCTCTCTCTTGCCATATTTGTGTTGCAGAATCAAACCTATCAAACGGACCGAGTCTCACACAAGAATTAAATATTATGCTGAAAGAAAAATTTAAAATAGGACATGGTACAATTCAGATTGAAACAGATGCATGTGACAATCCTGAATTGATCTGCACTCATACACAACATGGAAAAAAACATACCCACTAAATTGGTTGAAATAGAAGTCACCGACTTAGCTTTCGACGGTAAAGCTGTTGGACATATCGACGGCAAAGTAATCTTTCTCAAAGGCGGTCTCCCCGGCGAAACTGTTCTAGCAGAAATAACGAGAACCAAAGCACGTTATTTTAATGGCATCACCCGCGAGATTATAAAAAAATCTGATAAACGTGTCAAAGCAGTCTGCTCACATTTTGACGAATGCGGCGGATGCACCTGGCTTGATTTGCAATATGAAGACCAACTGGCGTATAAGCAAAAACAGGTGAAAGATTGTATCGAACGGATAGGTGCATTAGAAGGTGTCAAATTTCTTGACATCATAGGTTCGAAAGAAATTTACAACTATCGTAACAAGATGGAATATTCATTTAATGTAACCGATGACAGTTTCACACTTGGCCTGCACAGTCGAGGATCGTATCAGGATATTTTCAATCTGAACGAATGTCATATATCGCAAAAAACAGATGGCGAGCTTGTACAGTGGATGCGTAACTACATTAAAGAAAACGCAATCACTGTCTACGATGTGCATAACCATGGCGGCTTTATGCGATTTTTTATGCTCCGTCAGACAAAACAAACCAATCAACTAATGGTCAATGTTGTCACCAACTATGGTGATTTCCCAAATGTCGAAAAGTTTGTCAAAGAAATCACAGAGGCATTTCCATTTATAACTACGATAATTCATTCTCAAAATGGACAAAAATCAAACATCGCTATTGGTGAAGTTGAAGCGACTCTTTATGGTCCCGGCTATATCGAAGAAATGCTCTCAGGCAAACTGTTTAAAATTACTGCTAATTCATTTTTCCAAACCAACTCACTACAAGCCGAAGTTCTCTACCAAACCGGATTCGATATGCTGAAACCGGAAGCAGATGACAAAGTTCTAGACCTCTACTGTGGCACAGGAACGATTGGAATTTTGCTGGCTGACAAAGTTAAAGAAGTTGTTGGAGTTGAACTTGTCCCCGATGCGGTCATGGCTGCCAAGCTCAATGCGAAAAAAAATGGTGTCACAAATATTCAGTTTTTTGAAGGCTTTGTGAAAGAATTTCTCAAGTCAGATTTCATGAAAGAGAATAAATATAATATCGCAATAATAGATCCTCCCCGCTCCGGCTTAAACCCCAAAGCACTCAAACAACTTATACTTCTGCAACCGGAAAAGATTCTCTATATCTCGTGTAACCCGGCGACATTTTCTCGCGATGCACAAAAACTGGTCGATGCCGGTTATGAGCTACCTGAGATTCAACCGGTCGATATGTTTCCACACACGATGCATATAGAATTAGCCTCAATGTTTTATAAGAAAGCGACACTTGCGTAACAAATTTAATTGTGTTACATTTTTGCCTTGAAATTAAACAGGAGATACAATGAATAGATTTAGACATATTGCAATTCTTACACTTACTGCCATACTACTAATTGCTTTTGCTTCACAGACACATGCGAACACAGAGTTTGAAAAACTCAGCAATGATATTTTGGAATCTTTACAATCTTTCTACCCGGTACATGCCACCGAAATGGGAATACACGCATATGATCATCGTTTAACAGACTACTCATCCAAATCTGTAAGTTCTATGATAAAGTCGTTAAACAATTTTCAGAAAAAATTGTACAGATACAGAAGTGCCAAACTTTCTCAAGATGAAGCAATTAACTACAAACTGTTAAAATCAAATCTCGACATTGCCTTACTTGATTTAAAACAGATAAAATGGCATAAGAAATCTCCACAGCTTTATGTTGATGATGCTGTCAACGGCGTTTACTTTCTCATACTTTCTAACCATGCCCCTCTTTCTGAAAAAGTTGTTCCTCTCCTAAGCAGAATGAAATCTTGCAATACGTTTTTTGCTACTGCCCGTAAAAATATAAAAAATCCTCCACAAATTTATGTTGATGCCGCTATCGAATCATTAGAGTCAGCAATTGATTTCTATAAAGAAGTCGCTGCCGAACTGATGAATAAATTCCCCGAGCGTGCTGACAATATTTTAAAGACTTCCACCAAAGCTCGTGATGCGATGAATGACTTTATCATTTACCTTTCTGAGATAAAAGTTGGTGATGAAAACTCTTTTGCCATTGGCACAAAAAGACTCGACTATAAACTGCAGCATGAATATTTCTTAGACTATACATCTGATTCTCTTTTAAAAATCGGCGAAACACTTTTTGCTGATGCTGATAAAGCATACAAAGCATATAAAACTTTTGTTGAATCGCATCATCAAAACGGATCTGATTCAGTTTTTGTACCATCTGTATTTAACAAACAGGATATTTTAGATTATTATACTTGGGAAACTGAACAGGTAAAAATATTTCTTCAAAAAAATGAAATCGTTACTATCCCTGAAAACCTTGCCCCTGTTTCTGTCATAGAAACCCCTGCATTTTTACGTTCAATGATAGCAGGTATCGCCTATCAACCGGCAGGACCGTTTGATGCTAATCAGCATGGCTATTTTTATGTCCGTCCAATTCCTGATGACCTTTCACGAAAAATGCTTGAGAGTCGTTACCGCTATGTACATCGACGTGGGTTCAAAGGTTCGGTTGTGCATGAAGCATACCCGGGGCATCATCTGCAAATGCAAATTGCCGGAATGAATTCTGACCCGGTCAGAAAATGGCAAATGAATCTGTTACTTATCGAAGGATGGGCATTGTATTCAGATCAGATGATGTACGAGCAAGGTCTGTTTGGCAAAGAAGATCATAACCAGTGGCTTGGTATCTTAGGTGGCATTCGTTTTCGAGCTGCTCGAGTTATTGCCGACATGAAACTGCACACTGGACAATTCAGTTATCAGGAATGTGTTGACTGGATGAATGATGCTTTGGAGATTGAATCTGAATCAGGTAAAACATATATCAAAAAACAAGTTCGCAAATATACAATGGCGCCAACAATGCCGATGTCATATTTATCAGGTAAGACAGAAATTTTAAAACTTCTTGAAGCATATAAAGCAAAACAAGGTTCTGCATTTAAACTTAAGAATTTCCATGATGAATTATTGTCGCATGGTTCTATTCCACCTGCTTTGTTGTGGGATTTGTTTGGATTACAAAAATAGTTTTTTGTATTATACTATTGTAGGGCAGGTCTCGCTTTTGAGACCTGCCCTTTTTTCTGACTTTTAAAATTCGTTAGCTCGGTTATTTCTGTCTGACTGATGCAATATCTTCTAAAAATAAGATGCTTGATATTGTTTTAGTGTAGCAGGCTTTTCAACGCCGATAGAAAGAGAATCTTTTGTTCTTGGATGATACGCTTTTTCAAACTTAAGATTTTTCTTTTGAGTGTTTGTAGATTTATTGAAAGTATAGTTCTGTCCTACCATATCATCATCGGCAAAACTGTCATACTGATATTCCAGTTCTTGTAGTTCTTTGTATAACGGATGATTCTCCGACCAAAGCTTAAACTTCTCATCTTCATCAAAGAGCCAATCAACCTGGGCTTCTTTTAAAGCTTTAATATACCGATCAAACTGCGCATTGTATTTTGAAAGCTCAACTTTATAAAAAAGCTCCAACGAGTATATTCTAAATTTATAATCAAGTGTCGCAAAATCTTTTTGCCAAATATCAAAATCATCTAAAAGCTCTTTTTTTCTGAAATCTAGAACAGTACCAGAAAGTTCTTTGAGAAGTTTTTGGAAATGTCTTTCTACCCAATCTTGATACGACAAAGATTTTTCATGAGTAATATCAACCACACGTTTTCGTTTTAATCGTTTAGATTCAGACGTATATCTTTTGAGTTCATTTTTATATTTTTTATCAAAAGCTGTTTTGAGAGTTTTTCTGTTGTCGATATATAGATCATGGTTGTTGTCATACCATGTTTTCAAATAGGAAAGTCGTTGAAAAAAATTCATACATATCTCTTATCATAAATGACGGTTGAGATGTTAATCACTGCTACCTATCTATGCTATAAATTGACCATCGTGACTACGATTGTCAAGTTTTAACACTACCTGGCATTTTAACTGATTTTAATGCTTACAATTTGTTTTCATTTTTTCTTTTTAGGAAGTGGCTCAACAAATTCTAGACATTGGTCGATCCAAAATTGTAAATTTTTCTTCGTTTTGATTCCGCCCGCATAGACATAAATCATCCCTTTCATCGGTTTGCCGGTGAAGTCCATCGGGTCGGCATATTTTCGCTTGAGAAGTGCAAGATAGTTATCTTTGCCAACACGAGCCATCAGCTTGTCATCAACTACTCCGCAGAGCATATTACCGAACAGCATGAAACAGATACCTCCGAACATTTTTTTCTCGACATATCCATTCTTCGTGTGAAGCAAGTCTCGCACTCGTTCAGCTAGTTTTTTATCGTACGCCATAAAATTTCCGTTTTTATATTATTTGATAATGATAATATAACAATTTTATTTAAAAATAGTGTGAAATAATACCTTTCTCATTTAATGATTACATCGTATAATTTAAGTGGACGAAAAGGAGTATGATATGAACACAAATAAATACCTCCTAATCACAGGAACCATTTTTTCTGTAATATCCCTCTTACATTTTATACGAGTTTTGAATGAATGGCAATTTCTTGTCGGTACTTGGGTTGTGCCAATCTGGATATCGTGGTGTGCCGTTGTAGCTGCCGGACTGCTGAGCTACACAGCCTTTTGGTTGTATCGTCGAAGAAACAGAAGTTTGTATAGATAGAGATGAATTTGATATAAGGCTAATTTTCAAAAGAACACACCCCTTAATCCCCTCTTAAAAGAGGGAAAATTAATTATAAAATAAATCATTGTAATTCCCGTCAAGTAGGTCAGGTCTTTCCGAGAGCTGACTTATTTTAGACAGGACAATGCCCTGTCGGTACATATTCCAAATGGATTCGTATCACATATAAAGGCAGGCTTTGCCTGTTTTATTTTCTTGTAAATGGGTTCGTTTCGCATATAAAGGGAACCTACAGACTTCATTATTCCCTACATTTTACGTTATAAATGGTACCCCCACTGGGGGTTACAGCGAAATGGCTTTGCTTTAAAAAATGGCTTAAAGACATTTTTCCTGATATTTATTGTAGTGATTTTGTCCATACAAATTTTTCTTCCATATACATAAGGTTCGTCATGTATGGTTTGGTATTTGTTAATAAACTTTAAATTTGTAGGTATTTTGAATAACGTCATTCCCAACTTGATTGGGAATCCAGTATACTATTATAATAATCCCTTGAGTTGTTTATATCGAAAATCTACAGAAGCATCGCACCATATGACAGATTCTTTCATATGAACATTTGGAAAGGTTTCTGTATAAAAACTTTTTTCATTGATTGGAAATATGAACACGTTATCAATCAAAGGACTAATTTTTATATCATAATCAGTAAATTTATGAATGATAAAAAGACTCTTAAGTTGTCCAAATAAAGTTATATCTAAATATAAAACAAGATTTTTTGACAATTTAAAAGTTATATAATGATAATCACTAAATGGAATATCTTCTAAATTTCTATATTCCCTACATGCTACACTCGTGTTTGATAATATCCTTTTATTTATATCATTAGTAATTTTAATTCTTTCCGCAGATTGAGTATTTATGTCTACAGTTTCATTGAAAATATCTTGAAATAATAAGTGTCCTTGTAACTGGCAAATAGCCAAAAACTCATAAACAAGCTTAAAGATAAATTCAGGGTCGATGTCTCTACTTTGTACAATTTTTAATTCACCTTTTACTTGGTTATAAATTTTTTTTGAATATGTTTTACCAGCATATTTTAAAGAAGTTTGCTCATCATCAGAAAAGAATTCTTCCAAAGGTTTAACAGGCCAATTTGGTCTTTCTTTTTTAAATTCTTGAATTCTAAAATTTTTAATTTCCTCTATACTTCCAATAAATTGTGAATCAGAATTTTTTTTGGTGCTATCCTACTTACACCTTCATCTGTAATATGCATTTCAGCACCTGTTTCAGTATCAAATTTTCTAGAATGCCGATAAGCTTCCTTTTTTGTCGCTAATCTTAACTTGCTAAGTGCAGAAGAGATAAAAGCATTATTTTTTGTTTTACTTTCTATTTCTCTTCCAAGATAAGAATTACATTTTTCACATGAAGTAAATGTATAAAAGTTTGATCCTAATGAATCTGGAATAAGATGCGATTTTGTTAATTTTTCTTTTTGTAAACACCAAATACATAAATCGGAATATAAGTATTCATTTTGAAAGTAAAATCGCGGATTTTTATTGTTTAATTTCATCACACTCCTATGTACTAAAATTAATTTCTGTGATTATTACTCCTAATTTATTATTGAGACATAATTTAAAATATAAGAAATTGTAGTTAAATATCAATCTTAAAAGGCTGGATTCCTGCGTCCGCAGGAAAGGGGTTACTGCTGTATGTAACTTTCTGGACTCAAAGTGCCTTCAGGCACCGGCTAAAGCCGGAGAGGAGTTCGTTTGATATTTAATTATAAATGAATAATTCCAGCATATAAGAGTATTATAAACGATATAAAAACCTTTCAGTAAAACTACCGTATAAACCGATATACAATGTATAAACGATCTGCTATATTAAAGGCATGCTCTACATGATAACTGTTCTTCTGATATTACTGATTCTGACACTTCTTCTAAAGCTACGTCTGAAATTGCAACTTGAAGATGACCGTAAAACTGCATTTTTTGGATTAGGACGTTCTGGGTTGTCATATGATTTTATTTCAAAAGGCATGTCATTATGTCTCTTTGGAAAGATGATTAAAAAATTATCTTCAGAAACAAAAACTGATAAGAAATCAAAAGTCAAAAAGACTTCTCAGAAAAAAGATAAATCGAAAGTAAAACAAAAACGAGTGCGCCCTCTCAAAGATTTTCTTGCCTTGATTCCGAAGTCTTCACAAGCTTTATACAACTATTCAATTTCACTTTTGAAATCAATAATTGTCGAAGAGCTCGAAGGAAAAGTAACCGCCGGTTTTGATTCCCCCGATATCACCGGTCAACTATTCGGCTACTACCAAGCAGCCTATTACGCGGTACCATCGGTAGTCGGACGGGTGCAGTATCAGCCGAACTGGACCGAAGCCAGCTTTGATGCCAACTTGAGAGCATCGGTCGCTATCCCTCTTTATAAAATTATATACCGATCAATCATATTATTTTTCTCACTCCCATTAAGAGATATTCTAAAAATTACGATAGGAAGAAAAGAAAGGAGCCATGATGGCTAACAATGTTGCTGAAATACTCAAGTCGGTCGTAGGAGAACTCAAGGAGATTTCCAAGTCTGAAACTATTGTCGGTGAGCCGATTACTGTCGGATACCGCACTGTAATACCAATTGTACGTATATCTGTAGGTTTTGGAGCAGGTGGCGGACAAGGCGAAAATTCAAAAGCTGAATCTGGATTTGGTGGTGGTGGTGGCGGTGGTGTCAAAATCGAACCATCAGCCTTTATTATAATGGATAAAGATGGTGTCTCGATTTTACCTGCCAATAAAGGAAAATGGGACTCAATTATTGATTCAATCCCTGGATTTGCCAAAAAACTGTCAAAATTAAAGGCAGATTATAAATCTGATGATAAACCATCGGAAAAGTCTGAAAAAACTGAAAAAAACGAAGAATCAGACTCCCCATCTGAAGACTAATCTACTGATTCACAAGAAGATACAAGAAAAGCCGGTTAGGGGAACCGGCTTTTTTCTTTTCGCTTATAAAAACGAAAATATACGTATCGTATAGAGCAAGTAATCACGTACATATGTAAAGAGCATTGTATCACTGTATTTGATACAATAAATTTAGATAATTTACATTTGTGCAACTTATTGGTACTTTTTAAGTTGTCAGATTAAGCCTAGTTCAATTAAAGCAGACGATGTCTGAACCAGACGATGTCTGAACCAGACGATGTCTGAACCAGGCGATGTCTGAACCAGACGAAGTCTGTCTATTTATCTCCTTTATATTTGCCTTAATATTACTTGGCAAGATGTTTTCTTTCGCATATATTGTGGGTCAATATTTTGGTAACTATACTGTTTAAAAAATTCGGCATTAATTAAAAAAGGCATTGCCTGTGTGCAGAAATTGAACAGTTTGACGATAAAGATTAAAGGAGACAAAATTGAATTTTGTGTATCCAATTTTAATGGCCGGCCCCGGAGGTGATGGTGGCGGCGCAATTGCTCAGTTAGGTTTTTTTGGACTGATATTTTTAATGATGTATCTTTTGTTGATACGTCCTCAAAAGAAAAAACAAAAAGAGCATGAAGCATTACTCGCCAATTTGAAAAAAGGCGACAAAGTTGTAACCTCAAGCGGTATGTTTGGAATCATTTTCTCCATCGATGATGAAAATAACACAATAGTGTTAAAGATGGGTGAAATTAAATTAGAGTTCTTACGTTCCTCTATCGCTGCAAAGGTTGAAAAGTAAGGAGTTTTTGTGGCAGTACGACCGATCGTCATTTTTGGCGACCCGGTATTGCGGGAAGTCTCTGAAAAAGTCGAAAAATTCGACACAGAGCTGAAAAATTTAGTGTCCGATTTAGTGGACACATTAAAAGAAGCCAAAGGTTTAGGCTTGGCGGCAATTCAAATAGGTGTCACCAAGAGAGTCTTTATTGTAGATCTCTCTGCGGTAGACATCAATGAAAAGTTACGTGTATTTATCAATCCGGAAATTATTGAAACGACAGAAGAATTAGAATACGAAGAAGGATGTTTATCTTTCCCGGGGATATACCAAAAAATTACAAGACCTGGAAAGGTCAAAGTGAAAGCGTTTGATACTGACGGAAACGAATTCGTCATGGACGCTACCGATTTAGCCGCCCGTGCAATTTTACATGAGTATGACCATTTAGAAGGTAAACTCTTTATAGACCTTATGTCTACTTTGACCAAGACAATGCTCAAAGGTAGATTAAAAAAATTACGAACAGCTTCTTAAAAGTTTCATAGATTTCCCAATCGTTCCGTTTGTCATAAAACGGTTGTCACAAATTAACTACAGATGAAAATTGTGTACATGGGTACGCCTGCCTTTGCATGTCCTGCTTTGGAGGCATTACACCAAAGCGGTCATGACGTAATTGCAGTTGTTACCGGTCAGGATAAGCAAATCGGACGGGGTCGAAAGATCGTGCCGACCGATGTAGCTTCGCTTGCCCAAAAATTACAGATTAAAACGATCAAACCGGCATCGTTAAAAGATGATGAATTGTATGAAACCATTAAATCTCTCTCCCCTGATTTAATTGTGGTCATCGCATTTCGGATTCTTCCCAAAAAATTATTCAGCATTCCAAAACTGGGTGCGATAAATATCCATGGGTCGCTTCTTCCAAAATACCGAGGAGCCGCTCCGATAAATTGGGCATTGATTAACGGTGAAAAAGAAACCGGGCTTTCAGCTTTTTATCTCAAAAAGAAAGTTGATACAGGCGATATTATTCATAATGAAAAAATCGCTATCAACAACGATGATAATTTTGATTCGCTCTACAAAAAGCTTTCAGATTTATCAGCAAAATTTTTGCTTGAAACTATCAAACAAATCGAATCAGGAGCTACTGCTCCGCTTGTACAAAATGATTCGGAAGCATCGGCAGCACCAAAGATAACAGCATTTGATGCGTTGATTGATTTTGGTTTCCCGGCAAAGAATGTTCAAAATTTTGTAAGAGGGATGTCATCTACACCGGGTGCATACTCTTACTTTAATGGCAAAAAGATTAAAATTTTAAGCTGCGAGATTGTTCCTGATTACCAGGAAACAGATATTAAATCTGGAACAGGTATTAGACCTGGCACAATTATTCGCAACAAGAAAAAACTTCAGGTTCAATGTGCCAATTCGGCAATTGAAATAACACAAATTCTTCCTGAAGGGAAAAAAATAATGGATGGAGCTTCTTTTCTCAATGGTTCACAACCTGAGATAGGGGAAATTTTTGGAGAACTCCACAAAGGAAATAATATAATAGAATGAAAAAAGAAATTATTATCAATTCAACCGAATTCGAAACACGCCTTGCGATTTTAGAAGATGGTAAAATGGTTGAATTCACCGTAGAACGAACTGACACATCCCGTATGGTTGGAGATATTTATAAAGGAAAAATTAATTCCGTTCTCCCCGGTATGCAAGCTGCCTTTGTTGACATTGGCATGGAAAAAGCTGCCTACCTGCATTCATCAGATATCGGTAAAGTGTACAATTCTAAGTTCTCAGAAGAGTTAGACGATGAAGAAGCTCCGGCAGAAATCATCAGGAAAAAACGCCGCGAAGGTATCGAGGCGGTACTCAAAAAAAATCAGGAAATTTTAGTACAAGTTATCAAAGAACCTATCTCTACAAAAGGTCCTCGGATTGCGACTGAAATTTCTATACCGGGACGGTTTTGTGTTCTTGTGCCAGATGATGACCATATTCGAGTTTCCAAAAGAATCTCAAATTGGACAGAACGGAAACGTCTGCGGAAAATTGCTGAGCCACTTCGCCCTGAAGGATTCGGTCTGATCTTACGGACAGAGGCAGAAGGAAAAGAAGAACCCGAGTTGCGTGCCGATGTAAAACGGCTTTTGAAACTTTGGTCAAAACTCAAGAAAAAAGCGGACAACTCACCTCCTCCTGCTTTGATTCATAAAGAAGAAGAAGTTATCGTTTCGATGATTCGAGATATTTTCACCGATGATGTTGAGTCAGTTGTTATTGACAATCAACATGATTATAAAAAAATCATGGCCTACGCTCGTCAAGTTATGCCACATCTCAAAGAACGTATTTCGCTCTACAAAGGCAAGACACCTCTTTTTGATGAATATGGTTTAGAGACTGAAATTGATAAATTGCTTGAAAGAAAAGTTTGGATTCGTAAAGGTGCGTATCTGATTATTGACCAGACTGAAGCGATGGTGACTATCGACATAAACACCGGTCGGTATACCGGCAAGTCTGATCAGGAAGCGACTATTTTTAATACCAATATTGATTCCGCCAAAGAGATTGCAAGGCAAATTCGTCTTCGGGATATTGGTGGTTTGATTGTCTGTGATTTTATTGATATGTATAATCGGGATAATAGAAAAAAATTATACGAAGCATTCAAAAGTTATTTTTCAAATGACCGAGCAAAAAGAGCAATCAATCCGGTTACTGATTTTGGACTAGTTGAAATGACTCGTGAACGGGTTCGTCCTTCGCAGATGCATAAGCTTTCGGAACCATGTCCATCATGTGATGGCTCTGGTCGGGTACTTTCTAAAGAAACTCTTTCGACAAAAATCGAACGATGGTTTACTCGGGCAAAAGTTGATAAAAAATATGAGCTATTCCATCTCGCTATGACACCTGATTTGGCAGATGCTATGACTAACAACGGAAGCAGTCGTATAAATCTATTGATGAAACGTCATAAATTTAAAATAAATGTCGTCAGAGATACTACTATTTCTGCCCAGACATATAAAATATATGATGCCCAGACAAATGATGAGATAACTGATTTATATAAAGTGTAAGATAAGTTATACTGCCCACCTAGGCGGGGTCGAAGTATGTCATTTGTAAGATACAATCATTTTAGAGCTGTCAGGAACCATTCCTGACAGCATTTTTAAAATAATCTGAATTAAATCTAAGATTTGAAGCTTGTGTTGTCGTTAATAAGTATATAATTATTATATAGAAAATAAATCCTCAAGGAGAGAGATATGAAAAGAATTACGACATTATTAATCATTGCTGCTATGTTGGTTTCAGTCGTTGGCTGTGCATCACTGCAGAAAAAAGAAAAAGGTGCCTTAATCGGCGGAACAGCAGGAGCTGTCATAGGTGGTATTATTGGTAAGAAAACTGGCAACACTGCCCTGGGTGCGATTCTCGGAGCTGCAATTGGTGGAGCCGCCGGAGCTTATATAGGAAACTATATGGACAAACAAGCCGAAGAGATTGAACGTGATTTAGAAGGTGCCACAGTTGAACGTGTTGGCGAAGGAATCAAAATTACTTTTGATTCGGGTATCTTATTTGAAGTAAACAAATCAGCTTTACAACCTGCAGCAAAAACTAACCTTGAAAATTTAGCTGTCATATTAAATAAATATGCTGAAACTGAAATTGTTATTGAAGGGCATACCGATTCTGATGGTACCGAAGATCATAATATGGATTTGTCAATTCGCAGAGCACAGTCAGTAAGTTCTCATCTTTCGGTAAACAATGTTATGGTGACTCGTTTTAACGTTGTCGGCTATGGTGAATTACAACCTGTTGCTGATAACGCAACATCAATGGGTCGTCAAAGTAACCGCCGTGTTGAAATCGCTATTTTCGCAAACGATAAACTGAAAAGTACTGCCGAAGACAAAATCAACGAAGGTTAAAAGCTGAATCGCTGAAATATACATTAGTATCTATTGGTCAGGTCTCTTAGGAGGTCTGACCTTTTTTTGTTACTTCCTTGACAACTCACACCATGTTAAGTAATTTCTTTCAGACATAAAACTACTTTGAATGGGAGAAATCATGAAAAAACTTTTACTTACAATTTTAATGCTACTGCTATTATCATCCGTTTCATTTGCACAAGGTGAATATTTTGGCAAAGGTACTTCGACAATCGGTGTCGCATTTGGTAAAGCGTTTGATGATGGGGAAAGTACAAATTCATATCAATTCGGTATTTCTCTAAACGGTAATTTTGATATAGTAGTCGCAACAATTAGTGATAGATACGGCGACCAAGTGGCGGCAATCGGAGGTACGTACCACATCTTAAACAGTGCTCAAGCAAATAAATTTAAACTCGCTTTTGTAGGGTCGTATGCGAGCAGTGAAGAACTATTTACATTGGGATCTGTTTTTCACACCGACCTTAAATTAGGAAATACTTTATTTTTGAAACCATTTAGTGGAGTTGGGCTTGTTAGATTTGAACGATCGGATGCAAGGGTTACATATCAAGCCGGATTAGATTTTTATTTCAAAAACAATAAATCGATATTTTCTGTAAGTCCACAAATTGTAAAGTTTCGACAAGAAACAAATTTCGGCATTCAACTTGCCATCGTTTTCGACATGAATTAAAATATTGGTCTTTGGAGAAATCATGAAAAAATTATTATTAACAACTTTAATTATACTTATGTTTTCATCCGTTTCATTTGCACAGAGTAGATTTTTAGAGGAGGGCGAAAATGGGTTTGGTTTAGGGCTAGGGTTTCAAAATACAACGACATCTACAAAAGGGATTGGCTTTGTTGATTTGGGCTACTTTTTTAATGGTAGGGTAGACTTAGGAGCTAAATATGGTAAGAATGTTAACATTAGAATAATCGCATCATACTTAAATATATCCTTAGCAAAGCAAAGCAAAGTGACTCCTTTTACTTTTAATCTGATGCTTCAAGGTGAAGTAGCAAAAAACATTTATAAATATTATTATGGATCAAAAACTTCTTCCTCTATTTTTTCGGTTGGTGGTATATTAGAACATAAATTTAGCTTAGGCAATTCAGGGATAGTTCCATTTCTATCCGTGTATCGTGCTGTTAATGATGGATCGAATAATAACTTAACTGCTGGTGGTGGATTATCATTTTTTACTGGGGGGAAAACAGTATTTTCTCTAAATGCAGGATATTACTCAACAAACGAATACCGTTATGATACCTTTGTTATAAGTCTATCTATCATGTTTAAAAAAGGTAAGAAATAATGACTATTGACAACACATGTGTGAAATCTTTTTTGATAAGTACACTTTTTCTGATACTTTTTTGCAGTGTATCCACACAAGCTGAGTTGCCGTATGAAAGTGACAATAAGCATAGTTTTGTTCTGACTAGTGGATTTAAAAAGAACGACAGTTTTACTGATAACTTTCAAAACAGTTACAGCTTTAATTATTCCTTTCAAGATAAAATATCTGTAGGTATTTCGTACAGAGACTTTGCTGGTAGGTTTGTTGTTTATGAAGGTACTGGGGAATCTGGATTTTTGAATACTACTGAGGGTGTTGACGGTAATAGTGAACAATCTAGTGCTTCTGAAAGAATTTACCAATACCCTGATAAAGCTACTTACAGTTTATATGCTCAAGTAAAACCGTTGAATCTACTACAGATTAATGCCCCTATCTCATTTTCACTATTTGTAGCAGTGCAAGTTGTTTCAGGAAGTAATATTTTTGTCGGGAACGAAGCTATAGAAGAAGTCGCAGAAAGTAAAAATTTTGTTGGAAACGTGCATATTTATAAGAAGTTTAATTTAAGTAAAAGACATTCTCTGCAACCTATAATATCAATTGGTTATAGAGATATTTCCTATGTATCTAACAATATCAATAACTTGGGAAGAATTGGTGCTTCTCTTATCTACGCTTACAATCTAGATAAGTCTATAAGCTTTCTTGTCGCTCCTCAAGTATATAGATTTAATAAGAGTAATGAATTTACAGTACAAGTCGGTATTTCAAATGGGTTTTGAAAATAACGAGGTTATAAAAATGTATAAGCATATACTCGTTTTGTTTTTAATTCTAGCAACAACAACTATACAAGCAGAGTTGCCGTTTGAGACAAGACATAAACATAGTTTTTTTGTGACTAGTGGTATGAAGTTCGACAAACCTCTCAATGATAAACTACAAAACATTTTCACTTTTAATTATGCATATGATAATAAAATATCAGGAGGGATTTCCTACAGAGATCATAAATATGAACTTATTTACAATGAAAATTACAATTACAATACTGGGTTTTTAAATGAAGGGGAGGGCTATACTTACCAAATGACTTCTTATGTCAATTTATATGCACAAGTAAAACCATTGAATTTATTAAACTTAAACTCGCCTGTTTCTTTTTCACTGTTTGTTGTTATGCAAGATATTTCAGATGAGAAGATTATTATAGCTAACACATTTTTTTATAAGAAATTTATTTTAAATAAAAGACATTCAATCCAACCTATAATTTCAATCGGATATGGAGACATTTCACGGGTGTCAAACATGCCTCCAATAATTATCGGTGTTGCTTTTATTTATGCATATCGTTTAGATAAGCATACAAGTGTTATCTTAACTCCGCAGTTAAATAGGTATTGGGGAAATAATACTTACACTATTCAAGTAGGTATTTCACACGGATTATAATTAGTTAGATTTACTCAAGCATCATGAATGCATCGGGGAGGAAGTCGATAATATCAGAAGCGATCATCGAACGTTCACCATATTCATACGAGGCAAGGTCACCTGCCAACCCATGCACAAAGACACCGCATAGTGCCGAGTCGATAGGCTCTATCCCCTGAGCAAGCAGTGAGCCGATAACGCCCGAAAGCACATCGCCGGAACCACCAACAGCCATCCCATTGTTCCCTGTCTGATTGACATATACTTCTCCATCGTAGTGTGCCACCACAGTCGGTGAACCTTTCAACACTAAGATAGTCTGATGTTCTATTGCAAATTTACGAGCGATTTCTATACGAGAATGAATGTCATTCGGGACATCGATGCCAGTCAGATTTTTGAATTCTTTTGGGTGCGGAGTCAGAATAAGTTCCGCTTGTGTATCTTCAAGAATTTGCAACTCACCGTTTAAAGCATGCAGTCCGTCGGCATCAATGACCGCAGGTTTTTCAAGAGACAAAAGGAGTCGACAGATAAGTTCTTTTGTTTCAAAGTGTCGTCCTATCCCCGGTCCAATAACTACAGCATCATTTTCAGATGCAATAATTTTTACTTCGCCTAAAGCACGCTTAGCGAGACAACCTTTTTTTGCAACATCAGGTAAGCCGTAGGTGGTAACATCAATAATAGATGGTGCTATAATCGGAAGAGTCGTATGCGGACAACCTATTTTTGCCATACCACAACCAGAACGAAGCGACGATTGAGCAGCCAAAACAGCGGCACCAGTCAAACCGGTTGAACCTGCGAGAAGAAACAGTTTACCGAATGTACCTTTATGCCCGTCAGCCTGTCGAATCGGCAACGTGTTAGCAACGTAGGCAGGAGTAATCAGATTATTATGCAGAGCAAACGAATCAAAATCTTCAATGGGAATTCCAATCGGAATAATGTCAACATCGCCGGCAACTTCACGACCGGGCGAAACATACAAGCCATACTTCGGAAGCCCGATTGTATAGGTAAAGTCAGCAACGATAACAGAACCTTCGTACGTACCGTTGTCAGCTTGTAAGCCAGAAGGCATGTCGAGTGCGATAATTTCTTGTGGCTGTATATTGATATAATCTATAATGTCAGATGACAAATCTTTTGGTGAGCCAGAGAACCCTGTACCGAAAAGAGCGTCGATAATAAAATCGGATTCTAAAAGTTCAGGAAGTTCGTCGACCGATTTAATTTCAGTTGTTTCGATTTCTAATTCTTTTATAAGATCATAATTTTGTTTGGAATCATCTGAAAAAGAATCAGGAGAACCTATATGATAAAATTGTACTTCAAATCCTGCCAAGAAAAGAAAACGACCAACAACGAACCCATCTCCCCCGTTGTTTCCTTTACCACAAAAAATCGTAAAGACAGCATCGTCGAGTTCTAGAGTAAGGTCAGCAATAATTGCCTGAGCAATTCCACGTCCGGCATTTTCCATAAGCTCGATAGATGGAACCCCACCGTCGATAGCTTTTTGGTCAATCTGACGCATCACATCCGATGTGACTAGTTTCATATTGATTTCTTTCTGTAGAAAAACCTGCTTTATTTTTTCTTTGTTTTGCTCATTGGTTCAAGTGCAAATTTAACAGCCGGAAGAACATGCGAAAAGAATTTTAATTTAATATTCTTCTTAATTTCAACTGGCAAATCAAGAGTGTCTTTTCTGTTTTCTTCAGGGAGCAAGACAGTTTTCACACCCGAACGATAGGCACCGAGAAGTTTTTCTTTTAAGCCACCGATAGGAAGAAGTTGTCCACGCAAAGTAATTTCCCCTGTCATTGCAAGTGCCGGTTTTACTTTACGCCCGGTAAACAACGACGAAAGTGCTACTATCATTGTGATACCTGCTGACGGACCATCTTTTGGAGTTGCCCCCGATGGTACATGCAGATGGATATCTTTTTTCTCAAAAGTCGCGTCGGTCAGTCCAAGGTCTTTGGCGTTGGAACGAATAAACGACAAGGCAGCTTTGGCAGATTCTTTCATGACTTCACCTAAATGCCCGGTGAGTGTCAAGGTATTGTTGCCAGCCATAGAAGTTGCTTCGATAAACAAAATTTCACCGCCAACCGATGTATAGGCACGCCCGGGTACAACTCCAATCATAGATTCTCTGGAGAGTCCTTCGCGAGTGAATTTTTGAGGTCCTAACAGTTTTGGAATATCTTCACCGGTGTATGTAATTTTTTTCTTATAACCAGAAGCAATCTTACGAGCTGCTTTACGAATAACCGATGCCATTTCACGTTCAAGATTTCGAAGTCCGGCTTCACGAGTGTAGCCATCAATGACTACTTTAACAGCTGAATCATGAATTTTCAATTGTGAATTTTTGACACCATGGTTCTCAAGTTGTTTTGGAATCAAATGCTCTTTGGCTATCGCAAGTTTTTCTATATCGGTATAGCCAGGGAGATTAATGATTTCCATACGGTCACGAAGCACAGCCGGAATTGGTTCCAGCCAGTTTGCCGTTGTGACAAACATTACTTTTGACAGGTCAAAAGGAAGTTCTAAATAGTAATCTGAAAATGTATCATTTTGTTCCGGGTCTAAAACCTCAAGCAGTGCCGAAGCAGGATCGCCACGGAAATCGGAACCGAGTTTATCAATTTCGTCAAGCATAATAACAGGATTGTTAGAACCACATTTTTTCAAAGACTGAATAATACGACCCGGCATAGCACCGATATAGGTTCTTCGATGTCCCCGAATCTCAGCTTCATCACGCATACCGCCCAAAGATACCCGAGAGAATTCTCGTCCCATCGCTTTGGCGATAGATTTTCCAAGTGAAGTTTTACCAACTCCCGGAGGTCCTACAAAACAGAGGATAGGTCCTTTGATATCTGCTTTTAATTTTCGTACTGCAAGATGTTCTAATATACGATCTTTAATTTTTACTAAATTATAATGATCTTCATCAAGAACCTTTTTCGCTTTTTTCAAGTCGAGTTTGTCTTCGGTTGAAATTGACCATGGCATAGAAATAAGCCAGTCAATATATGTTCGCGAGACAGTATACTCCGCCGATGATGGCGACATGTGCGATAGACGGTCGAGCTCTTTGAGTGCAGCAGCTTCGACTTGTTCAGACATATTGGCATCGAGAATTTTTTCTTCGAACTCTTCGATTTCATTATGATCGTCGGTATCACCCAGTTCTTTTTTGATAGCACGCATTTGCTCACGCAGAATATAATCACGCTGTGATTTTCCAAGTTCGCTGGCTGCTTTTGCCTGTATCTTTTGAGAAATTTCTAAGACTTCAATTTCACGATTTAAAATTGTATACACTTTTTTGAATCGTTTTAAAACGTTCAGCTCTTCTAAAATTTCTTGTTTCTGATTCGCCTCAATTTGAAGATTCGATGCAAGGTAATCAGCAAGTTTAGATGGTGTGTCCTGGTTCATTGCCGAGGCGTGTAAATCTTCTGAAACAGATGGAACCAGTTCGATAAATAATTTTAGTTTTTCCATTATCGAATGTTTCATCGCATCCATTTTAACTTGGTCAGCAAGAGTCTCTTTTACATTAGTTACTTCTGCTGATAAAAATGGTCCTGTTGCAGCGACCCGTTTAATTTTTATACGGCTGAGTCCTTGAATTAAAAAACGTACCGAACCATCAGGGAACCGAAGCATCTTTAAAATATTTCCAGAGACACCAATCTCGTGTAAATCATCAAGTCCCGGGTTTTCTACTTTTTCATCTTTTTGTAAAAACATCGCAATCCGAGAACCACGCATAAGAGCATCATCAACCATGCGAGTCTGTTCGGGATCGGTAATCATCAACGGAACTATTAAAAATGGAAACACGATCGTTCCTTTTAGTGGGAGAATCGGAAGTACTTTGTTATCTGATGATTTTATTTTTTTCTTTTCTTTCATTTCTGTCACGGTAAAACCTTTTTCTTTTAAGTCACATTCTTTATGACTTTATCGGCATTCCTGCTCAAATTTTGAACAGCTAAATTACTAATACTCTAACACACACTATCTAAATAAGTTCACATCGCATCGCACTGTCAAGATATAAAATATCTCACATAACATGAAGCGATAGAAACATTTACCATCTTTTATACCTATAATTTGTAAAGGATTATAAATTAAACGTTGAAGCGGAAATTGACTACATCGCCATCACAGACGATATACTCTTTCCCTTCAAGTCGGAACTTTCCGGCAGCTTTGACCTCTTTTTCAGAGCCAAACTCGATAAAGTCTTCGTATTTCATTACTTCGGCACGGATAAAACCACGCTCGATATCGGAGTGAATCACACCCGCAGATTTTTGGGCAGTGAAGCCTTTGCGGATTGTCCAGGCACGAGCTTCGATTTCGCCCGCAGTAAGAAATGAAATCAGCCCAAGTAAGTTGTATGATTTTTGTACGACAACATCAACGGCAGGAGCTTTGATTCCTAACTCTTCCATAAACATTGTGCGGTCGTCATCATCGAGAGTGATAAGTTCCATTTCGATTTTACCACAAATAGAAGCCAGCTCACGTTTGTTGGCAGAGATGAAATCATCAAACTGTTTTTCAATTTCAGATGCGGTCGCTATTTTTTCTTCGGAAAGATTAACAACAATCAGAAGTGGTTTTTCGGTCATGAACATATAGCCACGAAGCGATTTGCGTTCGTCGTCGTTGATGTCGATATCGATCATCAGTTTTTCTTCTTCAAGATGAGTCAGACATCTTTTGAGAAGTTCAACTTCCTGAATAAGTGTTTTATCGTTGGTAGTCCGAATTCGTTTGTTGCGGCGTTCGATATTTGTTTCAACCATGACCTGATCGGCAAGAATCATCTCGTCGATAATATCTTTCATATCTGTTTTCGGATCGGCGTCACCTGAGAATGCATCGAGTACCAACATGAGGGCATCCATCTGTCGTAAATCGGCAGAGATTTCCAGTTCGGTAGATTCTTTCCCTTTGCCGGAAAATCCGGGGGCATCGAGAAATTCGATTTCGGCGTATACTATTTTTTTGGCACTCACTAAAACGGAAAGTTTTTCAAGCCGTTCATCAGGTACTTTTATGATCGCTTTGTGAATCGCTTTTGAGAAATCACCAACTGCTTCTTGCTGCCCCGAGGCGGCGTTAAAAACAGTGGTTTTTCCAGACTGAGGTTTTCCAATTATTCCAAGTTTCATAGGGGCTAATAGTACGGGAAAAAGGGCAGTTTGGCAAGTGGGAATTTAGGGGGTTTATTCAGTTTTATAGACGAGAATATGGGGGCGTTTCTCAATATTCTCGTATTCACTAGAATATAGAGCTAAAGTACTAGAGCACATATAATAACATGATTCGTTTTGATACTTTATGAGTATTCCCGTCGTATCCGAAAAGATTTCATCATTTACTGAAATTTTTATAATCCATTTTGCAGAATCGTTAACAACTGGCAATATGATAATAGAGTTTGTGTTTGGAGCAGGTTGATCTTCCCAGGTAATTGTGGATTCATCCCAATCTGATGTTAAACCTGAAATAACAATATTATTACTAGAAGAAATATAACCTGTTGAAAATATTAGTTTCACAGAGTCCGAATTTGTAAAATCAATTATAGGTAATTTTATAAAAACCCTACTTGCCCAATGGTCTATATAAAGACCTTGTATCATTGAGAAATCTTCAAGATGATTATATGAAACCTCAAGATGTTTAAAATCACCAAAATTTACATCTTCACTACTAGTTGAAGAAATTCCATCATAAGGTTTATATGTATGAGTTTGCACCATTGCATCTTGTTCTATCCAGAACGTATCTATCATTGGCTTTGTGAGTTCAAAGTCTTTTGAGAAATCAGCTTTACTTGAAATAAATTCAATAGTTTGACCAGAATAAATTGACGAATGAATCTGTAACTGATGTTCACCTATAAATATATTTTCAAATAGATATTCACCATTTATATCTGTTGTGTCATACAAGCTATCATCTAGTACAACTTCAATTCCACTCAGAAGACCATCAACAGGATGTGTGACAGTTCCGGAAATATTATATCCTTGCCGGACTAATTGTATATTTATAGATATGTCAGCATTTGTAATTTCAAAACTATCACTGAAAATATAATAGTCAGAATAATCGCAACTCATAATTCTTTGCCCCGAAGGAATATTTTGAAAATTAAACTCACCGTTTATATCAGTTGTATCTCTAAGATGCTCTAACACAACAATAGCTCCTTCAACAACGGCTCCTATTGTATCAGTTACAATTCCAGCGACAGCATGTACCGGACCATTTCGCATCTTGATTGCATAGCTTCTATTGGAAGAAATATTTAGAACACTAGTTGTAGTTGTGTCAAATTGTTCATGGACAGCCTGTATAGCATACTCCCCCTTGGGGATATCAATAGAATATTTACCTAGAGAATCTGAAGTTGTTGTATAGTCTCCAACTTTGATTTCAGTATTTGAAATATAACTGAAATACCCGTTTACTTCTTGAAATACATACCCCGATAACTGAACAGTCTCTTCAGATTGTGTGACTGTTTTATCTTCGCAAGCTAGGAATAAGCAGAACACTCCTATTGCAATTATAATTGTAAAAATTTTATACTTTGACATAAACTCACCCCATTAATTGGTCATATTTAAATAAACGTATCATTGATTTTTTTGTCAAATAAATTTTTTTTAGTTATATTAGACTTTTTTTTGAAACACCCCTTAATCCCCTCTTACAAGAGAGGAAATAACAATGATAAAAACATAAAGACAAGCAACAGTAGGTCGGGTTCTTCCCTACTGACAATTTTTAAATTTACAAAACGCCTATTACGCTTAAAAAACTTCCACCAACATTAAAACAGCAATGCACAAGTATTGCCGGAACCAAGCTGTTCGTTTTTTCTCTTTGGTACCCAGCAATAAGCCCTAATATAAATGAGAAGAAAACTATTATTGATACTGTAATAATATCAACACCTAGTGTTAGAATTGCGAAATGCATAGCACCAAAGAATAATGCCCCGACTATAACCGGTAAACTAATATGGCAGTCTGATATTTTCAGACCAAGATTTTTGAGTGGCGATAAGAACCCTTGTATCAATCCGCGGGTCAATACTTCTTCGCATATAGAAGCCCCAAACCAGATATACAGAATTATTTCAAAGGTAGAACAATTATTAGTCAGCATGCTTGGGTTTTTCTCAACTAAGAGTTCTCCAAGAAGAGATGAGCTTAACCCTATTGCAAGACTGATTAATATAATTTTAAAAATCGGGAAATCTAAACTCCACGAAAAACCATACTCTTTAAACTTTCCTTTACTAAGCAATGCTATAAATAAGATTGAAAACAGAATCATTGTTGTATGCTGTATAGAATTTTCCAAAAATGCAATATCTTTAATATACTCTGATATAGTCATCATTAACATACCGGAAAAAGCTAATACTAAAAGACCTAACAGAATCGCACTTGCTGTTCTAAAGCATGGGGTTTTCATACTCTATACTCTCACCTTGTAAGTTTATATCTTATGAATATCAATACGAAGATATAAGACAATTTGTTCCATGTAAAAAAGCTTACAAAAAAAGGCGGGACCAAATTGGTCTCGCCTTTCGTATATGTAAAATCAAATAATCTCTTATTCAGATTTTTCTGTATCGACTGCGTCGTCAGCTTTCGCATCATCAGCTTTTGCGTCGTCAGCTTTCGCTTCTTCAGCAGGGGCATCATCAGCTTTGTCAGCTGCAGGTGCTTCTTTTGCTTCTTCCACTTTAGCAGGAGCAGGTTCAACTTTGTCAACTTTTGCTTCTTTGGCAGGAGTTTCTTCCACTTTAGCAGCAGCTTCTTTTAAAGCATCAGGCATAGCGTCAGCCATAGCAGATGTTGATTCATTGCCTTCATGTTTGGCAAGGAATTCATCGAGTTCACCCTGTTCGCGATTTTTGTAATACGCTTCAACAGAAAGAACCACTTTGTGCTGTTTGCGATCAAATTCAATTACGGATAAAGGAATTTCTTCGCCGGCAGCAAATGCTGTGGATGCATCGGATAAGCCTTTTTTGCCAAGTTGGGCAGTTGGGACGAACCCTTCAACAGTACCATCTAAATCAACAACAACACCACGGTCCATTACTTTTGTAATAGTTCCAAGACATTCTGTACCGGTTGCATATTTTTCAGC
>JAJRSF010000062.1 GCA_024278935.1 Candidatus Zixiibacteriota bacterium
ACAACAACTGAAAGCGTCCAATCAACAACTTTCGGCAAGCGAACAACAACTGAAAGCGTCCAATCAACAACTTTCGGCAAGCGAACAACAACTGAAAGCGTCCAATCAACAACTTTCGGCAAGCGAACAACAACTGAAAGCATCCAATCAACAACTTATAGCAAATGAACAACAACTTAAGATTACGAATCATGAATTACTACAATTTCAGCAAAAACTTTCACTTCATGTGCAGCAAACACCTCTAGCAGTCATTCAATGGGATTTGAATTTCAATGTAACTGAATGGAATAAGGCAGCTGAAAAAATATTTGGTTTTAGTTTTGAAGAAGCTCATGGGCGTCATGCGGCAGGATTGATTGTACCTGAATCTGCTAAGGAAATTGTCAATGAAGTTTGGGCAGAACTTTTGGCACAAAAAGGTGGGGCTCGTAGCACAAATGAAAATATAACTAAAGCTCGCGACATTATAATGTGCGAATGGTACAATACTCCTTTAATCGATGAAAATAATGTTGTTATTGGTGTGGCATCACAAGTTTTAGATATTACCGATCATCGTCGTCTTCAAGAGTTAGAATCACGTGCTGATAGACTTGCTTTGGCAGGTACTATCGCCGGACAGGTTGCTCATGATTTTAATAACCTACTGGGACCGATAATGGCATACCCGGAACTCATACGAGATGAACTTCCATACGATCATTCAGCAAGAGCATATCTTGACGACATAGAAAATGCAGCCACAAAAATTGCTAATATAAATCAGGATCTTTTGACTATGGGGAGAAGGGGACATTACAACCAGGAAGTTCTAAACTTGAATCAAGTTTTACTACAAGCTGTCAAAGAGTTAGAACTCAGAACAAAAACTGTAGTATGCACAAAAGAGTTTAGCAAAGACCTTCTAAACATCAATGGTGGAAACGCCCAACTGCATCGTTTGTTCACCAACCTATTTGTGAACGCACAAGATGCTATGCAAGATATTGGGGAAATTTCTATTAAGACTGAAAATTACTATGCCGATGATACATCGATTGCTTTTAATCGTGTGCCCAAAGGTGAATATGTAAAAGTTACTATAAGTGATACAGGATGTGGAATTAAAGATGACTTGATAGGAAAAATTCTTGATCCATTCTTCTCGACAAAAACCACCGACAAACAACGTGGTTCGGGACTTGGCTTAAGTGTTGTTGATGCTGTTGTAAAGGATCACAAAGGATTCCTCGATGTGAGCAGCATGGTCGGACACGGCACATCCTTTTATCTCTATTTTCCTATCGTGAGAAAAGATATTCGTAAAAGTAGTATTGAAAATTCATTTAACGGTACTGAAAATATATTGATAGTCGACGACGATGGCATGCAGCGAGAAGTTGCCGCGACACTTTTAAAAAGCTTAGGCTACAAAGTTCAATCAGTTGAAAGTGGTGAAAAAGCTGTTGAGTTTTTAAAAGATAACCCTCAAGACCTCATTATTCTTGACATGGTTATGCCTGATGGTATCGATGGGACTGAAACGTACAAACGTGTTTTAGAATTATATCCAAAACAAAAAACTATCATATTGTCCGGATTTTCAGAAACTGATAAAGTCTTTAATGTGCAACGGATGGGAGCCGGTGCCTTTGTGAGAAAGCCGATTACAAAAAAATCATAGCTACCGCAGTTCGAACAGAACTGGACAGGGAATAATAGAGCTATCTCAGTAAATAGCTATGACTTAGAAATTTATTACTTTTGTAAATCAGCTATCTGAAGAATAAAAACCACTTTATTCTATAATAGATATAACCAAAAAAATCGCAAATTGTAGGTTAATCCCTTATAAACTTGACAAATTTGAACTTGTTTGTTATATTTTTCACAATATAGAACAAGTAATACAATATCAAAATTATCTTTATTTCGATATTATACTTACTATTAATAATTTAAGGGTGAAATAGTAGAGTTATGATAAAAAAATCGATTTTATGCATTTTTATAATATTCGGGGTGGCAGCAGTTGCACATTCGCAATCTATCATTCCAATATCATCATTTTCAAACAGTCAGGAAAACACAAGTTCATCGTCATTTCAAAATTCCGATGTTGTCATATCTGGATCAAATTTAATCAATGGGCAAGAGTATCTGATTTTTTATTCTGTCGCGTATGGCGGTGGAGGTACATCTGATCTCCCCGAAGTAACAGTAAGTTATGGCTCTACCGATATCGCAAATGGTGCCGATGAAGGTTCCTCAAGTGGAACTCCCGAGGCAATGCGGGTAGCTTCGCTACATGGTTATTATATTTTAACAGGCGATGGAACTTCGGACTTACGAATCAGGTGGAGGATTCAATCCGGTGCTGATGCATATATTACCGGTAAATCACTCATAGCAATTCCGCTCAATTCCCTGACGCTCAATACCGACTATTGGTACGCTGTTCAAAATGGTGATGCCTCAGAAATTTCAACGACATCTTCGTTTACAAATTTAATTACATCAACAGTCAGTCTGCCGGAGACCGGTGACTATCTTGTACTGATGAGTGCTGAAGGGTGGACGCAGAACGGTTCTGCAAATGACGGCGAAGCATTCCGCACTGTCATAAACAGTTCAACTCAAAAAGATGTGATGGTTAAAGAATGGGAAAATGATAACGCTCGTCGTTCGTTTTCATATGCACGGATACATAGTCTGAATGCCGGTAACAATACTTTTGATTTAGAAGTTGGTTCAGGCAAAGGGTCAAATTCAAAATCTTTTCGTCGGGGAAGGATTATAATTATCAAGTCAAGTTCTTTTGAACAGATGGTCTCGACATCAAATAATAATGACTTCACTAACACATCCAATTACTCTTCATTCGGAAACTACTTAAGCCAATCGTATACACCAAACCAGTCGGAGCATGTTGTCATTATTGGTAACGCATGGTGTGAACAAGGACAAAATTTTCGTTCAGTTATCATGCGACTCGAAAACTCAACCGACAACAGTTTTTTCTCAGACTATATTTCCGATGATGCCAAACTTCTCGGCTTTGATACACCAATGCTTTCAACCTTTGGAACCGAACAAATTTCATCACAGAAAAATTATGTTTTACAGGTTTCAGGCGAGTCATCATATTCAACCGCTAACCACTTTCAATATGGCGACTTAATTGTATGGAGTATGACTCAGGTCTCATCAATGCAACCACCGGTTGTCACAGATATTCCCAACCAAACAATTTCCGAAGGTTTCACTTTTGCAACAATTAGTTTAGACAATTATGTAAGTGACCTTGACAATATTGATTCTGAAATCTCTTGGACATACTCTGGCAACACAGAACTTACCATAACTATAAATGCGAGTCGTGTTGCGACAATTACAATTCCAAACCTAGATTGGAATGGTGCCGAAATAATTACATTCCGAGCTACCGACCCTGATTTACAATTCTCCGAAGATGTTGCCACTTTTACCGTGACTGCCCAAAACGATGCACCGGTTGTGACAAATATACCGAACCAAACTATTGATGAAGGTTTAACTTTTACAACTATCACACTTGATAATTTTGTGTCAGATATTGATAACAATGATGCCGAAATGGTCTGGACGTACTCAGGCAATACAGAACTTACCGTGAGCATTGATGCAAGCCGTGTAGCAACAGTAACAATTCCAAATCTGAATTGGA
Organism: Candidatus Zixiibacteriota bacterium; assembly: GCA_024278935.1. Lineage (GTDB taxonomy): Bacteria > Zixibacteria > MSB-5A5 > GN15 > FEB-12 > QQUK01. Next base: position 3,689 of record JAJRSF010000062.1, read on the forward strand.
ATGGCACCGAGACTATTACGTTCCGAGCAACCGACCCGGGAACTCTTTGGTCAGAAGATATTGCAACATTTACTGTGACTGCACTCAATGATAATCCAACAATTTTAGCAGGTGCATCAACAGTTACAACTTCTCCTGTAAACAGAGTAGGTAACAATACAACAATTTTTTCAGCCGACTTTACCGACATTGATCAACCGCTTGTCAGTTCTTTTTCAGTTACTCTGAAAATAAGAGAACCGAACAACACAACAGAACTTATCCTAGTAAATAATCTTACCGATGGTAACGGTGGACTTACCGTTGTTGATAATGGCGGAGGTTTTTACACCGCAAGTTTTACATACGACCCATCTGTTGGACAGACACTTGGTTTATATGATTTATACTTTGAAGTGAACGATGGTGCTGTTTCAGCTATTGATGGTTTTGCAAATAACATTGATGAACTTGAAATCATACAGGTCAACACCCCAACACTAGTAGCAGGTGCTACCCAAGTTTCTGTTTCACCTGTCAATAGGTTTTTAACAAACAGTACAATAATATCAACAACATTCAATGACCTTGACCAACCGGGAGCGTCAGCATTTACCTGTAGTTTTAAAATTCGCCAACCTGACAATGCAACAGAATTATTTTTAGTGAACGGACTTACTAATGGAAACGGCGGACTTTCAATAGTTGACAACGGCGGCGGTTCCTATACCGCAAGCTACACCTATAACCCTGACGATGTGCAAGTCCTCGGTCTATACGATTTATATTTTGAAGTAACCGATGGAACCGGAAGCGGGGTTGATACATATGCGAGCAATTCTGATGAACTAGAGATCAACGAAGTCCTTCCACCTGCTTCACCGATTATTATAGCAGGAGCATCGGCAGTCAGTTTTTCTCCGGTCAATCGTCTTGGCAATAGTGCAACAACTATCACCGTAGACTTCACCGATAGCAATATGCCACCTGTGTCATCGTTCATAGTTCTTCTAAAAGTTCGAGAACCTAACAACGCAACCGAGTTGATTCTTGTAAACAATTTGTCCAATGGTTCCGGCGGTTTATCTATTTTAGATTATGGTGACGGTTCTTATAGCGTAGGCTTTACTTTTAATCCAAACGATGCACAAACTTTAGGATTCTATGATATCTATTGTGCAATCGACGATAACACTGGCACCGCAACAGCAGTTGATGACTACACAAACAATCTTGATGAATTTGAAATAATAGAGTCACTTAATAATGAAGCACCAACAGTACAGTCCGATGCTACCATTGCAGTTCCCGCTGGTGTTGAAAGAATCGGCAACAACCCAACAACGATTTCGGCACAATTTTCTGATTTAGATATTCCGGGCATCACTGCGTTCCAAGTAAGTTTTAAACTTCGGTACTCAGTCGACCAGTCTGAAATTATTCTCGCCGACAATCTTACCAATGGTACTGGTGGAGTTACAATTTCTGATTTAGGAGCAGGTCTGTACGAAGCATCTATCAGCTGGAACCCTCCCGATGCACAACCGCTCGGTTTTTATGATCTGTATTTCCATGTGACCGATGGTATTGATATTTCAATAGATCGGTTTGCAGATAATCGTGAAGAGCTCCAACTTTTTGATGCAATCTCAAACAACCCACCTGCCTTGGTAGCCGACACAACTTTTGCTCTGCCAATTTCTGTCAATAGAATTGGTACAGAATTTACAATGTTAAAAACAGCTTTCTGGGATGCCGACTATCCCGGCAACGGAGCTTTTACCATAACAATTAAGGTGCAGGACCCATTGCTATTAGAAACTATTATAGTGAACTCTGCCAAACATGGCGAACAAGGACTACGTGTTGTCCATCGAGGTGATTCACTTTATGAAGCATCTGTCTTATGGGATCCTAGTGTTGTAGCTGTGACTGGTTTATATGATTTATATTTTGAAGTTACCGACAACAACGGTGCATCGGTCATTGATGGCTACGCAATAAACGCAGGCGAACTTACAGTTACGTCGTCGGCTCCTTTAGGCGATGGGTTCCTTCTGCATCGCACCAATGATGCCGAAGGATGTGGAGGTCCGACCAGTGCCTGTCATAACCTCAAAGGACATAAAGCACAAGACTGCCGAACCTGCCATGAACCTCATTCGACTACTAATATTTACTTGGTGAAAGACTCAATCCAAACTCCGAACTCAGGGCTTCGTGAAGTTATTTTTAAAACGCTTGGAATCGGAGACCCATACAATGACCCCGACCCTGTTGTAGGCGATGCTACTTCGGGTGTACTTGCCGATGATGCCGATGGTGTCAACACCGGTGTATGCGAAGTTTGTCATACCGCTGTGAACCATCATACCAACGATGATTCCCATGCCGGACAAGCACACCACAACGCCGAAGACTGCACTAGCTGTCATAGTCATGCCGATGGTTTTGCTGGTGGTGAATCGGGTGGTGGTGATGGATGTTCTTGTCACTCAGAAATTTTATCGTCGATGCAAGATGGCACCGCATCGTCGTACCATCATTTTATTCAGACAGATAATGCTGACTACAATGTAACATCAAAAACTTGTCTGATGTGTCATGTACATCATGATATTTTCAGACCTGACCTCAACCCTGGATTTGGACAACGAGCAAGCAATCTTCGGGCTGACATAACAACACCGGTGGTGCAGGGTGATGCGACGGTTCTCGCAAATTCTGATTATCTTGTGACTGGTACAGGTGGCATTTGTCTTTCTTGTCATACTTCTACGCAAACAAAAAGTTACGTTCAACCGGATGGAACAACACAAACACCTCTGCTTTCAAAAACAGATTATGACAATGCAACTTCGGCTCACAACTATAGCATTCCGATTACATTTGCAAGTGACGGTTCTATTTTTAATTCTAACTGTACTAAGTGTCACAATGATAATATGACAAAACAATATCAGAACTCAACAAGAACTGTCAGCACTCATGACTCCGACATTCGTCGAATGCTTGACTCGCTTGGCAATGCCACACCATCTGACCCCCTTGAAGAACAATTTTGTTTTAGTTGTCATTCAACAACATCAAACCCGAATGCAGGTGCAAATCTAGATTTCTTTGGCGTCAAAGGGATGGGTGTAGACGCTATCAATATCGAAGCAATTTTTAACCAAACTTTCAGCCACCCTGTTTCGGCAACATCGGGAGTGCATTCACCACTTGAAGATGCCGGCACGATGGCACGCCATGTTGAGTGCGAAGATTGTCATAACCCTCATGCTGCAGCAACAGGTATAGGCGGTACAGGGTTGCCGAACTCACTCATAGGTGTCAGTGGTATCGATGAACTCGGTAATCCGATTGCATCGGTTACCGCAAGTCATCAAATCTGTTTCAAGTGCCATGGTGATAACCCGGGCAACAATACCCAAATAACTAGACAGTTTAACAATGACTTAAACACACGGCTTGAGTTCAGCTCTGCATCTGCTTCGTACCATCCTGTTACAGCAGTAGGTAAAAACAATAATTCTCCATCGCTAATAAATGGCTGGACAGAGACAAGCATTATGACTTGTTCTGATTGTCACGCATCTTCGGTGGGAACTGTCAACGGACCGCATGCATCTGAGAATAATTACCTGCTCAAACTTCGGTATGATTCAGGTGACAACTTAGCTGAATCTGCATCTCGGTATGCGTTATGTTATTCTTGTCATGATAGAAATTCAATTCTAAATGATGAGAGTTTTGGTGACCACGACAAGCATATCAGAGGTGAAAATGCTCCTTGTTCGGTTTGTCATGATGCCCATGCCTCTACGGGTCAGGAACATTTGATTAACTTTGATATCAATGTCTGTACACCGGGCGGAGGTCGACTTGAGTTTACAGATGATAGTCCGACTCAATTTAGAGGAACTTGTTATGTGACATGTCATGGGAAAGATCATACCCCAAAAACTTATTAGTCGGAATAAAATATTATTTAAAGAGTACATTAAAAAAACAGATGTACTCTTTTTTTTTCTCAAAACACAAGTATGAGAGTATATCTTCGGTAAATAATGTTCTTTATAGGTCTTTATTCAAATTGACTCTTTAATATTAATTATGTATATTTTAAGTCAATACAATGAAAAAAAATAGCAACGACAATTCACATACCGATATTCTCTTGGCAAAAAATTCTTTGGTACATCACCATCGCATCATCAAAAAGATTGGTGCCGGCGGTATGGGTGAGGTGTATCTTGCTGAAGATACAAAACTGAAGCGTCAGGTTGCTCTGAAATTTTTGCATAAAGATCAAACGAGTAATTCTCTCCTGTTATCTCAATTTCTAAAAGAAGCCCAAGCAGTAGCACGTTTGCAACATCCCAATATTATAACAGTTTACGAAGTTAACGAATATAAAGAGATGCCATATATTTCTATGACATACATTGAAGGGCAACCTCTTAATGAGTTTGTGGCGAATAAATATCTTTCGGTGGATGAGATTATCGAGATTGCTATACAGATCGCTTCGGGACTTACCGAAGCACATCAAAGAGGTATTACTCATCGAGATTTAAAACCAAGTAATATCATGGTTGATAAAACTGATACAATAAAGATTCTAGATTTTGGCTTAGCAATTTTAACAGATATAGAATCATTAGATGACCCCGACCGTACCGCTACCAGTAATCAATTTGGAAATCATATTGCCGGAACTCTTTTGTATATGTCGCCGGAACAATTACTTGGGCATGAGATAACGCACCAGGTAGATATTTTTGCTTTTGGTTTGATCATGTATGAGCTAGTATCAAAACAGCATCCTTTTTCAGCAGATTCTGTGTCTGAAATTTCAGCAAAAATACTGCGTGACACACCAGAAAAATTATCAAACTTTCGGGAAGATATTCCTTACGATTTAGGTCGAATCATCACTCGTTGTTTACATAAAAACAGACTTAAGCGATTCCAATCTGCCCGTGATATTCTTAATGAACTAGAAGAACTTGTCAACCAACTTAAAAATGACATCAACGTAAATATTATTAATAACGGAACGACTAAATCTGCACCTACTCTTACCGAAGAATCTTTTGTACTGACCACAGACTTAGTTCGTAAATTATCAACCAAGAATCCAAAGATGATTGGCACTAAACTCGCCTATATAGATAATCAGGTTTCTTCCGATGAACTTATATTTTATCTGCATGGCATGGGTGGTGATCACAGGCAGTTTTCAGATGCACTTCGTCAGTTGCCGTATCGTGCGATTGCTTTATCATTGTACGGTTTTGATGAAAATGCACTGCTCAGAGTTCCTCTTGCACTGCATGATTATTCTATTTTACTCCATGCGCTACTAAAAGATATCTGCCGAAGATTAAAACCGAAAAAAATTGTTCTGGCAGGTTTTTCTTCAGGAGCCGACCATCTGCTTCATTGTCTGACTTCTGAATTATTTAATGATATCAAAATTACCGGGATGTTATCACTCGGAAGTAATATTCATGTAGAAGATTGTTTTGCTTCAAGTAAAATTGCCGAGATGACATCAGGCGATGAAAATCAAATTCTTTCAATTATTAAACTATTTAGTAGTAACGCATCGTCAATAAGTGACTGGCTGATTTTACATAACTATCTTGTTATGGCATTCTCTAAATTTGGAATAGAAACAGAACCATTTAGAAAATATGCAGCTGATATTTTAGAACCTTTTAAAGATCGGAATTGGACTCAGTTTCCAAACTGGTATAAGCATTGTATAAAAAATATTCCTCATGTCCGCTTTATTGTTGATACCGGTGGGTACAATACTTTAGATGAGCTTATGCAGAAACATCTTGAAAATAATATTCTTGGTGATAGTTTTGACGAAAGTACAATGGTTCGTGTTTCAGAGTCACATATGGATTTAGTAACAACTAAAGATGTCGTAAGATATACCCATGACTTTATGGAGTTGATAAACTCTAAATAAAGCAGTTTTAATGCAAATATCTTTATTCTTGAGCTCAAATATTAAAATTGACTCCATATTGTTAAGTATATATATTAAAATATAATACTATGACAGAACAAAACGACGACAATACCCATATCCATATAGTCTTGGCAAAAGACACGATGGTACAGCATTATCGCATCATAAAAAAAATTGGTGCTGGTGGCATGGGGGAGGTATATCTTGCTGAGGATACAAAACTCAAGCGTCAAGTAGCTCTGAAATTTCTCCCGCATCATTATCTCCCAAATGATGATATTAAATTACGGTTTCAACGTGAAGCTCAAGCAGTCGCCAAATTAAATCATCCTAATATCGTAACCATTCATGAAGTTTCAGAATTTAATGGTCGACCATTTTTTGTCATGGAAAATATCGATGGTAATTCCCTACATCACTTCATAAAAGAAGAAGCATTACCAATAGATTCGATTATCGAGTATGCTATTCAAACCTGTCAGGGGTTGGGAGAAGCGCATCGGAATGGAATTATACATAGAGATATAAAACCTGCTAATATTGCTGTTGATAATACAAATAGAATAAAACTGTTAGATTTTGGTTTGGCTACTTCAGAGGGGGATGATAAATTAACCAAAACAGGTTCCACTCTTGGAACAGTTGCCTATATGTCTCCCGAACAAGTGTCAGGACGAGAGATTGACCATCGCTCTGACCTTTTTTCATTGGGTGTTGTATTGTATGAGTTATTATGTGGAAGAACCCCGTTCAAAAAAGATAACGAAGGAGCAACCTTAAAAGCTATCATTGAAAAAGATCCCGAACCACTCAGCAGATATAAATCAGAGGTGCCTGATAAATTACAAGAAATTATCTCACAGCTTATCGAAAAAGATAAAGAACTTCGTTATCAATCTGCCGAGGGTGTTATTGCTGATTTAAAACGGTTGATGTATGACTCACAGCAATCTTCATTTAGACCAGAACAATCAAAAAAGAAAAATATCTTTCTGTTACCGATTTCTATTTCAGTTGTAGCAATTGTTTTGATTACTGTTTGGACTTTGTTATTCAATAATAAAGAAGATACCAAAGAGATAAAAATTCCTGTTTTAGTCGTGCTTCCATTTGAAAATTTAGGATCGGATAAAGATGAATATTTTGCTGATGGTATCAGAGAGGAAATCGGTTCACGATTATCTTCTATTAAAGGACTTAGTGTGATCTCACAAAGGTCCGCTGATAATTATAAAAAAACAGATAAGAGTATAGAACAAATCGGTACGGAAACAGGGGCTGATTATGTTCTTGAAGCTACCATAAGATGGGATAAATCGGGTAACATTGACCGTATCCGCATAACACCAAGGCTAACCAAAACATCAGATAATTATCTGATGTGGGCTGAAAATTATGAAGAACAGCTTGTTCAGATTTTTGTCGTTCAATCAAAAATAGCTGAACAAATTGTAAATGCTCTAGGATTGACATTGGTGGATACGGACAAGGCTGCTCCAGACTATGCTCCAACGACCAATATGGAAGCTTATAATTACTATCTACGAGGGCTTGAGATTTCCAGCCATACCTTTAGAATGTCTGAGTTTCAAGAGTCAGTCAGTATGTTTGACTCTGCTATTGCGTTAGACTCAAGTTTTGCTTTAGCTTGGGCACATAAGTCTATTAATCATTCAACATTTAATTTTTTCTTCACTACTGTGGACTTCAACTATCATAATGAAGAAGCTTTAAGAGCTGCAGAAAAATCTCTTGCTCTTGCTTATAATCTTCCGTCAGCGAAAATTGCAATGGGAACCTACTACAATTATATTGAGAGAGATTATGATAAAGCATTAGAGTACTTTGCATCAGCCAAATCTGAAACTATCAGCAATGCTGAACTTTCTCAGGCTATTGGAGTTGTTAAAATGCGACAGGGGGAGTGGAATGAAGCACTCTCACATTTTGAAGAGGCAATTCAAATTGATCCGTTGAATGATATAAGGTATTATTATATAGCGAACTGTCTCTCTATGACTCGTGATTATGAAGCGGGTGAGAAGTATATTAACCGAGCCCTTGTTCTTGATCCTACTAATGTAGATGCAGCTTATATGAAAATTTTTGTAAATCAGTTACGTTATGGGACAATAGAGCATGAAGAAAATTCATTCAGTAAATTAACTGATAAAGCAGGTTTGGCTGAAATCTCAACCTATGAGCTTGTTTCAGCAACAGCTCTTGGCTTATGGCGATTTATTATAGATAGAATTGATTATAAATTGGAAATAAAAAATATTCGTCGTCTCGGCAATATTCGAGGTTCTATCAATGAAAGACAGCAACATATGTTACATCTGAGTATTGCTCAAATATATGACCTGATTGGACATAATGATTCAGCACTTGTACATTATGATTCTTCACGAATTATTTTAGAAAATGTGATAGAGCAAGGTGTGTATGAATTTCATGCCTTCGCCGAACTTGGTGTATCATACGCATTTCTTGGTATGAAAGATGAAGCGATAGAAGCAGGTATCACAGCCAAAGAATTGATGGCGGTTAGTGACTGTCATTGGTGAGGACCTGACGCAGTCATGGTCATGGCTCAGATTTACACACTCGTTGGGGAATATGAATTAGCAATTGATGAATTGGAATACGTATTATCAATTCCTTCCTGGGCTTCAGCTAAATATCTCAGATCAGACCCTCTTTTTACTCCGCTTTATGATTTACCTCGATTTAAAAAGTTATTAACTGATTTTGAAATTAATAATGCACATTAGATAACAGATTTGGAGCAGTAGTAGGAAACAAAGATAGAAATAAAAAGTTAAAGAATAAATCTATTCAATACATTCTAAAAAAAAACATCCCGCCTCTTCAATTATGTTCCTAATGAGGGAGATCGAGTTGATCTAATAGGAAGCAATGTATCCTATGCAAGGAGAAGAGATGGGATATTTGAGGTGATTGCTTAATAGCAGTTGTGGGTACATACTATAAGGCAATTATATTTTTGTTCTTATTTCATCTTATGATTCATCATCATTTTCAATTTTATGCCCTTCTATAAGCAGCACTTTCATAATATCAATCGCTTCGGTGTTGTGTGCTTCGGCAGTTTCTTTCATCGTATTTTCAAAATTAACATCTATGCCGGCAGTTTGTAGTCTTTGTAAAGCTACTGTAGTATCAAGTCCAATCCGTTCACACATATATGCGACAGACTTTTTACCAAATCCGGTACCAGAAAATTTAACTATAACTTCATCCGGGGTTAATGTCTCAAGAACTTCAGTTTCAGGGACAGGTTCAAATTTCTTGATAAGCAAATATATGTTCATTGGCGAAATATCGTTGTTCTTCCCAATATCTTCCAAAGTCTCTTCAACAGATTCAAATTTGATTCCGTTCGCTTTGAGTTCATCAGATGCTTTAGTAATATCAATATCCATCTTCTTCGTGAAATTTTTGAACGATAACAATTCAGCATGCCCAAACGGTGGCTCGTAGGCATCTTCAATTACCCATGAATCTTTAATCCACTCATTAAAATCAAGTAAGTATGAAAGCGGAGGATGAGGCCAAATTGCCCCGACAACAATCCAGATAGAAAGAACAGAAGAGATAATTAATTCACGCTGGAGCTTCACACCTTTGCGAGTTTTGTCTTTGAAATAGCTCATGAGTGGTTTCCAGTTGTAGTAGGTGTGAAAACCGCCAGCGATAATAAATAAAACTGAGGACAAAATATGTATATTTCCCCAATCGGTCTTAGTTAGAGAAATCATTTCCCATGTCGTCCAATAAGCTACTCGTCCGGCCGGAACAATATATAGAACTAACCCGGTTACTGACATTATAATAAAACCGAATAGAGTAAAAAATGAGGTTAATCCTCGTTTGTGTATTTTATTGTCTGACATCTATAAATCTCCGTCTTGTTTTACAGTTAGATACCGAAATTTGATATATGATTCAGCTTATTTTTATTAATTCAAAAATGAATTGCGATAAATAAAATGTCCATCCAATAAAGACCTTAGAGGTAAACTAATACCTCATACTCCAGTTTCGTAAACGTATATTGTATAGGAGAAAATAAGAAATAGGGGAAAACGCAAAGACGTTAAACTAATTATTTTTAAAAAATTGTGTTGACTAAATTTAAAATACCGATATCTTAGCCAAAGATAGTTGCATATGCAACAGTTGCTAATAGAACTAAATGGCGGAAGATGTGAAAAAAACAGAAAATATATTAGGACGATTGATTGGTGTGAGTTGGCGAAGTATGAGAAGACAGCTCGACCAGAACATTATTGAATCCAATTATGAGGTATCAGCCGAACAGGGAATTATACTTTCTATGCTGAGCCACTATGAAAAAGTGAATCAGCAAATGCTCATTGAATTCATTAATTGTGAAAAAACAGCAATTACAAGATGGATTGATCATTTAGCAAAAATGAAACTTGTCAAAAGAAGCCCTGACAAAAATGACCGTAGACAGAATATTTTGTCTTTAACCGCAAAAGGAAAATTATTTGCGGCAAAATTTATTGATGTTGGGATTTTAACTGAGAATCAAGCATTGCGGGGAGTCGATCCTAAAAAAGCAAAAATTTGCAAAGAAGTATTAAAACAAATAATTTTAAACTTAGAAACGATACAATAACAATAGAGGAATGTATGATGAAGTATATGAAATACATAATTCCGGTAGTGATAGTAGCTGTCGGATTTGTAGGAATGAATTTTTTAACGAGCTTAAAAAAGAAAACTGCCAAACAAGAAGTAGAGGTAATCACAAAAATTGTCTCAACAACAGAGGTTAAGCTCCAGCCGGTTATGACCCATATCAATCTTTTCGGAAGAGCCACAACTACGGAACCTATTATGTTGAACTCTGAGGTAAACGGTATCCTCGAAAAAGGTAATATTGACTTCAAAGTTTCTGAGACTTTTTCAAAAGGTGACCTCATTTGTAAAGTCGATGATCGCCAGGCACTCTATTCTCTTAACTCTGCCAAAAGTGATCTGCTAAACGCCCTTGCCAACTTGCTACCGGAAATCAAAGTTGATTTTGAAAAAGACTATATGGTTTGGCAAAAATATTTTAACAACTGCACCTTTGATACAAAACTTGCACCACTTCCTGAAATAACAAACGATAAGATTCATCTCTACTTGTCACGCTTTAATGTCTATAAACTTTTTTATAATGTTTTAAATCTTGAAATTGTTTTAGAAAAACATTATTTCTATGCTCCGTTTAATGGCTCAATAACAAAAACAAATATACAAGCCGGTTCTTCTGTACGCCTTGGAGTTCTCATCGGTGAGATTATAAATACTCAGGATATGGAAATAGCTGTCCCGGTAGATACAAAAAATATTTTATGGATTGATAAACATAATAGTGTAAGAATTCGTTCTGCTGAATTTTCCAATGAATGGACTGGTACAATAACTCGGGTTGGTTCAAATATTGATACAAGAACCCAAACGGTTGATGTATACATTAAAGTCAATCAGGAAAAAGAGAATCAACTTCTTAATAACGTTTTTGTAGAAGTTGAATTTTCCGGCAAAGAAATCGAAAACTCTTTTGCCGTTCCATCTATGGCACTCTATGAAGAATCATACGTCTATCTTCTCAAAGATGGAACCTTACTAAGACAAGATGTAAAACTTATACGCCGTGAATCTAGCCGGGTTATTATCACAGGTGGTATTCAAACAGGTGATATTATCGTAGTCGAAGCATTACAAGGTGTCGCATCCGGTATGTTAGCTCGTTCGAAATCAAATATGTCGGGAGATATCTAATGCAAAGAATAATGGCATATTTAATTAGATATCCAATTTGGGTACAAGTGTTCATGGGATCCGTTATTTTATTTGGACTGATCTCTTTAACACAAATTAGGTTCTCGTTTTTCCCGGAAGCAATTCCACGGATTATTACGGTCGAAGTAAGGTACCCAGGTGCATCACCTGAAGAAGTTGCCGAAGGTGTGATTCTTAAAATTGAAGAAAACATTGAAGGTCTTCTCGGGATTGAACGGGTAACATCGATCTCAAAAGAAAATGTCGGTATCGTAACTATCGAGACAACTATTTATTCAGATATTGATAAAGTTCTTACCGATGTAAAAAATGCAGTCGATCGAATTATATCCTTTCCGCAAGATGCTGAGAATCCAATTATTTTCAAACAGGAATTTGCAGCTCTCTCACTTGTAATTGGTATTAACGGAGATACAGACTTATACAATCTAAAAGATATATCCGAAAAGTTTCGTGATGATCTTTTGGCAACCGATGAAATTTCGCAAGTTTCTATTTCAGGACTTCCTGAATTAGAATTTTCGATTGAACTCTCAGAAGCAAAACTTCGCGAGTATCAACTCCGTTTTGACGACATCAAAACATCAGTTCTCAAATCAAATCTGAATATCTCAGGTGGTAAATTTGATACTGAAGATGAAGAGATTTTAATTCGTGCATGGGGTAGAGGTTACTACGCTGAAGACATTATGAATATTCCTATTCGGGGAAACAGCGATGGTACTGTAATTCTTCTCCGAGATGTTGCTTCAGTTCACGAACAATGGGAAGATATTCCGAATAAGGTTTTCTATAATGGAAAATACTCAACATCTCTCAATATTACTCAAACAGCAAGTGAAGATATTTTAGTTATCGCTGAAAAAGCAAAAGAACTTATGCAAATTTTTAATGAAGAGCATACTTCAGTGCAAGCAGTAATTCTAAGCGATAAAACAGTTCCACTTACACAGCGTATTGAGTTGCTTGTTAGAAATGGTATCATTGGTTTGATACTTATAATTATCTGTTTAGGATTTTTCTTAAACCTGAGACTCTCCTTTTGGGTTGCGGCGTCTATTCCGTTCTCTTTTGCGGGTATGTTTATCGTCGCATTGTTTGCAGGAATAACTGTTAATGTTATGACTCTGGCGGGTATGATTATTGTGGTCGGTATCTTAGTCGATGATGCGATTGTAGTCGGTGAAAATATATTTGCACATTTTGAAAGAGGCAAATCAGCTCTGCAAGCTGCTATCGATGGTTCCAAAGAAGTTATCGCTCCGGTAATGACTTCAGTCTTTACAACGGTCATTATATTTTTAGGACTGTTTTACTTAGAAGGCAGACTCGGAGAAATGATGTGGCAGATGTCACTAGTCGTGGTCGCTTCGCTTCTGTTTTCACTTATTGAAGCGTTCCTAATTTTACCATCGCATTTGGCACACTCTAAAGGATTAAATCATGATCAAAAAGTCAATCCAATTAGAAAAAAGATAGAATCTATTATAAACAAATTCACGCATAATTTTTATGGTCCAATTTTGAAAACCGCTTTAGCTCATAAATGGATTGTGGCAATTGTTCCGATAGCTTTTATAATGCTTACCGTTGGTCTTTTAAAAGGCGGACTGGTCGGGGTTACTTTTTTCCCGAATGTTGATGGCGACAGTATACCTATTAATATCTCTCTTGTTGCTGGTACCCAAGAATCAAAAACAGATTCTATTTTATATGAGATTGAAAAAATCTGCTGGCAGATTAATGACGAAATTAAAGAAGAAAGAATTGACAAAAAAGATGTCGTTCTTTCTATCCAAAGAGAAATTGGCAGCAACGGAATCGGTGAATCAGGAAGTCATACTGGTAAGCTATCAGTTCAGCTCTTAGATGGCGAAGCTCGCGACATGGAAAGTAATGATATTTCCAATCGTATTGCTGAAGCTGTTGGGATGATTCCTGAAGCGTTAAACTTAACATTTACCGAGAGCAATCGTTTTGGTAAAGCAGTTTCAATTTCGCTTTTGGGTGAAAACACAAAAGAGTTAGATAAAGCAACAACATTATTACGAGCCGAATTAAAGAACTTTGCAACACTAAAAGATATCACCGATTCAAATCAAAAAGGTCGTCGTGAAATTGACATCAAACTCAAACCTTTAGCCTACTCACTCGGGCTAACTCTGCAAGATATCGTCGGGCAGATTCGTCAAGGCTTCTTTGGTCAGGAGATTCAACGAATTCAAAGAGGGCGAAATGAACTCAGAGTTTGGGTCAGGTATCGCCCGGAAGATCGCTCTTCATTAAATAATCTTGAACAACTTCGTATAAGAACTATGAGCGGGGCAGAGTATCCATTTGCTGATTTGGCGTCGTATACTATTAAACGTGGTATAACGCAGATAAATCATCTGACAAGAAAACAAGAGATCAAAGTCGAGGCGAATCAGTCTGACAGTAAAGATGATCTCGGCCCTATACTTGAAGAAATCGAACTTGATGTGTTCCCAAAAGTTCTCGCACAAGTAAAAGGTGTCACCGCTCACTTTGAAGGACAGTCTCGAGAAGCAGGGAAAATGCAACGTTCAATGAAAACTTCTTTTGGTATCGCATTACTCTCAATGTTTATCTTAATCGTGTTGGTCTTCAGATCATACGCACAGGCAGGTATGATATTTTCATTGATCCCTCTTGGCATTCTTGGTGCGATTTGGGGACATGGCATACAGGGAATCCAACTAAACCTTTTGTCAGCTATTGGTATTTTAGCCCTGTCAGGAATTATCGTCAATGACTCTATTGTGTTTGTTGATCAGACTAATCGGTTTTTAAAAGCAGGTCAAAAAATTAATGATGCGGTCTATAACGCCGGCATCGCTAGATTCCGTCCTATTTCGCTGACGACTCTTACAACCGCACTCGGCATGGCACCACTTATTTTAGAAACAAGCAGGCAGGCGAAGTTCTTGATTCCAATGGCAGCGTCGGTTGCTTATGGATTAGTATTTGGAACCATAATCCTACTGGTTATTTTACCTGCATATTTCGTGGCTTTTAATACAATCAGATTAAAATTCGCACATATTTATATTGATAAATCAGCAACTAGAGAATCTGTTGAACCTGCCGTAAAAGAACTCACAAATATTTTAGATTCATATAATTCAGAAACAGAAATGGAGGATAAAAATGCGTAAGCTTATCCTTGGAATAATATTACTACTCGCTACATCAACCAACGCTCAACAGTTGCTCAGTTTAGAAGAAGCGATCTCTTATGGTTTGCAACATAACTACAGCATACAAATTGTTGAAAATCAAAACAAAATTGCTGACCAAAACAAAGCAATCGGTCTGGCGGGGTTCCTTCCTAAAATTGACATTACCGGTTCTACTACAACTATTGACAATGAAACCGAAACAGATACATCGCTTGTCAACTCTGACATTCAAAATCTGAAAGCGGAGATCCTTCTCAACTGGACTCTCTTTGATGGCTTTAGAATGTTTGCCAATAAAAAGCTTTATAACGATTTAGCGGAGCTATCATCTTTTCAAACAAAAGATCGAATTGAACAAACGATAGTTCTCATATCACAGTCATATTTTAATATCATCCAGCAGGAAAAACTCCTGGATGCATCTAAAAAATCAAAAGAGATTTCCGATCTTCGTTTAAAAAGAGAAAAAACCCGCAACTCACTTGGCGGGGCGTCATCGACTGATTATTACAAGGCAGAAGTCGCTTATAATATTGACCATACTCGGTTTTTGCAACAACGGACAAATGCTAAACTTGCCTATGAACAACTTAATATGTTATTAGGTAGAGACCCATCGGAACAATTTGTAGTTGAAAAAGAAATCAAACTGCTCGATTTACAATTTTCCGAAAGTGAAATAATTAAAAAAGCACTCGATGCAAGCAGCGGACTTAAATCTGCTGAGCTACAAGAAAAAATTGCAGGACGGAAAGTAAGCGTTGCCAAATCTCTATTTTACCCAAGAGTTGGACTTGTAGCCGGGTATAATTATAACGACCAGGCCAGGACTTCAACGATGAACGATTTTACTTCTCCAGAATTTACAACTACGACCAACGATGCTACCGTCGGGCTTGTGTTAACATTTAATCTATTCAACGGCAAAAAAGATAAAGTCGCACTAAGCAATGCCAAGATCGAAAAGAAAAATCAACAGCTTGCCTACATGGATGCCAAAACAGACTCAAAGGGTATGTCTCTGAAATCTATACAAAATATAATCAGCAAAAAGAGATAGTTGCTCTTGAACAGCATAATATAAAATCAGCCGAACAGAATTTAAAACTCCATCAGGAACGTAACAATCTTGGTGTCGCAAATTCACTTGAGTTCCGTGATGCTCAGCTGTCACTTTTTCAGGCAGAGACTTCGCTAATCTCGGCTCAGTTTCAAACTGCCGTATTCCGTTTGGAAATAGAAAGGATTATCGGTATACTTTCTAAATGAAAGTAGATGTTCAAGAAATAAAATCTTTTCAAAGAAAAATTCGGGAGTTCTATCGCCAACATGGCAGAGAACTCCCTTTTCGATTAATAGATGATCCCTACGCTGTCACTGTTTCAGAAATTATGCTTCAGCAAACTCAAGTCGATAGGGTCCTTCCAAAATACCGTGCATGGCTTAAAAAATATCCAACATGGAAAAAACTTTCCCTAGCATCCAACAAATCTATTCTAGCATCTTGGTCAGGACTTGGCTACAACCGAAGAGCATTGTATCTTAAAAGTATTGCTGAAATCATAATAGAAAAATATCATGGCGTAATGCCGTCTGACATTAAAGAGCTCAAGCAACTCCCCGGTATCGGCGAGTATACTTCCCATGCGATATTAATTTTTGCTTTTAATAAACGTCTAGCAACTGTTGATACAAATATTCGCAAGGCTCTCTTAAGTGAATTTAATCTACCGCCTGATACATCTGATTCAGAAATTCAAGAACTTGCTCAGCTTGTTCTTCCGAAAACAAAAATCCGCCAGTGGCACTATGCTCTGATGGATTTCGCCAAAACACTGCCCAAAGAAATACATTTGATATATAAAAACAAATACAAGCAGTCAAAATTCGACGGCTCCATCCGACAAATTCGTGGCGAGATAATTCGACAGCTCACAACCCAACCATTTATCACACACAAAGATATAGCAAAGATAACAAAACGTACAGAGACCGATATCGCTCAAGCAGTTAGCGATTTACAAAAAGACAAAATTATAATCATTAAAGAAGATAAAATTTATTTGCAAAAATAGATTATCATTAAATATTATTTTAACGAATCTATATATTGGTTTAACCTCTCGGTCTTTTAATCGTATCCAATAGAGTTCCGTCACGCCATTCGATAACATGCACAACCTCATCAGTAGTTTCAGTTAGCTTCGGAAGTTTCCCAAAACTTTCTGCTTTCTCATTTGATTTCAGCACTAACTCATCCATTGTAATAAGAGTGACGTCAAATTTCTCAGCAGAATTTTTCAACTCAGCAACATAACTGCTTTTACTTTTTGGATTGATCACCGCATACTCTTCAGTCACGACTACATCAATAACCTCACCCGGCGTAGTTTTCGTATATACTTTCTCAACAACTTTCGGGAAGCCTTTCCCGTTTTTACCGGTTGCAAGAGGAAGGAATATAATTGTCAGATCAGCACCTGCGGCAACATCTTGTCCACCACCAATACCACCGATAATCCGACCGTTGGCACAAACTGTATTCAAATTAAATTCTAAATCAACTTCCAATGCCGAGAGAACTGCGAGATCCAAAAGGTTCACAGCAGCTTCTCTGTTCACTACCGATGCATAGTAAGCGGTAGATATCTGATGATGATGCGGATTTGTTCGCATCGACTCAAACATCCGTTCATTCGGTTCAAACAGTTGCCCATGCATCAGCTGAAACAAAGTTCCTTCATCAAGCATATCAACATGAAGCGATGTCACCCCGCCGATAGAAAAATTAGCTCTGATTTTTTCTTCTTTTAATATATTGCGAATATTTTCTAAAATCAAAAGTCCTGCCCCGGAACCTACTTGGAAAGAAAAATCATCTTCAATAACACCCGATGCTTTTATCACATTGGTAATATTATCAGCAACGGCAGCGTTAAACGGGTTCGAACGAGCATGTTCAATATCAAGTGTCCCCGAACCAATCCCCGAATTCAAACCGGGGTCATCAACAGGTACAACAAAGTCAACCTGCTCCATAGACAACTGAGTTGGCATGACAACTTTTTTCTGAACAGTGCCTGCCAATAAACAAACATACTCGGCATACTCAGCATCAGCAGAAAACAATCCAATCGGACCACAGAGATGTTCATCTTTACCATAGATCCCATTCGCATTTCCATAAATATCGGCAATAGGCACCGGACCAAAAGCAACTTTGACAGTTACTTCCCCGGTTTGCAATTTGCGTACCCGATTACCGTGCGAATAGCCAACACCAACCCAGGGGAGAAGCTCGCCCTGCATAAGATGCTGTCCGATTTTGCGGTATAGATTGCCGTAGATACCACCGATGACACCATCTTTGATTGCTTCAAACAACCACGGGTCACAATTATCAAAAAAGGCGTTACCGTAAATTTTTATATCTTTTTTATTATACTCCCGAAGTTTTGCAACAATCATCTGCAAACCACAATCTCCGGTACGATAATAATGAGGGTATGAAATCGTGTCGCCGTCGCTGATAACTTCCATGACCATATCAAGCGTCGCAGTCTTATCATTTCGATTAGGGATATGCTTGGTGATTGAACGCCCGGTTAATCGACCGCTAAGCTCTTGTTTCGGAAAAGCTTCGGTGAAAAGTTCGTATTTCTTATTATTATAAATCATTTTAAAATCCTTACTTTTTTCAAGTAAGAGAGATATATCTCTTTTATTTTCAATGTCAAGCTCGAATTAAATTCTCTGCATATATTTGGAACTCTTTAATTTTCTACATGTTTCAATAGTATGAAATCAGAAGGAGTTTTTATGAAAAAACAGAAAAAAACGATATTCTTACTAATCACTTTAGTTGCTCTCAGCCTATTATTTATTTACAATTCACCTATATCTCAAACAACCAAGGAATCAAAATTGGAAAAAGATAAAAAAGAACTCACGCCAAACGCCGATGGTAAAATTGTTCTGACCGAAGCAGAATGGCGGGAACGTTTGACCGATGACGAGTACCGTATCTTGCGTGAAGGCGGAACAGAACGTGGCGGGACAGGCAAATATTACCATAACAAAACCGACGGAACCTACAGTTGTTATGCCTGCGGTTATAAACTTTTTGATTCAAAAACTAAGTATGATTCAGGTTCAGGATGGCCGGCATTTTTTAAACCGGCAACAGATTCTTCAATAGCCGAAATTAGCGATGAGTCGTTAGGAATGCGACGAGTCGAAGTTCGCTGCCAGCGGTGCAACTCGCATCTTGGGCATGTATTTGAAGATGGTCCCAACCCGACCGGATTACGTTATTGTGTAAACTCAGCATCATTGTTATTCAAGCCTGACTCTACCGAGAAAAAATGAACGAAAAATATGTTGTACTAGATACCGAGCGTCTATTTATCAGGCAGACACACATCAATGACGCTGTTGAAATTGCCGACTACTTTAACAGAAACCGCAAGTTTCATAAACCGTTTGACCCTATTCGCCCCGATCAATTTTTCACAGAAAACAACTGGGTGCAGTGTGTCTCAGACGATTTACAAAAATTCAGAAACGACCAATCATTAAGACTATTTTTATTTGATAAAAATTCTCCCTATCGCATTATCGGAATGATACATTTTTCAGGTTTTATTCGGGGAGCATTCCAAGCAGCATACCTTGGCTATTCACTTGATGAAAACTGTCAGGGAAATGGGTTTATGCAAGAAGCGTTATCAAAAGCGATAGAATATATGTTTACAACTTTAAACTTCCATCGCATAATGGCAAATTGTATGACCACCAATGAAAAAAGTTTGCACGTTCTCAAAAAATTAAATTTTGATACCGAAGGAACCGCAAAGGGTTATTTATATATCAATGGAAAATGGGAAGACCATATCTTAACAGCCCTCACCAACAAAGAACATTCGTTTTAATCTATATCACCAAGCTCTTGCATATTTGCAATCAGCTCAAACTCAGTTCGACCGGTCTCAAGCATCATCGTAACATATGGGTGACACCGTTTGCAATTATCCCCAAATCGTACATGCTTTTGTAATTCTTCTATTGTCGTAGCATTATTTTTGGAAGCTATTTTTTTAAGTTCTTTGAGAGTTTTCCCAAAGCAGACACACCGTGTTATCAATTTTACCCCTCAGAACAAGATGTTCCCGCAGAGAAACAGGAGAAACAACGATGATGCCCCAGCATAATTTTGACATCAATAGATTCTTTAAGTGTTTTGCTCAAATTATATTGATCGTCATCATCAACAAGAGTGCAGGCGTAGACTCCGGTTTGCCCATTCTTTTTCACAATCATACGACTATAAGCACACATAAATTCAGAACGTGATTTTTCATTTTTATATGTTGTCATACAGTTCTCAGTAATTTGTGGTACATCAACCGATTTATTTGCTTTAAACAGATTATAAAAAACTATCAACGGTGTCTTTTCAGGCAGTTCTGCTTTTATAAAGAGTTGTCTAAACTTTTCTTCGACCGCTTTTTTATCTTCGCTCTGCCTGCCATATCTTGCAACAGAAACAGAGAAACCATTTTTATGCAGAAGAGTCAGCGTTTCAATTGCATACGCAAAAGACCCTTTGCCTCTGCCAGCATCATGTTCTTTTTCATCAGGATGGTCAAGAGAAATTCGAAACTTCAGTTTATTCGGTTTATCTTTTAATTGAAGCACTTCTTCGAAGTTAGTGCGTATCGGTCCGGTACCATTGGTAAGCACCATACATGGGCGATGTTCTAAAGCATAAGAAAGTATCTTCACAAACTCCTGGTTTACAAATGGCTCACCACCGGTAAATGAAAAACGTTCAACACCAATCTCAACCGCTTCGTCGATATATTGTTTTGCTTCTGCAAAAGTTAACAGTTCTATTCGTCTGTCACCCGGTTTGGCATCTTCAAAACAAAACGAACAACCTAAGTTACAATCGGTACCGGTATGAAACCAAAGTTCTTTTAATTTTTCTGCCTGAATATATCCACGCTTGACTCCATCGGGAGTCGTAAGCCAATTCTTTGATGTAGTCTGATGCATATTATATCTTTATAGTTTTAAGTTATTGTTATATATGAAAACAATACCAGTTTCTATTTGTTCCAAAGAAGATAATATTTAATTAGATAAATAGGTACCTTTATTCTTACTTTGATTTATATTTTATATAGTATACTTTTAATTAACTAAATTTTTTTAAGTAACAAGAGACAAGAAAAGATGATAAATGTCCAATAAAGACCTATTACAGCAACTATTATCTCATAAGACCATGATTTACGATGGTGCCATGGGTACAATGATTCAGAGCTATAAGCTAAAAGAATCTGATTTTCGTGGGAATCGTTTTGCCAATCACCCTGTTGACCTAAAAGGAAATTTTGATATTTTATCGCTGACTCAACCAAAACTTATAACTGAAATCCATTCTGCTTATCTAAAAGCAGGGGCAGATATTATTTGCACGAACTCATTTAACGCCTCTTCAATCTCGCAATCAGATTACCAAACAGAAAAGTATGCTTACGATCTGAATGTTGAATCAGCAAAAATTGCAAAATTAGAAACAGATAAATTCACACTACTTGATAAAAGTAAACCTCGCTTTGTCGTCGGTTCAATAGGACCTACAAATCGCATTTGTGCTACGTCACCCGATGCTACCAATTCTAAAATACGGGCAGTTGATTTTAATGCGATGCAAGCATCTTACTATGAACAGGCAAAAGGACTTCTCAATGGTGGCGTTGATATCTTACTGGTCGAAACAATCTTTAACACTCTCAATGCCAAAGCTGCACTCTCTGCTATCAAACAACTTCTTGATAAACGTAACATTCCCGACTTTCCAATTTGGATATCAGGAACTATGACAGCCGATAACGAACGAACTTTATCAGGGCAGACTGCCGAAGAATTTTGGAAATTTGCATCTACCTACAAACCATTTGCTGTCGGACTGAACTGTGTGCATGAACCAAGCAGAGTAAAACCTTTTATCATACAACTTTCAAAACTTGCCGATTGTTCTATCGCTCTGTATCCTAACACCGGATTTCCAAATCAGGCAGGGGCATACGATGTTACTCCAATTCAGTTAGCATCCACTTTAAAAGAATTTGCTGAAGACGGCTTGCTCAATATTGTCGGAGGATGTTGTGGTTCGACGCCGGAACATATCTTGGCAATCAAAGATGCTATACAAAAGAGTAAACCGAGAAAAATATAGCCTCACCTCATTTTACCGAACTAATAACCACTTATATGACTGGCAATAATTTCCAAACTCAATAGAATTATTTTCCCTTTTAAAACAAAATCGCAACAAAAAAACATCTAACCATAGCTGTAAACCTTTGTAGTACAAAGCTATAAATAGTTTGTTTCAATTTGGCACATGCTTTGATATGTAATAATGTGAAACTTAAACATGTCATGGAGTGACAAAATGAGTAGTATGAAATATTCTAAAACGAACAAGAAGAAATCATCATTTTTTGCCTTTGTTCCACAGGGAAATACCTTGGTAGAAGTCCTCACATCGCCAAAAAAAATTGTCGAAACTTTAAAAAAGAACTCTCTTGATTATAAGAAAAATTATAAAATAAATAATAACTAATTAGCTGTTGCATTTTATTTCAAATATTTATTATATACAATTATGAAAACTTTGTTAGCTCTGCTACTCATTATAACTTTAGCCACATTTGGTTGTTCGCAAACCAATGAACCTAGTTCTGTTGCTGAAACAAATATCGAAGAACTTATAAAATCTCCCACGACTCTCCAAATTGACAGCACAAATTTTTCTATGACCGTTTTACTCTACCGTGACTTTATGCCGATTGCTCCTATCGACGGGAGAGAGATGATGGCGATTATTCATATTCGTTCAACAGATAGCACAGGCTTCCCGTCAAATATCGATGCCGACAAACTATGGGTAATTGACTCAACAAATGTTTGGGAAACAATTCTTATTGACGATTTTGCTGTAGACTCTATTTTTCAAATTTCAAAAAAAGCTACAAACGGACCAAAGTGGGAAACAGGCATCTTTGTTGATGTTGTCGTTCGCATAGTAGAAGATGATTCTATTTATTATTTTCTCAAAGCTGAAGATATAAAAATAGAACGTACGGATTAAATATTTATTTTCGTTTGTAAGAAATAGCCCAGGCAACTTGCCACGTTTTTTGGTTATCAACCGATTTTTCCCAACTCCAACTAAATGAATTATCGCCTATGTCAAACCAGACCATCCGTTGATAAATCGTTGAATCATTTTTTTGATATGACCTCGATAAAATCATACTATCTCCGACCATACCACCAACAAAATCCAAATAGCTCCCCTGATCGTCAACCCATGTCTGATGTCACTTTTGTGTTCGTACATTATATGTAGTTAAAGACATGCCGTTAAATTTCGCTCCTGGGTTACCGTCAAATTTTTCCTGTATAACACAATCGTTATACGACTTCGTAATTATGTTTGAACCATGAAGCGAATCACTCCAGGTAAGTTCCCATTGACCGACCCAAAAATCAAACTGTGAAAATTCTGGAGTTGAACAAGGTTTTAAATTTGTTTGTGCATCAGAGGTTGATACGCCTATAAGCAGAAGAGTGAAAATCAGAATTAGCTTTCTCATATTTTCCTTTCTCGTTTTTCTTTCAGAAGATATACGATAGTCAGCCCCGAAAAAATTGCCATCGAACCAAAAATTAAATATGTCCCAACCGTTGGGTTCGGATGAGCCGATACTCCAAAAAGAGTCATATACGAATACATTAGAAAATTAAGCGATACCCACACAAGTATGATATAATAGTAGAATGAATTTTTAGCATAGTACAAAAACGAAAACACAGTAGTGACCAACGCTATCGAACCATTTAAGTAGAGCGGCATAGTTGCCGATGTTCTCAAATAACCGGCAATCCCCATAAGCATCACATAGCCAGCAAAATAATAAAGTAATTTCAATTTTTTCTCATGCATAAATTATTCCAATCTCGAAGGGTCATTTGTTATAATTCCAAATAAATTTTTCTTCACAAATTTCTCTTTTGCTTTTTGTTTATCTACTGTCCACACAATTATCGGTTTCCCAATCTTCTCTAATTTTTTCAAATACCCAACTTTACAAAGAGCTTTATGCGGAAGAAGATAGTCAACGAACTTTGGGATAGAATTTAAAAGCAGAGGTTTGTGAAAGAGATACCCAGAAGAAATATTAATATCTAAATTTTGAATTGCTTCCAATGAATGTTTATAAAATGATGTAAACAAGAAATTTTCAATGCTAAAATATAGCA
Organism: Candidatus Zixiibacteriota bacterium; assembly: GCA_024278935.1. Lineage (GTDB taxonomy): Bacteria > Zixibacteria > MSB-5A5 > GN15 > FEB-12 > QQUK01. The sequence continues at coordinate 28,043 of JAJRSF010000062.1, forward strand.
ACACTAAATCAACAATCTGTTTTTCATAACCGGATTCTTTTAACTCAATGTCCAAAGAAATTTTATCTTTACACAATTTCAGAACTTCTTCTAAAGTAGGTACTTGATATGCAGAATTTTTATTGCACTCCAGAACCTCAGCATAATTCATTTCAGCTAATAATTTCTTCTGGTTTTTAAGCGATGGGTCGTGATGCACAACTAGAACATCATCTTTGGTTTTGCGAATATCAAGCTCTATCGCATCGGCTTGCATATCTATCGCTATTTTGAACGCTTCTACCGTGTTTTCATAGGCAAAGCCCGATGCTCCCCTATGAGCTATGATATACGTTTGTGCTGAATCTTTTTTATGAAATGAAAGCATCGTCTGATTAGTTAATATATTTTTCTTGGAATTTTTTTAAATAGCATAATCATAATAGTGGCAGCAAAAGCGCCGACCAATGCCCCCGCAATAATGTCCGACAAATAATGCACTCCCACAAAAACTCTGCTTAACGCAATCAATGATGCGTACACAAAAAGATATATTCGTGCATTTTTATAAAAGTAAGAAAAGAATACCGCCTGCCCAAATGCGTTAGCAGCATGTGCCGATGGCATAGATTTTCCACCACCACAACCAACTAATAAATTGATTGTCTCAACGTCCAAAGTATGGCATGGTCTCAATCGTCCTATCAAGTTTTTCAAAAACCCGGCAGAAATCTGATCAGAAAGAACCATGACAAATATCGAACCAAGCACCATCCATCGCATTGTCTTATTCCCCTTCCACAAAAGAAGAATCATTGCCAACCCGTAGATAACTCGCAAGCCTTTGTCGTTGGTAATCAGAGGCATCAAAAAATCAGTCACACCGTTTGCAAGGGTATGATTCAAAAAGAAAAATATCGACTGGTCAATTTGCTGAAGCATTTCAAACATAGTAATACCTATTCTTTTTTGAATTTAAAAACGCTAACAACTCTTTTTTATTTGGAATGCCACTTCTTGCTCCGGCTTTGGTGCATTTTAGTGCTGCTGCCGCAGAACCATATTGCATTCGTTCAGCAAGAGTTTTCCCGTTTAGCAGTGCAAACAAATAACCGCTATGATAACAGTCACCGGCACCTGTTGTATCTACATTTTTAACTTTGTGTGCTTTCTGATTTACAAACATATCATTCTCAAATTCTTTCCCGGTAGAACCTTTAATACCTTCTGTGATAACAATCGTACCTTTGCAAAATTGAGAAAGTTTGTCGATAGCTTTTTTCACATTTTTCGTTTTCGTAAACGGAAAAGCATATTCATCGGCAACAACAAGATGGTCGACATATGGGAAAACCTCACTGACATCATTTCGCACCGAACCAATATCAAACGAGACTATCACTTTATTACGTTTCGCCCATCTAGCAAGTTTCATCGTAGCAGGCATATCTCGTCCATCGAGATGCAGAATTTTTGGAATCGGCAACATCGCAAGTTTTATATCATTTGGCGTCACAGAAATCTCTCTCGAAAGCACCATCGTACGACTTCCTGATTTTTCTATAAACCCCGATGCCAAAGCAGTTGGTTTGTTTTTCTTGATTATAAAACTTGTATCAACTTTTTCTTTTCGTAACTCTGTAAGAAGAACCTCACCAAATGGGTCATTGCCAATCGGTGCAATCAGAGCAGATTTTAATCCGAGCCGTGCCATGCCGACTGTTACGTTCGGCACCGGTCCACCACCCTGCATCAAAAAAGATTCCGCATCAACTTTAATTCCTACCATTGGATATTTCTTTACCGTAAAAAGCAGATCAAACGGAATTATCCCCATGCCTAATAAATCAATTTTAGGAAAGTCTTTCAATGACAGCCTTTCCACCGGACAGTTCGATAATTTCATCTTCTAATTTTTCAACAAGTGAATTTCTGATTTCAAGTTTTGCATCTACCATATCAGAGAACTGTGCATCTTTTTGTTTCGCTCCAATTTTTATGACAACCTGCATTAATTTATTATACAATGGTAAAGCAAGCCTGACTTGCAATAAAGTAGTCTGGTAAATTTTTGTTTCACCTGATTTTTCCAACACAGCTTTAACACAATCACCATAGGCACGCACCAACCCACCTGTACCAAGTTTTGTCCCACCAAAATACCGCGTTACAATTACTAAAGTATTGGTAAGGTTGTGACCATGCAGAACGTCGTACATCGGTTTCCCGGCAGTGCCATTCGGCTCGCCGTCATCGGAATACTTAAATTTTTCATCAGTACCGCTTCCGATTATATAAGCATAGCAATTATGATTTGCGTTGTATTCTTTTTTTCTAGTAGATTTTAACTGAGCATCGATCTCATCAAACGAAAAAACTTTGTATGTCCGCCCGATAAACCGAGAGGCTTTGATTTTTATCTCACGCTCTGCTTCTTCAGCGATCGTAATATAAAAATCATCCATACTACTACACCAACGATTTTGTTATGTCATCCAGTTTATCTAAACCGACCAATGGCACCGCACCACATTTAACAGCATAGTTGAGCGACTCAGAGTCTACCAAATTAAAGCGTGGGTCTATCAGTATAAAAACCATTTTACCGATTTGAGAACAGCAGTCCAAGATGTCATACACAAAAGGATCATCTTTGTAAAATTCAGTTATAATGACCGCTTGCGAAATTGCGGCAAGTAATCTATTTGATGATGCTCTGTTTTCAGATTCAAACTCTTTCTCTTCGGTAAATTCAGTTATCAAGCCACCGTTCTGCACTATATCAATAGCAATCGGACGGTTCTCTTCCGGGTGAATATTTTCAAGTCCCGATTCTAATACCGAGAATGTTTTTCCGTCAGAGACTTTAGCTCCTAAGTGTGAAGAGATATTTACACCTTTTTGTAGTCCTGATAATATCTGCACTTTATCATCAGCCAATTTTTTAGCAATCATGGTTGTCAGTTCGATACCATCGTTCGATGCTGTCTGCGTTCCAATCAGTGATACCAATTTAGCTGTTGGGTCAGGGATAACACCTCTATAAAAAAGAAGCGATGGCGGGTCGTTCAGTTCAAAAAGATTTTCAGGATACTCGTCGTCAAAGCGAGTTAGAATCTGAATATCTTTATCTTGTAGAAGTTTGTAATATGTTTTTGCGTCATCTAAAAATTCCGATGCCTGAGCTATATCGTTAGCAACTTCAGCATCCATACCCTCAATCGCCATAAGAGTTCCGGCATCACTTGCCAAAATCATTTCAATAGTACCAAAATGTTTCAGCAATGCTTCCATCATTCGTGGCGTAATTTTACCATACCGCACAAGAGCCAGTACAGCAATTTTTGTCTCTTTTTGTTTTTGATTTGTCATAAATATAATGTAGCAGATTTGCAATCAATGTCAACAAAGCTTACAATTTTACGAGCTGAATATAACCAGCAATGCCCCGATAATAGCTAAGATAATTCCGATTATTTTTTTCAAACTCATTTCTTCTTTTAAGATAAAATATGCCAGTATAAATATAATAACGGAATTGGTCTGATTCAGTGCTGCCGCAGTTGATGCCTGAGTATATTTCATCCCGCCCAACCAAAATATCATAGCAACATAAGCTCCTAAAAACGAACCTAATACTGTACTGACTCTAATCCCATTTGCAAATACAGTAGCTATAATTTTGCGACGGTTTTTATTAAAAGCTAATAGAACTGTTAATACTATAACACCACTTAACAATCGAACCGTCGTGACCCACATCAGCGGTTGAGTCTCAAGGACAGGCTTTACAATGACAACCCCAAACGCGGTAAGGACCATTGCACTCGCTCCATAGAGCAATCCTTTTATCATTTTTTGTCTATCTATCGGCTTTCCTTCGGACTTACTTGTTGCAGTCAGCACCGCAGAAAGAATCAGGAGTACCCCAATCATTTGCCAGAAGGTAAGCGACTCGCCTAAGAGTATAAAAGAAAATCCGATCACAAACGGAGAGTAGAGCGAATCAACGATAGCGGTAAGTCCTGCTCCCAAATGATTCAGACATTTAAAAAAGAATGTATCGGCAATACCAATTCCGATTGCCCCACTCAGAAAAATTAAAAAATAATCGTAGTCGGCAATATCTCGAATTTGTAATTGATTGATAAAATAAAGGGTCGGTATTAAAAGAAGAACTGCCAGAGAATTCTTAAACAGGTTTAACCCAATCGGGTGTACAGTCTCACCACTTTTTTTAAAGAGAATCACTGCAACTGCCCAAATTATGGCAGTAGTGATTGCCATAATTTCGCCTATATAAGGTATCTGTTCTATATTCATTGCACCATTCTTCTCATAGAACTGGCAATGTATTCATTTAAAAATGGAAATCAAGCACGATTTTATGCAATCTTGTTTTCTTATAATTATTGCTATAACATTCTGATTGGAAGAATTTAATTTTTATACTATATTCAAATATTATAATTTACACCAAAAGGATTCTATGAAAAAAATTCTACTCATACTCTGTTTGCTATGCATAAGCTGTTCTCAGGAACCTCAAAGCCTCGATGATCTCCGTTCGGCAGGTAAAAAAGCATTTATAAAAGCTGACTATGCCGCTGCCCAAAAATATTTTGGACAGGCACTTCTGATAAAATCTTCCGACAAAGAAGTTCTCTACTTTCTTGGACAAACATTTCAGAAACAAATGCAAAATGACTCTGCACTCTTTTATTTAAAACGAGCAGATATTTTACATACAAACGACAGAGAACTGAATCTGGCAATCTATACTTCTGCAAAAATTGTGAAAGATTATCAAAATGCTTTAAAGGCGATTATGGTTCTTATCAATACCGGCGATGCTCCCGAAAAATATTATTATGAACTCGCCGATTATAATCTCAGAACCGGATCTGTCGCAGTAAGTTTTTACTATCTCAAATTAATCTGGAATGAGGGAACTGAAAATCCGGCTATTTATTCAAATCTTGGCAATGTTGCGGCACAAATTGACTCCCTTGATTTTGCTATAAAAATCATGGAAGAAGCTATCGACAAATTTGGCGAAGAAGAAACTTTCATGGTAGACTTAGCTATTTATAAAGCGACAGTAGGTAAATTAACTGAATCAGAAAACATGTTAAGATCCCTTCTTGCTAAATCTCCAAGCTCCAAAATAGCAAAATTTGCATTAGGAAATATACTAGTCATATTTGACTCTAATGAAAAAAATGAAGAAGCTCTTAAAATTTATGAAGAGCTTCGGGTCGAGTTTGGTAATGTTTTAAGTCTTGATTCTCTTATTATAGACTTGCTTCAAAAAATAGAGAAATAAAAAGAGGGGCAGGATCCGTAAAGATCCTGCCCAACGCAGGGTTGTCTCTGAAAGAGACAGAGGGGGGTTATTTGTTTACTTGCTTCTATATATTGTAACAGTTAAGAATCAATTTTTGTTCAATAATTAATAAAAGAAATCGGTATCGCAAATTATACGAAAAAACCCCCGACCGCAAAGTCGAGGGTCTTCAATTGTTAAATCATCAGAAGAGCTACATGCCATCTCGCATAGCATCTTCAGACCCATCCATGCCACTGCGGCATCGAGTTTTCCATCGTCCCTGCATAAAGCCTTTACCAACTTCATCAGATGAACGGTAGCGACCTTCTAATACACCAATCTGCATTCTTTCAGAACTAAAAATCTCAGCCATAAATTGACCATGTGCCATTGTACTGTCATCAGCCTGGTTCCGATAGGCTCCTTTTATAAATCCTTCAAACTGCCCATCACGACCAATATACTTACCGAAAATAACATTGTCGCCATCGTCATTTTCTCCAAAATGCCCATGCACAAACCCGCTGATATGCCCATCTTCTCCAATCCACATTCCTCTAAAGAGTCCCTGACCATTCTCATCATATCCCCAGAATCCATTAAAGAATCCGGCAGGACATTCACGTTGATCAAGTTTTAAAGCGTGGAATGCAACCGCATTTGAATCAGCAAGATAGACAATAGTATCAAGTGCTTCTAATTCTTGTAAAGAAAATGTACGGCTATACGGACCTGTCGTAAATGTGACTTCAACATCGTCAGCAACCGGTGGGAGTGTATCAATAACAAGAAGTTGTGTCGAATCACCAAGAGAGTCAACTTCCCACACATACGATGAATCAAAAATCGGCGGAAGAGGTGGTACTATCAAGTCAATAGCGATTCCGTCATTATGTACCGTAGTATAAGAAATCCATTCAACCAAAGTTCTGTCATCACGAGGAAGTATAAAATCCTGATTTAATTCCCAATGAATTAAACGGCGTATAACTTCTCCACCACGACTAATCTGAAGTGAACCTGTCCAATCAGTTGCACTTGTCACAGTTGAATCATACCGAAGCTTACCCCAAACTACCCGAAAATGGTATCGCCCGGCCTGTGGTGCCTCAAGTAATGAATCAAACCCGGGTGAACTTAAAATCGGATCACCAAATTCATTATCATCAGATGACTCAGTTATCAGTTGTGCGTCATCAAATGCAAAACTTTCATTTGTGGCAGTATATCCGCCAAATTCAGAGTTCAAATCAAGACTGCCTAATTCATCGGTCGAGTCAGTTGATGTTTTTGAACAACCTACAAATGCCAGTAAAAGCACGAGACTGATCAAAAGTAAAGTTTTCTGTATCATTAAATCCTCCAAGAAGAGTTATTGAGCCGGTATTGTTATCTTGTTGTAAGATATTCTCTTACAACGTCTATGTCGTTGAGTTACAGGGTTAAGACAATTTGATGACAAAAAAAGATTAATAATATTTGACTTTTTGTCGAAACTTATGTATAAATAGATAGATGAATGTCTATATATAAGAAGAAAGCAAAATAAATGAACGATCAATGTTGCCAGATATTTCACGCATTAAGTGACAAAACAAGACTCAAGATTCTAGAACTTATTAAAGACAAAGAGTTTTGTGTCTCAGATATCTGCAAACATTTTGAAATGACCCAACCGTCGATTTCTCATCATCTTGATATTCTCAAAAGGGCAGGTTTGGTGAAGTCATATAAAAAAGGACGAGAAGTTTACTATACATTTTTTAAAACAACAATTGTTGAATGCTGCTGTAAACAATTTTCGGTTTTTGACCTAACGATAAAATCGAAATAATATTTTTTTAACTAAACATATAGATGTCAGTCTATTCATCTATATGTAATTAAAGGAGATATAATTATGAACATTTGCGGAAGAGATACAAAACAACTTTGTGAAGATTTCAAATGCGATTTACAAAAACTGACAATGGCATAACCATCACGCTTTCTTCAGATGACAAAGAAAAAGTCGAAAAACTACACTCCATGACAGATTCTTGTATTGAAAAGTGTTGTTGTAAAGATGACAAAGATAAGTCAAAATCTTGCTGCTAAAAATTAAAAGGGAGTGTGACGACACTCCCTTGATTTATCTTAAAAAATTATAAGAAATTAACTCTTATTATTTTCGAATTCATCTAAAAGTAAAATCGTTTCATCTATCCATTGAAATAATGAGTCCTGCTGTTCATTTTCAATAAGCAAACCCCAGTGCATAAGACGATAGCTTAGAAGTGGCATCTCACCCTCTTCGACTTCTTCTTTAAGTTCATGCAAAATTGCACGTTGAGATTCTTTACTTTTAAAAGGAAAGCCGTTAGTAAAGTCAAGATGTTCCCGTGCTTCTTTCACATGCGATGTCAATAAAGAATTAACTCCCGGAATATTAAAATACCATGGTTCGTTTGTGTTGGCAGAATGGCAATCGTAGCATGACGCTTCAAGCATCGGTTTGACAGTTTGAAAAGATTGGTTGATTTGTGCATACAATGAATCTTGCGAAATGATTGTTGTGTCAGCAAGATTCTCAGTTTCAATTTTTTCATCATCTGAGCTATAAATCACTTGCACGGCAAAAAAACAACAACACAAAAAACTAAATAGAATTATAATCTTTTTTTGTTTAAACATTTCCACTCTCCTTATACTTAAATTTTTGAAATAAACCCATCAGCTTTTTCAAGCAGACAGTTCGCTTCATCTATTGAACAATTTTTTTTATGCATCACTAACGCTATCTTTACAGACCCACTAGCTGATTTTAATAAACTATCAGCATCTTCATAAGAGATATTTAATAACTCCATCAATGTTTTACGAGAGCGAGCAGAAAGTTTTTTTGATGTCGACTGCAAGTCAACCATGCGATTACCATAAGTCTTGCCAAGGAGAACCATCGCTGTAGTCGAGATCATATTCAGAGTCATCTTCTGTGCAGTCCCTGATTTCATTCTGGTTGAACCGGTGATAACTTCGGGACCAACAGGAAGTTCAATCATAAAATTTATAAATGAACGGTCATCCTTTTTATCCCATGCGTTACAAATCAGAAACGCCGTCGCACATCCGATTGAATGTCCATACTCTAAACCGCTTATAGTGTATGGTGTCCGTCGTGATGCTGCGATACCAATCACCATATCTTTAGAACTCAGCTTATGATTTTGTAAATCTGCAATCGCGGCATCTTTGTCATCTTCAACACCCTCTTTAGAGAGTACCAGCGTTTCATAGCCACCGGAGATAACACCAATAATCTGATTTGGATCAGAACCGAATGTCGGAGGACATTCCGATGCATCCAATACGCCAAGCCTCCCAGATGTACCGGCGCCGATATAAAATATCCGACCTTTGTTTTTTAATGTCTCTGCAAATTTTTCAGCAGTTTGAGCAATCAGACCAATCTGTGATTGTACTATGTCAGCCACAAGTTTATCTTCGTTATTTATTATTTTTGCAATTTCAACTGCCGACATTTTATCAATATCAATTGAATTTTGATTCAGTTGTTCGGTGGCGAGCAGATCAAGGGTTTCTATAATTTTTTTGAATTCATCCATGTGTAATGTATAGTGAGAAAAATAAGATGGAGCAAATAAAATTTAGTTGGACACAACCTGAATCATTTTTTTCCGGGATACAACAATCGAGCCAAAATGACCGGTAAGCTTAGTAAGAGAAATATTGTCCGGTAATTGCGATGGAAGAGCGACTGGTAGAATTTCAGATGACAAAGCTAAATCAGGTGACCCGGCATACCCATAGACATAAAAATTATACCAACCGGTAACGACAACATTGTTCACTCTGAATGCATCAGGTGGAATCGTTGTTGACGTACCTAGTTCCGTGACATAAACCGAATAGCCAACATTGGTATACTCAGAACCAGCAGGTACAACGGCTACAATATAACCGTCAATGTTTGCTGCCGATGACCACTCGACAAACATCGATGTACCGTTTGTGTTTGGAATAGTTGAGTCAGGATAGTTTTTAATCCAAAGCGAATCAATCACAACTGTAGAAACTGTTTCAGCTAAGAATGTAGAATCAACAATATTCATAGTGATAGCTTGTGGAGCTAAATAAGATGTTGATATGTTCGTAAATGCATATATCGAATCAGTATTATCAAAACCTAAGGCAGAGTTTCCAAAGAAAATTTGAGCAGTTTGCAGTTCTTCTAAATCTTTGGTCATTACTGCAGCAAAAGCACTGGTGTCGATTTTTTGTGCAAAAAGATTGATATCCTGCACAAATAAACCATTTAAAGTATATCTGTTATCTTCTCCGGGATCACCACCGGTACCGCCTGTGCTTTCACAACCGCCGATAAAGGCTGATACAGCTATAACTAGGCATAAAATCGTACGTACATTTTTCATCTTATTCATATTCATTATATCGACTATTTAAGACTATAATTGAACAATTATTTATTATTTTTATTTGTAGGGCTGAGGCCTGCCTCAACCTCACATTTAGGAACAGGCAGGCCAGTTCCCTACAAAAACAAATAAACAATTCATCTGAAAACCATCCCGTGCTTGATAGTACCTGCAGGTACCACGAAATCCAGTAAGTACGGAAGTTATCCACAATAGAAATAAACTTTTTCGCTGTAATTTCATCATATTCATAAAGTTATAGCAAAATGGGTTCGTTTTTCGAAATAGCGTTTTTTTGTAGTTAGTTCTTATAATTTTTAAATGATTCAATATCATATAATACGGGGTAGAGAGTGAATCTGCGTTGGTTGTATAGAAGTTTTGAAATTAAATATAAACTGACAGCCTATGTCAGTGGTAAGGTTTATATAGTAGTCAGAAAAACAAAGTAGGTCGGGTTCCATTGGTTTGGAATAGCTAGATTCCAAAATCAAGAAACACGACAAAATTATAACTATTTTTGGAGGTAACTTTATAATGGCTTCTTTTTAGATATGTACACAGATGATATGCACTACTTGTCTGATTCACGTGAGCTAATATTGAATGATAAGTCAAGAGTTAGAAGTAATGAATTGATCCATGGGGCATTTAGTCGATTACTGTTGGTTCAGTTGATAAGCACAATTGAGTTTCTACTTGAGGAATGGGGAAGTAAATCAGAAAATGTAAATTTTGAATTTATGAAAAGCGGTCATAATCTTAATAAAATCCAACCTCTTATTGATGAATTGGAAAAGTCAGGTCGAGAAATAGATCATGATGTTGTAAAAGATTTTATTGCGGGAAAAATATTGAGGAATTCTATTGTTCATTCTAATTTAGGCGAAGACAATAAACAGTTTTGTATAGATAGAGATTTACCCGAGACAGTAACTTTACTTGGAGAGCCACATTGGAGTAGGTTTTATAACGTATATACTCAAATGACAATGTATATCTGGCAATCGATTAAAGATTTTGATGAATGGCCATTAAGGAGCTAAAATCATGTCGGGTTTCTCACAATTAAATTTTTTGGAATCGGAACACCGACCTACTGGACTATAGAAAATAATTATTTTGTTAGCCCACCGCTTGCGGTGGGTTTTTATTCTCGAACAGACCCACACTCCAAGGGGTGTGCCACCAGTCGCACATTTAGGAACAGACAGGCCAGTTCCCTACGAATACCATTTCGAGAGTGGCAGACGCCCCCATCAATCACATTTTCTCAACAGATCCAAAGTAAAATCTTAATCTCCCCGATTCTATAACGATTATTTTATAGGAGAATAATTATGTACACAAATAACATCTTATCCAATTATTTTGACAATCACCACAACACTTGTATCGATAAACCAAATTTTACAAAACGAACCCATTTATAATTGAAAGGAACAGGAAAAAACAAAAATGACAAAACAAAGCCAATTTACTGTAAGTGAAAGATGATAATTAGATTACAAGGAAAAAGTTTAAAAGACTGGATCCGTAATCAAGTTGGGAATGACATTGGGAGACATCGGTCAAATATAAAACCCATAAAAAAAGCGGAGCTTTTTACAGCTCCGCCCATAATGAAAGAGGAGGTATTTTTATTTCTTTTTGTAAAACAGTCCGCCAATAATCATTTCAGCGGGACAAAATTTTGTAATCGAAGACTGAAAAAGATTGACGCCTACAAAGAGAGTCAAGTATAACCAGTAGCCCTCAGGGAAGAAATAATTCAGAGTTAGAGAGGAGATTATTATTGTTCCAGCCATAAATCGGATTGAGTTTTCTAAAGTCATATTCTTACCTTTCCTAATTAAAAGTTATAAGTCATTTTTGTATAAATATTATCATTAAATGAAAGTTGTCCAAAATCTGTGTTCGGGTGTGTACCGCTAAACAGATTTCCGCCAACTGTCAATGTTATTTCATCGGAATATTTGTATTCGGTTGAAAACCGAAAATAAGTATCTTCTTCATCAGGTGAATAAAAAACAAAAGCCGAGAGCATGACAGTTTCTTCAACCATTAATTTTGTCCAGCGACTTGTTATCAGATGTTTGATCTCATCACGGTAATGCAAACTTCCGTCCTGTTGTGCTTCAAAGAGATCATAGTCAGCCATCTTGTCAGCCTGCCATTGGAGATTGACCGTTAAGTTGGTAGCAACCTGACGTTCAAAACCGACCATGCCGCTCATTGATGAATTCGGCATAAACGGGTTATCACCATCGGGATCATCTTTAGAATTATAGTAGCCACCTTCAAGCCAGAAAATGCCACCAAATTTTGCACCACGAATCGAGGCACCATAGAGTTGCATTCTAGGGAAGAGAGGCATCATGGTAGACGCATCAACACCGATTGGACTTTTATAAAATCCTTTGTAGGCATAGAGTGCAACCGAATACATGCCAACCTGTTTTTGGAAACGCATAGCGATTTCTGAATTTTTAAAAGTTTTTGCAGGCTCTTCAGGGTTGAAATAATATTGTTCACCTAGCCCAGTGGCAACGATTCCTCTATAAAATCCACCAGCACCATCAGGACTCATTGGAGTAAAATAACTTAGCTTGTCACCTTCAGGCAGACGGTTAGATTCAAATGATGGCGAGAAGACAAACGAGAAGGCACCCATTGAATTATAGTATTCCATCCGAAGAGCATTTTGTGGAGCTTTTAAATATTGGTCATCTCGTCCTAAGAAAAATGAACGATAATCTTTAGCGAAAACGTCATTGATAAAAATCAAATCACCGGTACCCCAGGTGAGAACCTGACGCCCGATTTTAAAATCAAGTTTATCACCTAAACGAAACTTCATATACGCTTCTCTGATTTCCCAGTCATATTGTTCCTGGTCATCAGCGAGTCCGTCATAGAAAAAATCAACTCGTGAGAAAAACTCACCGTTGTCACCGATAGATTCCATACGTAACTGCAATCTCGTTTCAGATATTGATTGGTCAGACTTGGTTGGGTTGTCCCCTTCAAGTTGTCCGCCGAAGAGTCCTTGCACATAACCGTCGGTGTAGAGTTCCGCATTTGTTGTTGGAACAGTAATGAGTAATAAAATAGCTATTATAAAATATGATATGTTTTTCATTTTATCAGCTCACTTATTTCTTAATGTATTTGCGAGGAGGATTCTTTAGATAACGTTCGGTGAAAATATCATCTTTGACACCAACGTTATACGAAATTTTATCAAACGTCACTGTTGTATGTCCGCCTTTTTTAATGTTATGCATAGTGCGAACGATGATAGTAGTGATACCATCTACAACTTCAATTTTATCAGCGGTAAATTTTTTGACGAGCTTATCTTTTTTACTGAAATATTCTTCTTTTAAAGGAAGCATAGTTTCTTTGTCTATGTAAGATAATTTGCGAGCAAAGCCTTTGTAAGCTTCTTTTGGAACTGATTCAATAACATAGACAGCTTTGCCGTCGAGAGTTTCATCAGCTTTTAAAGTATGGTTATCTTCTATCCAGTGACGACCGGAAATATCTTCATAGGAAAAATCAGAACCTACAAAACTTGAATTCTTATCATCAGCAGAAATGGGTTTAACCAAATCAATAGATGGAATATAAATCCAACGTTGATCGTTACCTTCAGAAGTTTTATGAACTAAAAAAGTAATGCGGGATACGTCGGATGGTTTTTTGAAGTATGTATAATATTTTTGGTTACCACCTTCTTCAATGTCCAAACGAATCATAGTAAATTCTCTAACACGTTCTTTCCCTTTTTTAGAAACGATAGTCATGTTAACATCGGTAAGTCCATCATCACCTGCGTAAAAATATGCAAGGTGAGACTGTTTCATAAGTTCGGTAGCATCTGCCGCTGCTGCATTACTACTTGAGATTCCAAGAATCAGCAAGAGCGCAAAAAGTGTTGTGGTTAGTTTTTTCATTTTCAAATCCTCTTATTATTATTTTCTTTTTCTACTATTTAAATAAAGACTTTTTAAACATTTGTGTTATCGATGGTAACAGTAACATTGTGACCAGTCCTGATACAATCATGATTGCGAAGAAAAATGCTCCAACAGTAATGTATGGTACTAAGGTAGAGAAGAGCATAGGAAGGAAGCCGATTGCGATAACCATAACGTTTCTGGAAATCGCTCTGCCGGTACCTTCAAATATTTCATTAAATGATTCATCAAAGTTCTGAGTCCGTTTATGAATAACTCGCAGTCGTTGTATAAAATGAATCGCAAAATCAATCGAGAGCCCAAGCGTAAGCGATGAAAGCACCGCCACAGGCATATCGTATGGTTTGCCAATGTATCCGATGAATGCGTAGATCGCCATTACGGTAATTGTAAGCGGAAGCATTGAGAAGAAGCCCCACTTAAATGAGCGGAACAAAAATACCATCATAAGAAACACTACCACAAATGATGATGCCAATGATTTCTGCATACCGGAAACCATCTGGTTCTGCCATTCAATATTTATGTACGGCAAGCCAGCCCATTTCACTGTAATACCTTCTGGCGGAGGGTTCTCGCTTAAAAATTTATTTCCGCGATCAACAACAGCCGAGACAGCAAGGTTATCACCATTTTTCAACTGAACCCAAAGGTTCGCTTTGTCATATTCAGGAGTGACAAATTCGAAGAGATCATCCGGGTCACCACCTGACATTTCAAACACAAAGAGCAGTTGAGCGACCTCAAGCTGGTTGTCTGGAATAACCATCTTAGATGAGTCAGCGGTATATAGTTCATATCTAATTTTTTTAATAATATCTGTAACACCGGTTGTTGACCCGACTGTTTCATTCTTTGAAAGTTCCTGCTGAACAGCATACATATAGTTAAGCAGCTCAGGAGATTTCATCGAACCTTCTTCTTCACCTTCAAAGACAAGGTAATTCATATAGGTGCCGGCAAGATGTGCATTCATAGCATTGTCAGCAATTCGGATAGGATGTGATTTCTTAAACCAATTCACCGGGTTATCATTGACAACAATAAGTGAAAGTCCATAGCCTGCTACAACGATTACTATCGCAAAGGTTGAGATGATAAGTTATAGTTTTTGTGAGCAAAGCCTCTGAATGTGTGCATCAATTTGGCAAGCATACTTGATTCTTCATCAGTATCTTTACCGAAGTTCTTCAAAGTTTTTTCAGAGATAAGCATTGCGATGGAAGGGTTGATAGTAAGTGATAAGAACCATGCGACAACAATACCAAAAGCAACAAAGATACCAAAAACCCGAACCGGTGGAATTGGTGTAAGTGCTAAGGAAAGAAATCCGGCGACAGTAGTCAACGATGTAAAGAGCATAGGTACAAACAGTTCATTTATAGAATGTCTTAAAGTTTCTGCCTTACTATTATACTTCTGAAAATTATCATGGAAAGCAGAAATAATATGAATCGAGTTCAGGACAGAAATCGGCATCAGAAATATCGGTATCATTGATGACATTATATGCACCGTGTTACCAGTAGCTATCAAAAGTCCCATCGACCAAATAACAGACATCATAGCAACAATCATAGGAGCCATAATAACTTTGACTTGCCTGAAGAATAAAAAGAGAAGCAAGAATATCACCGCCATAGCAGCCGGAGCAGAGCCTGCCATCTGAACAAACATTTCAGCACCAAAAGAATCTTCAGCGAGTGGTAAACCTGCAACATGATATTCGGCATTGCCCCCACCTAAGCGGTCAGTAATTTCTTTTATTTCAGTATATAAACGGTGCGATATTTTTTTGGATTCGATCGGAATAAAAATCGCAATAGCTTTGCCGTCGTCAGATGCAATCTTCCCCCGCAGCAGAGGGTTCTCCATTATACGATTAAAAATAATCTGCGCTTCTTCGTCCGTTTCAATTTCATCTTCCATTAAAGGACCGATAACAACAGAACCGCCGGCACCTTGTTTAATATCATCGACCATAGAAATCGCCATGATATCATCAACAATGACACCCTCAAGTTCAGCGATCTCTTCAGTTATGCGATAAACTCTATTGAGCTGGTCAGGAGTAAAAGCAGTAGGTTCAGCAATAATGCCAACTGCTATAAAGTCATATAGGTTAAAATTATCTTTTGTGGCAGCATGGAACAGACGAGTAGGTTCATCAGATTCCAACATATTTTGTGGATCAGTATCAATCTTTATTTTAGGAAACTGCATCGCAAAAAACGCAGTAATTAAAACCGCAAGACCAATAACAATCCAAGGCTTTTTAATTGAAAATTCTATAATTGCCTTTTTCATAAAACCGAAATTCCTTTCAATATATATTTTTTCTTTTCATTGTTCTTTAGATGGTGTCGTCTTATAAATGATGCAAAATATATTGAGTTAAATGCCGGAAATCAAACATAACATTATGGTATATAATGGGTAAGAGGATAGTTTTAGGGTGGTTTATTAATATGCTACAGGTATATTAGAGAGAGAAATCAGCTTTTTTTGCCGAACTTCTTGTCCCAACGTGCTTTGAGTAGGTTGTTGAGCTTCTTTTCAAGCGATTCAGGCAGTTTTTCTTCTTTACCCTCACGGCAAAGTTTGACCGTCTGACGCATAGTATCGACCATAATACGGCAATTATTGCACTCACCGATATGTGCTTCTATTTCAGCACATAATGATGAATCAATTTCACCGTCAAGATAGTCATTTAATTCATTTATATATTCAAGACAATTTTTGGCCATACCGTTCCTCGAAAGTTTTTGATAGGAAGTCTCTAACGACAAGTTTTGCACGGAGGACTCTTGATTTTGTCGACGCGACCGTTTCATCTATCATTTCGGCTATCTCTTTTATAGATAGCTCCTCAAAGTATCGCAAAAGAAAAACTTCTTTAAACTGATAGGGAAGTTCGTCAATTGCTTGTTGAATTATTTATTTAAGCTCTGCTGATTCAAGTTGCGAGTGGGGATCATCCCAGTCAAAAAGCTGCAGACTCTTATCCTGATGCATATCTTCAGATGAGTTCTGTGGCAAATATTCAGTAAGTTCTTTTAGTACAGTCTGTTTCTGCTTTGCTAAAAGAGCTCGTGACTGGTTAAGAGCTATCGAATACAACCAGGTTCCAAAGGCAGAATCTCCTCGGAATTTATCAATATTGTCTATTGCTTTTATAAGCGTTTCCGAGACAATATCTTCAGCATCTTGTTTGTTGCCGGTCATTTTTAAACCAAGAGCATAAAGCTTTGACTTGTTTGTTTCAATTAACCTACTAAATGCTTCAAAATCACCAGCTTGAGCTAATTTAATATCTTCTTTTTCATTCATTTGATTATAAGATAGGCAAAATGATGCAATAAAATAACAACTATTTTTAAATATAATTCTATTTATCATAATTATGCCATTTTTTTATGCCCAATATAAGTAGGCTTTGCTTGTCTATGATTTTAATGAAAATTTTAAAAAAAATATGTTGGAAATTAAATAAATTTTATTACATTGTGTCCGATTAGAAAAGAAGAATTTATTATTTTCTGATTATAAATTTTTAAGATTTGGATATCCGGGTCATAGAGCACTTGATCTACAACTGTGGTATCCAATATTTTCCCGTAACGTTCCCCTCCCCCGTTGCGGGATTTTTTTTGCTTGGAATTAAATAATTCTCTTATAAGTTATAAAGAATATGAAGCAGAAAAGAATCCATATCACAGGTGCCTCCGGTTCCGGTACGACAACTTTGGGTAAAGCTCTCGCTACCAATTTAGGTTATAGCCAACTAGACACTGACAAATATTATTGGCTTCCAACAGAGCCACCCTATCAGGAAATCCGAGCTGTAGAAGCAAGGCAAAGTCTGCTTCAAAAAGATATGCTCAAATATGACAGTTGGATTTCAACTGGTTCAATATGTCGCTGGGGTGATTTTGCTTTAGGCTATTTCGATTTGGTTATTTTTTTGTATATACCGCACAATGTAAGAATCAAGCGATTATTTGAACGAGAAAAAACCAGATGTCCAGAATCATTTACAGAAGACTCTATTCGTGCAAAACAATTTAAAGAATTTATCGATTGGGCAAAACTGTACGATGACGGCGGAGAAGAAGTCCGCTCTTTGTATATGCACAACCAATGGCTCAAAAAACTCTCCTGCCCAATTTTAAGAATCGAAGAAGAACTGCCAGTCGAAGAATTAATTGCGAGAGTAGAGACATTTATCGAAACCTTGTAGGTCGGGTTCAAGCGAACAGAGATAGGTGGATGCAGAACCCGACAAAATACCCGTCATTACGAAAGACATCAGGAGTGTGGCAATCTCATCTGTAAAGCTATCTATAAAAAAGCAGGTCTCAAAAGCGAGACCTGCCCTACAGAACTAGTAGTTCAATATCTTTAAAAAGGCGGAACCACTAAAGGGTTCCGCCCTACAAAAATTTACAATAATTCTACTCCTGTTTCCCAAAATAAAGCCTCAACATATACCAAACTGTCGCCACCATCAGCAGAAAGAAAAGTAAGAAGAATAAAAACGGCGACCATGCAATCCTAACAGTCATCTCCGATGGGTCGTAAAATCCGACCAACGATAATTTGCGCAAGACATGCCTGGTATAAATCATCGCTATAAACGAAACCGTCAGCATCGACGATGCAATCGCGAACCGTTTCTTAAAGAGAAAATGCAGAGAACCCAACGAGAGTATAAACGAAATCGTCACAAGCCAAATCGCCGGTGATTTCATAAACGGTTTCATCAGTTCACCAAGACCCATCATATATGCAAAGCCTGTTGCTATGGCAGCAACCATTCCCCAGAGATAAAAATCTTTTCCGACTTTAAAAGCGGTTTCATTTTTCCGACCGATGAATGCTACAAAGAAGCCACCAACAGTCACAGCTCCGGTCACCATATGTAACCATCTGAACAGATAAGAACCTACGTCAGGATTGATAATTGTCCCGCCTTGATTCTCGGCATAGAGCAGCTTATACAAATCAGGTTTTTCAGCAAGAGCAAATACCGATGAATAGATATATGAAACATACAGCAGACAGGCAAATGCTATCGACAAATATATTTTTTGTCTGATAGCTGTCGTTTGTTTAAATGACAATGCATACAGAAAATAATAAGCAATCATAACCACTACAAAGATCATCAACCAGAGCCATCCCGAAATAATCGATGCTGCGTAAATTTGTTTTGAATAGACAAGCTGTACAAACAGAAGAGGAGCCACTCCAAACGTAACAG
The DNA here is from genome assembly GCA_024278935.1 of Candidatus Zixiibacteriota bacterium. GTDB lineage: Bacteria > Zixibacteria > MSB-5A5 > GN15 > FEB-12 > QQUK01. The sequence goes on from JAJRSF010000062.1 coordinate 47,036, forward strand.
TCATCGCCATCGCATTTGGGAGGAGCTTAATATATTTTTGTACAAACGGATTGTTCCACTTATCATCAAAATTACCAAAGAGCAGAATTATAATTCCGCCAAACAAAAAATTCATTGCTATCAGATGAAGCGAGAGTGTTACTATATGGAGAATTTCAATTAACCATAAAGGAGTCGAAAGAAAATTAGAATCCGGCATCATCAGTTTTTCTCCTTTTCATTTAATGACATAATATAATCAATCAACGCTTTCCGTTCTTTTTCATCACCGGTGAATTCCGGCATTTCATCGGCAAAGTCTCCCGCCATATCTAAAATATCACCGAGATCCTCTTCAGTACTGCCGAGTAAAGTTTCCGACTTATCGTTAAACCCACCAAAAATATGACACTTGCCACAACGCAGATCATACACTTTTTTCCCAAGTGCGATTCCATCAAGATTATAAATTTCAGAAATATGTCGTTTGTCAATTTGTTTGTAAATATGCGATGCCACCATCTGTGCTTCTTCTTCAGTACCAACAAACGGAGGCATATTAGCTCTGATCACATGGGTACCCATAATTATCTGGGCAATAAACGTTTCATCGGTACCATCAAATGCTGGCTTAAGCGGTTTGTATCCGTCGAAAGTATGGCAACTGCGACAGGCACGTCTGAACAAGTCAGCAGGCTTATCAGCGGTTTGGAATTCAATAGATTCCAGCAATCCTTCCTCCTGATATTTTTCAGCATTGGCAACATCGATACCATTAGCGTACATATAATTTGTAATGACATATGGTTTCCGAATCGACTCACGCATCCATTCATACTCACCAAACCATCCGAGTGCGAGAACCATGGCAACAACACCAACCACGATGTTATATTTTTTCGGAATCAAAAATCCAAAGACAACCAATACAAATGCCAGAAAAGCGGCGTAGATATAAGTAGCGTTCATCGCTTTAATCGGTGTTAAATTTGCCTCAAGGGCAGCGTCTACAATCTCTTTAGGAATTGCGGAGACATACCATAACATTGTTGGAATCATTATAGCGAGTCCGCCGATCGCCCATAGAGAATTAAAACGAACGATTCGTTTTTTGAAATCATCAGCTTTATAACGTGATGCGACAAACAAGGCATAAACTCCACCAAGCATAATACAGATACCGGTGCGTAGCCAGAGCGATGACCAGAATGTCGGGTTGAAATATCCATCCCAGAAATTACCGGTCACAACCCAATCTCCGGGTGTGAGCATATAGGTGACAATGCCGTTGATAATAAAAAGTGACATCCATGCAGAGACAAAATAAATCCACCCGATTATAATATGGTTTTTCGCAGAAAGAGTTTTCCATCCATAGAAATATAAAAGTGCCGCAATAATTTCTATGACAAAAAATGTCCATTCAGCCGCCCATGCCCATACATAGTTATGTATCAGAACTTCAGTCGCAGCAGGGTTGAGCAAGCCAATAATAAACCAGATGCCAACACCTGTTAAGGCACCAAAGACAACCGAGACCAAAACAAAAAACTTACTCAGTTTTTCTAAGAACTGCAATTTGAGTTGGTCGTTATTTTTACGGGCAATAGTTTCGGCGATAACTAAATACAACCCGCCACCAATGGCAAAATGCGAAACAAAAACATGGATAACCGCAATCGCCGCCATGATAATGCCGTATCCAATATCAATATCCCAAAATGGGTAGTTCATATAACTCTCCAAACTTATAGTTAATATTTACAAATATTATGAACTAATACGATAGCAGAAGCAAGTTTAATAGTGAATTTATTATCAATTATAAATTTGTTTTATATACACGTTAGTAACGATTACATGCATAAAAAAAAGGTCAAAGAATATATCCTTGACCTTGAAGTTATATCTGTTTTTGTCGCCCAACAATAATCACATCTGTTTTATGAGGTCTTGATTTCTCTTTAGAGGAATCGTGAATAGACTTATCGACAGGGCAGACTCTATAGTAAAGACTACGTACAGGTAAATAAGGCTACGTTCACGTAGTTAAAATGACCAGTTGATAAACGGAAAAACAGGGAACTGCCCATTTTGTTTGATCACATTGACAAGCCCAATCTGCAAACCATTCATAGTACCTGCATAGTTGACAATCCCGAGTTGGAAACCGCTCATGTTTTGGGCGTGGTTAACAAGCCCAAGTTGGAACCCTTCGCATTTACCTTTCACAGAGTTGTAAAAATGTTTTTGAAATCCAACAAAATCACCTTCTACAATACCCACTGCTCCAAGTTGATACCCTTTGGAAATTCCCGATGTATTATGTTGCACTAATCCGAAATCAAACCCTACAACCGACGTGTTTTTGCCATACAGCAAACTCAATCGAACACCTTGTACTGCTTCACCCTCTGAAACAAGTTGCACCGGATTAAATAATGAGATTTGAATTGGTTTTGCTTCTTCCGCATGTACTGAAATTGAAAGTCCTAATACAAAAAGAAAAACAAATGATGTGATGGTTAGTAACCTTTTTGACATATTCATGTCCTTTCGATTTATCTGAATTATTTTAATTGATGGTTTGGAGTAAAAAGCTGACGCACAGTCAGCTCAACGACCACCACCGATGTCACCGCTACTGCCATAAGAATCATATACATGACAATAATTTGTAGCAAGACAGCATCGAGCGGATCGGCTCCAGCCAAATCATACCGGTCATCGCACCCGGCAGAGCCACCAGCCCGACAGTTTTCATAGAATTCAAAATAGAAATCATTCCGGTCGTGACAGCGTTCCGAATATAAAGTGCTGATGAAACCCGCCAGCTTTTACCAAGCGAAAGTGCTGTTTCAATCGGTAGTTTGTTGGAAAGAATATCCGATGTTATCCTGTTGATAGAAAGTGCGGCGGCATTCATTGAGTTACCGATAACCATTCCACCAAGTGGGATAATATACCGTGCTTCAAAAGTTATAATTTTAAGCAGTGCCATCAGTCCGATAGTTAAAAAAGAACCAAACAAAATTGCAAAAAGTATCAACAGAAATGGCGACTTTATTTCTTTAACTCGACTTGATGCTGCCTAGGCTCCAACTAAAGACATGATAAGAAGTGTCGCAATAATCAGCCAGATAGATTCTAAATCAAATATAAAATTCAGAGCATACCCAACAGCTACAAGTTGTATAAATGAACGGATAGAACCAATAGCAATATCTTTTTCAACTTCAATTTTCCAAAACCTGCTAATTGCAATCGAGATAGCAACCATGATAAGTGAGAATAGCACTTCTGTCATTCCGGGATTGTTCATGACAGCTCTCTCGCTTTGTAACGTTTGCCGGCATCGGACTGAGGGTTTTCCAGAAGCGTCTTAATATTACCAGACTCGGCAATCATCCCATCAGCAATCAAAATCCCGGTCTGCCCAAACCGCATAGCTTGTTCAGGGTTATGCGTGACAATAATAGTCGTAAGGTTTTCTTCGCTTGTAATTTCTTTAATAAAGTTTTCAAGAGATTCAGTTATAGATGGGTCGAGTGCAGAGGTTGGTTCATCAAGAAGCAAAACATCAGGGCTTGTAAGAAGCAACCTTGCAAATGCAACCCGCTGTTTTTCTCCGACAGATAATTTTTCTACAGAACTCTCAAGCATATTTGTAGAGAGATGCACTCTCTCAAGTAGTGCAGTCATTCTGTTCTCTGAAATTTGATCATCTACAAACAGAAAATTATCTCTGACCGTTTTTTCAAACAGGTGTGGTGTCTGAAAAAGATACCCAACTTTTTTCCGTAACGCACATACGCTCAGTGCATCTATATTTTGATCATCATATACAATCTTACCTGAACTTAGTTCATCAAGACGATTCAGCAGTCGCAAGAGTGATGATTTCCCCGATCCCGAAGGACCTATAATTGTATAAATCTGATTTTTTAAAAATGTATACGAAATGTTTGAGAGAATTTTTTTATCTCCAACAATTCTACTGACTTGTGAGAGATCTAAAACTTTTTTATCCATTAGGAGTCATCAGTTTTAGTCGGGTCAGCCTCACCAAAATAAAGATACCGTCCGATAAGATTAACATAGTCAGACCATCCGACTCCGTCATGCCGTTCACGAATACGGTCAATAGCACCCATCTTGGAATCAATCTCATCACAGTAGTACAACACAAACGCCTCAGGCATCTGCGGTACAACCGGTGTTGCATAGGCGAGTTCACCTTGATGTGAGAGAACCATATGCCGAAGTTTCATCAACAGTTTCTCAGGGAAATTTTCTATCTGCTTTGCTTTTTCGCAAATCCAAACATCGGCAAGACAAATATGCCCAACCAAACGTCCTTCATCGGTGTAGTCGATTGTTGCTTTTGTAATATAGGTTTCAATCTTTCCAATATCATGAAACAGCCCGCCAAAGATAAGATAGTCTCTATCCAAATAATCATAGCCATGCGATACCCGCAATGCAAGTTCAGCAACATTGGCAGAATGTTCCGACAGTCCACCAACATACGAATGATGCCAGAGTTTCCCGGCAGGTGCTTCCAAAAACTTTCGCATAATTTCTTCATCAGCCCAAAACAGCTCAACCAGATTTTTTATATATGAGTTTTCAATTTTTTCAGTCAAAGCTAAAATCCGAGCTTTCCGCTCATCGTTTGACTGTTTGGAAAACGGCAAAATATCTTCAATTGTGTATTCATCGTCAAGGGCAAGACGAATCCGATTGATTGTCATCTGCGTTTTATTATTATATTCGCCAATCTGACCACGAAGTTTGACAACCATACCCTCTTCAAGCTCGGCAAGAGTAAACTGGTCAGGCTCCCAAACGACACCATTGATTCTGCCCGAATAATCACCAAGTTCCAGAGATACAAATTTCCCCTTGGCGTATTCCCGTATAGTTTTTTTACGAATTGAGAAATACGATGTTATCATATCGCCTACAACATAATCGGCGATTTTTTTATCCGATAAATTCTTTTGATCTGCCATACCATAAATATATACATTTTATACCCTCATAGCCAACTGAATATTTTTTGAAAATATTGCAATAAAAAAAATTGTTATCTTGAATATGTGTGTATAACATGTATCTTATAAAGATATATTATGAAGATACTTAGCCGCTACATACTGAAAGAACATATTGCACCGTTTCTCTTTGCATTTTTTACCATTACATTTTTATTGGTAATCGATTATGTACCGAAAATTACAGATTCTGTTATGGATAAAGATATTTCAGTTTGGATTGCCTTGGAATTGCTTGCTCTAAATTTGGCTTGGATGCTTGCCCTTTCGGTGCCTATGTCGGCGTTGGTTGCGACCCTTATGGCATTCGGGCGGTTGACTTCCGATTTTGAAATAACAGCAATCAAAGCATCCGGTATAAATATGCTCAAGATTCTGATACCGGTTCTCATGGCGGGCGGAGTTTTGACCTACGGCATGATTGAGTTTAATGACAAAGTTCTGCCGGACTTAAACAAAAAAGCCCGCGAGCTTCGCCGTAATATTTCTGCTATGCGACCGACATTGGTTTTCCGTTCGGGCGTATTTATCTCAGACATCCCCGGTTATTTAGTGCTGATAGATAAAATCGACCATACAACTTCACGAGTCGAAAATATTCGTATCACCGATACCAAAAACCCAAGCACGCCCAAAATTATTATTGCCGAATATGGTTTCTTGAAAATGACCGATGGTAATAAAAATATGCAGTTTGATCTTTTTAACGGGGAGATTCATTCACTCGATGTTAACGATTCTGAAAATTTTCGTAAAGTAAAATTTCAGAATCAGGTTATCAATGTTTCGGGAACCGGGTCAGAATTAAAACGGAACGAATCGTCAAGCCGAGGCGATCGTGAAAAATCTATCGCAGCTATGCAAAAAGTTGTCGACCAATCGACAAGTCAGTTTGAACCAAACCGCAAAAAAATTATGAAACCTCTTACCGAACATATGGAATATCTTTTTGCCGACACATTTGTCTACCGTGGTGCTTTAACGGGTAAAGGTTTTCCGAACTCCAATGATACAACTATTACCGAAGATACAATCATCACAGCCGAGATGATTGCTGAGCAAGATTCTCTAGCGGTGCAGTATTTGAAATCTTCGATGGCAAACCTTATGCGGTCAACCGAAAGTGGTAAGAAAAATATAAACCATGCCAAAGAACGAATCGCAAAATTTGAAGTTGAGATTTACAAAAAATATTCTATCCCCGGAGCAATTATCGCATTCATACTTATCGGTGCACCACTAGGTATTATGTCGAAGAAAAAGGGGATGGGCATAGCCATCACGATTTCAATACTTCTCTTTATCTTTTACTGGGCATCGTTAATTGCCGGTGAAGATATCGCCGACCGTGGACTGCTCTCACCCTTCTGGTCGATGTGGGGAGCAAATTTTATTATCGGTGGCATAGGAATCTATCTGCTTTATTTAGTTGTAACTGAAAAACAAATTTTTTCTTTCTTTCGGAAAAAAATAAGATGATACTTTTTAAAAAATTAGACAGGTATGTTCTCAAACTATTTTTTGTAACACTGTTCGTTGTAACAATTGCAATCGGCGTTATGATACTTGTCATCAATCTTGTAGAACTGCTCAGACATTTTATGGATAACAATGTTCCTGTCGAACAGATTGTTGAATATTATCTCTATTTTGGAGGATGGGTCCTCAAATTATTTTTCCCAGTTTTTGTTCTTCTTGCAACTCTTTTCTCGTTATCCTATTTTGCCAAGCATAATGAAATTTTAGCAATGAAAGCATCGGGGCTTTCGCTCTACCGTATCACGGCACCGTTGTTAGTTGTCGTGCTGATTTTATCGGCGGGACATTTTTATTACAATGAATATATTTTCCCACCAGCTAATAAACGTCTTGTAGAAATCAAAGAGTTCGATATAAAAAAACGTTCCAAAAGAAGATACGACCAAGCAACAAATTTGTATCGTCAAATTTCACCCGGGAATTTTTACACTATTTCACTTTTCTATGTCAGTAAAAAAGAAGGTAGTGACTTTAAAATGTACCAGACAAAAGATAACAGTTTAAAAAAACTTATCATCGCAAAAAAAATCACCTATACCGATTACAAATGGGTTGCTCGCAACGGTATTATTCGGACGTTTGATGACACCACTGCACAATCATATACCGAGTTTGATTCACTCTATCTCGACCAGATAAAAGATAAACCGAAAGATTTCTCTCGGCGGGTTGGTAAACCGGAAGATATGGGGCTTGATGAGCTCAAAGAATATATTGCTCTTATGAAACGAACCGGCGGACCGCATGTGCGCGAATCTATCGACCTACAAATTAAATACGCTTATCCACTTGCTTCTTTTATCGTGGTGCTTCTTTCGATTCCATTTGCGGCGAACCCTCGCAAAGGTGGCACGGCGGTTTCATTTTCAATTGGAGCATTGATAGCCTTAGTATATTTCGTTCTCTTTACAATTTTACAATCAGCAGGTTATAACGAAAAAGTCCCCGACTATGTTGCGGTATGGGGAGTGAACTGTTTCTTTTTGCTTGTCGGGTTGATCGGACTTATCAAAGCGAGGAAATAATGGCTAATAAACATAATGAACAAAACCGTGATGTTTGGAACGAAATTGTTGAACTGCATTACAACCATCCCGATTATAAATTGAATGAATTCTTGGATGGTTGGAACTCTCTCAAACAGATTGAAAAAGATGCGCTCGGTGATGTAAGTGGGAAATCGCTCATGCATCTCATGTGTCAGTTCGGGATGGACACTCTATCTTGGGCAAGGCTAGGTGCCGATGTTACCGGTGTTGATATCTCCGATAAATCTATCGAGTTCGCAGATAAACTGAAACAAGCGGCAGGTATTCCCGAGGCACAGTTTATCCGTTCAGACATTTATGATTTGATTGGCAAGAGTGATAAAAAATTTGATATAATTTTTCAATCGCATGGTACCCATTGTTGGATTGAAGACCTCGACAAATGGGCAGAGGTCATTGCGCATTACCTGAAACCGGGCGGAACATTTTTTATCGTCGACGGACATGCTATTGCTGATCTCTTTTTATGGGACGATGAGTTCACTTATTTTCATAAAGGTCCTTACAAAGAATCAAACTGGAATGACTATTGTGACCGCTCTTACAAAGTTAAAGGCGAGTCGGTCGAGTGGATGCATAAGCTATCGGACTTTGTTAATGCGATGGTCAAAGCAGGTCTGACCGTTGTAGCTATGGACGAATACAATCATAGCTATTACGACATCAAAGGTGACTGGGTTCAAAAAGGCGACTACTGGCATCCACCCGACGGCGCCACAAAATACCCTCTCATGTTCTCAATGAAAGTGACAAAGTAGCCTTAAGGCTGTTATATAAAATTATATTATATTCGTTGTAGTGGCGAACCTATGTGTTCGCCATAAACAGGGTAGACACTTAGGTCTACCCCTACAACAAGAGTTATCCACATCGTCAAACAACTTTTTCCTTGTAATTTTATCAAATTCATAACGTTACAGCAAAATGGGTTTGTTTTTCGAAATAGCGTTTTTTTGCTTTTAGTAACTTTCACTTAAGATTTTAATTCATAATTGTATTTAACGAAACTTTCCTTTAGATTCATATAAAAGAGGACTAGTGTATCTTTTTGCGGTGGTTTTGTAGGGAATGTGAATGAAGTAATCTTTCGACTCTTATCAGTCATTGTGAACGACCGCAGGGAGAGTGGCAATGTCATCTTTAAGATTGACAACTTAGACTAATTTTCTGTTTATTCATTATAAATTAATTGTGACTTCTGGAGGTGTTATGAGCAGTATTTCATTTGGAATTATGGTTTTTATCGTATTTGTTGTTTCATTTTACATTACTAGTTTTTTTGTGAACCAGAAAGAAAATAAAAAGAAATTTCAAGCCATTTCACTAATTATCTTTATTGTTCTGTTATTTTTTTCTAAAAGTGTAATTATGCCTAGTATTAATGCGTGGATGTTTCGGAGTAACCTAGAGGAAGAAATTGACAACATTCCATATATAATAAGTATTAAAAAATATGAACCTGAGATATACAATTTAATGATGCAAGAAATGCAGAATGAAGTTAAGAAAGGGAAAGTAGGTAATTCTTTTATAACAAAAATTTCAGCAAAATACAGTATGGTAATATTTGAAAAAAAATTACCAGTTGCATCAGATGAGGCTGTTATAAATTTTATCAAAACGAATAACAAAATAATGAATGAACTTAAATCTATAGATGTTAGATATTGTTACAACTATCTGTTATCTATTAATGTTTCAGACTCGATAATTAATTCGGTAACTTCCCAACTTAATTTGTTATCCGCCCTTAATGATGTTATTGTGTCTAGATCAGAAAACCCTCAAGAAATACCTCAGCTAGTTGAAATACAGATTTATTTAGATGATGTTTATAATTTACTTTATCAAATATATGGTGATGATATTTCGATTCTTGAAGAGCCTTCAGATCCAAATATTGACAAAGAATTATATTGCACTATGATAATTGACTACTATCGTTTGATTCTTGAGCTTGATTCCGTTGATGCTAGTAAATTAACTAGGTGGTTAATGAAAACAGAGGATTAATTTTTCTCTACAAATATTCTACTCAATACATGTTGAATCCTGTAATTCTTTATTCTATGAACAACTTAATAATAAGAGTAAATTTATATGTTTCAAAATCACTACAAAATATATTAGCAAAAATGGCTTTAAGCCATTTTTCAAGTCAAAGCCATTCCATTGTACTAATATGCTGTTGAGTTGGTTATAAAGAATTTAAGGCTAAAAAAAGGTTCTAAAAAAACTTTTTTATATGCGAAACGAACCCATTTTTCTTATAATTGCTTCCCCTCTAATAAGAGGGGATTAAGGGGTGTGTAAACTTTGATTACTAATAAAATTAATACAGAAAAAGTATAAAAGTTTTATTTATTGCTCTTTTAATTCTGATTCAGTTTATTTATCTATGATAATAATTATACGAGGTCCTTCGGGAGCAGGGAAATCTTCGGTTTGTCAAGCATTGGCAAAGATACACAAGCCGTCGATTGTTATTTCTCTCGATGAAATCCGACATTGGGTTTCAGGCTGGACATTTTCAAACGACGAAGCAGTACTCGCATTACAATCGGCAGCATCAACAGCACAGCTGTATCATGACCAAGGCTATACCGTTTTTATCGACCATGTGTTTTTGCACAGGTGGGAGTATGATAAATTTGTCAAAAATGTTAATATAGATGAATCGCAAATTAAATTTTTCAGATTAACAGCAGATTTGAATATTCTCATAGAGCGAGACAACGGTCTACCTGATAATCTGAAAATGGGAAAACGGGTCGAGACATTATACGAAGAGTTCCAAAGTTCTGATGAAGACAGAGGCATAACGATTGACACAACTACTATGTCTGTAGATGAAGTAGTTGACAAGATATGTACTGAATACTTGTAGGGCAGAACCACTAAAGGGTTCTGCCATTATTCCAATTTTGTTTAGTTGTAATAGAATGAAATTTTAAACGCACCCCAAGGGGTGCGCCACCCGATTACGATGATTGTTAATATAGAAAAGAGAACGTATGGATTTTAAACATGCCGTAAAAAATCAATACCAAGCATCACTTGATATGCTTGGACAAGCAATCGAAAAATGTCCCGATGCTATGTGGAACGACCAAACATACACAAACAAATTTTGGCAACTTGCCTTTCACACCCTTTACTTTGTTGATTTGTATACTCAAGGAACGGATAAAAATTTTGTCGCGTGGGAGAAACATAAAGATGGTTTCGAGTTCCTCGACCGTCTTCCTGAACAAGCCCCTATCCCAATTGACGATGCGTACAGTAAGGCTGAAATTTTAGAGTATTATAATCATATTCTAAAAAATATCGAGGCTCGTATTGATGCAACTGATATGGAAGTCATTTCTGAAGTAAGCTGGATACCATTTACGTCGTTTGAGTTGCAGCTGCATAATATCAAACATATCCATCATCATGTTGGTATGATGTTTGACCGTCTTCGCAATAGCGATATCGATGTCGAATGGAAAAGACGCGAAGAGTAGGTAAAGAATAATGAACAAGAGGTCAGTATGAATCAAGTATCTGCTTACATGGATTTAATTAGAGTAAAAGGGATGTCTTTATCAGTAATAAACCCAGGGAGTGAAGAGGTTGCATTATCTATTGATGATGCTTTAAAAGCTGTAAAACTACTTGAAGGAACAGGTTTATATATCTATGGTGGAGATATTATGACAATAGGGGATAAGGGACTAGCATATGCAAATGTCGATTGGGGTTCTGAATATCATTCTCTTGATTGGTTCTATGAGCCAGTAAAAGATAAAACAAGAATTGAGAATGCTACTTTGAGTTATAATGCTGCGAGAGTAGCTATTGATAAAGCATCAAAAGTTGCAAGTAGTTTAGAAAAAGAGTGTCTTATTGTTTTGGTTGTCTTTGGTTAAGACTTATAATTCTGAATGCCAATAGATAAACTAAATCTGATAAATAATATAAAAAAGGCAGGTCTCAAAAGCGAGACCTGCCCTACAAATATTATAACTACTTGACGTATTTCGTCAGGAAAAAAATAGGCTTCAGCCTAAAACAGCCTGTGGCTGCTAGGTTCCCATTGTCCAGGATGATAAGTAAATCTTTTGTTCGGCAGTCAGTTTATCAAGACCAATACCCATAGATTTTAATTTAATACGGGCGATATCTTGGTCAACTTTATCCGGCAATGTATATACTTTAGGTTCAAGTTTTTTGTAGTTCTTCACAACAAACTCAGATGCGAGTGCTCGATTTGCAAACGACATATCCATTACCATCGCAGGATGTCCCTCGGCAGATGCAAGATTTATCAAACGACCATCGGCTAAAATCATAATCCGTTTTCCACCGATAAAGTATTCATCGACAAACGGACGAACTTCTTTGTTGCGAGTAGATGCTTTTTTAATCGCAGGTATATCAATCTCGGCATTAAAATGACCGGAGTTTGCGATGATAGCACCATCTTTCATTTTCTTAGCATGCTCGGCACGAATAACATTTAAGTTACCTGTAACGGTGATAAAGAGATCACCAATCGGAGCAGCTTTTGCCATTGGCATAACATGATACCCGTCCATAGCAGCCTCGAGTGCTTTGACCGTATCAACTTCGGTGACTATAACTTTAGCACCCAAACCTTGCGCCCGCATAGCAAGTCCGCGTCCGCACCATCCGTAACCTGCGATGACAACAGTAGAACCAGCGATGAGCATATTGGTCGCACGGATGACACCGTCGAGAGTTGATTGACCTGTACCGTATCTGTTATCAAAGAGATGTTTGGTCTTGGAATCATTCACGGCAACAACCGCAAATTTTAGAGCTTTGTCCATTTCCATAGCACGCAAACGAATCACACCAGTTGTGGTTTCTTCGGTTCCCGCAAGAATTATATCAATAAGTTCTTTACGATCGGAGTGAATCACCGAAACCAAATCGGCACCATCATCCATTGTGATATGCGGTTTAAAATCGAGTGCTTGATGAATATGTTTGTAGTACGTTTTGTTATCTTCATTGTTGATAGCAAAAACATAAATACCGTAATCTTTAACAAGCGATGCAGCTGTATAATCCTGTGTTGATAGAGGATTGGAAGCACAAATCGCAACTTCGGCACCACCTGCTTTGAGAGTGCGAGCAAGGTTTGCTGTTTCTGTTGTCACATGCAGACAACAAGCCATACGAATACCTTTGAGCGGTTTTGTTTTTGCAAATCGTTCACGGATCGAACGAAGCACCGGCATATTGCGTTCAGCCCATTCAATTTTTTGTTTACCTTCTTTTGCTAATTTAATATCAGCAATATCATATTTTAAAGCCATATGTTACGCATCCTTTGCAAGTATTTTTGCTTTGTTCGTTTGTTCCCATGAGAACTCTTTTTCAGTCCGACCAAAATGACCATAGGCGGCAGTTTTACCGTAGATAGGTTTCAGCAGGTTGAGAGATTTTATAATTCCTCTTGGGGTCATATCAAAATGTTTGTTTATCAGTTGTACAATTCTTTTTTCAGAGACTTGATGAGTCTTGTCGGTGAAAACCATAAGTGAAACCGGTTTTGCAACACCGATAGCGTAAGCAAGTTGGATTGTACATTTTTCAGCAAGCCCCGATGCGACCACATTTTTAGCAATGAAGCGAGCCATGTAGCATGCTGAACGATCGACTTTTGTAGGATCTTTCCCTGAGAATGCACCACCTCCGTGCGACGCCATGCCGCCGTAGGTGTCGACAATAATTTTACGTCCGGTCATACCTGTGTCAGACTGAGGACCACCGATAACAAATTTACCGGTTGGGTTTACTAAGAACTTTGTTTTTTTATCAAGAAGTCTTTTTGGAATAATCGGTAAAATTACAGTTTTAATAATTTCATCAATTGATTTTTTTGTAATCTTTTTTCCGGTACGATCTAATATCTCTTCGGTATGCTGCGATGAAATCACAACTGTGTCAACACGGTATGGTTGCCCATCTTTGTATTCAACAGTAACCTGAGATTTTCCATCAGGTCCAAGATATTTGAGCTTACCTGATTTGCGAACTTTAGCAAGCTGACGAGCCAGTTTGTGAGCCAGCATAATCGGCAACGGCATAAGTTCTTTTGTTTCTTTACACGCATAACCGGTCATAAGACCCTGGTCACCGGCGCCACCTGTGTTGACACCTTGGGCAATATCAGGTGACTGCATGCCGATAGCATTTAAGATTGCACAAGTGTCATAGGCGAATCCGTATTTGCTGTCGGTGTAACCGATATCTTTGACAACTTTGCGAACTACGCCTTGTACGTCGACATAGCCTTTTGTCGTAATCTCACCGCCGACAATAATGAGTCCGGCAGTAACAAATGTTTCGCAGGCGACTCTTCCTTTTTTATCCTGTTTTAATATCGCATCTAAAACAGCATCGGAAACTTGATCGCAGAGTTTATCGGGATGACCTTCGGTCACCGACTCTGATGTAAATAAAAAGTTATTAGCCATCTATAATCTCCATTTAATTTTATATCTATTCTTACAGCTATATAACGCAGTTTTTTCACAAAATAACAACTTAAATTATTTGATTTTTCTGTGATAATTATTAATAGCTTACAGCTGTTTTTACTGTTCTTGTTCAGAAAAAAGTATAGGAGGGAAGTGTTCCGATTCTATAAAATATATATAGAGGAAATCTTGGCGTCTTGACATCATATCATTTGGTAGGTCGGACATTCTTGTCCAACCAATAGAATTTGGTTTTATCAAAAAGATTGTATAGACAGGGTATTGCCTAAGAATGTAAGTAGATAACTAAATTTCAATAGTTGATTATTTGTAAGATTTAATAGGAAATTATAGTTTATAATAAGACAGGCATTGCCTGAGACAGGGGTCAATCTGAGCCAGGTATCAACCTGTGAATGAGCCGATCCAGTCATTGATTAAAAACTGAACCCTACCAATCAGAAGTGACACACGACCCATCACGGTATAACCAAAATGAGAACCAAAGGCAATCATAATAAACCAGATACCAACTTTGGCGGTGACACCTAAAGCTCCTGTATGTTCGTGTGAGAAGTAGAAATATATAAGAGTTGAAATAACCCCGACAACAATTATTATCGCAAGAATCGTCGCACCAAAGCCATCACCATTAGCAAGCGAAAGCATCGTGCTTTGTATCTGTGGTAAGACCAATCCGTGAAGTTGTGATACAATAAAAATACCTGCGGTGATACCCATAACAAATGCGAGTGAGATACGTGATATCCATGAATATTTTTGAGAGAAGCGAGTGAACATTAAGAAGCCTAATATACCGGGTATAATAAGCCACCATCTTCCGTTCATCATAGGATCCCAGAGAGATTGTAAAATCACCGCATCCCAAATCAAGCCTACTTGATAGCCAACAGTCAGTCCGGCAAATATATGTTCAGCAACTCGGTAGAACGGATTGTCTTTGTACATAAATGAGAACAAGGCAAGCGTCACAAAGGCCATTAACCAAAGTTGAAAAATTTCTATTCCGCTCATGCGACACCCTTCGGTTTTCTGCGTCCAATAAAGAAACTGATGTTTCCAAGCAGGACTAAAAAGATTATAAGCAGATGCACTAGTGATTGGGCAGACATGCCTTTTACGGCAGCATCTTTATGACCAACTAAAATTTCATATTCCGCGGCACCTTTCATTCCACCAAGCAATCCTTTGAATTGTCCCGATGCTACGAAGGCGTAATACTTAGGAGCTCCAACTGCTGTGGTACCACAAACCATAGGGACACCAAATTGTGCGTTTACAATAGAGACCCAATAATCAGCGGTGGCATTGTCGGCAACCTCAAAGAGGAATGAAATCGAATCATAGTTTGGAGTCTGTTGCATCAGAGGTAATTCTGATAAAAGAGTTCCAGAATTATCAGTTGGGAAAATATCAGAAATCGCTTGTCCCATGCCCGACATAACGGCGACATAGTTTGCTTTATATCCTAAATTTACAAAATCAACGCCATACACTTTATCATATTTTTCTGCCATCATACGGGTAATTGTTTCAGCCATCGATGGTCCGCCGAGCGGAATATTTGAAAGAGTCACGACTTTTATATCTTTACTAAAAATTGGTGCAGGGCTGCGATTGCCATCGGTTCACATTCGGCAATTGTAGATGGGTAGTAGTCAAAGACAAGCATGACAGTTGAACCATCTTCAAGCTCATCAATAGTATCATAGACAGCTTGTGCGTGTGGGGTGATTGAAATCGGTAATGACATCGGGAATAAAAACGGTATAATAACCGTAATAGCAACCATCAGATAAATCCATCTGCGATCCATCTTTTCCATTTTTTGCCAAATATTCATTTGTTACCCTTTCCCCATATATGTGCGTTCAATACCTAGAATAATACGAAGCGACATCGATGCTGCCCCGAGAGCGGCGCCGATAATAATACCACGCTGGACAGCCATGTTTATACCGCCCATAATATATGTTTCTAAGAAATAAGGAATATCAATCCAAGGAACTAAATTTAAAATCCATTCACCCATCGGAACACGCCACAGCATCACAAAAGTTGCGGTTATCAATAGAAGCGTCGCTTCCGCAGATCTGGCACGGAATGCACGATATGCAGCCGATGCGATATAAAAAGCGAGAGTGGCAAACATCGTTGCCATCATAGGTGACATAAGATATTGGAACAACCAGTCATAGACCGAGCCATCGTTTCGTCCGAAATACGAAGACCATTCAGGAGATAAACCCGACGGGATCGCCATTGTAAAAATAGCTATCAGAGTAAGGATTTTATATTTCCATCCCTCTTTTTTTCGTTTGACGGCTACCCAGTTAACTTTTGTGATAGAAACTACACCAAGTAAAAGTGTGAATCCACCAACAATAGTCAGCCAAATTTTGAGTTCCTGTCCTAATAGTCCGAGCCAGTTTTGATCATCAAAGAAAAACGATACAACTAAAATCAGACCGGATAGGAAGGCAACTAATACAGGTAGGGTTGTTTTCATTTATTTAAAAACTCCAATAAGTTCTATACAGCGGTGAATAGAGATTTAAAAAATTCACCATATCCAAAGGATGTTAACAAAACACCCAAAATAATACAAACGATAAGCAGGACTTTCACAAAATCCTGACCTTTTAAACCACCAAGCATCACAGGTTCGTGAGATAAATAAGCCGATGCGGCGTATAATTCTTCACCCATCAATGTGTAATCACAGGCGGCGATAAAAAATGGAAGCTGTTCCGGGCGAGCAGTACCGGCAATCTGAATCGAACCGGCGGCGTTACCTGTTTCAGCCAAAAGAAGCGATTCAGCAAAGAATGCTCCCATATATATATTTGTTGCAGGACGTTCCCGCATCATGTAGCCATTCACTGTTGCGGTATACGCAAATTGTTCACCAGCAACATATTGCACAGTGTCTGGGTCATAAGAATCTTTTTTACCAACTTCTATATAAGCTTGCTCAACAACTTCCTGACCGGCAGCCATAACCAAAGGATACCGAACCGGCACATGAAGCGGAGTATCATATTGTGCGGTGATTTTCGCAACACGACCCAAAATAGAAATACCGGCAATAGTTTCGATCTCGTCAAGTTCAGCAATACCTGGTACAAACAGCACCGGACGACCCATTTCGGTAGCACGGCCGACTGCTTCTTCGATAGCATCGAGCCCCGGGATTTTACGTAAAAAGAGCGATTTCCCTTCTCTTGCCCATTTTGTGAAGACTAATATAGAGGCGGAGAAAATAAGTACAAAGACTAAGGCATTGATACGATCCATGCGAAAAACAGAATTTGCTATTTCCTGCACTGCTTCTTGGGCTAACAGACTATCTACATTTATGATAAACTGAAATAGGATTGCGTATAATGCGGTATGTTTGAGTTGGTTAGTCTTGAATTTCATTGATGCGAATATACCTATAATTGTGGA
The DNA here is from genome assembly GCA_024278935.1 of Candidatus Zixiibacteriota bacterium. GTDB lineage: Bacteria > Zixibacteria > MSB-5A5 > GN15 > FEB-12 > QQUK01. The sequence continues at coordinate 64,625 of JAJRSF010000062.1, forward strand.
AATGTCAATTGATATATAATGTGAAGCAAAATCTGCACATTATATAGTTCGATAAATGACTGGGTAACCACCGATAAAGAGTCACATATCTCAGCATTATTTAAATATGTATTGACAACTGAACGTAGCCACTATTAAATATACGTAAAGCTCTATGATAGTTCCCCAATTAACTAATTTGTAGGAGGGTTATGTCTCGACTAAGTAAGTCACAATTCATGAGAGGGTTACAATGTCACAAATCTTTGTGGCTTTATTGGAATAAATATAATCAGAGAACCCAGCCAAATAAAGCTCAAGAAGCTATCTTTGATACAGGAACCGAAGTAGGTATTTTAGCTCAACATTTATTTCCAGATGGACACGAGATTGTCTATTCCTCAGATAAAGTTGAAGAGAATATAGCCAAAACTAAGAAATTGATAGAATCGGGAACCAAGACAATTTATGAAGCGATGTTCATCTATGACAACATCTTAGTTATGGTGGACATCCTTCACAAAGGGAAAGATGGTTGGGAAATCTATGAGGTGAAATCATCATCTGCGGAGAAACCTGCCTATAAGAATGATATTTCTGTTCAGTATTTTGTCCTAAATGGCAATGGTTTAAATATTTCAGTTGCGGCACTTGTGCATATTAATACTGAATATGAACGCAGGGGCGAGCTTGACATCAAGCAGCTTTTTACAATCAAAGACCTTACCGATACTGTCATTGAAAATCAGCCATTTGTGAATGAACAATTATTACTCCAGAAAGAAATGCTCGGTAAAGATGAACCTCAGATTGATATAGGTATTCATTGTTTTAAACCTTATGGCTGTGATTTCAAAGAATACTGTTGGAAGCATATTCCTGATTATTCAGTTTTCGATATTAATAATCTAGGATGGGAAAGAAGATTTGAACTCTACCAAAAGGGAGTTCTTAAGCTTGAGGATATACCGTCGGATTTTCATCTTTCGGATGCTCAGCAACTTCAGGTTGACTGTGAACTAAACATGAAAGATTTTATCAATCGAGATGGTATTAAGAAATTTATTGAACAGCTTGAAGAACCAATCGGTCTGCTCGATTTTGAGACTTTCCAGCAAGCGGTTCCATCTTTTGATGGGCAGAAACCTTATAAGCAGATTCCATCTCAATATTCTCTGCATATTCTTAATGGTGACAAACTCGATCATTTTGAATTCTTGGGTGAACCTGGTAAAGACCCACGAGAAGAATTAGCTGATAGTATGATAGAAGACACCAAAAACTGTAAGACAATCCTTGTCTATAACATTGGATTTGAACGCACAATAATAAAAAAGTTGGCTGAGCAATTTCCTGATAAAGCAGATGCTTTACAAAGTATTATTGATAGGCTGATTGATATGATAATCCCATTTCGTAGTAAAGATTACTATACTAAAGAAATGCGAGGAAGTTATTCAATCAAGCTTGTGTTGCCAGCCTTAGTTCCAGAGTTGAGTTATAACGGACTGAATATTTCTGATGGTGGGGCAGCAATGAATATCTACGCCAAACTACAGACAATGACAGATACTGAAGAGATTGAGAAGATTAAAGCTGATCTTTTGAAATACTGCGAACTCGACACTTATGCGATGGTAAAGATTCTTGAAAAAATGAAAGAAGTGGTGTAGGAAATAATATTCTTAGATATGGTCAATAACAAATAACTACAAAGGACTTATACGTCATGTTTATTAAATCAATATTTAAAGATTTTGTACAGCATTGTGAACAAGAATACAATATCGGTAATACAAAAGTATATGAAAAAAAATTGTTAACCTGTGGAACGGAAGATTGTATAAACCAATATCTAAAGACTGAAGCTGATATAAAAGTTAAGTTTGGTTCATATCTCGAAAAAAAAATTACAGAAAAATAATCCGTCTCTTACAGTGCATTCAGAACTCAGAGTATATGATAATGACAATTTATTTGCTGATTTAAGTGTACATAATACTTCAGAACAACAATTGTGGAGCTTTAGAGATGATTATAGGTCGTCTTGCAAGGCAGTAATTGAGATAAAATATGAGAACTTTAAACAACCACATTTTGAATTCAACCGTGGTAATATTGAGAGCGATATAAAAAAATTATCTCTTCTAAAAGAAGATATTGAAAAGTTTTTTATTATTATGGATGAGGCAAATCAAATTAGTGCTAAAGTAGCAAATTCAATAGTCAATATGGCTAAGGGAACAGGAGTCGTTCTCTTGTCGAACAACAAAAATATAAAATAAGCACCTAAGTAATTAAAGGCGAATCAGGAGTTAACAGAACAGAAATAGCAAATTAAGTAATATAGAAGGAGCAAAGACATAATGAGAACTGTTTCAAATTTTGGAAAATGGAAGATCGCAGGAATGTATTATGATCTATACGATGTAATATGCGGTGCGATAACAAGCGGTGGGTTTGCTCAACAAAAAAAATTAATCTTAGGGAGAAAACAGAGAGCGGAAGTTTTTGCTAAAGAAGGACTTCTTGTTGTTGTTCTTGGGATATACAAAATCGAAGTTAAAAAAAGACATGAACAATTATCTCGAGAGCTCATTCAGACCGAGTTTAAAGAACATCTGAAAAAGTTAATGCGTCAAATTGATGAGACATTATCAGCATTAAATCCTCGACAAGGCTTGAAGTTAATATTTCAGGGTGGTGGGGATTTGGTATTACCTGAAATGTTTTTAGATTGGGCGGCTCATAATGACATTGAGATTATTATAATCAATGATGAAAATTTTTTGGAACAATCGGAAAGAATTCTCTCATTTCCATAAGGAATTTGGGTTTTAAACTAATCGAATCTATAATATATTTGAAATAGTTGAGGTAGCAGACGTCCTTATCTGCTCAATAAGCTTGGGATGGGGCTCTATTCTAATTTTGTTTCTTTAAAAAAAATTGTAAATGTACCCAAGTGGTACGCCACCAGATATTTTTCTCCCAATTCTCTTCATTAATAGAGAAAGTGGAGAAAACTTTTCGACAACCAAGACAAAAAGATTCTCCACAATTCTTTATTAAATTAGCGATAAGGGGAATCGAACCCCTATTTGACGGATGAGAACCGCCGGTCCTAGCCGTTAGACGATATCGCCAATTCAATGCGCAATGCTAAAAAACAACAGGCTTGAATATACACATTCTAAAATAACTGTCAAGTAAAGTGAACTTATTGCCCGAGAATGTGTTATAAGAATAGAAAATGTAATGCGATGCGACCAAAGAACTTAGTAAATGTCACAAATTTAAGATTTTTTCAACTTTTTTTTCATCAAATTACAATTATTCAAGTAACTCTGTGTGATACATATTATTGCTGACATTTTTATTTTTACAACTGTATGTCAGCTCTATATATTGAATTTGACAATAAAATAATGGAGATAGAATGCCTCAAAAAAAACAAATATCGGTAAAAAAACATAAAGAGTTATCTGCTAAAGAACTCAGTTATGAAATAAAATTTGTCCCCCCAAAAACTAAGTCTTCGGACTCTATAAGCCCCTGTTTGGAGATTATCGGACAAGAAAACGCAATAAATTCAATCAAACTAGGCTTAAACGTCAAATCGAACGGCTACAATATATTTGTAACCGGTCCGGTCGGCACCGGTCGTACATCAACAATCCAACATCTTCTAGAACAACTCGACCATAATGAGCCACATTTAAAAGATATTTGTTATGTGCATAATTTCAAAAACGAAGATGCTCCGAAAATCCTTATTTATAAAGCCGGAGAGGGAACTCGTTTTAAAAAAGATATGGGATATCTGATTTCATCGGTTCGCAAAGCTATTCCAAAAATATTTATCTCGGAAGATTTCAAAGATCGCCAAAACAGAATCACTCGTGAATTTGAAGGCAGACAAAAAGAAATAATAAATAATTTCGAAGAAAGACTGACCGAAACAGGTTTTGTCATGGTGCAGATTCAAGTCGGTCCTGGAATTCGCAATGAAATTCAGCCGCTTATCGACGATGAGCCTGCCTCACTTGAAAAATTGGAACGGCTTTCCAAAGAAGGAAAATTTTCGCCATCACGCCTTGAAGAACTCGGTCGTACATGGGATTCGCTTCGCAGAGAGTTTGATGTTGTCACGTCGGAATCTAAAAAACTATCAGATAAATTAGACGACGCTCTAACAAAACTTGAACTGACTATTGTGTCTCCACTTGTCATGGATAAGATAAATCTTCTTAAAAAAAGATATCCGATTGAAAAAGTACTTATCTATTTAGATGAAGTCGAAGAAGCGTTGCTTGAAGATCTCGATCGGTTCCGTGAAGCACAGCCAAGACGGGGCGAGGAAGAACCACCTCCGCATCGTAAACGTGAACCGTTTGAAGAATTTTCTGTCAATGTCATTTTGGATAATTCGACAACCGAAGAGATTCCGATAATTTCAGAAAAGTCACCATCGTATAAAAATATGTTCGGTTCAGTTGAGCGTGTTGTTGATCGGTTCGGTTATTGGCGGACAGATTTCTCTCGTATCTTTTCCGGTTCATTGCTCAAAGCATCGGGTGGGTTTTATATTATAGATGCCCTTGATCTGCTTTCTGAACAAGGGATGTGGATGCAACTCAAACGGGCTTTACGTAATCAAGAAATTCAAATAGCAGGCTATGATCCATTAACAATGATGGCAGGCTCCGGCATAAAACCTGAACCGATTCCACTTGATGTCAAAGTTGTGTTAATTGGTGAACCGCATATTTATAATCTTCTGATGCGAATGGACCCTGATTTTAAAAAAGTTTTCAAAGTCAAAGCAGAATTTGACAGCTCGATGAAAGCAACAAATGCTAATTTTAATAATTATTATCAATTTATTAAACGGGTTATTTTAGATGAACAATTAAAAACGTTCGATATTTCAGGACTACAAGCAGTAACTGAATTTGGAATGAAATTATCCGGCACTCGCAAAAAGATTACGACCCAATTTACACATATAGCTGACATCGTTCGCGAAGCAGATTACTGTGCGACTCATAAGAAGAGAAAAATCGTTACCCGCGATGATGTCCACTGTGCCATTGCCAACCAACGCTCTCGGGTGAATCTTATCGAGGGTAAAGTTCAGGAGATGTTTGACAATGATTCTATCATGGTCTCTGTCTCTGGTAAAACTGTCGGACAAATTAACGGGCTTTCTGTTTATTCACTTGGTGAACATTCGTTCGGTCGACCTACACGAATTACGGTGAATACTTCGCTCGGTAAAGAAGGTGTAATAAATATTGAACGAGAATCCGACCTCTCTGGTCCAACACACAACAAAGGTGTTCTGATTTTGTCAGGGTACTTACGAATGATGTTCGCACAGGACAAACCACTTGCAATGGTAGCATCCATTTCGTTTGAACAATCATATTCCGGTGTTGATGGTGATTCGGCTTCATCGACAGAAATCTATGCAATTTTATCTTCTCTCGGAAATTTACCGATTCAACAAGGAATTGCAGTCACCGGTTCGGTAAATCAAAAAGGTGAGATTCAACCAATTGGTGGTGTGAATTATAAAATCGAAGGTTACTTTGATGTCTGCAAAAGTAAACGTCTAACAGGCAACCAAGGTGTTATGATACCGCATCAAAATGTGAACGAACTTATGTTACGTCCCGATGTTATCGAAGCAGTTAAACAAAAGAAATTTCATATCTATCCGGTAAAAACTATTGCCGATGGTATAGAGATTTTAACCGGCGTAGCTGGGGGAAAACGATTACGCGGTGGAAAATTCACACAAGGTTCTGTGATGCAAATTGTTGATGATAAACTGCGACAGATGGCACTCGACTTACAGTTCTTTGGACGAACGAATAACAACAATAAATAATTTTTACAAAAATAAAATAGAGAGATGTATCACAATGTGATGCATCTTTTTTTTATGAAATAATTTTTGGTATGTTTTTATATGAACAAATTAAATTTGTTTAAATTTCATAAACGCAATTTTTTTCTTGACATACTCAACAAAAAAAACGTTTTTTAATGCGAACAAACAAAAACAGGAGAATGTTCAATGCGCAAAGCTAAAAAAACAACCAAAAAGAAAGTCGCAAAAAGAAAAGTAGCGAAGAAAAAAGTCGCTAAGAAAAAAGTTGCGAAGAAAAAAGTAGCCAAGAAAAAAGTGGCTAAGAAAAAAGTAGCCAAGAAAAAAGTGGCTAAGAAAAAAGTAGCGAAGAAAAAAGTCGCTAAGAAAAAAGTAGCCAAGAAAAAAGTTGCTAAGAAAAAAGTAGCCAAGAAAAAAGTCGCAAAGAAAAAAGTTCGTTGCGCAGGCAAAACTAAAGCAGGTAAACGTTGTAAACGTATGACCGACGGCAGAGGTAAATTCTGTTCTGCTCATAAAAAACGCAGATAGTTTTTTAAAATAAAAAAAAGCCCGCTTAGGCGGGCTTTTTTATTGCATATATCTTTTATCGTTAGAAATCAGCACCGGCTGAGAAATATGATGTTGTCCGAGGTAAAACAGAGTTCATATCAGTTGACCATGCCAGATCATACCTGAGAAGTAAGAATCCTAAATTAACTCGAACGCCAGCTCCAAAACCCATTTTTATATCATGTAATCTGCTGACACCACCTGCCGATGTGCCACCTTTAAAGTCAGAACCTGACCATGCCGAACCGATGTCGGTAAACATGACTCCCTGAATTCTTGAGAATACTAATGGAAGCGGGAACCGCATCGCAAAGTAGTCGATAAGTGGGAAACGGAATTCCGCATTTATTAAGCCGTATCTATCACCTGAAAGTTCGTAGTATGGTACTCCGCGAAGTGGTGTTACAACATCGGCGAAGTATAGATTTTTGACATCGTATACCGATGCGTCGTAGGTTTTTCTTCCAATCCAGTTTGTAGTACCACCGATGAAATATAATTTTGGAGTAGAGCCAAATGATGACCCACCTGAAACTCTGAAAGCGAGTGAGAAAGAATTTTTAATGTGCCAGTATTTTCTGTAATCAAATTCTACCGATGTAAACTGAATATCTTTTGAATCAAATAAATTGACACCGCTACTTACCGAAAGTTTTAATCGTCTTCCATTGACCGGACCTGTTAAACCCCAGACAACGTTATCGGCAATATAGTTTAGTTCACCTACGGTTACTTTTGAATTATCTTTAAATCCATAGGTTGCTATATTTTGATCGTAAAAATCTGATTGTGTGTCATAATTATATTGACGATCTATGAAATATTGTGAAACCGACAAGTCAACTCTGGTGAATGTTGAAAACGGATATCTTGCAATTCCCTGAAAGCCGTAGAAACGATCAGAGAAAAAAGCGTCATTTAAAAATGAGTAGAAATTCTTAGAATGAAAAAGCCCAACACCAAGGCTGGTACGTTTCTTATTATAAAAATATAAAACCTGTAGATTTGATTGGTCAATTGTGTTTACTAAATCTGTGGAAAAATAAAACTGATGATTACCTAAATAGTCAGACAGAATAAAATATGCCTGGCCTTGGAAACCATAAAATGTGCTGTATCCCGGAGTGGCGTGCATAAAGTCAGGGGTATATTTTGTTTTATATTTATTTTCTTCGTATTCACCTTCTTCATCAGGACCCGGGCGTTCATCAAAATATTCCGGTTCTGCAATCGGTTTACTGTTTTGCGGAAGGCTTCCATCTTTTGGTACACCGATTAAAAGAGAATCAAATTTTGTTTCTTCTTTGTCTGAGACAAAAACAAAGCCTTCATCGTAGACACCGGTTTCAGTTGTAATCAATGAATCGGTTTTTTCTTCCTCTTCCACAACGGCCGCCAAAAGTGTATCAGAGCTGAGACTGTCAGGAGCTGTAGCAAGGGTGTCAGTGCTTAGACTGTCAATAACTGTCGCAAGAGTGTCAGTTTGTGTAGTATCATTGCTCATTGAATCAGCTTTGATAGAGTCTTCTAATTGTGCCAATTCTTCGGCAGATTTTAGAATATTATATTTTCCATCAACAAAAGCAGTGTTGGCTAAAAGATTGTTTTCACCTTTTGGTTTTAACTTATCAATTATAAAAATATCAAAAGCACCTTTGTTAAATGCTGAGAATGCAATTTTGCGGCTATTTGGAGACCAAGAAATTGAACGTACACCGGTTAAAATATCGGTGATTGGGTATACTGCCGATGAGTCCAAGAATGCGACATATATATTATCTATACCATTTCTATTGGAAACAAAAGCAACTTTTCTGCCATCGGGCGAAACAGCTGGGAACGTGTTCGGACCTTGTCCAACATCGAGCTCTACAACTTTATCAGCTTCATTGATTTTAATTCTAAAAATATTATAAAAACCGTATTGGAAATCACCCGGAAGATAAGCACCTTCGTCGACATAAATGTTTTTTTCCCAATCAGCCATTTGCGATGTTGAATGAGGACGGTCTGATGAAAATATCAGTTCTTCAGAGTTCGGAAGCCAGCTGACTTCTTTATCGTCGTAGCGGTCATGAGTGATTTGTGAAAGTTCTTCTGTTTCGATGTTGTATACATAAATATCTCGGCTATAATCTTTGAGTGCTGCGAATGCAATCTTTTTATTGTCAGGTGACCATTTTGGAGAGAGGATATTATAAAAATCGAATTTTTTCTTATCGTAAATTTTATTTTTTTCTAAATCATAAAAAATCAGAGTAGGGTCGCCATTTGATTTTGCGACAAAAACTATTTTATCACCTTCGGGTGAAAATGACATACCCGATACGAATGAATGCAGAGATTCTAAATCCCCCGAGCGTTGCCCTTTGACCAGTTTTTTAATTTGGAAACCTTTTTCGGCGTCGATTAAAACAATTTCAGTGAAGTCTGATTTATCTGTGTAAATTGCGATCTTGGTACCATCAGGATGAAACTCCGGTTTTTCATTAAAGTAGGAACCATCTTTGCGGGCGTGGGTAAGCTGAGTGGAAAACTCATCGGCTTCTTCACGGAGTGCAATCTCCGGCCAGTAGCGACGTTTCATCTCTTTGGAAAAACCTTTCCAAAGTTCTTGTTCCGTAATTCCGAGAACTTCTTTTAAGGCTTTATTCAGAGTTAAAAGGATTTTCCCTTTTTTTAAAATCTCTCCGAGTTTGTCTTCACCATAGGTTTCAGCAATATATTTTATCATTGCCTGACCTTGTTTGTATGCTAAAAATCCGCCAAGATAGGCAGGAGGTGCTAAGTAATTATTTATCGTGGCATCACGCACAAACATGTCGGAGAAATAGTCCCATCCATGTCGTGATGAATATTCCGCAAATCCTTCAGCGTACCAAAGTGGCAGATTAAAAAGTTTACCTCGCGAGATTAGGGCTGAAAATGATTTTCCATAGATTAGGTCATAGACAAAGGCGTGGGTCAACTCATGGTGCAGTACATGACGGAACTCTTCGTATGATCCCGCAAACGGAATTACAATTCTGTTTTTGAATGCTTCGGTAAAACCACCGACCCCCTCGGGGAGTAAGCCTTGCGTAATGTTTGTCTGTTGAAAATCGTTGTGCGAGTTGTAGACAAAGACCGGAATCTCTTTTTGAATTTTGTAATTGAGTTCTTTGGCAATTTCAACATATGCCGATTCCATGACTGTTGCGGTAAACTTGGCAGTTTCGTAGGCATCTTCGTAGTAATAAATATCAAAATGTCTCGTCTGAATATAACTCCAGTCGAAATTTTTGTAGCGAACTTTATTTTTTCCAAAGTATGTCTCTTGGGCGGTAGTTATCGAGGAAAGCATCGTCAGTGAAATTATCAATAATAAGACAGCTTTTTTCATATTAATATGTATCCTACATAAATGTTTGTATCTATTATTAAAACGTTTGAGCCCAATCATTTGTTCACAAACGCGCAATTATTGCCTAAAATTATATTTTTCTGCTATGCACTTACTCTAATTATATCGGCACCAAGTTCAGTCAGCTTTTCTTCTATTTTGCTGTACCCACGGTCAACATGATAAATTCGGTTTATTTCCGAGCGTCCTTTGGCGGCTAAACAGGTTAAAATAATGCCTGCTCCGGCTCTGATATCGGACGCCATCACGGCGGCACCATCGAGTGATTTTACCCCATTAATAATCGCTTCATCGGATGAAATGGTTATATCTGCCCCTAATCGACGCATTTCCATAGTATGAGAAAAACGGTCGCTAAAGACAGTTTCACGGACGTAAGATGTTCCCGATGAAAGAGTTGAGACTGCCATCAGGCAGGCTTGTAAATCGGTTGGGAAACCGGGATATGGAAAAGTTGTCATATTTATCGGTTTTGTTCTTTTGGTCCTGTCAGTGAAAGTCCATTTTTTAGGTATTTGATTTCACAACCCATTTCGATAAGTTTGTGATTGACGATCGAAAGATGTTCCGGGTTAAATCCCGAAAGTTTCACTGAGCCACCGGTGATAGCGGCAGCCATCATAAATGTACCAGCTTGAAGTCGGTCACCTTGGACAGCGTATTCGACTGCTTTGAGTTCTTTGACCGGTTCAACTATAATATGAGGGGTACCGGCACCTTTGATTTTTGCTCCTGCTTTGTTGAGGAAATCGGCAACATCAACTATCTCAGGATCACAGGCAGCATTGAAAATTTCAGTTTTTCCTTTAGCGTTGACAGCACCATAGAGAATATTTTCTGTTCCGGTATGTGATGGTCGGTCAAAATAAATTTTTCCACCGGTCAGTTTTTTCGCTTCGGCTATGACATACCCTTTTTTCTCAGTGACAGTTGCGCCAAGTTTTTGGAAACCGCCGATGATAAAATCAACCGGGCGAGAACCAAGGACACATCCGCCGGGGAGAGAAATATGTGCTTCACCCATGCGAACCAAAATCGGACCAAGCACCAAAAACGATGCTCGCATCTGACGCATCAGTTCGTATGGTGCGGTGTTCTGATGAATATAGGATGCATCGACCGTCATAACCTGGGCATCTTCGTCGTAGCTTACCTTTGCACCCAAATATTCGAGTACTTTGATAGCGGTAAAAATATCACGCAGAGGTGGGACATTGGTGAGAGTGGTTTCACCTTTTTTGATAAGGAGAGTAGCGAAAATTATTGGGAGAGCTGCGTTTTTGGCACCTTCAATTTTGAGTGAACCATTGAGAGCTTTTGAGCCTGTTATAAGAAACTTATCCATTTGATTCCTTTAACTTGTCACTCAGAGAATTATCCAAATTGAGATTGGGAATAGTCGATGAGTGTTCCTTTTTTCATAATTACATACAAGGGTGCCTCTTCTTAGACACCTGAAAGGGTAGTATCGATTAATAAAGTTTAAAAGGAAAGTTTTAAAAATCTAAAAAGCAGAAAAAGCGAAAAAATGCCTCTATACCTATTCTTTTTGTTGATTTTATAGGCGGAATATTTTACCCATTTAATATGGCTCGCATAAAACAACCACCACCCGGGAAACTGATTGTTTCCATTATATATTCTTCGATGGACGCTCTCTCGGATGCACTCGATGCGCTCGAAAAAAAGTTCGGGAAAATTCAGTTTGAAACGCTTGAAGTGGAATGCGAACAGTCTCCGCTATATGCCGAAGAGATGGGTGACAAATTGTCTCGTCGGTTTTTCTCATTTGAAAAAATATCTCCCGCGATAACCTGACTTCTGCCAAAGCATCCTGTTATAAAATCGAAGCACTCTTTGCTGACAATATAGATAACTATCATTTCCGTACGGTCAATATTGACCCCGGACTGCTCACGCCGACCACGCTCGTGATGGCGTCGCACAAAGAAGAGTCGCACAAGATTTATCTTCGTGATGGTGTCTATGGTGAGATTGTTATGATCTATGCCCATGGCGGGTTCTGTCGTCTGCCTTGGACAAAATCGGATTATTGCGATGAAGAGACGATCGCCTTTTTAGACAGAGTCAAAGAAACTTTCGAAGAACCAAAATCCGAACAAGAGATGCTCAACTTTTAGGGGTTACACTTTTTTGTAGGGAGCTGGCATGCCGAATCATATTCATGGGATTATTATGATTGTAGGGGCAGACCTATGTGTCTGCCCGAATAAGAAAGGCGAACACGCAGGTTCACCCCTACTAATCTTTCAATTTGGCATATATATAACGGTCGAGCATTGTGCCGTTTTTACATAAGTACTTTTTCAATAACCCTTCACGTTCATATCCGGCTTTTTCCAAAACTTTCCATGAAGATCTGTTCTCAGGTTGTACATGAGCATATATCCGTTCAAGGTTCAGCTTTTCAAATGCATATATTGTCAGTAAATTGGTCGCTTCAAGCATTATGCCTTGTCCCCAGAACGGTTTTGCCAACCAGTAACCTAATTCGCCACGCCTGTGAGTCTGGTTGATAGAGTTTAAGTCTATCATACCAATGATTTCTTTTGTCTCTTTATTTTCGATACCACAATGTAGTGATGTCGAAGATTCTCGTTCTGCGATACAGGTCGAAATAAAATCAATCGCATTTTGAGTTGTATATGGGTGAGGGATAATAGTGAATTGAGAAATATCTTTTTCGGCACAATATTTTGCAACAGAATCAGCATCGTCAAGCGAGGTATAGCGGAGATTTATTTTTTGTCCGATTAGATTCATAATTATGCTTTTATCAATCTTTCAGTTTGGCATATATATAATGGTCGTACGATTTATCTTTTACATACATAAGTTTTCTGAGCAAACCTTCACGTTCGTATCCCGCTTTTTCCAAAACTTTCCATGAACCAATATTTTCAGGTTGCACATGGGCATATATTCGTTCAAGTTGTAATTCTTCTAAACAATAGGAAGTTATTAAGTTGATTGCCTCAGTAATAATTCCCTGCCCCCAAAAAGGTTTTGCCACCCAGTAGCCTAATTCGCCCCGTTTGTGTGTTTGATTGATAGAGTTTAAACCGATCATGCCAATCAGTTCGTCTGTTTCTTTGTCAGCAATACCGCAATGAAACGACTCCATAGATTTGCGGTCTTCGATACACATATCAATAAAGTCGATAGCATCTTGCAGGGTGTATGGGTACGGGATAAATGTAAACTCGGATATTTCTTTTTCAGCACAATACTTTGCGATTGAGTTGGCATCGTCGAGAGTCGGGTAGCGTAGATTTATTTTTTGTCCGAGTAGGTTCATTCTTCTACAATGTTAAAATGTTTTTTGGCTAATTCCCAAAGATCTATTGGTTCGATATGAATTGAATCAAGAATAAAATCAAAATGGGTTACACCATCGACTGTTATTGGGTTCATATGATGAAACTGATTTTTCTTAAATATTCTAAAATTGTTATTTTTCAAATTGTCCATAATTAATTCAGGCTTTTTATGAACGCCACTTTGCTTAAAAACTCTATTATTGGTATTAATAGTAACATAAGGTATAGGTCTTTCTTCAATAATGGAATGAAATAAAACAAAATATTGGTCTTCGACTTCTTTAAAAAAGAAATACCCTGCACACCTTTCACTAACACCGCGATAACTTGTCGAAGTAATTAAAAAGTTTGAGCTATCTGGAAATTTACCGTTGTATTCGATTTTACTCACCGCACCACATGCATCCTCACAAGCAAATGCATTGATATATTCTAGGCTGTCATTGTTTAAGACATTCCAAGATGTAATAATACTTTTTGATAAATTAAGATCTGAAATCAGAGTTGTAGATATAAAAATTGTATCAGCTATTGTAATTTCAAAGTCATCTTCAATGTATAGACTAAACCAAAGATTTGATAATTGAGGTGCGATCCACATCTGCTCATCATTTTTGTCAATGTCTAAAGTCCATTCATTCGGTTTGATAAAGTTGTTTTCTTTTCCATCCTGAATCTTTTTGAAATCGTATGCGATTCTAACATTTTTCAAATCATCCCGATGGATTGTCTGGCTTGAGACATTTGTTGCGAAGATGATAATTAGAATAAAGCATAATAAAATTTTCAACTCATCTACTCTTCAACTCTTACATAAGTTTGCTTGTAGCCATCAGTTAAAAACAGACTATCCTTAGCAAGTCTGTATTTAAAAGACCTATGTGGAGCTAAATGAATAATATCGCCTGAAGAAGTATCACAAGTAAAATACTAACTAGCAGAAAAACTATCTTTGAGAGAGCTTGCTATCTCTGTGACAGTATAAGTTGAATCATCGTGAAATTCATACATCCTATACATATTCTCGGATTCAGGTGTTAAAATTATATTAACACCATAAATACCTAAATCAAGTTCAGATTGAACCCATCGCCAATCTCCGATTAAACTGTATTCAGGTTCAGGGTTTGTAGATTTACCGCATTGAATTAAAATTAACACAGATAAAAGACTTACAAAAGCCAAAAACAATTTAAATACTTTACTCATAGTACCTCCTCAATAGATTTATCACAAATTATACTCAATTTCACAATCAGTCAAGCTGAAAAAGTCGAGATTGACTTACAGTCAATCTCTAATTATATTCGCTGTACTATTAATAAGGAGTATTGATGAAAACAAAAAATATAAAAGCAGCTCGTGGTCTTAAACTTTCCTGTAAAGGATGGCATCAGGAAGCAGCTTTACGCATGTTACAAAATAATCTCGACCCTGAAGTCGCCGAAGATCCTGATAATTTAGTCGTCTATGGTGGCACCGGTAAAGCAGCCCGAAACTGGGATTGCTATAATGGTATTGTGAAATCGTTGAAATCTTTGAAAAACGATGAAACCCTTCTGGTGCAATCAGGCAAACCTGTTGGAATATTTCAAACTCACGACTATGCCCCTCGGGTGCTTATTGCCAATTCTCATCTGGTTCCGAACTGGGCATCATGGGATAAATTCCGTCAGCTAGACAAACTTGGGCTGACCATGTACGGCCAGATGACTGCCGGAAGCTGGATTTATATTGGAACACAGGGTATTATCCAAGGTACTTACGAAACATTTTGTGCCGCGGCAACTCAGCATTTTAAAGGTTCGCTTGCAGGCAAATGGATTCTCACCGGTGGCATGGGTGGTATGGGCGGAGCTCAACCACTTGCCGGAACAATGGCGGGAGCATCGATAATTTGTGTCGACGTTGACGAAAAGAAAATAAACCGTCGCGTTAAACAAGGCTACTGTGACATCAAAGTAAAAGAGTTAGACAAAGCTCTCAAAATTATAAAAGAACATGCAAAATCAAAAGTGCCGATTTCTATCGGGCTCGTTGGCAACTGTGCCGAAATTTTCCCGGAAATTTTCAGACGGGGAGTGCTTCCTGATATAGTCACCGACCAAACATCAGCACACGACGAACTTGTTGGTTATATCCCTGAAGGTCTGACCATGATTGAAGCAAACAAGCTTCGGAAAAAAGACCCAAAAGGCTATATCGCCCGTTCATTTGCCTCGATGCAAAAACATTGTGCGGCAATGATAAAATTTCATAAAGCCGGCTCTATCGTATTTGACTACGGCAACAATCTTCGTGGTCAGGCAAAAGATGCCGGGCTTGTTAATGCTTTTGATTATCCCGGGTTTGTACCTGAATATGTACGTCCATTGTTTTGCGAAGGGAAAGGTCCTTTCCGCTGGGCAGCACTCTCAGGTGATCCAAAAGATATTGCTATCACCGATGAATTGATATTAACACATTTTAAAAAAAATAAAATGCTGACAAACTGGATAAAACTTGCTCAGGAAAAAATTCCGTTCCAAGGTCTCCCGGCACGAATCTGCTGGCTTGGCTATGGCGAACGAGCAGAGTTTGCGGACATTATAAATAACTACGTCAAAAAAGGTAAAATCTCGGCACCGATAGTTATCGGACGAGACCATCTTGACTGTGGATCTGTAGCCTCACCAAACAGAGAGACCGAAGCGATGAAAGATGGCTCCGATGCGATTGCGGATTGGCCACTACTCAATGGTATGCTCAACTCTGTATCGGGTGCGAGCTGGGTTTCGATTCATCATGGTGGCGGCGTTGGTATTGGAAATTCTATTCATGCCGGTATGGTTGTTGTTGCCGATGGCACCGATGAAATGGCGAAGCGTCTTAACCGAGTTCTTACCAATGATCCGGGTACAGGCGTAATGCGTCATGTCGATGCAGGCTATCCTGAAGCGAAAAAATTTGCCAAGAAGAATAAAATAAAACTTCCTATGATGCCGAAGTAGTGAGTGACTATTGAATTTAAAACTAAATGAAAAACAGTTAAATCCAAAGCATATCTTATGGTTTGTGATAGGTATCTTTTTCATTTTACATTTATACAATATTGCTGCTCCACCAAACGGCTATCATCAATGGCGTGAGTCCGACACCGCTGCCATTTCTTTAAATTACTTTCAGGAAGATATGAATTTTCTGCACCCTCGTGTCAACCAGCGGGGAGATGGTACAGGTATCACCGGTTCTGAATTACCAATCTATAATTATGCCGGAGCGATTATGTATCATATCTTTGGACCATCGCATGCGGCACATCGGATACTTACTTTACTTGCATCGCTTCTGTCGATATGGCTACTGTTTCAAATAATCTCTTCTCTAACAAAATCTGAAAACATTGCCGCCTATGCGTCGTTTGCCTTGGCGTTTTCACCACTATTCTTTTTCTACTCATATAAAATTATGCCCGATATCTGGATGCTAACTTTTTTACTGGCATCGGTATACTTTCATCTGAAATATTTAGACTCAAATTCATATAGACAACTAGCTCTTTCGGCATTGATGCTTATTTTGTCAGCGACAATCAAACCGTTGTCACTCTCAATATACTTTCTCTATCTTGTCTTGAGTTTAAAATCAAACAGAAAAAAATCTACAACCTATCTGACAAATTTATTTTTTATACTGGTAACTTTTCTGCCAACTCTCGGATGGTACCTGTATGCTCGTTCGGTCAATGAGCTATACCAGACTCCGGGGTTTTATATGGGTGGTATGATAACGACATTTTATAAATACCTTGCGACGGCACAGTTTTATAAAAAACTATTTTTACAATGGCCGTTCGAACTTTGGGTCGGTTGGACGCTTGTGCTTTTCTTTGTCGCAGGCTTGTATCTGCTTATTAAAGAAAAAAAGAAGTACGGAATTTTTGCGTGGATTTTTTCATGCTATATGGTCTTTTCAATTATCAGTTACCACTCATCATCGCATGATTATTACACCCTTATAATTCTTCCACCGATTGCCGCAATTACAGGAGTTGGTATTCATAAAATGACCCAGCTTAAGTATGGCAATTATCTTTTTATTGCATGGTTTCTGATAATTCCGTTTACCACTTGTTTTCGGTTGGAACATCGACTTGAAAGCGAACCACGTTTTGACAAGATTCGTCAAGATGCTGCCAAAGTTATCCCTGATAATGCATTGGTTATGGTCGAAGATGGGTCCACCTCAATTAAGCTCTATAAGCTAAATAAAATCGGCTGGCCATTGCGAGGGACTATCAAATACGCCTATGTAAAAGAGCTTATTGGCAAAGGTGGGCAGTATATTATTTTAGAGAATGAAATTAAGCAGTATGATGACTCACTTCAACAGTTATTTGAGACAAAATTTCAAACTATTGACAACCTTTATTGTTATACAATTCGTAAATAATTGATTGTATTTTCATAAGGTTCAAACTATACTTTATACTTAAATAGAAACATATTACACTTGATTTGGATAGAATGAATAAAGAAAAAAAAGCTACTCTTTTAATTAAAAATATTGGGCAATTAATTACAATGTCCGGTGCGGCTCCAAGAGTCGGTGCACAAATGTCCGATCTAGGACTTATTGAAAATGGCGGGATTGCTGTATCAGGAGAAGAAATTCTCTATGTTGGCGAATCAGAAAAAATCGAAGGACAAGCAGAACTTGTCGAAGGGTGCCGAGTTATCGACGCCAAAGGGATGGTTGTCACGCCAGGATTTATCGACCCGCATACTCATCCTGTATTTTCAAAGACTCGTGAAAAAGAATTTGAAATGCGTATCCAAGGCAAAACCTATATGGAAATTGCCGAGTCTGGTGGCGGTATTAGCTCATCGGTACGAGACCTTCGCGAGACCGACTATGTTACCCTGAAAGAAAAAACAAAAGAACGTCTTGATCGTTTTCTCTCCTATGGTGTCACAACCCTAGAAGCAAAATCGGGCTATGGTTTATCACTTGAGTCTGAACTGAAACAACTTGAAGTTATCAAAGAGATGAACGAAACACATATTCTCGATTTGATTCCTACTTTCTTGGGAGCCCATGAGGTTCCAGATGAGTACCGTTCTGACCGTGAAGCATATATCAAAATTATTATAGATGAAATGATTCCTGCCGTAACAAAAAACAAGCTCGCCGAATTTTGTGATATTTTCACCGAAGAGGGCGTCTTTACTATTGAGGAATCAAAACGAATTCAGCAAGCTGCCAAAAATGCCGGGCTGAAACTAAAATTCCACGCCGATGAATTACAATCTACCGGTGGTGGAGAACTTGCTGCCGAACTTGGTGCTGTCTCTGCCGACCATTTGGTTTATATTTCCGATGAAGGCATTAAAGCGATGGCAAAATCTGGCACAGTAGCAGTCCTTCTTCCGGGTACAACATTCTCACTCTCGGGCAAGCAATACGCCCCTGCGAGGAAAATGATCGATGCCGGTGTTGTGGTTGCTCTCTCAACAGATTGCAATCCGGGGTCAAGCTATTCGGAATCGCTTCCTATAATTATTTCTCTGGCAGCCTTACAGATGAAAATGACTGCTGCCGAAGCAATCTCTGCTGTGACTGTCAATGCCGCTACTGCGATTGACCGTGCTGGTAAAATTGGACAATTATGTGAAGGCATGCAAGCCGATATTACTGTTTGGAACATGGCTGATTACCGTGAATTACCATATCATTATGGCGTAAATCTGGTATCTCAAGTTATCAAAAAAGGAAAAGTTGCATTTGGTAAATAACCAAATTGGAACCAGTGCATCTTTAATTCGTAAAACTATTATGACTCTGAAACCTATCGCTCTGATTCTTATTCTGTTTCTATTTGTTGGATGTTCCGTTTATACATTTAATCCAAAAGGGAAATCAACACTTGAATCTATTTCGATAGAATTGTTTGAAAACACACCCGCTGAATACGGGCTTGAAGATCGGATGACTGAACAGGTTATCGACGCCTTTATCTCCGACGGCTCAATAAAAATCGTACCGGGGGAAAATGCCGAGGCTCTGCTGCTCGGTAAACTGATTAAATATGAGCGTAAGCCATATGACCCAAATGAGTTAGACCAAGTTGAGTCCTATGCTATTTATATGACTTTTGAAATCAGACTTGTCAAAACTCTCGATGATACTGAAATTTGGACAAACAATATCAATCAGTTCGGAGTCTATAGTATTGAAGAAGAGGTCGAAGAAGACGGCCAGCAGCGAGCGATTGAAAAATTGGTTGATGATATAATCAATAAAACTATTAAAAGTTGGTAAATCAGAATAACATTCTGCCGTTTTAATAAATAAGAAGCAACCTTATTACCTTTTATGTTCGTATAAACAAAGGAAAATAGATGAAAATAATACTGAAAAATTTTGGCTTACTCTTAGTTTGTATCTTTTTAATGGCAAACGCAACCGAAGCCCAAGTCTCCGATGTTAACTCCAATGCGGGAACATCGGCTTTTCCATTTTTGAAAATTAATATTTCAGCTCGTGCCGTTAGCATGGGTGGTGCCTTCACCGGACTCGCCGATGATGAGTCAGCTCTCTATTATAATCCGGCAGGGATTACATCAATTGAAGATAATAAATTTATCTTTGGTTATCATGATTATTTCTTTGATATGCAAACAGGTTTCTTAGGTTATGTGAAACCAGTCAGTACCACTAGGACTATCGGTTTTTATATCAGCTATCTCAACTATGGTACTTTCACCCAGACCGATGCTATCGGTAATATCGAAGGTGATTTTGGTGGTGGAGATTTACTTCTTGCTTTTACAATTGCCCAAGAAAAAAGCTACACACTTTCTTATGGTGCGACCGCAAAACTTATGTATGAAAGTATTGAAAGCTATTCGGCAAGTGGATTCGCCATTGACATTGCTGCAAAATATAATTCTGAGCGTGGGCGTTTTGGTGCCGGTATCATGCTCCAAAATTTAGGCGTCCAACTTTCTGCTCTCGGTGATGAAAAATATTCACTTCCGACAACAATCCGTACCGGTGTTTCATATCTCCCTCGAGGTATGCAGATGGTTATCGCCTCTGATCTTATTGTCCCGATTGACAACGATGTTATCTTTGCCATTGGTGCCGACTACTTTAATTTCAAACCTGTCTATCTGAGATTAGGATGGAACAGTTTTGGTGATAACTATAAAGCAACCAACTCCGACGCATCACTAGCTGGTCTTTCATTTGGTTGTGGCTTTGATGTAAACAAAATGCAGTTATCATATTCTTTCTCCCCGTCTGCCGATTTAGGTGACTCGCATCGTATAACTTTAACCGGGCAATTATAATGAGAAAAAAAATTATGCGTAATACAGTTCTATTACTACTTTTGGTATTTACAGTCAGCATGATCGGTTGTTCCAATACAAGTTATAACCAACCGAAGCAAGTAGTTATTTCGATGTTTGGTGCGATGGAAAAAGATGACAAAGCTGCCTTGGCATATATTTTAGACCTACCGGAACTTATGAAAATTACAAATGATGACTATGCTTTAAATTCTGATAACCCAAGAATGTTTACATCGCCGCAACAAATTCTTGAAGACCTCACCGAAGATGGTAAGACAAAAACAAGATGGTTCTCCTATCAGAGAATTATTAACAAAGAAGAGATTACAGGTTCAACAGCAATGGTGGAAGTAACCTTTGTTGATAAAGATAAGTCGCAAGCGTACATGGTAAAATTTGGGCTGCATATTGTAAATGAAAAATGGAAGATATATTCATTCAATACTCTATAGGAACAAGATAGTGAAACCCCTTAGCGTAATAATGATGTTGATAATTGCTATGACACTTTTAAACTGCAACAATAAGAATGTAAACTCTGATGAAGTCTCAATCCAATTTTTAAAATCTGAATTTGATGCCGGAAAAGAATTTTACTTGCTCGATGTTCGCACTCTTCCTGAATACACCGCAGGGCATCTGAGTTTCACAGATGACCTGATACCGTATGATCAATTACCAAAGCATTTGGATAAAATTCCACAAGACAAATCAACAACAATGTATATCTTCTGCCGAACCAGTCGCCGTTCAGGCATATCAACAACCTACCTTCGTTCGATAGGCTATCCCAATGTGTATAATGTCAGTGGTGGTATAGTCGCCTGGCAAAATGCAGGCTTTGAGATAGTCAGCGGAAAATAATCTAAAAAAATAGCCCACTAATACAATAAAACAGAAAAAGAGGGGGATTCTCCGTCTTATAAACTATAGTGAGCTACTTCTAATATTACAATCAAACACAAATATGTCAATGTTTAAATTTCCATAGGCTTGATATTCGGAAGCATAGCAGAATGCGTTGAAATGTTAAGTTGTTCTCTTGTTAGTGTTTACGTCTATGTTTTGAGCAAAAACAATACTCTAATTATCTATTATTAGATACCGGTTCTGTAAGCTGATAATATATGTAAAATTAATTAAATATATCAGACCCTTTATTCGTCTAAAATAGTAGATAATATGATTTTTCGGTTGTGCCATCTGACAATACTGATTATATTCACAACCTAAATTTGTTACAGAGATAATAGGAGATTTTATAATATGCGTACTACTTTTAAAAAGATTGCTTTTACTGTTTGAGGTCTTGGAATAACGGTTTTCAGTTTTTCCAGTTGTTCTGATGATATTATCTTGGAGCCACTTGATTCATTATTAGGTACTTACGAAGGTCAATATATTCTGACTGATTTGGCTACTGACGTTAAACGAGTCGATGTTCCAATCAAATGGGTCTTCTCTGATTTGAGATATACTTTGGAAGATGAGTCTTCTACAATTTGTTCACCAAGTGGCGAATATGCCTTAAATGGTGACCAGGTCAATCTTGATCAAAAATTTGATGGAAGTGTTGGTGGCGTATGTGATTCAGATTTGAATCCTTTAGGTGATTTTTCTCTTCGGAGACCTGGCGATTCTCTCTACATTGAACAAATAGTAGATCAAATCCATATCGAAATTCGTCTCAAAAGAACTTCATAAGCCGTCGCTTAAATAAAACTTTAAAAAGCAGTGAATTTTATCACTGCTTTTTTTTATGCCTAAAATTAGAATTACTTTTTTTATCAGTTTAAGATTATTCAAACTAAGCAGAATCTTTCAACTTTTTATTTCATTACTTACCTGTGCAACTTTTATACATCTAAATCTAACTGCTTGTGAGGGTATTATATAGAAAAATTATTGAGGCTGTTTAAAAAATTGGAACAGATATTGCATTGAGTATAATTGTAAAAAAGAAATTACATTAAGATGAAAGGAAAATCTCGTATGAGAAAATTTCTGCCCTACATGACTCTGTTGTTTGCAATATCTATTTTGTATGGTTGTGATAAAGAAAGAATCGTTACAACGACAGAAACAGTCCATGAAACCGAATATATTGAAATGCCACCGGATACTGTTCGCATTGCTGACACTCTCTATTTGACTGATACAAATACGATAAATAGTACCGATACTTTATTTGTACAGACAACCGATACGGTTTACCAAACCAATACGATTTTTGATACGGTAAATATTATACAAAATATCTATGACACAGTCACAGTTGTTCAAACTGTTACAGATACTTTGATTCAGACAGGGTTTGTACCTGCTGTAAGTCATGCTTATTCAGCCCTACAATTTAAAACTGATCCGGAAGTTCTGCAGTATATCAATACAGAATTTGGTTTAACTGATGGTTGGATTTTTTATCTTTCATCATTTCAAAATGATATAGTGAATCCGTCAGAAGGTGTCTATGACATTTATGGTTATATTGATTACTGGACTCCTGACTGGTCAAGTTATTACCCGCTTGAGTATTATTACCGTGTGACATATACTGGCGGTGACCCGGCAGATGCCGCAAACTGGCAGTTGACAGATCCGCCTGCTACGGTCAATGGTAGCACTGGTGGTATCACAATCAAAAATAATAGATCAACGACTAGTTTGAAATAATAGTTTTAAAATATATTATATATGAAATTTATAAACCGGCGATGTATGAATCGTCGGTTTTTTTATTTATAACTTTCCCACCATCGAGAATTCGGAAAATCAGCAGAGTTTAAGATAACAGCTTCGCCAATTTGAGGAGTACTGATTTTTTGCCCTACTCGTATTGCTTCTTTGGTAACTCTTTCGATAGGGTCATTCCAAGGGTGCAGTGACAAAGTAAAAGCACCCCAATGAATCGGGAGCATAAGTTCGGCCTTCAAATCAGTTGCCGCTTGTACGGTTTCTTCAGGGAGCATATGAATTTGCGCCCATTTATCGCCATACTGCCCACATTCCAAAAGTGCAAAATCAAACGGTCCATACTTGGTACCAATCTCTTTAAAATGAGGACCGTAGCCACTGTCGCCTGAAAAATAAATATTCTTACTTTTTGTTTTGATAACCCACGATGCCCAAAGGGTTGTGTTCCTATCTAAAATTCCACGTCCCGAAAAATGTCTTGATGGAGTGCATCTGAAAATAAAATCATCATGAGCTATTTCATCCCACCAATTCAACTCATAAATTTTATCGGCATCAATTCCCCAAGCAAGAAGATGTGCCGCGACTCCTAGGGGAGTATAAAATGCACCAACCTTATCTTTCAATTTTGAAATCGAAGCATAGTCCAGATGATCGTAATGGTCATGCGAGATTATGATCGCGTCTATATAGGGGAGCTTAGCAATTTCAATCGGAATTTCTTTACTATATCTTTTGGTAGATATAAATGGAATCGGCGAGGCAACATCGCCCCAAACAGGGTCGAGCAGAATATTCTTTCCTTCAATTTCCAATAGCAAAGTTGTATGTCCAAACCATGTCACTCGTGGAAAGCTATTTTTATTCTGCTCAATTTCTGTAGAATCTAAATAAAG
This sequence comes from Candidatus Zixiibacteriota bacterium, assembly GCA_024278935.1. Lineage (GTDB taxonomy): Bacteria > Zixibacteria > MSB-5A5 > GN15 > FEB-12 > QQUK01. The sequence goes on from JAJRSF010000062.1 coordinate 88,720, forward strand.
AACTTCAATAGGCTTGCTTGGTGTTCGGGATTTGTCACCTTTTATAAAATCAACAGCGACCGAAAAATATTCTCTGAACGACATATTTAGCGAGGTCGGAATCTGGTTGAGAAATTTTCCGTTTTCGTAGTTGACGTTTTGAGCGTATTCTGCTTTGAGTTCAGATGATGCTTTCCCACCATACTCGGAACCTAAATTAAGATATAAGAGCAGAATTATAATTATAGAACAAAGTATCCCGGCGATAATATAAAATATCATTTTGAGTATCTTCCGAATTGGTTGTGATTTCATTATATGAATATACTGGCATAAGATTGTTTTTCAACAAGAAAATAAACGTATAATTATTTTTCAATATTCAATAGTATCTTTGAAACAATCCCTGTACAATTTTCGTTTACCTATAAGGAAAACTTAGTTTTCTTAAATTCGGTTGTGAAGTCACCACCAGTTCGTTATTTTAGATAAGATATATAAAATAATAGATAAGGAATTTTTCTATGCATACAAAACAGATACTCACATTTTTTATTGTCAGTTGTTTTTTTGTGATTTCTCTTTCTGCAAATGTCATATTAAATGACTTACAAGAGAACCAAGTTCTGCACGGTTTCAAAACAGTCTCGCTTTATGAAAACGGAGCCGGTAACCCAATGGGTGCACGGTTTGTCTCGGAGCGTTTTGGATTTGTGCTGGACTACCTGCAAATCGAATCTGTCCCACAGGCATTTTCTGGATCAAATCTCCGCCATCATCAAGCAAAGGTGAACCGCACTCGTGCGAACATCTTCTGCTTGGCAAAGGGAACCGTGGTCGCTATGTCGCCGCTCTTGAAGATATGGCACTCTCACGAAGCACCGCCTATACTGCCCAAACAAGAACCTGTTATCATTATAATACGATTGCAGGTGGGGACACTTTTTATAAAATTTTCGAAGCAAAACTGCAGGCACTTTTACATCCTGATTTTACCGATGAAGAGATCCGTCGTGAAGTTTGTTTTGTTGGCGTCAACGAAGATACAGAAACCGGTGAACTGTCAATCGACGAAAAAGGAACTTGCTATACTGAAATGGTATCTGCATTTGAAAAACCATGGTACTATTCATATGGAACTATGAACAAACTTATGTACGGCGAGAACCATCCTTTGGTAAATAATTCCGGTGGCGCTCCTGATGTGATGCGTACGATGGAGCCAAAAGACATGTGGAGCTTCCATAAAGAATCACACCATCTTTCAAACATGGGTACTATTATTTCTATGCCGTCATCAGAAGAGTTGGAATCATTTTTAGTTGCTATGAACAACATGCTCGAAAATTGTCAAACATACGATGACCCAAATCCGCACCCATCTATTCGGGTGCAGAACCTTCCTCCTGCCGCGAGTGCTCCAGTCGGCACCGCAACCATGGCACACTATCCAAGTGCCAATGAAAACGATCCCGGTTATATAATGTATGCATGGGCGCCGATTTTAAATTTGAGTGCTACCGAAGAAATGTTGTTCAGCTTGTTTCTCGAAACATTTGCATCGGGACAAAACTCGAACCTCTACAATCTTTTTATCAATTCCAAAACGAAACAGATTGATATCGGTGGAAATTCTATCTACGGTTCTTATGATATCGATTTAGATATCGCCCCATATTTTGTCTTTAGCGGAATCAACAGCGATGAAATCTCTCTTGAAAAAATGGCTGTAATTAAAAAAATGATTCTCGATGAACTGACAAAAATAAAATCTTTTGCTGACGGCTCACCGGAACTGATAGAATTTAACAACCGTCTTAATAGTCGTTTAGTGCAGAACAAAAAACAGATAGAGAACTATCTAAACTCTCCTCCGATGTTCGGTTTCAGACGAGGTTCTGCCGGCGGGTGGGTCTCACTTTTGTTAGACGTTGAAAAACAACCAACCTTTAAGAAATCATTAGTCTTAAAAAACATATACGCATCAGTTGCAGAAGAACTTGCAAAGTCAAATAATATTTGGTCAGAAAAAATTGACTCATGGAAACTTCTATCAGTCGACCCATACACAATCGGAACAATCCCAAGTAATTCAATTCTAGATAAAAACAGAATTGACAAAGAGCAACGTCTTGCAAATTATATTCAAGGGTTCAAAACGAAATATGGTACCGATGACACCCAGCTTGCAATTCGGAAATACAAAGATGAGTTCGATGCCAACACCGCTCATCTTGCCGAGATAAATTCCAATGATAAACTTCCCGGTTTTATTTCAAACCCACCATTGACACTTGATGACCAACTCAATTACGAAGCTGTCCCGCTCACAGATAATATCAACATGACTGCATCGACTTTTGATAATATGTCGGCGTCGACAGTTGCACTTGCCCTCGGGCTAGATGTTATCCCGGAATCTTTGCTTGTCTATGCACCATTGATTCCAAGTATGCTAACGTCGATTGGTGTTGAGAAAGATGGCGAAGTTATTACCTTTGATAAAATGTCCGACCGTTTACGGAAAGAGGTTCTCGGTTTTCGTGCTTCGTATGATTTTGGTATAGAGTCAGGTCGTATGGAACTTGTCATGACAGGTCGAGGAAGCAATCAGGATGAACTGCACAAAGCAATCGAATGGATGGACGCCTCGTTGTATGCATCGTATCTTTCTGTTGAGAACCTTCCACGTATTAGCGATGTTATCGACCAGTCGCTTATTTCAAATCGAAACAGAATGAAAGGATCCGAAGAAGACTGGGTGCGGAACCCATCGGATGCTTACCGTTTTCAAAACAATCCGCTCTATCTTTCCACAAATAGTTTCTTAACACAAGCACATCACTTGAGCCGTATGAAATGGATGTTCACTAACCCGGGTACAGAGTCCGAACAACTCGCCCTCAAATCTGAGATCGACCAGTTGCGTGATGACGGTAAAGGAAAGAACCGTGATGAACTGATGAGTCTGCTTGACACACAAGAGTCTTTAAAAAGTGCTGACCTACCGGAGAACTCTGCGAAAATTTTTAAAGATATCAGAAATAATTTAAAATCGACATTGACAGATATACCGGATGAAAATCTTTCTGCCGATTGGAAATATCTTTGTAATCAAATAAATAATGACTTGATGAAAAAACCGGAAGTTGCTTTAGACCAAATGAAGCATATTATTTCTCTGCTTGCCAAAAGAGATAACGCTCGAATGTATATGGTCTCAAATAAAACTGACCGAGTTGAATCGGTTGATCTTATAAACCAATTTTTGAGAAAACTTGATAACAGTTCTCCGTCGGTTCATCAGACTTATACAAGTATTGACAACATTGTCGAGCGTCTGAAATCTCGCGAAGCAATGCTTACTGAAAAACCTGTTTACACCGGTCTGATTTTTGATGGTACCCAAAATGGTGTCCTAATATTCTCCGCAAAAAACACAGAAAAGTACGACATGTCAGAAGAGGCACTTTTAAAAACTCTGGCAGGAAAACTTTATTCAGGTGGAGGTCCTCATGGACTCTTTATGCAAACATGGGCAGCAGGACTTGCATATAGCAACGGCTATCGAATGAGTGAACAAACTGGGCGCGCAAGGTATTATGCCGAACGTTGTCCCGATGTTGCCGAGACAATGCGGTTTGTGGTTAACCTACTCAAAAACGCTAAAGACAATCCCGACCTAGCAGACTATACTGTCGCCCAAGTATTCGGCTCATCACGCGCTCCAAGCAGATACGAACAACGCGGCAGAGCAATCGCTGCTGACATTGTTGATGGTGTCCTGCCGTCAAAAGTATCAGCCTACCGTGAGCATATTTTGCAGACACGCCAGAAAGATGATTTTTATACACAAATTAAAAGTCGGATGGAAGACGCCTACGGCTCGGTTTTAATCGGCTATGGTAAACCACTTTCAGAAAGCCAGGAAGGTAACTTCTTTTTAATCGGACCCGAACCACAATTTGAATCACTTGAAAAATATATCAAGGAATCCGAAGGGGCCCAAACAATCTATCGTCTGTATCCCAGAGATTTCTGGCTGACCAACTAACATCGTACGCTATCTTCATATCAAATAAGCAGTAAGGCGGAATTATCACATTCCGCCTATTTCTTAATCTAGGTCATAGTTTTGTCAATTCCTGAAAATAGCGTAACTTTATCAGAGATATGTGCTTAAAGTAAAATATTTATGATATATTGTGAATCATTTCACCTACCAGTCAATCTTATCAATAAGAAAATTGTCGTTTTTATTAAACAAATAATTTTTGTTGAAAGGATTTAAGATGTTCTTATTTTTGTTCGGTGCGATTTTTATGGCTCTATTAGTGTGGGTTGTAATGCCAAAAATTATGGTCACAAAGCATATCAGTAAATTATCATTTGATGAAACAGTAGAATATCTATCACAGGAATTCACCCAAAACCGCTGGCAGGTACCTAAAGTTTATGACATCCAAAATAGTTTGGTGACCGCAGGACATAGCGAGGCGGGCAAGGTCAAAATTATTTCTATGTGCCATCCCGACTACGCCAATGAAATTCTATCAGATGAATCATCCAAATTTGTCTCGGCTATGATGCCTTGTCGAATTTCTATTTACGAAAATGCAAACGGCGACGTATGTATTGCACAAATGAATGTTTCAATGATGAGCAAAATGTTCGGAGGGCTTATTCAATCGGTTATGACCGATGTTGCCAAAGAAGAAAGGATTATAGTTCAGAAAATTTTAAAATAGAAATAGATTTACAAAGACTTTGTCATTGGAACAACCGATGAATCTATTACTCTTATAAAGCAATAGAAGATATGGACTACTCTGTGTCGTCAGGAACCCTTTCCTGACGTGATGATGTTGTATACTCTTTAACTCTTGTTGACATCAGGCTATCAGTAGAATAGATTATCTTATGTCTTATAAAATTGCAATTAAAGAGGTTTGTATATAATGAAATCATTAAAACATCTTTTTGAGAAAAACGTCGCATGGGCAAAATCTATCACAGAAAAAGACGCCCAGTTTTTTACGAAACTCTCCAAACAACAAGCTCCTGAATATCTTTGGATCGGTTGTTCCGACAGTCGTGTGCCTGCCAATCAAATTGTTGATCTGCCGCCCGGCGAAGTTTTTGTACATCGTAATATTGCAAATGTTATTGTGCATACTGATTTAAATTGTCTCTCGGTAATTCAGCACGCCGTTGATATCCTCAAAGTAAAACATATTATTGTCTGCGGTCACTACGGCTGTGGAGGAATCAAAGCAGCAATGGAAAACAAGCAGCACGGTTTGATTGATAATTGGTTGCGACATATAAAAGATGTTGCCCGGTTCAACAAAGATAAACTGCAAGGATTACCTGAAGATAAAAAATATGATCTGCTATGCGAACTGAATGTTATCGAACAGGTAAAAAATGTGTGCAACACAACTATTGTGCAGAACAGATGGAAAACTGATTCCGAACTTTTTGTACACGGTTGGATATATAATATCAACAATGGCATCTTAAAAGATTTAGACACATGCGTCTCATCCAATGACGAACTTATCTGAACAATTTTGTAATCTCATTTAAACCTATATATCTTAGGAGAATCTAAATGAATATTCAAAACTTAAAACGTGAAACCAGATACGGAATGCCGGCAGCGGATCAGATACTTTTTAACAGGTATTATGTGCTTGGTTATTCATATTATTTCAGACAAGCAAAATGGGCATTGGAAATTGTCAGCCCAAAGAATCCTGCTTTGGATCGGTTAGATAATTTTCGCTCAGATTTTCGTATACCGGAAATGTTTCGTGCTGACCTAGAAGATTATCAAAACTCTGGGTTTAACCGAGGGCATCTTGTTGCAAGTGCTAATACAATTGAAGATGAAATTCAAAACAGTGAAACCTTTCTCTTGTCAAATATGTCCCCGCAAAAACCGGGTTTTAATAAGGGAATTTGGAAGAAATTGGAATCAGAAGTACGGAGGCTCGATAATAAATCGAAATATTTTGAAACCTATGTTATCTCGGGTCCGATTTTCTATTTTGATAAACCTGTGAATTATATCGGCACCGGGACTAAAAACGAAGTATCTATCCCGATTCCAAACGCATATTTTAAATCAATTTTGGCAGAGAGCAATACCGGTGCATTGCATATGTGGTCTTTTGTGATAGAGAATAAAAAAACTGAAAAATCTTTAAAGACATTTCAAGTCTCAACAAATCTTGTTGAAAAATTAGCCGGCATAAAACTATGGGAACAGCTCGATGGCACAAAGATAGAACGAGAAAAAAACAAAACCCGCAAAATGTGGTAGTGAGTCTAAAAATAATCTCATCAATAAAAAAAGACTAACGTTACTATTAGTCTTTTTTTGAATACAACTTTTATAACAATATCTATTTCAGTAGCACCATCTTTTTTGTCTCAGTAAAATTATCACTTGTGAGACGATAGAGATAAATCCCCGATGATACTTTTTCAGTTGTTTCATCTCGACCATCCCAGACAATGCGATAAGAACCGGCAGGGACTGTTTCATTAACTAGTGTCCGTACTTTTTGTCCGGTTATATTAAATATTTCTAATGCGACGTGTGATTTTGCTTTTACCGAATATTCTAGCACAGTTTCCGGGTTAAACGGGTTCGGATAGTTTTGCTTTAGATTGAAATCTTCTGGTAAAGCATCAACAATCTCTTCACCTATGTCAGTAGCAAGAGGACATGTGTATACATAGACCGCACCTCTGAATTGATTGTTCGGGTCGCCTACTTTAGTTCCCCATACTGCGCCGACGGCAAAATCAGGGTCACCATTTCCATCTATGTCACCCAGTCCACAAATAGCGGTTCCAAATCGTTCTAGATCTGGTGATGGCATTTCCTGCAAGAGTGAGCCATCTATACCGGAGTAGATATAGACATTACCTCGGTTTCTGACAAACGAAGATGAAAAGTCATATCTATTTGCTCCAACAGCAAAATCATCATGCCCGTCTTGATTTATATCTCCGATACCATCCATTGCGAGACCAAACTCATCACTTCCATGGTTTCCGTATAAGGTGTAAAGCAAACCTTTTGTTTGTCCAGAGTATACCCAGACAGCTTTTGGACCTGAACTATTATTAGAATGTCCACTCACTAAAATGTCAGCATATCCATCGTTATTTACATCTCCGGCTCCTGCGACATTTGTACCAAATTGATAGCCGATTCCTGGTCCAACTCGACGAGATAATCTGGAACCAGTTGCTCCGGAAAAGTAATAAATTTCACCTTTATCGGTTCCGTTATAATCATATTTTGGAGCGCCAACAATAAAATCGTCGATATTATCATTGTTCAAATCACCAACTACTGCGATAGAATGACCAAACCATTCACCAGACCCGCTCAACCCTTCCCATGATCGCAAAGTATCTCCATTTGCGCCTGAGAGTAAAACAACCCGCCCGTCAGTATTAGACCAATTACGGTCTCCAACAAGAATATCAAACTTTCCATCATTGTTTAAATCACTTATACTTATTCCGTATTGTGCGATATCAAAGTAATTGGCAAGGGTATCGCCTGTAAGTCCTGAATAGATAACACCATTGATTAATATATCAGCGTATTGGTCAGCATCAAAATATCCAAACCCACCAGCACCCCGAATTGTATTTATATCATCATGAATAACACGAATTGTATCACCGGTAAATCCTGAATAAACTATAGCCTTTCCATGTCCCCCTGGAGCGACAACTAAAATATCAGGGTGTCCGTCATTATCAACATCACCCGCTTCATAAATCTCTCTGCCATAGGTCACACTCCCAGATGATGTTAGTTCAGAACCATAGAGAGTAAAACTTTCGTTACAATCCTGAGCGTGCGATTTTTCTGTAATAAGAGCTGTAATAATAAGAGTAAAAATGCAAAACGTTAGCAACCTTTTCATTCGGAAGCCCCTTCTGTGGATTCTCCACCGTTGTTTACCACTAGGATGTAAATCTGCCAGAAAGAACATTTTTGTTTGCCCGAACTTGCGTAATAACCCTACTGTGAATCTGTTTTTTTAATTGAGTATAATATATATAAAAACGAGATAATGTCAACCATAATTGACCTTGATAGTCTAATATTATTTATCAGACGGATAGATTCAATGTAATATTTGCAACAAAAAAGTTATTTGCTGAAACTCAAAATGTGATTGCCGAATATCTCATTGTTTTTATACCTTACATTGTGCATATATTATAACAATTAATTTACAGTTATTTCACGCCTAAAAAGATTTGGATTCTGATATTAAAAATAGTAAAAAAAGATTGACAACATCGGTAAGCCAAGATTCAGAAGTTAATATTGCTCTGGCAAAAAAAGGAATCGGCAAACGACGTGTCAGTAGAAAATATGTCGACGTAGAAAAACCACAACTTTTTGACATGACCGATGAAAAACAAGAAGTCCTCGATATACTTGAATTCAGTAACGACAATGTTTTCCTAAGCGGTAAAGCGGGAACCGGTAAATCAAATTTCTTACAATATTTCAGAACCACCACACGGAAAAAAGTTGTCGTGGTTGCTTTCACCGGTGTAGCTGCTATCAATGTGCAGGGGCAGACAATCCATTCCTTTTTTAAGTTTCATCCCCGCACGACTCTTGATACAATCAGAAGGCAATGGGGCGAGAATGCTAAGATGTACAAACGGATTGACACAATTATTATCGATGAAATCTCGATGGTGCGTGCTGACCTACTTGACTTCATTGACAAATTTATGCGTATCAATGGTAACGAACCGAACAAACCGTTTGGGGGAGTCCAGGTTTTTGCTATCGGTGATCTATTTCAGTTGCCTCCGATTGTCAGAAAAGATGAAGAAGAGTTTTTCTCGACAGTATATAAAAGTCAATATTTTTTTGATTCCAATGTCTACCAAGAAGCGAACTTTATAAAAAAAGAACTTACCGAAATGTATCGTCAGGACAAAGATGAACAGGGTGATTTTATCAAAACGCTCGACAATCTGCGAGTCTGTTCTTTTGATGATTCCGATATTGATTTGATAAACAGAAGATACGATTCTATCTATGAAAAACCATCTAACGAATTTGTTATCTCTTTAGTACCTACTAATAAAGTTGCTGATTATATTAACACGATAGAGCTGTCAAAACTTTCACCGGAACCCTGCACCTACGAGGGGGTCATCAAAGATGATTTCAAAGCAAAAGACCTACCGACTGCGATGAACCTTATTCTCAAAGAGGGATCGCAAGTGATGCTTCTATATAATGATCCCCGACAACGATGGGTCAATGGTGACATTGTCAAAATTATCAAAACTGAAAAAGAGTATGTACGAGTTCTTTTTGATGATGGTTCTTTTGATGACATCACCTCCAACAAATGGGAGTCGATAAAATTTGTCCTCGACGAAGAGACTGACAAAATAAACCCTGAAGTATCCGGTACTTTTACCCAACTGCCAATCAAACTGGCATGGGCGGTGACGATTCATAAAGCACAGGGGAAGACGTTTGAAAAAGTTCATATCGAATTCGGAAGAGGTACTTTTGCTCCGGGACAAGCTTATGTTGCCCTGAGCCGATGTCGCTCGCTTGAGGGTATGACCCTTACTTCTCCGCTCCAACGACATTATGTCTTTACCGACAAAACAATAAAAGAGTTCATGCAAATTTCAGATTGATAAAAATTCAGTTTAACCGCTGGTCTTTTTCTATATAAATTTAAATGCAGTAAAAACTAAAATTCAAACTCAATACCAATAATCGGTAGCAATCCCCATTGGTCAATAGTGTCTGACTTCTGTTCGACTTCATTCCAATAGTATGTCGAAATATTATTTTGATTATACGCATTCCATGACGAAAAATACAAAATCAAATTAGAACCGTTGTAATAGAACCGTCTATCGACTCGAACATTCAAAGAATGATACATCGGATAACGTTCGCTGTTAGTAAGGTTCGCATCAAGCACTGTTGTATTCATCGTCTCTGACTCAACTAAATTAAGGGCGGTGTATGGTCTTCCGCCGGCAACGTTCCACCTCAGAGAGAACTCCCACAAATTGTTTGGCTTGTAACCACCTTCAAAACTAAAAATATATTTATTATCATATACTCTATCACGCCAAACATTGTCGAGCCCTTTGTATCTTGTTTTGGAGATAGAACCGCCGACCAATCCATAGAGTCCTTTGGCGAGTTTCTTTTGCAGTGTCATTTCGATTCCATAACTCTCTGCTTCACCATCGTCCACAAGTTGTTCATAACTGTTAACAGAAAACTCAGCGTTATCAATATCAAATACAAAGAATTGCGGAAGAGAAGGATCCATTAAAATATTTTCATACTTTTTATAATAACCTTCCAGTGTTAATTTTATATCATCAGCTAGAAGCGATGAAAGCCCCACTACATAATGATAAGCACGCATATCTGCAAGGCTCTTGTATGAATCTTCCTGTGATAAAATCAGAGATGAATTGTTCTGATAATAAATTCCGGTCGCTCCCGAGAGAGTAGTTTTGTCTGACAATTTATATGCGATTGAAAAACGAGGTGAGAGATTGCTCGAAGATGTATGCTCAAAATAATCATACCGCAGTCCAAATATTGTTGTCAACTTTTGCGATGAGTAAACAACAAAATTTGTGAAAGCAGCAAGCTTTGAAGACCTAAATTCAGTTAGGTTTATTGATGCTGCGATTGTGTCGCCAACCTGATTTGTATAACTGTTTAATGATTCATCAAAGTCATTAAAAATATATTTCCCTCGATGCCAAATTCAATCTGCAGTTTTTCATGTATGTTATAGAAGTTTCTATTTCGAAGATTCATCTGTTGTTCAACCGAATTATTTATGGCAAGAGTTCTGTCGGACTTTGTTTCAAAAGCATCAGAACCAAATTTCACTCCTTGTAGAGATACCGAAGTATTTGAATAGCCATTCTTGTTCCAAAGATGTCGCCAATTCAATCCGAAAGTATAATTATAATTATCCGTAACGGCGTAATTGGAGTTGCCATCAGAGATCGCTTGTGTTTTTGTGTAATCTAAAATACTGACACCGTAGATGCCGATCAACGAGAGACGGTTTGATTTGTTTATGTCATAGACCATTTTTCCTTGATAGTCATTTATTTCAGGAGCCAGTTCGATATCGGTAAAGCTTTGTAGCAAATCTAAAAATGATTTTCGCACAGAAAAAAGCCACGAACCTTTGCCGTCGTTTATAGGACCTTCAACAACAGAACCAAAGCCCATCATATCAAAACTTACCTGCCCATCAAACTCATCACGGTTCCCTTCTCGAAACGACAATTCCATTATTGATGATAACCGATTACCATATGCAGCAGAAAAACCTCCTGCCGAAAAATTAACATCTTTTATAAGATCAACATTGATAAGTCCCAGACTTCCGTTTGAAGTTCCTTGTCTAGGGAAATGATTTATATTTGGGATTTCAATATTGTCTAAGTAAAATCCATTCTCGACCGGACTTCCGCCACGAACTGCCAAAGCATTTACCTGATCATCTGTTTTGGCAATACTCGGGAGATTGGCAATTATACGGGTCACATCGCCAGCCGAACCAGGAGCACGTCTGATTTCTTCACCTGAATATGTTGTCGAACTTGTCGGCTTGACTGAACTTTCTACAAAGTAGCCAGCCGATACAGAAATTTTTTCAAGCTCGGTAATAGAGCTTTGTAATTTTGTTTCAACCGATGTAATTCTTTTTGAGCGAACAATAACATTGGTTTTTGACACTGTCATAAACCCAATACTGCTAATTTGAATTGTATGGTTCCCAACCGGAACTTTGGAGATTTTAAACTCACCATTTTCGTTGGCGGCAGCTCCTAATTTACTTCCCATCACCATAACAGTTGCCCCAACTATTGGTGACTGTGTCTTGGAATCTAAGATGACACCTTTTATAATTCCGGTATACACAACTGTGTTATCAGCCGAAAAAACTACTTTTGGAGAAAACAGAAAACTTAGCAAAAACAGAATCGAAATTTGTATTAAAAACTTCATACTTATAGACCTTAAATTTTCAATCAATTAACCTTTAGATTGCAAATGTACAGCTAGAGAGTTATATAACATATACTGATAATTCAGTATTTATTATGAAAAAGCAAAATGATGACATACAGATAAAGTTTTATCATCTTCTGAACTCGCAGAGTTTTATCGAAGATGAGCTCGATTATGGTATTGTAAATCGTCATATATCTCTATTGAAACGACTGGACAAAATCAGTCCCGGTGTCATATCTGTATTAGATCTGTTTAAAAAAGATCATATTTACTCATCGCAAAAATATGAATCAATTCTCGGTTGGGACTTACAAAAAGCAGAAGCAGAGGGTAACGCTTATAGCGAAAATCGGCTTCACCCTGATGATAAAGATAAAATTTTTGAGGCTGGTTTATATTTTACAACTCTTATTTTTGGGCTACCACCAGAGATTCGAAAAGATTATAAAATGATTATAGATTATCGAACTCTGGGAATAGAAAACAAATATGTACGGGTTGTCGAACAACATACCGTTCTTGAGCAAGACAAAAATGGCAACGTTTGGCTCACCTTGAGCATTCTGGATCTCTCCCCATATAGTGATATCGAAAGTTCTTTTCGAAGTAGAATGATTAATACCAAAACAGGTGACCTGTTCAAATTCCCTCATGACGAAACCGAAAACTCTGATCTTTTAACGATGCGTGAAAAAGAGATTTTACATCTAATATCCAAAGGGATTATCAGCAGAGAGATTGCCGATATTTTATATATTAGTGTCAACACGGTCAATACCCACCGGCAAAATATTATTGAAAAACTAGACGTGAAAAGCACATCGGAAGCAGTTCATTATGCGATGCAAATCGGAATCTTATCCAGCCAGCATAACTAACATAATTCAGCCAATCCCAATCAACGAATAATCTGAATTTACAATTAGCTTTGTAGGTCGAAACCGCATCGGTTTCGAATCCTGCCATTTTTGTCCTGCAATAAAAAAAGACCAGTTAAAACACTGGTCTTCAAAATTTGGTAGCTGGGAGTCGGTTTGAACCCTGACAACCACACTAAGTGTGCTTCGGGTTATGAGCTTGCTCAGTTGTCCGAACAACAGAAAGCACCTGACTCGAACCTGTAGTATTAGCAAATACTTATGGTAAACACAGTGTCTGGTGTTTCTTCTTCTTATCTACTGTTTTGGCTAGTTCTGTTAGATTATATGGACAGGGCATCAGTCAGGCTGAGCCTGTTAGATCCCGCCACCTCCAAAAAAAATGAGTATCTCTATATTATGATAGAGGTTATGGATGTCAACTTCTCGCTTGTGTCATTTGTAATGAATATATAACAAATAGTATGTAGTTTTATCCAATTAGTAGTGGTACCTTAATAGAGTTGAAGCAAATTGTTACCTAATTATCTACATATAAAAACTAATCTTAACTGAAGCATATAAACTAAAACAAGGAGACGTGTATGGGTGATAAAGGTAGTAAAAAAGACAAGCACAAAAGTGACAAACAGAAGAAAAGCAAAGAGCAACAAAAGTAAAAAAAGAAGCAAGATAAGCAACCGAAAAGGACTCCGTAAGCGGAATCCAGAGCCGTCAAAAAAGGTCACAATAGGGTGTAAGTTTCGATGCCACAGCGCGAGTATGGAGTTCGATTCCCCAGGCAGTTGTACAACTTTCTAAGTTAGTTTTATCACAGCGATTTTCAAGTTCGCTGGAGGTAGAAAACAGAAATTAGTCCAGTATGTCATCGATGCTGTTGAGTCCATACACTGGAGGAATGCCGGACATGAATTCCGAGGTCAGGCTTTCGCTGTCCAATAACAATTTTTTCCCATCGATGATTTTCTCATTACGCAATTGCTGAGCCCAGTCGATGATGCTATCAATAGTGGGAACGTCCAAAGCTAATTGGTCGGCAAACCATTTTGCGATGCATAGACCATAATGAATGTCGTCAGTAAAGAAGCGGTGGTCCTTGTCAATGATCCATTCGCCGCTTTCTAATTGAACGGTGGGTGGTTTGATGGCTCCCAAGGTCAGCGAAGTTGTGAATGACTCGCGAATGTCGGTGCTTTCCGATTGGTATGAGAGTCGCTCAAGACCCAAATAATCAAGCATGTATTGAAAATCCTTCTGAGGATATTTTGTCTTGATACTGTCTCGAATCTTAGAGAAATCCGCGTCTAATTCTTGTAGAAGGTCGGCAGATTTTTGGTCATAGTCGCGGTAAAAAAAAGGGATATCTTCTTTGTTCGCCCATTTTCCGCCATCTTTAAGAAACAAACCGTAGCAACGCGATGGATGGATGATTTGGTTGTCGACAGACAGAGTCAGTGACAAAAAATTATCAGCCTGTACGAAAGATCCTTTTTTTAGCCATCGCTCACACATATTTTTTAAAAAAAGGTCATTGAGTTCAGCGAAACGATTCGGCGGTGACACCGCGACGACATTGAGATCTTTACAACCATAGGTTACGCCTACCTTACCATACTCAATGATCCGGCATATCCACGGAATCAAACCGATGGCAAAAGTGGTGATATTATTTAGTTCGAATTTCTTCTTGATTTCATCGACCATCCAGTTAAATCCTGCTTGACCATAGATAGTCCCGACAAATACCTCTTTATCTTTCGCAAGATGTGGCGCCAGGTCGTGAAGAGCGAAGCGATATTTGCATACAGGCATGCACAAAATCACAAAACTTGCCTGTGGAATCACTTCAGCCGGATTGTCACTTATTTTCGTCAGGGAACCAGAAAACACCTCCTGGAGTTCCCCATCAATCGAGTGCAACTGAACATCGACCTTCCGGGACCATTCCTTCGGCTTTCGTGTGAGAATGTTGACGTTAAAACCTGCACCGGAAAGAAAAGGAATCAAAACATGCGCACTACAACCGCCACCGACAATTGTCACTTCTTTTTTTTCTTGTTCAACCATGTGTCTCCTTATTTGGTTGCAATTTTCAAAACGACAGGACTCTTCTGAACATTAGCCGCTACAAGTAATCGCTTTCTTCATTAATACAGCCCTCCCATACACAATTTTTTATATAAAACACAACATTAATCTATAAATTAGATTAGCGTACAACTCCCGACAACACTTTGAAAGCATATGTGTGGAGATTGGAGACATTCAGCAATTGAATCTGCAATATCTGCTTTAAAATGTTTCCCTATTCTGTGAATCAAATATTAACTATATTTTTACGTGCGAGTTTTCTGATATCAATATGATGCAATGAATTGGAAGCTACTCTATCAAGTTGATTGATAAGTTCCATTACCCGTAGATCACAACAACTGTTCCGACAGAAAACACCTTCTTCAAATTTCCATTCATGTAAAGCATTGTCATAAATATATCG
This sequence comes from Candidatus Zixiibacteriota bacterium, assembly GCA_024278935.1. Classification (GTDB taxonomy): domain Bacteria; phylum Zixibacteria; class MSB-5A5; order GN15; family FEB-12; genus QQUK01. The sequence continues at coordinate 104,165 of JAJRSF010000062.1, forward strand.
ACCCGGCTTGCCGTCAATGTACATTTGAGACTCAATGTAGGCAGCAAAGTGTGACTGAATTTCGTTAACAACAAAATGTCCATCAGAGGTCTCAAAGATATCAACATTTATTGCCGTATATCCAGCATCGTTTGTTAACTCACGAATAAAGTTCAATAGTTCTATTGGAGGATTATACCATCCCACTTTTCCAGAACCGCTATGAAATTTTCCATCGGCAAGTTTCTGATGTCCGAAATATGAATCACCGATACGAATCATTCGCCATTCGGCAATTTCCGGGAGAAATTCCTGAAAAACTATATAACCCCATTCACTATCCCGACTGTCGGATCCTCGGCAGACAAGTCCTTTCCCAAAACGATCATTCACATATTGCAAAAGTTCAGTGCGGTTATGAAGAATCTCCACTCCTGCACTCCTTGAGCCCATATCATGTTTTACTACAATCGGTAAGTCGGCATCGTTAGCAAACTCTATCGCTTCGTCGTGTGAATAAAAGACCCATGTCTTAGTATGCGGTATGTTATGCGATTCCAGCCAATAAGACATCCGCAGTTTGCTTTCATTCAACCAGACTTCATCGTAGGTTGGATAAATCGTCTTATGCATTTCATCAACCATTATCTTTAATCGTTCGTCAAACATACGTTTCTGTATGCTCACCTTGAAGGAGGGCCAAGTAAGAAAAGCGTCACATCCACAGTCCCGCACGACCTGAATCCAGTCAGAGCCTGAGATATCGAGAGTCTTGTAGCGAACTCCTAAGTCTTCACATGCGGAGATATATGGTAAATGGTTGTTATCAAATTCTTCAATTATACCAAGCAGATACGGTGATTTGTTTCTAAGTTTATCTGCTGATTTGACACCTCTATGAGAATCTAACTGCAGTGGGATAGATGCTTGAGGTTTGAATACTTTCATTTGTTTCATGTATATCTATTTTATAAATCTGTTTTTTAAAAAAATCTACTATTTAGTCCAAGTTACACCAGCATATATCTGGTCGTAATCTCGCAGTTTTCCATAAGCTACAATCATTAAGCAAAATTAATACGTCTGCCTACAGTTGCTATTGCTTAAAACACTATTAAGTTTTGGGGGGGCTAATTTTTAAGTCCGACAAAAACCTACTATAAATATAGCAAAAGAATAGTGCTTACCCTAGTCTTATCGTATCAAGTTACGGAGTAATTTGTAAGTTGAGTGCTATCCAATGGTTAAGGTAGAAGAGGTGCGGAAGTCGGAGCCGTTAGAATATCAAAAATCTGAAGAAAACTCCACACATAAAGAAATCTCCAAAGCTGTTAGGTTTCAGGGACTTAAATTTGTTAGCTGGGAGTCGGTTTGAACCCTGCCATTTTAGTCCTGCAAAAGAAAAACCGACTCTAATGAGTCGGTTTCTAAATTTGGTAGCGGGGAGTCGGTTTGAACCCTGCCATTTTAGTACTGCAAAAGAAAAACCGACTCTAATGAGTCGGTTTCTAAATTTGGTAGCGGGGAGTCGGT
>JAJRSF010000063.1 GCA_024278935.1 Candidatus Zixiibacteriota bacterium
TCTTAGCTTCACTATTTGCATCACAATCTAAATTACAAACAGCCTTCATGGCACCGACTGAAATTCTCGCTGAACAGCATTATCGAAACTGGAAAGATATTCTTGAAGAAATAGGTGTGACCTCACGACTGATAACATCATAGCAGAAAGCAGCTGAGAAAAAGAAAACAGCCGAACTCTGCCAAGCAGGTGAGATTGATATTATGTTTGGCACTCAGGCACTTATTTATGATTCTATCGTCTTTAAAAAATTAGGATTTGTAATCATCGACGAGCAACATCGTTTTGGCGTTGAGCAACGAAGCAGGCTCTACGCCAAAGGGGACAACCCTGATCTGTTGGTTATGACCGCAACGCCGATACCTCGTACCCTGACTTTGACACTCTATGGTGATTTAGACATCTCAACTATTGATTCGCTCCCATCAGGACGTCAACCGATTCAAACTGTCTGGCGTACCGGTGACGCTTTGGAAAAAGTCTACCAGTATATTTTGGATGATGTTAATAAAGGAGGCCAGACTTATATCGTATATCCTCTTATTGAAAAATCTGAAATGGTGCAGCTTGAAAATGTTGAAGATGCCTATAAAAGATTAACGACTTCAACATTTAAAAATATCAAAGTCGGTATGGTACACGGCAAGATTAAACCAAAAGCACGTGACGAAATAATCGAAAAGTTTTTCAATGGTGATATCGATGTTCTCATGGCAACGACTGTAATCGAAGTCGGGCTGGATAATCCGAATGCAACACTTATGGTTATCGAACATGCCGAACGGTTCGGGCTGGCACAACTTCATCAGTTACGGGGGAGAATAGGTCGTGGAGCCAAAAATCGACTCTGGTCGCAATAGCACATCCACCTCTCACAGAGATCGCCAATCAGAGATTAGAATATTTTGTTTCGACTACAGATGGTTTTAAAATCTCCGAAGCTGATTTAGAGCTTCGGGGTCCAGGAGAATTGTTTGGTATTAAACAATCAGGTGAATTACGTTTTCAAAATGTTCGGCTTGGGGAAGACAAAGACCTCTTAGAACATTCCAGAAAATTACTTGAAAAACTTTTTGATACTAAAAACACACTTGACACCGATTACCGAAATTTGCATACATACTTAATGGAAAATATAAACGCAAAATTAGTTGAGCTCGGAGGAGCATAATAAGATGAATGAAGAATTAAAAGAATTTGATCCACACTTTATGCAGTTGGTCTTATCATTACAAGCTGCCGCTATGCAGCAGATGGGTAAAGTAATGAACCCGATGACATCAAAAATCGAGCGTGATCTTATGATGGCACAAAACAGTATCGACATGCTGAGTATGCTAGATACAAAGATGAAAAATAACTTAACAGAAAAAGAAGCCCAGCTGATTGAGCATGTCTTATATGAGCTTCGTCTGAACTATGTTGATGAGACCAATAAAAAAGTAGAATCCTCAGATACTGACGAGAAAACTGAACCAATCGCAGAAAATAACGACAAGAAAGAAAAAGAATAAAAAGTTCACTATTTTCCCCTTTTTGGTTGTATAATGATATGGCTGTGAATAACTTAAAAAAAGAAAATAATTTTAGTGAACTACTTGCAATTCCAAAGTCGAATTGTTATATTAAAAAATAATGGAAATGACTGAACAACTGGAACTTAACGCTGACATGCAAAAGCAGAATATGCTTAATCTCTTTGGTGAATCGCTCAGATTTGATTCTCCCTTAGCTGAATACTCTAGTTTTAAAACCGGAGGCAGGGCGGCTTATTTTTTAATAACAAATTCTACCGAAGAAACGGTCAAAGCAGTATCTACTGCCTACAATAATAAGATACCATTTCTCATTATTGGCGGTGGCTCAAACCTACTTATCTCCGATTCTGGCTATGACGGACTTATTATCAAAATCAATATCTTAGGTTTGAAACTTACCGATGAAACCAAAATCGAATGCGGTGCCGGCGAAGATCTTATGTCTCTTGTTAACTTTGCTGCCGAGAACAGTTTACAAGGTATCGAATTTGCCGCTGGTATTTGGGGTTCTGTTGGTGGTGCGGTATATGGAAATGCCGGTGCTTACGGTGGTGAAATTAAAGATATTATCGAGACTGTCTTGTTGCTTGATAAAACCGGTCAGGTAAAAGAAGTAACCCCTGATTACTGTAAATTTAAATATCGTGACTCATATTTGAAAATCTCTAAAGAAATAGTTTTATCTTTGAAGTTAAGATTACAACAAGGAAACAAAGAAAAATTAGTTGCTCAAATTGATGAAACATTAGCGATTCGAGCTTCAAAACATCCTGTAAAACAGTTTTGTGCAGGTAGTTTTTTCAAAAATATCCCTGATCCAAAAGAAAAATTTGGTAAACTTCCTGCCGGGCGTTTACTTGAACAGGTCGGGGCAAAAGAACTTTCAATTGGCGGAGCTAAAGTGTTTGAAAAACATGCTAATATTATTATAAATGATGGTACTGCAACATCGAAAGATATTCGTGAATTAGCCGATATATTAAAACAAAGAGTGTTTGATAAATTTGGCATCACATTAGAAGATGAAGTAATTTCGATTGGAAATTTTTCATAAGGAGAATCTATCGAACGTTTGATAATTTAAGAAAAATGAACACAATCTATTAATTTATTGTGAATATAAAAAATAAAATAACAATACACCTCATATGTGTCTTTATAGCAGTGCTCACAACTGCTGTAATTTCGCATGCAAAAATCGGCTTCCATGCCGAGCTTGATTCTCCACCAACTTTTATATCTGATTATAAAAATGTAGACAATAATTTCTCAGTTGCAATTTATCCAAAAACGTATAAACATTTATCAAGATGGCTCGCTTTTAAACCAGTTCCGAAAAGATCTAATTTTGCCGAAGGGTCTATCCGTTTTGAGACTCAATACTATGGACTTAATAGAGAAAAATATAATCTAATCCCGGTTTCTGTTGATGCCCAGCAATACTCGCAGTTCAGGATTAAAACTGCCTTGATGAAATCGCTCAGGGAGAACTTTACCAAAACCTTAGAAGTAGAGAGAGGCGGAACCGGCCGATCAGGTTTAGGTGTACAAGTTGCTCTTCCAAAAAGATTACAAAAAATATTCGGTGAAGGTTCTGCCGGGTTAAAAATTTCAGGAAAAAGAAGAATCTCTTTTGCAGGGAGATCCTCTTGTAATGATGAAGCGACGACAGGTACAAGTCAAAGCAAGTTCCCGTCGCTGGTCATGGATCAGGTCTCGCGTTTTAATATCGAAGGTACTATTGGAACAAAAATTAGCGTAAAGGTTTCTCAAGATTCCCAAACAGATATACCGCTCGCAAATAGAATCCAAATTCGTTACAGAGGTGATGAAGACGATGTCTTAAAAACTATTGAAGCTGGTAATACTACTTTGTCACTTCCGAATACGCAGTTCGTTGGTTACTCTTCTAGAATTAGAGGTTTGTTTGGTCTCAAGACAACTGCACAAATCGGACATCTTACTCTTACTGCTATCGCATCACAAGAAAAAGGTTCATCAGAAACAACATCGATTACTGCAGGTGGTGAAGAAAATGTCGAATATATGCGAGACTACGAATATGCCGAACGTCGGATTTTTGATTTACTACTACCATCTGATGAACCTTTAAGACCTACGCAAAAAATCAATAAAATCTCTTTATATGAGTCAGTCCAAAGTTATCAAGTTCTGGAAAATCCTCTGTTGGCAAATTTTTATGCCGACCCAAGTAATACGGAGTCATTCCCAACAGATAAAGTAACCGGAAATAATACACTAATTAAAGAAATTGATGGTAATAAATATACGATTATTCAAAATACTGATAATGGTATTCCGTATGTATATTTTTCTGCTTCACAATCAAGCACAGTTCATATTGGCTATTGGATGGAAGTTGAAGAAGTTATTAATGGTGTAACTACCACAACAACGTATGGTGACATAAATGACTCGAGTGTCGTAATCGATGAGTTAACAGAAGAGCGAACGGTCACTCCATTATATACATTAAAACTTTTACTCCGTGAGAGCAATAGCTACCGACCATCAAATGCGATTTGGCCCTTAATGTGGCGTAACTGTTATGTGATTCCAAGAGGTTCCCGTGTTGAAGATATTAAATTCAGAATTTTAAAAGGTCTTGATGGTACTGAACAGCAGAGTTCCAATACAGCAATACAAGGTGATGGACTGACAGCTACTGACTATTTAGAAATCCTTGGCTTAGATTTAAAAAATGTAAATTCAGGAACTAATAATCCTGACGGTGTACTCGATGAAGATCCTTTTATCTTTAGACCTCAATGGGGTTTAGTTATTTTCCCAAGTAGGACTCCATTTGATGATAATATTAAATATAAAATAGGTGACGTAGAAGTAGATAGTTTAGAAATTAAAGTCCCTGATTTGTATGACTATACATCCTGGACTGAGAAATCAGAAGCAAGTGAATACTATATTGAAAAAGTCACTACCACTCGTGGTTCGATTATTCGTCTGAATCGTGCCAATATTATCGAAGGTTCCGAACGGATAACAGTCAATGGGGAAGTTCTCCAAAAAGGTACTGACTATGATATTCAATATGACTTCGGACAGGTAACTCTTCGGTCGGTAAAAGCAACCGATCCAAACGCAGAGATTAAAATAGATTTTGAATATGCACCGTTTTTTGCCGTACAGAAAAAAACTCTATTAGGTATTCGTGCAGAATATGAATGGAGCAAAGATTTAAAATTTGGTACAACTTTCCTGTATAAATCTGATAAAGCACAGGAAAGAAAACCAAAAGTTGGTCAAGAAACTGCCAGAACAATTATTTTCGATTCAGATATCTCTTTAAAACTACATCCTAATTTCATAACATCGATGATTGACGCATTACCGTTTATTGAAACTGAAACAAAATCTAACATTACTATATCAGCAGAAATTGCACAGTCACATCCGAATCCTAATGTGAACGATGTTGCCTATGTAGATGATTTTGAAACTGCCTTAGACAACGTTGGGCTTGGTACATTTAGAACTATTTGGAAAAGTACTACTGAGCCAATGCAGCTTGAAGGACAAGATTATGTGCAATCTAAACTACTTTGGCATAGACCGGTAACAGTTACTCCGGTGACCGATATCTACAACAGAGATACACAAGTAGGTTCCGTAACGATGAGAACCTTCAGAATGATCTTCAGGCCGAAGCAATTTCTGAAAACAGAACGTGCAAATGTAGTTGATTCTGCAACGACCAAAACCTGGGGGGGCATCATGCGTGCATGTGGGTCACCTCTGCAAGAAAACAGAGTGAAACTTTTTGAAGTAAGACTAAAAGGTACGACAGGTAAAATTCATTTCGATTTTGGTACTATAAATGAAGATCTTAACGATGATGGTAATGCCAACACCGAAGGGCAGGGTGTCAGTGGTATTCTTGAAGATGAAGAAGATACAGGTCTTGATGGGGTTATGGATGCCGATGAAGTTCCGCCTGACTCTACATACGACCCTTCTGTAGAAGTTGATCCTAATGGTGACAACTGGTATTCATTCTTTGATAGTCAGGGAAAATGCCCGCTGCCGAATAACGGATGTGATGCTATTGATGAAGATGATTATAACAATCCGCAATACTATGATTTCTTGAACGGTACTGAAGGAAACTTGGTCGATGGTGGGTCTAGTCGAATTCCTGATAAAGAGAGCTACTCTTCGGTGTTTACATCTAAAAGTCAAAACTCTTATTTCTCATATGTCTTAGATTTAGATAATTATCCTGATTCTTTTCTAGTCGAAGGCTCTGAAACTTATCCTGAAGTTCCTCTTGGAAGTCCAACACCTGTGCCATGGGTAACCTATCAAATTCCTATCAGAGATCCGGATGCTTTGGTCGGTATATTTATGGACGACCCAAACAACCCGCCTGAATGGGATAAAATTACTCATGTTCGGATATGGATGGAAGGCGAAGAAGATAGAGTTAAAGAAGATACTATTGAAATTGCCGATTGGTATTTCGTGCAGCCAAATTGGAGAGATTCTGTAATTTTTTCACCTCTTTCAAATATGAAATCTACTTTTGTTGTCTCTTCAATTAGTGACGATGTCGACGCAACCTTCGATCCACCTCCTGATGTTGAGGCTTACGAAGACCCAACTACTAACGTGACTGAAGTTCAAAAAGCATTACGGCTTACTTTTACTGATCTAAACCATTTTGATACTTGCATTGCTGTGAAAGAGCTTCTTTCTGTAGATAGATATTCGGGTTATAGACGAATGGAAATGTTTGTTCATGGTGATTCTCTTGACGTATTTGATACCGATGAATATAAAAACGGATTGAAGTTTTTCTTCAGACTTGGTCGTGATGATCAAAACTATTATGAGTTTTTTACAAAGATAAAACCGGGTTGGGATGAATCCAATTATGTAAATATTGATTTCAACGAACTGACAGCTCTCAAAGATTCCGCCTTAAAAGAATTGCCTCCCGGAGAAGTGCTGCAAGTGGCGAATGACAAATATCGTGTTTTTGGAAGACCAAATGTAAATGAAATTAAATTCCTTGCTGTAGGTGTTGTCAACGAAGATGCAACTATACCAATTTCGGGTGATATTTGGGTAGATGAATTACGAGTTACCGATGTGAGAAAAGATGTTGGTACTGCAGGAAGAATCTCTGTTGGTGGTAATATGGCAGACTTTATTAATTATAACGTGTCTCTCAAATCAACCGATCCATATTTTAGAGGACTCTCAGCCGCAACCAGAGGTGGCTCGCAAAATAACTTAGGATCAGGTGAGCAATCAACCAATTTCAATTCGTCTATTACATTTAAATTGCAAAAGTTACTACCTCGTTCTTGGAACGCCGGGATTCCTGTTACTTTTGCGTATTCAAAATCGGTACGGACTCCACTTCTCAGAAACAATTCTGATATTGTTCTTCCTGAATCAGTACGGCTGGAAGAACAAAGAGTCTCAGAATCAAAATCGATTTCGGTATCATTAAAATTTAGGAATAAAACAAGCAATCCACTTTTCTCAGTCTTGCTCAACAGATTAAATACAAGTATGTCTTATAGACAATCAACTTTCAAAGATGTGGTGACTCCATTTAGGTATGGTGAGAACCTTACTTTTAAAGCTGATTACAACTTGAACATAAAAAAGATTCCAAAAGTATCAATCTTTTCGGTTTTCAAATCAATTCCTATTTTAAAAAGAGCATCAAAATCTAAACTCTCCTTATACCCAAATTCATGGACAATGAGTGGGAATTTTTCTCGAAACCTTTCTTTAAATGATAATATAAATTTCAAAAGAAGATCATCATTAACACGGGCATTTCAAGGAGCAATGAATGTTGATTATAAGATTTTTGATAATTTTGTAGCAAAATATAATTATGCAACAAGCCGCGATCTGAGTCGGCTGGAGCTAATTCATTTTACTCTGAATAAAGATAAATTCAAACTAGGTCTCGAAAATCAATATTTACAAAAATTTTCTCTTACCTATGATCCGAAGCTATTGAGCTTCTTTACCTCAAGCTTCACTTTCAGGTCCTCTTATACGGATAACTTTGAAGTTGGACTTCTGATTCCATCAAGACGTTCGGCACTCACTCGGAGTACGTCTGTTGGAGGAACGTTTAATCATCAAGCCGTACTAGGAGGAAAAAAAGCATCTTCCCAAAGAACTTTCAGTGGGCGTCGTGGTGGACAAAGGAAGAATGTCATTGAAGAAGAGAATAAAACTAAAAAGAAATTTTATGAGCCTGTTTTAGTTGGCTTAAGAAAATTAACCGGTTGGATAAATCCGATAAAATATAATTACAGCTCAAATTTCTCAAATACTTTGCCGGGAATGATTGGTAGACCTAGTGCTTCCTATCTGTTTGGTTTTAAAGATGAAGCAGACATTGAAATAGTCGAATCGCAGACCGCTGTGCATAAATCAAATAATGGTGAGTCATATGATATCTCTTCTGGTTTTACACTTTTGGGTGGTCTTGTCACAACTGTAAAATTTCGGAGATCGATTACTCGGGATCTGATTAAGACAACAACAAAGTATGAAAATGTTTCTGAAAATTGGCCTGAACTTAATATTCGTATTAAAAAATTCAGACACCTTCCTCTGATTCAAAAGTATGTAAACAGATTTATTGAGATATTTTCTCCGAGAACCGGCTATTCAAAGTCAGTGAAAACAAGGCTTGATATAACAGATGCTACCGATCACTTTATCATTAGTAAAAGCACATCTATCTCATACAGTCCATTGCTGCAAGTTAATTTCAAATTGTTCAAATCCCTTTCTCTAAATAGTTCTGTCTCACGTTCGCAGAATATCAATGACACCTTTAATAGTGCTACAAAAGAACTACAGTCAACATCTACCACGACAAAAAATACTTTTGCGCTATCATCAAAATATTCATTTACATCGCCTCATGGAATTTCTATACCTATCTTTGGAAGGCTCAAGTTTAAATCTACTGTAGATATTTCTATGAACGTTAAGTTTAATTCTTCGATTACTGAAAATGAAAGAGTAGATGGGGTAGACAATGTAACTAACGACAAATCGACTATCTCGTTTAATCCTATAATCGCTTATTCGTTTAGTCGTCAAATCAAAGGTGGCATAACAATGAGATGGCAAGATGTCAAAGGTACACGAACCAGCCATACCCGCGAAGTACAACTTTGGACAGAAATTACTTTCTAATTTTTCAATTGACTTATAGTGGGAAATCAGTCACCTTACTCCAATGAAAACAACTCTTCTAGTCATAACACTTTTTGTATCGATTTCATTTGTTGCATGCCAATCTGATACACATATAACACCTCCACAATTTAATGCCGAAAGAGCTTTTGAGTATCTGGAAAAACAAGTCGCATTCGGTCCAAGAGTACCAGGTTCAAAAGCATCAGCAGATTGTCGGGAATTTTTCTACCAGACATTCAAAGAATTACAGATTCCGGTTGATTCACAAAACTTTGTTTTTTTTGATCCATACTCCCAAAAAAATATACCGATGGTCAATGTCATAGGTTCGATTATTACGGACCCCGACGCTCCGACAATTGTCTTGATGGCACACTACGACAGCAGACCTCGGGCGGATCATGCCTTTGATAAACAGTTTGAAGATAAACCTATCGATGGTGCCTCCGATGGTGCCTCAGGGGTAGCCGCTCTTCTTGAGCTTGCTCATATTTTTTCAGAAGTTAAACCGGAGTTGAACATTGATTTTGTCTTTGTTGATGGCGAAGACTGGGGTAAGTCAGGAGATATTCAATATTATATGCTCGGCTCAAAAGAATTTGCCAAAAGAGGTATCAGAGGTAAATATAAATTTGGTATTGTGCTTGATCTGATTGGTGACAAAGATTTGACTATTTACCGCGAACAATATTCAGAAGATAATGCCAAAAGTTTAAACGACCTTATTTTTGAAACTGCCAAAAAATTAAACGTACACGGATTTATAGACTCTATAAAATATGCAATTCAAGATGACCACCTTTCACTAATCTTAGCAGGTGTTCCTACGGTAGACCTTATTGACTTTGATTATGCATATTGGCATACTGAACATGATACACCGGAAAATTGTTCAGCCGAATCACTCGAATCAGTTGGGAAAGTTGTAGCAGAAATAATCTACAACAAATCATTATGGCAAAAAGTAAAATAACTCAATTAAGAGATTTTCCCTCTGTGGAAGAACTCCTTCAAAACAAAAAAATCACCGCCCTCATACGTCTGCTCCCAAGACCTATTGTGGCAAATATTGTGAAAGATTCTATAGCACAAGCAAAACTTGACTTTAAGCAAAATAAAGAAGTTACAACAAATTCTATAATCAAAAGAATCAGCACTGTATCAAATAATGTAAAACGAAAAGAAATTACAAAAGTTATCAATGCCACCGGAATTGTTGTGCATACAAATTTAGGGCGGGCGCCGTTGTCCGATGAACTCTTTGATGAAATCCGTAAGACAACAGTAGGATTTGGCAACGTCGAATTTGATCTGCTCTCCGGCAAACGTGGTAAACGTGGCGAAGCGTGCGAGGCTTACTTATCCGAACTTTCACAATCAGAGTCGGCGACAGTTGTTAATAATTGTGCCGCTGCATTGTTTCTGATTATAAATTCTTTAAGCAATAAAAAACAGGTGATAATCTCCCGTTCAGAACTAGTGCAAATCGGTGGTGGCTTTCGTATCCCTGATATTTTAAAAAAAGCAGGAGCAAAACTTGTCGAGATAGGATCTACTAATATTACAACTCTACAAGACTATGAAGATGCGATCACTGACAAAACCGGGATTATACTCAAAGTTCATCAAAGTAATTTTGTCCAAAAAGGTTTTGTCGAACAAGTAACTCTCAAAGAACTTGTTACACTAGGGAAGAAGCATGCAATTCCGGTCGTGAATGATTTGGGCAGTGGTGTTTTTGTGCCGACTAAAAAAATACTTGGCTACGCTGAACCAACAGTGCAGATGTCGGTCCGTGATGGTGCCGACATAACTTGTTTCTCAGGAGACAAACTTCTCGGTGGTTCTCAGGCAGGACTTATAGTTGGTAAAAATGATTTAGTTACAAAAATTAAAAAGAACCCTCTCTTTCGAGCTATGCGTGCCGACAAGATTGTCTTTGCCATTTGAGAAAAACTACTCATGTACTACCTTGATAATAGTTGGTCAGAAAAAATTAAACTCTGGAATATGCTTTATGTCTCTGAGTCGGAATTATATAAACGTGGGAAATTAATTCAGAAAAATTTAGGCACCCCTGACGGTCTCTCTGTTGAAGCAACCAAAGCCTTTGTCGGTGGGGGAGCATTGCCCGAATCAGATATTGCTTCGGTCGCTGTTATTTTCTCATCGAGCTTTAGCCCGAACAAACTGATGAAAGAGTTTCGTGATTTAGAATACCCAATTATAGGTCGAATCGATAATGACCGTTTTGTTTTAGATTTGAAAGCGGTAGAAACAGATGACCTCCCATATCTTGAGCAATCAATAAAAAAAATCTTTCAAAAAATTTCATGCTAGTCATAGGTACCGCAGGACATATTGATCACGGCAAATCTGCAATCGTGAAACGACTGACCAATACCGACCCTGACAGACTTCCCGAAGAACAAGCACGAGGAATGACTATCGACTTAGGCTTTGCTTTTTATGAAACTCCCGAAAATGAAACTATCGCATTTGTTGATGTACCCGGTCATGAACGGTTTGTGAAAAATATGGTTTCCGGTGTTGGCGGTATCGATGTTGTCATGCTTGTTATTGCTGCCGATGATGGATGGATGCCTCAATCGGAAGAACATTTTCAAATTGTCAGATTACTGAAAATTAGAAACGGAATCATCATAATAAATAAATCCGACTTAGCTGATGCAGAGTGGCTGGATTTACTCGAAGCTGAAATAAAAGAAAAAGTCGCTGGGAGTTTTTTAGAAAATGCTCCGATTATAAAAGTGTCAGCGATTACCGGTGATAATTTTGAAGAACTCCAATCATACTTACATACTCTCCCATCTAAGATAAAATCACAACGCAACATTGGCAAACCTCGGCTCTATATTGACCGAACTTTTATCCGACCGGGAATAGGCGGAGTTGTGACCGGGACACTTCGAGGTGGAGAACTCACAGTTGGACAAACGATAAATATTTTTCCCGCAAACGTTGAAGCAAAAATTAAATCACTACACTCTAACAATGCCGACGTCCACACAGCAGTCCCGGGACAACGCACGGCCGTATCATTTACAGGAGTTGATAAATCAATACGCGAACGAGGTGGAGTAATACTTGCTGACCAAAATATAGATCAAGTATTTGAAAATAAAGTCCTCGCCCTCTCTATAGAAATGTTACCGCATGCTGCCGTACCTCTTGAGGACCGACGAAGAATGCTGTGCATCATTGGCACGACAGAAGTCGAGGGGGAAGTTCGACTTTTAAATACTAAGTATATTAATCCCGGTGAACAAGGCATAGTTTTTTTCAAGCCCGATAATCCTCTCTACGCATTGCTTGGCGAAAAATATATTGGGCGACTCCCGACCCCGATGGTGACTATCGGCGGGGGAGAAGTTTTAGATTACCTTCCATATTTTCCACGCAAGAAAAATTATGATTCTTTTGGATATTTACAAGAGCGAACGAATTTGACACTAGAGAAACTAATTCTTACCGAACTGCAAAAAGAATTTATCCTTCCAAAAGAGGGCATGCTTCCTCTTGCTGACTTTTCTGAAAAAGCGGTCAATAATCAAATTAAAAATATGTGGCAGAAAAAAGTCATTCAAATTTTTGAGGGTCATATTTATTTTGAACAATATTTTAAAGATGCGATTACTGTTTTTAAACAAGAGATAGAAAAACATCTTGAAGAAAATGCACATCTGAACGGTTTACTCATCGAACAAATTGAACAAGTTTCTACTTTGCAAAATTCTAAAGTCGGAATATTTCTTAAGTATCTTATTTCTACAGGTGAGATTTTAAAAACTAACGATAAGTATACGCCAACCGGACAAGAGATGGTTCTCAAGGGGGCCGTAAAAAACACTTATGAACTGATTATGAATGAACTCGCTATACAAAAATACACTCCACCTACAATTAAAAATCTTATCCACCTTGGTAAACAAGGGCGAAATGCAATCCGCTTTATTATCGACACATCGCAAGCGAACAAATGCGGAGCTGACTTTTTGTTTTTGACAGATGCGTGGAATGAAATTATTCTGTTCATAAAAGATAGTTTACAGAAAAACAACGAATTCAAAGTCTCTGACTTAAAAGAAAAATTTGATATGTCTCGCAAATATACAATTCCAATTCTAGAAGAAACCGATCGTCGTAAAATCACAGCACGTTCGGGAGATATTCGTATCAAAGGAGAGAATTTTGAAAGCTAAGACCCTGCTTCATAATGCTGTTATATATACCCAAGCCGATTCTCTTGTAGTTAATTCTATCGCTCTTTATAAAAACAAAATCATCGCAGTTGGAAATAATTTAGAACATGACCCCGATTTTAAATCGTATACAAAGATTGACCTCCAAGGCAAAACAGTTATTCCCGGGCTGACCGATGCCCATACCCATCTTTACTTTTTTGCGATCTCTTTAGGGCGTGTCAAACTGCATGGTGTTGAATCTATCGAAGCATGCCTTGAGAAGATCAGATCATATGCCTCAACACTTGGCAAAAACGAATGGGTAGTCGGTGAGGGATATTCGCCTGATCAATTTAAAAAATTCGTCGAACCTGATAAAAATATGCTCGACTCTGTCACAGGCGGAAGACCGGCATTTATCTTTTCAAAAGACCAACACTCAGCATGGGTCAACAGCAAAGCACTCAAAATAGCAGGTATAACTTCGACAACAAAAGAGCCCGAGGGCGGAGCAATAGTTCGTTTTGAAAACGGCGAACCAACAGGAATCCTTCGCGAGATGTCATCGTATATCGACATCTATAAAAAAATCCCATCTCCATCAAAAAGTAAACTTCAGCAACTATACAAACAAGCTCTGCAGTTTGCCTATGAAAATGGTGTCACCGCCGTACATTCTTTTGACCAAAAAGATGGTTTTGCCTTTTTTGCGGAACAGACAGAAAAAGGCAAACTTGGTCTTCGAATAAATTATTACTTTCCCGAGACATCTCTTGATGAACTTCTAGAGCATAAAATTCTATTCGGTACCGGTGATGACTACCTTCGCTTAGCAGGTGTAAAAATTTATTCCGATGGTGCTTTGGGTTCTCAGTCGGCATTATGTTTTCATAAATATATAGGCTCCAAAGACAACTTTGGTATCGAAGTAGAGTCATCAAAATCAATGCTGAAAAAAATGAAAAAAGCAAACAAGCTTGGTTTTCCATGTGCCACTCATGCTATCGGTGACAAAGCAGTTGCCAATGTCCTCGATGCTATCGAGCAGCTTCCTGCAACCCACTTTGGAGCAAGACATCGTATCGAACATATGGAGTTGATTCGTAAAAAAGATTTAAAACGAGTCAAAGAGCTCAACGTCGTTGCATCGATGCAGCCATCGCATTGCCCGTCTGATATTAAAATGATAAATAAGTATTGGGGTAAACAAGGCGAGAATGCTTTTGTCTTCAACACAGTGCAAAAAATGAAAATTGATTTAGCTTTTGGCTCCGATGCGCCGATTGAACCGATGAAACCGCTTGATGGAATAGCCGCCGCGGTTTTGCGTGCCAAACCTAAAAGCCGTGAAAAGTTTTATCCTGAACAAAAGATATCGGCTACCGAAGCACTCTATCATTACACTGTTGGTCCTGCAATAGCGGTAGGTCAGGAACATTGCCGTGGTATGCTAATGCCGAATTACCCTGCTGATCTCGTAGTGTTGTCAGGCGACATCACTAAAATTGCTCCTACAAAGTTATATGATATGAAAGCATTGGCAACCATCTTCGACGGTAAGGTTGTTTATGACCCGTATGACTTATTTTAAAAAATAAAAAGCAATCTATGAATGCTCTTTTGTTACGAATTGTTATTGACAACAAACAATTACTATAACATATTTCAGTATGAAAAATGTAACTCGATATTTGTTAACTTTTCTTTTTTCATCCTTTCTAATCATACAAAATTCTTACGCTGAAAATCTGACTGACTCAACTGATTCCACAACTGAATCAATCGTTTATCAATTGCATGTCGATCGCATGGTTGGTACTGTTATGCACGATCGCATTATCAATGCGATAGAACTAGCCGATGACGACCAAGCTGAACTTCTTCTTATAACGATGAACCCTCCGGGCGGTTATACATCAACAACGAGAAAAATCTGTTCAGCGATATTAGCATCCGAAACACCTGTCTGCGTTTTTGTCTATCCACAAGGTTCACACGCCGGCTCGGCGGGAGCATACATTTTATATGCATCCCATATCGCGGCAATGGCACACACGACCAATATCGGCTCGGCACATCCTGTCGGCGGTGAAGGACAGGATATTGATTCTATCATGAATGAAAAAGTAACCAACGATGCAGTCGCACAGATAAAATCGTACGCTGAAAAACATGGGCGAAATATCGAATGGGCAGAAAAAGCTGTCCGTGAATCTGTCAACATAACTAGCAAAGAGGCACTCGAAATGGGTGTTGTTGAATTCACTGCTGAGGATGTTGAAGGTCTCCTCGACCAACTTGATTCGCTTGTAGTAGAAACAACTGTAGGCAAAAAAGTTTTGAGTTTGAAAGAAAGAAGCGTTATTCCAATTGAAATGACTATCGCCGAAAAACTGTTAAAACTTCTCACCAGCCCCGATTTTATAATGATGCTTATGGCATTTGGGCTTGCAGGTATAACTATTGAACTGTATAATCCGGGAGCGATTCTTCCCGGGGTTGTTGGCGTGCTTTCACTCATATTGATTCTCTACTCATCGCAAACTCTTCCATACAATGTGGCAGGTATTTTACTAATTCTTTTTGCGGTGGCTCTTTTTATAGCCGAAATAAAAGTTGTCTCTCATGGCATTTTAGCGATTGGCGGCTTGGTATCATTTTTCCTAGGAGGTACTATGTTATTTGATTCGGTAGACCCTGAACTGCAAGTTTCTAAATCTCTTCTTATTGCGATTGTCACACTTGGTGGTTTGTTTATGGCACTCATAATGACTCTCGTTATTAAAGACCGCAAGCAAAGACCAACGACCGGCAACGAAGGAATGATTGGTCTTACCGCAGAAGTGCGTGCTGAAAATATGGTTTATCTAAACGGTGCGTTGTGGCAGGCGGAGTCCGATGAAACCCTGGTACGTGGTGACAAAGTAACAATTACGGCAGTTAATAAATTACTTTTAAAAGTCAAAAAAATCTAAAAATATCGAGGTTATTATGCCATTTCAAGGAATCCTGATTCTTGTTTTTATTTTTATGTTCTTAATCTTTAACATTGTCAAAATTTTAAAAGAGTACGAACGTGGCGTTATCTTTCGTCTTGGTCGACTCGTAGGTTCTCGTGGACCGGGGTTGATAATCCTTATTCCATTTATTGAAAAAATGACACGTGTCGATTTGCGTGTTATCACTTATGATATCCCGCCACAAGATGTCATCACCAAGGATAACGTCTCTATCAAAGTAAACGCTGTTCTCTATTTCCAAGTGACTGATCCGAATAACGCTATCGTGACTGTTGCAAACTTTTTTGAAGCTACTTCACAAATTGCCCAGACAACACTTCGGTCAGTCTTAGGGCAGGTTGAACTTGATGATTTGCTTGCTCAACGTGAAAAAATCAATGCCCGTCTGCAAAAAATTATCGACGAACAAACCGAACCTTGGGGAATATAAGTCTCTGTTGTTGAAGTGAAAAATGTCGATCTACCACCTGAAATGACTCGTGCCATGGCGAAACACGCCGAGGCAGAACGTGCACGTCGGGCAAAAGTTATTCATGCCGAAGGTGAATTCCAGGCATCACAAAAGATTGCCGATGCTGCTAATGTTATCGCAACTGCTCCAAATGCGATGCAGCTTAGGTTCTTGCAGACGCTTGTTGAGGTATCCGCTGAGAAAAACTCAACTATGATATTCCCGGTTCCAATTGATCTGCTCGGCTCACTCAAAGATTACCTCGACCGCGGTAACAGCAAAGAGTAACGATTGATTAATTTTCGTCAGGAAAGGGTTCCTGACGATGCTATCCGAATAGGCATCCAAACCATCCTCGCGAAAGCGGGGAACCATATAATTGTAGGGCAGGTCTTTCCGAGACCTGCCTATACTTATATGTATTTACGTTCAGTTATTTGTAGGGCAGAACTCGACGAGCTTTAAAGCTCTTTAGCAGTTCTGCCTTTTCAAATATACTCTGTCGGGTTTCTCGATTATATTTTTATAGAATCGGAACACCGACCTACGAGTACTTTTCTAAAGTTATCCACATTGCGAAACAACTTTTTCCTTGTAATTAAATCAATCTTATTAACTTACAGCAAAATGGGTTCGTTTTTCGTATATAGCGTTTTTTTACAATTTACACTTTCTTTTCAAAATTATATTTCATCTCATAGTACTGGTGAGGGTGTGAAATTACATTGATGATGTATAGATTCTGCAACAGCAGTCATTGCGAACGACCAAAGGGAGTGTGGCACTCTTGTCTTTCAAGCTTGACAATAAAGACAATAACAGCGTTTATAAAGTATGGATGGAAAGATTATTCAAAACTTCTGGAAAATTTCTGCTTTGTTATTAGCAATGTTCTATACTACTAGTGCTCAAGAAAATAAATCTGATTCTTTCAATGAAAATTATTCAGCTATGTTTATTGATTATGGTCATATTGAGAATAATTCAGTTAGTATACATCAAATCTTTTTAAGTGGAGGGAACATATATAAAAATAAATCATTAGAATATAGGTTTGCATTAATGCCTATCTCTTTTGTAAGAAGAAATTCTCAAACTTTCAGATATAGTTTTCAATTACCGGTTTCTTTAGTGTTGTATTACGTAGGAAGTAAGCTTGATAAAATATTTTACCCAAATCAAAAAGAAGATTTTTGGGATTCACCTAGATTAACAACATTTCTTTTTTATTCTCCTTTTAGTTCAATTCAATATAAAATCAGTAAAAAAACTTCTATTGGGTTTTCTAATTCAACAGATTTTTTACTTATAAGAGATAAAGGTTTAGACCGGGGGATTCTAGTCACCCCGGCAGTAGGAATGACATATTTCCTTATTGACGGAAAACATCGTAGGAGTGGTTTTACATTTTCATTAACTTACTCTCATTTTTTCAATTATGATAGTGCATCTGAAGCAGATGGGTTTGGCTTCAAGATAAATCTGTATTGGACTCCTAGCAATTAGAAAGTCCTAGATACCTGCCTCCGCAGGTATGACATAAAAAAAGCAGGTAAGGCATTATACAAAGATGAGATTGTCACAATTACCAAGGTGAACTTGCAATGACAGGAATTTCCAATATCACATTCTGTCTGCCCACCATTGCTAATCAGACCTAAACTACATATCTTCAAACTATGTCATCAACTCTGAAAATCACAGGAACGCAAGCAAGGCGGCTTGCCTTGCACGCATCGCTTCTCTATGGAAAGCCAAAACTTCCTAAAGGTAAAGATGGCGTCGAAGAAGCTATCAAGCATCTCGGCTACACTCAGATAGATACTATCTCGGTGATAGCACGGGCGCATCATCACACTCTCTGGACACGATGCCAAGACTACAAGCCTGAGTCTCTCGATCAGCTCTTAGCCGATGATAAGCGAATCTTTGAATACTGGGGACATGCTATGTCGTATCTCCCGATTGAGGATTACAGGTTTTACACTCATGCATTCAAACGTTTTAATAAACCGGATGGCAAGTGGAGCAGTATACGGTTTGAAAAAACTCGAACTCTTTTACCTCAAATCGTAAAACGTATCAAACAAGAGGGTGCCTTAGGTTCAAAAGATTTTGAGGCTGTCGGTACAAAAAAAGTAAAAGGATGGTGGGATTTCAAACCGGCAAAAATCGGTCTTGAACTTTTATATTGGCAGGGGAAGCTGATGGTTTCCGAGCGTCAGAATTTTCATCGGAAATATGACCTGACCAAACGGGTACTTCCAGACTATATCAACACAAAAACTCCAACCCAAAAAGAGCAATCCGTCTTTTGGATAAAGCGGGCGTTGCAGTCATATGGTATCGCGACACTTTCAGAAATAAAGAAACATAACCATCAGGTTGATAAAAAAGCAATTGAGAAGCATCTGCAACTTCTACTTATAAACAAAACTGTGATGGAAATAGAAGTAGATTCTCTCAAAGACACATATTTTGCTCTGAACGATTTTATTGACAGAAATTACCCCATCAAAAAGAAAGCAGACAGACTACATATTTTGTCGCCATTTGACAATGCTGTTATATTGCGGGACCGAATGCAAAGACTATTTAATTTTGAGTACACAATCGAATGTTATC
The DNA here is from genome assembly GCA_024278935.1 of Candidatus Zixiibacteriota bacterium. Lineage (GTDB taxonomy): Bacteria > Zixibacteria > MSB-5A5 > GN15 > FEB-12 > QQUK01. The sequence continues at coordinate 19,064 of JAJRSF010000063.1, forward strand.
TGCCGAAACCAAAACGGACATTCGGTTATTTCGTCTTACCAATTTTGTGGGGAGATAAACTTGTCGGTCGTCTTGATGCCAAGGCTGATCGAAAAATCGGGCAACTTATCGTGCATAATATCTATTTAGAAAACGGGTTCCAACCGACCGAATTATTTATAAAAGCATTCGGCAAAAAAATCCAATTATTTGCCAAATTCAATAATTGCAGCTCAATAGCAATAAAACAAACATCCCCCAGTACACTTCTGTCAAAATTATCAAAACAACTCTAAGATAAGATATTTATTGTCTCATTAAATGAATTGATTTGTAAGATTCTCAAAAAAATGCAATAAAAAAGCCGCTGTCCGTTCATCACGGGAGCAAAGCGCCCATGACGGGGGAGGGAAGTTAGGACAACGGCGATATTTTCTATCTAAAAATAAAAGTATACTTGTTTTAATGAGCTGTATGTCATAGGAATGTCTTTAAAATCAGCATTTCTATAAAGCTAAAGTTTATCTCTTACTCCAAATTCTTATACCCTGATATTACATTAATATATTACGAGAGTCAACCGAAATTAGTTGTATTTATTATTATTTTTCTTTCAAAGTTAAGCAACTTTCACTTTTCAATAGCAGAGAATATCTGTATATTCATCCCATTATGAAAACAAAACGTACAGATTATATCAATTGGGATGAATATTTCATGGCGACCGCCCAGCTTTCGGCACAACGGTCAAAAGACCCATCTACCCAAGTGGGAGCATGTATTGTAAATAGTAAAAAACGGATTATTGGTATCGGATATAATGGGTTCCCAATCGGATGCTCCGATGATTTGCTTCCTTGGGACAGAGAAGGCGACTACTTAGACACCAAATACCCATATGTTTGTCATGCTGAAATGAACGCAATAACAAATTCGTCAAATAAAATGCAGCTTGAAGGAGCGTCGATTTATGTCTCTCTTTTTCCATGTAATGATTGTGCTAAATTGATTGTGCAAGTTGGGATTAAAGAAGTTGTCTTTCTCTCAGATAAATACGCCGATGCCGATGTGTTTATTGCTGCTCGCAGAATTTTTGATATGGCAGGGGTTAGGCTGAGACAACTAGTGCCTAAAACAAAAGAAATAACGCTGTCGCTTTCTAACGATATCTAAAATTTTCAACTTTGTCTCATTTAGTTATTGTGTTTCCTAGTTAATAGATTATAATAGTCGCTTATTAGAAAATAAATTAGAATTATATATATCCGATTGAGGAGTTCAAATGACCAAAACCAAAGAAGATATTTTACGGATGATAGATGAAGCCGGTGTAAGATACATCAGGCTTTGTTTTACCGATATTTTAGGACAAATCAAAGGGATGTCTATTACTCGTTCAGAGATTGAACAAGTTATGGAAGAAGGTCAGGGATTCGATGGTTCTTCGGTTGAAGGGTTTGCACGAATTGAAGAGTCCGATCTGATGGCTATGCCTGATCCTCGTACTTTTCGGATTATCCCTTGGGAAATCGCCGGTGAACGTGTTGCGATGATGTTTTGTGACATCACTTACCCCGATGGTACTCCATATGATGGCGATCCAAGATGGGCATTAAAAAAGAATCTTCAAAAACTTGAAGACAAAGGTTGGACCTGTTTTATCGGTCCTGAGCTTGAATATTTCTATTTTGAAAATGATAACGAACCTATAGCAATCGACAAAGCAGGTTATTTTGATTATGGTACTGTTGACAGGGGAACTCAGGTTCGGAAACGTACTGTAAATGCTCTCGAAGCGATAGATATTCCTGTAGAATGTTCTCATCATGAAGTTGCCCATTCGCAACATGAGATTGATTTGAAATATCAGGAAGCACTTGTCATGGGTGACTTTGCCCAGATTTATAAATTCATTGTTAAAGAAATTGCTTTAGAACATGGTCTTTATGCGACCTTTATGCCAAAACCAATTTATGGTCAGAACGGTTCAGGGATGCATTGTCATATCTCTATTTTTGAAGGTAACAAAAACCTCTTCTTTGACAATAAAGGTGAATACAATCTTTCAGAATTTGGTCGCCAGTTTACCGCCGGGGTTCTTAAGTATATCAAAGAGTTTACTCTTATCACAAACCAGTGGGTCAACTCATACAAACGTTTAGTGCCGGGCTACGAAGCCCCGGTTTATATTAGTTGGGGACGTCGCAACCGTTCATCTATGATTCGGGTGCCGATGTATCGTGTTGGCAAAGAGAAAGCGACTCGTATTGAACTTCGCTCACCAGACCCGGCTGCAAATCCATATTTGACATTTACGATGTTACTTGCTGCAGGGATGAAAGGTGTCGAGGATAAACTTATTCTTGAAGCACCGATTGAAGATAATATCTTTGGTATGACTGAGAAAGAGAAAGAGAAATTAAATATCGAGACTCTTCCTGATTCACTTGAGAATGCAATCCACGCATTTGAAAATTCTGAACTTGCCAAAGAGACTCTAGGCGAACATATCCATGCCAAACTTATTGAAAATAAGAAAATGGAATGGGACGAGTACCGTATGCATGTCAGTAAATTTGAAAACGACAAATATTTAGGTATGCTATAAGTTTTCCTTTAGTTTCCCCTTTTCAAAGAGGGGACTAAGGGGTGTGTTAATATAAATCATAGGTCAGGTCTCTAAGTCCTGACCTTTTTTATTGCATAAATCTATTCTCTATCTAAATACCGCTTGAGGTTGTCCTGAATAAAAAATGTCCACCCCGCAACACCACTTTCTCTTTTAAATTCCGGTATATCATCGGGGAATTCCTCGAGTACAGTAGATATTACTTGTAAAATTGTTTTATCTTTATGTGTAAATAAAGCAAACTCTACCGTAGAATCTCCTTGGTAGTTTTTATATCTCCAGTTGTATACGATTTTCTTACAAGGGATAACTTCGATGATTTCCCAAAGGTGCAGAAATTCACGTTCGGGAGTTTTGACATTAAACTGAACCGCAAAACCTACCTCTGGTTTAAAAGATGGAATATTATCAAAGAACCAACTTCGCATCTGATCAACTTGAGTTATGGCATCCCAGAGAGTTTCGATGGAACAGTTGAAACTTTGATCTACTATAATTGGTCTCTCATCTTTTTTCATCAGAACCTCGATTGGCTTTCAGATTAACTTATAATTTAAATATAGATAATTATTTAAAAACCAACAACCCGTAATGTAGGATGATACATTATAAAAAAATAACGAACAAGGTATTTCATCTTTAGTGTTCTATTAAGTTGTTCAAAACTTCCCACTAAATTGTAAATTCTTCCGTATAAAATAAAAGTATAATTATATGATTCTGCCACAGATGATACGTAAGGGAATACCAATTTATGAAAAAACTAAATGATGATGAAATTTTTGAAAAACTCAAAAGTTTACATGATGGATGGATATTAAAAGGTGTTTTCATTTGTCACGAATTTCAATTTGAAAACTTTATCGACGCTTTTTCTTTTATGACTTCTGTTGCTTTAGAGGCAGAGAAAGCTGACCATCATCCTAACTGGGAAAATGTTTATAATAAAGTGAAAATTTCTTTAAGTTCTCATGATGTCGGCGGTCTCACAAATAGAGATTTTAAACTCGCGGCAAAAATAGATAAATTTTTTCAGAACCACTAAAGGCTTACAATCTGCATTGCGGGGTTCTGACCTACTGGAATACTACGAGTATTAATAAAACAGGCTTAGGCTGCTAGCCGATGTCGATTTTGCCGGTAGTGAGGGCTTTGACATTTTGCAGGCATTCCAAATAAATAGTTTCGGCTTTAAATCGAGGGATGCTTTTTGAAATAGTCAGGTCAAAAATCAAAACCTCCGAAGTGCCATCAAGATAAGACATCATCACATTCGGTAAAACATTTTCACTTGAGTTAAAATATATCGTCCGAAGTTTGTCAGTTGTTGCGGTGACAATAGGTTCTACTTCTGAAATCTCGATATCTTTGCCGTAATGTTTTCGTATCGCTGTGGTGTCTTCATTGATAAGCATCTCAAGAGTGAATGGGTTATCTTTGGTCGGTTTGATTTTGAAAATGTTGATACCGATTATCAGCGAGGCAGAGTCGTATTGTTCACCTGTCGGGATAAATGCAAAGGAGTAGCCATCATCTTTGGACTCTTCTGAGTTTAATTTATAACCCTCTGGAGGGGTGATGATATAGTTGAATGTTTTGCCTTCATAAAAAGCAGTGTTGTTATCAAAAAGTGAATCAGCATCTTGAGCCGAAACCATTGAAGTCATTATAAGAAGTGCGAGGATTGTATATATCTTTTTCATTCTGTAAGTATCGTCAAAATCTCACAGAACGCCATATAAAAAAACCCGCTCGCTTAAGCAAACGGGTTTTTCTTAATTCTATTAGAGAATTTTAGTATGCTTAACAACCACCTTCATTACCATCATGGTCGTCGTCATCATTATCGTGTTTGTTTTTGTGATCTTTGTCTTTTTTGTCATGCTTTTTCTTATGATGATCATCAGAATCGTCGTCGTTGTCACAATCATTATCATCAGAGTCAGAGCCATCTGAATAATCATTATCTTCATCATATTCGTCACAATGACCAGGTCCGATATAACCGTTATTGTAGTCATCAAAAGTTGTCTTAAGTATAAGTACATCTTTTTGTTCTGACTTACTCAAACTTTTACAGTCAGTCCAATCGTAAGTTGAAAGGAAATTATCAGCATCGGAAATTTCATTTGCGATATCGGCATCAGATGCACCGTCAGCGATAGAAAGTTTAGTCGCAAGAAATTGTGCCATAAGTTTAGTTATGCCATTTTTATGTTTGCCATACGTTTTCATCTTCAAGACATCAACTGCCATAGTAGCATCGACAACTTCAAAAGATCCAAGCATAATAGGAAGATACTGAGTTACTTCATCCGCTTGTGGTCCAAAACCGGCGTGGTTTTTCCAGTAACCTATGGTATGGGTGCATCCATCTTGAGGAGAGCTTACTATCTCAAATTTGATAAGAGTCTGTTTTTCCAAGTCATAAGCAGTTTCCCATCCAGTATATAGTTTTTCAGAAGTACCACCATTTTGGTCAGGAGCTGTTTCCCAAATATAAGTATCAGCTATTACTTCTTCTTGAATAGTTGTTTCGATACCATCAAGTATATAGGTAACTTCAAGGAAAGCATGATTGGAATAAAATTCACGGGAATAGTAGATAGCCCGAGGATAGGCCATTTCTACTTGGTCGAGGAGTAGACCAAAATTGGCAGAACTGCCGTTTGCCCAGTCATTAAATAAGTCGGTAATATCCACAGCATGCCATCCGGCAGTTGCGATAAAAGTACCTTCTATAATCGGGTCAAAAGCTCCGCCAAATGAGTTCCATGTAACTGTGATTTCATCCCAGTCAGAGGTTACTCGGTGGACATCGACAGGTTGGTCACTACCGATATATGTAGCAATGTTCAAAGATGCCGAGACGACGGTAGCACCTGTTGGCAAAATGATTGGAGCCATGTTTGCGCTGAAATCAGGGCTTACCGATGTTTGGTCGGTTGAGCAGCCGACAAAAAACATAGTGGCTACAGTCAGAGTGATGAAAAGGTAAAAAAGCTTTTTCACTGGATTACTCCTTAAATTGTGATATTAATATTATTTTGAATAAATCTTTTCCTGGTGTTTGTAAGTAAGAGAGCAAATTATTTGCCAAAATAATTTATTTGTAAAATTGCGTTCATTTTAAATATAATATCCAAGCCTTTGAGACACAACAAGTAAATGCAGTATACTGTCCATTATAGACCTAGAATAACAAGTTAGAATCTATAAGTAAAATAACCATACAATAGCAGGCAGTTGCAGTATAGTGGAGGTCTGATACGATGTTAGTCTTGGTTATTCTCACCTTAGTGAAATGATGAATTCGCTTAGGCGAGGTCAGTTTTGGATTGTGTAATTACTTTACAATAAACCAACATTTGGGTATATTGAAAATCTGTATATGCAAATTGATTGTTACATATTGGTAAATAAGCAGTTATAAGGAAAATATGTTTTGAAAAAGAAAATTCGGATTGGAAATTCAGGCGGTTACTGGGGAGATGATTTATCCGCTTTTAAAAGACAGCTGACAGGTGGTCCATTAGATTATATCACTATGGATTTCTTAGCAGAAATCACTATGTCGATTTTACAACGTCAGAAAATGAAAAGACCGGAACTTGGTTATGCGGTAGATTTTTTGAAACAGCTCGATGATTGTTTAGAGCTTATTGTGAAGAAAAAAGTACGAGTAATTTCAAACGCCGGTGGGATAAACCCGATTGGTTTAGGACGAAAAATTATTGAACTTGCCAAGTCTAAAAATCTTGATATAAAAGTCGGTGTTGTCTATGGCGATGATATTGTCAATGAACTCTACGAGTTAACATCGGCAGGTGAAAAATTTACTAACATGGAAACAGGGCAGAAGTTTGACAATGTACGCTCGAAAATTTCATCAGCGAATATTTATCTTGGTGCCGAACCGGTTGTGAAAGCACTTGAACTTGGATGCGATATTATTGTGACTGGTCGTGTGACTGATACCGGGATTACCCTTGCGCCGATGATTCATGAATTTGGCTGGGCAAAAGATGATTGGGATAAACTTGCTGCCGGTGTTATCGCCGGGCATATTATCGAATGTGGCGCCCAAGGTTCGGGTGGAAACATTACTGACTGGGAAGATGTCAAGACCTTTCATAATATAGGCTATCCGATTATCGAGATGGAAGCATCTGGCGAGTTTACGGTGACCAAGCATAAAAAAACAGGCGGTCTTGTCTGTGAAAAATCTGTGAAAGAACAACTTGTCTATGAGATGGGTGACCCATCCAATTATATATCTCCCGATGGTGTTGCATGTTTTGATACAATACAACTCAAAGATGAAGGCAAGGACAGAGTTCGAATTTTCGGAATCAAAGGCAAGCCTGAGCCTGAATTGTTGAAAGTTTCGATGTCATTTGATGATGGCTATAAAGCAAGCGGTACATTGTTAATCTGTGGACCTGATGTCTATAAAAAAGCAAAAGTTGTTGCTGATATATTTTGGAAAAAAGTTGGTCACAAATTTGAAGAGTCACGTACTGATTTAGTAGGTACAGGTTCTATTTGGCCAAAACAACTTGGGCGGGCTGAGACCGATGAAATTTATCTGAAGTTGTCTGTGTTAGATAAAAATTATAAAAAAGTAAATGACTTCGGAACGATGCTTCCTGCTTTGATTCTCTGTGGTCCTTCGGGGATGGCAGTGACTGGCGGGGGAAGGCCAAAACCTTCGACTGTGGTAGCCTACTGGCCGGCACTTATAAGACGTGATAATTGTAAAGCAAAAATTTTAACTATTGATACAAAAGCAAACGAAGATTTCTGTGAAATCGGTTTTCCAATAGTAGAACATAAAGCTGTTGATGTTTCATTGCCAAAAACAAAGAAGAGATTTAAAAAAGCAACAGGTGCTAAAAAAATTGTAAAGCTTCGTCAGATTTGTTACGCTCGTTCAGGTGACAAAGGGGATACCGCTAATATCGGACTGCTTGCTCGTACACCTGATATCTATAATTGGATTGTTGAAAATATAACATCTAAAGTAGTGAAAAACTTTTTCAAAGGAATTACCTACGGTAAAGTGGTTCGCTATGAACTTGAAAATCTGCATGCCTTGAATTTCCTCCTAGAAGAAACTCTTGGTGGTGGCGGTACAAAATCTCTGATGGTTGACCCACAGGGGAAAACTTTGTCGCAAGCACTGCTTGAGATGCAAGTGCAGGTACCTTCGTCATTGTTAAAAAGTGCAAAGGTGAAAAAATAACCTATGTATAGAATTGAATCGAAAATTGATAAAGGCTCTGCTCAATACAAAGAGAATTTTGAAAAAAACAAAGCACAGCATCTTGAATTCAAAGAGAACCTTGACAAAATAAAACAGGGTGGTCCGGAACGTTCTCGGAAACGTCATACTGACCGTGGTAAAATTTTACCTCGTTAAAGAGTTGCTAAACTGATTGACCGCAACACGCCATTTATGGAAATGTCTCCGCTTGCTGCCTATGACATGTACGATGGTGCCGCTCCTGCGGCAGGTTTGATTGCAGGTATCGGGTCGGTGCATGGTCGTGAATGTATGATTATTGCAAACGATGCGACCGTTAAAGGCGGAACCTATTTTCCTATTTCGATTCTCAAACATGCACGAGCGCAGGAAATAGCCGAGACAAATAATCTGCCGTGTATCTATCTAGTAGATTCCGGTGGGATATTTCTCCCGCTTCAATCCGGTTCTTTCCCTGACAAAGATCATTTCGGTCGGATATTTTATAACCAAGCACGTATGTCTGCCAAAGGGCTTTCGCAAATTGCCGTTGTCATGGGGTCATGCACAGCGGGTGGGGCGTATGCTCCTGCTATGTCTGATGAAACTGTTATCGTTCGTAAACAGGGAACCATTTTTATCGGCGGACCTCCACTTGTCAAAGCTGCTACAGGTGAAATTGTCACCGCAGAAGAACTCGGTGGTGCCGATGTGCATTGCCGTACTTCGGGCGTTGCCGATCATTACGCACAAGATGACACCCACGTATTACAAACTGCTCGCAACATTGTAGAAAATTTGAATAGACCAAAACCATTCGAGCTTGACCGCAAAGAACCTGAAGCACCATACTACGACCCTGAAGAATTATATGGTGTGGTCTCTAACGATTTGCGAAAACCATTCGACGTAAAAGAACTTATCGCACGTATCGTTGATGGCTCACGGTTCCAAGAGTTTAAAGAACTGTATGGCTCAACTTTAGTTTGTGGCTTTGCTCATATCATGGGATACCCGGTCGGAATTATTGGCAACAATGGTGTCTTGTTCCCTGAATCATCGCAAAAAGGAGCTCACTTTATAGAGCTTTGTTCAATGCGAAAAATCCCGCTAATATTCTTACAGAATATCACCGGTTTCATGGTCGGTAAACAATACGAAGCTGCAGGTATTGCTCGTGATGGTGCCAAGATGGTACACGCCGTAGCAAATGCCAACGTGCCGAAGTTCACCGTTGTCGTAGGTGGATCGTATGGAGCAGGGAACTATGCCATGTGCGGACGGGGGTATTTTCCACGTTTGATGTGGATGTGGCCGAACTCAAAAATTTGTGTTATGGGTGGTGAACAAGCTGCCGATGTGTTAGCTCATGTGAAAATTGAACAGATAGAACGTGAAGAAAATCGGAAACTTACTCAAGAAGAAATCGATGCTATCCGTCAGCCAATAATTGAAAAATACGAACGCGAATCTACACCATATTTCTCTGGAGCAGGGCTTTGGGATGATGGTATGATTGTAATGACTGAAACAAGAGAGATGCTTGGGCTTGGAATTTCAATGTCGCTTAATGCTCCGATACCAGATGCTAAATTCGGCATCTTTAGAATGTAGAGAACCAAATGGAATTTAAAACAATTTTATATAAAAAAAATAGTCAGGTTGGAAACATAATTTTTAACCGTCCCGAAATTCACAACGCTTTTAACTCACTTGTCATAGATGAAATGATTCAGCTTTTTGATGTGCTTGAAAAAGATTCCGATCTTCGTGTTATAGTTATAACAGGAGCCGGGAAATCTTTTTGTGCAGGGGCTGATTTAAACTGGATGCGTTCAGTCGTTACCCAATCGTTTGAAGAAAACTTACTAGAGTCAAATCGCTTAGCAGAACTTTTCTACAAAGTATACAGCTTCAGACTTCCTGTCATTGGTAAAATCAATGGTGCCGCTATTGGTGGCGGAACAGGATTTGTCGCAGTTTGCGATATTGCTATTGCTGCTGAGTCTGCCAAGTTTTCATTCTCCGAAGTAAAAATCGGAGTCGTACCTGCTTGTATCGGACCGTATGTTATCAAAAAAATGGGTGAAGGAAAAGCCCGCGAATTGCTTATTACCGGCGAACGGATGCTTGCCAAACGTGCCAAGGAAGTTGGACTTGTAAATTCATATGTTGCCGATGACCAACTCGATTCTGCAGTTGAAAAATTAGTCCAAACGATATTATCATCGGGACCTGAGGCAGTAAGCATGGCAAAAAAACTTGTAAGCGAGGTTCCATCAATGTCACCTGAACAATTCAGACCATACACTGCCGAGATGATTGCCAAACTTCGGATTTCAGATGAAGGGCAGGAAGGTATGGATGCGTTTTTAAATAAACGGAAACCAAAATGGGTGACCGGTGAGTAAGAATATTCAAAAAATTCTGATAGCCAATCGTTCAGAAATTGCAGTACGAGTTATCAACGCTTGTCAGGCGATGGGAATAAAATCTGTAGCGGTTTATTCCGATGCTGATGAAAATGCAAAACATAAAATGCTCGCTGATGAAGCTGTGCATATTGGGGAAGCGACTCCTCAAAAATCATATTTAGATATTGAAAAAATTATAAATGCTGCCAAAGAAACAAACGCCGATGCTATCCATCCCGGCTATGGTTTCTTAGCAGAGAACCGTCTTTTGGCAGAACGATGTCTTGAAGAAAACATTATTTTTATCGGACCATCATCAGATGCGATAAATCTTTTAGGTAATAAAGTTGAGTCTCGAATTATAATGGCCGACGCCGGAATCCCTTTGATTCCCGGAATGAAAAAATCAGAAACTGATATCGAAGTGTATAAAAAAGCTGCCGATGATTGTGGCTATCCTGTGATGGTAAAAGCTGCCGCCGGTGGTGGTGGTAAAGGTATGCGAGTGGTACATACGGCTGAAGAAATAAAAGATGCGGTCGAGGCTGCCAAGCGTGAAGCGAAAAATGCGTTCAACGATGACAGAGTTTATCTGGAAAAATATATTGTCAATCCTCGTCATATAGAATTTCAAATTTTAGCAGACACACACGGCAATACGATACATCTGTTTGAACGTGAATGCTCGATCCAACGGAGACATCAGAAAATTATCGAAGAGACACCATCGGTTGCGATGACCGATGAACTCCGTACTCGCATGGGTGCCGATGCTGTTCGGGTTGCCCAAGCAGCTGACTATGTCAGTGCCGGGACAGTTGAGTTTTTGCTTGACGAATCGGGGCATTATTATTTTTTGGAAATGAATACACGCATACAAGTTGAGCATCCGATTACCGAGATGGTGACATCGGTTGATTTAGTCATCGAGCAGATTAAAATTGCGCAGGGTGAGTCGATTGAACATTTGAAAAATATACGGCAATCCGGTCATGCGATTGAATGTCGAATCTATGCCGAAGATGGCGAGAATAATTTTATGCCGTCTATAGGGCAGATTTTACATTACTCAGAACCATCGGGGCCGGGAGTTCGGGTTGACTCGGGAGTACAAAAGGGAACCGATGTTACTATCGACTATGATCCTATTATGGCGAAGCTTGTTGTACATGCGCCATCAAGAGAGATTGCGATTTCAAAAATGATACAAGCCTTGCATCAGTTTAAAATTCTCGGCGTGAAAACATCGAAAAAGTTTATGGTCGATATTTTATTGCATGATAAATTTATATCAGGGGAAACGTATACCGACTTTATTGAAAAATATATGAGCGATAGAAAAGATTTAGCAGATGAATACAAAGAACTTGCTGTTGCTCTTGCTGCGGTGAGTGCATCATCTGGGACTGCTTCAAATTCATCAACGCAGACATCAGACAAAATTGCGACACCATGGCAATTGCTTGGAGCAATACAAATAGGGGACTCTATTCATGAATAATCTCGACTTTGATTTTAATGGGGAAACTCTCACTGCCCAGGTTGCAAAATCGCAAAATTCTTTTACGGTCAGTTTTGGCGATAAAGAAGTTCAACTAGAACCTTTGGGTGATAATCTATATGCGGTAAGTTTGAATGGTACAAAATATCAAGCGGCAGTAGTTGCTTCGCAAGGAAAATATTTTGTAGATATAGATTCGATGCTGTTTGAAATTTCTGACCCACAGGCTGAAACAGTCGCGGGTGGTAGCGGGGGACATGGCGGGGAAAAAGATAAAATTTTCGCTCCAATGCCAGGTAAAATTGTCAAGCTGATGGTTGCTGGTGGTGATGTCGTCAAAGAAAAACAAGCGATGGTAATTGTTGAGGCGATGAAAATGGAAAATCAGGTTTTAGCCATGGCAAATGGCAAGGTGAAGGCAATCAACTTTGGCGAGGGCGACCAAGTTGATACCGAGACACCTATTATTGAACTTGAGTTGGATGAGTAAAGAATATTTACATATATAAATAAAAAAACAGCCTAAACTTTTGTTTAGGCTGTTTTTTTATAACTTGGATGAAAAATAGTTTTAGAATTTAATACCAATAGAGATAGGCATCATAGAAGCATTTTCCTCTGTGCCTAGGTCTACATCTGAAGCGCCATCTTTAATAGTGACAAATTTTGCTCGAATGAAAAAGTTAGTAAATTCAATACCACCACCGATTTGATAATACAATTTATTCTCTGAATCAATTGAGAATGTCCCAATGTCTGGTCCTACATCAATAGTAACGTCAGATGTAGAAAGAACAGCAATTCCAGCACCTACCAAAAGAAATGGTTTAATAGGAACCATTGGTGCTCCGAGATTTAGTTTGAAATCACCACCAGCCATGATTACACTTTTATCTCCGCCTTCAGCAATTTCTAAAAAATCAGCATCCGCACCAAATTTGTGATATTCTAAATTCAAAACAAATTCAGTTTTTGGGTACATATTAAAACCGAGCTGTGCATTAGCGTGGTATCCGGTACCCCATCCATCTTTAAAATCATCTGGTGACATTGGAGTTGTTACACCGGCAGAGGCATAAATAGTAAATGGTTTCATTGGTACTTGTGCTGAAGCAGTTGCTACCAGACCAAACAGTAAAACGGCTAGTAAGATTGTAAATTTCTTCATACTTATTCCTTTTCGATTATAGTTTTCTATTATTTATTATCGGTAAAAACTGAATAGTAATTTATGAATAATTAAAATTAGAAGAGGAAACAACATAAAAAAACCCGCCGAAATGACGGGTTTTTTGTAATAATATACAATACTTTTTAAAACAGGAATGATTTGAACCCAAAGCCTACCTGTAATACAACGCCGGTAGAAGAACCTCCATTGCTTGAATAATTATCAAAAGCAGCTTTCACACCAAATTCAGCACCCACAGCTTCTGAAATCATTTTGATACCCCCAACATCAATTATTAACGAAAGGAGTGTTAAATCTTCTTCAATTTGTCCCATTAAAAGTGAAGATTTGAAAAATGGAACAACTCTGCCGTCGCCATCTGATTCGTATGTAAAATACTTTTCAAGAATTCCTCCTACTTGCCATTGGGTATTACTTGCATCGCCATATCTGTTGTCAGATGTAGAAACATGTCTAATCCGAACTGTTCCCCCCACAAAAAGTCCGTCCGATGAGCATATTGTATATGATGGGGTGAACTCAAAAGTTTCAGTGTCGTAATATGCCTCGCCTGAAATACTCGAGTAGTAAACCGATCCGGGTATAGATTTACTTCCAGAACTAAATGGTCCTTCGGCAGCAAATAAAGTAGAGCAACATAAGATAAGAAATGCTATAATAATATTTTTCATAAAATTCTCCATTAACTGTTTATTAAAAACTAATTATTAAAAGATGTAGCTTTCTATACCAATACCAACTTGAAGGCTTTTACCTGTTTCTGTAATCACTTCTAAATTATATGAAAAATCAAAATAAGGATTAAAGACATATTTTCGGACTTGCATTTTATCAAACGAATACATCACGCTAAAATCGAGACCTATGTTTTCGGAAATCATTTTTATGATTCCAAGATTAAAGCCAATTTTTTGCATGTCTAAATCAGCAATCTTACCCTTGGCAAAGAAAAAACGAGCGTATGGTGCTACTGTTTTTTCTACATCTTCTTCCGGGAAATATAATTCTACAAGTGGACCGGCAGTCCAATTCGTACTAGATGGGTAATTGTCGTTTTTGTAGTTTTGAACATTTCCAATAATTCCAACAAAGATTCCTTTGCTAATAGCAAAACTCGTAGACGATGAAAAGTTGAGAATTGTCTGGTTCCTGTACGCAGAGCCAGAGACTTGCTGCAAATATAGATTCCCACCAATCCGAAAAGCTCCTTTATCAAAAGCATGATCGGCTGCAATGGCTGAACTTGATAAGATTAATAGTAAAATGAATAAACTACAGATAAAACGTTTCATAAAAACCTCTCCATTTGGTTAACTTTAATACTAGAAGATATTATCCATGTCCTTGAAAGTCAATCATATCGGGCTTAAAATGGCAACTTTAAACGTCCTATTTGTGAAGATATTCACTTGATTTAGATTCGCAATTTGTATATAATTATAGTTCGATAGTGAATGATAACTATTAATTATAGAGGAATTATCTCATGTCTACAAAAAACGAAGCATATATCGTCTCTGCTTGTCGCTCTGCGATTGGTGTTTTACATTCTGGTCTCGGCAAATTCACCGCTCCTCAACTTGGTGCCTTAGCTATTAAAGAAGCAATCAAACGTTCCGGTGTCGATTCATCGGATATTGAAGAAGTTATTATGGGACACGTTGTCCAAGGTGGATGTGGACAAGCATCCGGGCGTCAGGCTGCTATTCACGGTGGAGTGCCATCATCGGCTAGCGGGATGACAATCAACAAAGTTTGTGGCTCAGGTCTCAAAGCTGTTATGCTTGCTGCTCAGGCTATTAAAGCAGGCGACCAAGATGTTATTGTTGCCGGTGGTATGGAATCTATGTCGAATACTCCACTTATACTACAAGGTGCTAAAACAGGTGTAAAATTTGGTCATCAAAAAATGATTGATATTATGGTTCATGACGGACTCTGGGATTCTTTTAATAATTTCCATATGGGATCAGCTGCTGAATTAACACGGAAAAAGAATAACATTACTCGTGAAATGCAAGATGAATACGCCTATAACTCTCATCGCAAAGCTACCGAAGCATGGGCTGCTGATAAATTCAAAGATGAAATTTTTGATATTGAAGTTCCGCAACGAAAAAAAGACCCAATCATTTTTAACAAAGATGAAGGTTTCCGTCCTGGAATCTCAGCTGAAAAACTTGCCAAACTTCGTCCTGCCTTTGAAAAAGATGGTACCGTTACTGCTGGTAATGCTCCAGGTCTCAACGATGGTTCTTCCGCCTCTGTTATAGTTTCTGGTGAATATATGGAATCAAAAGGTTTAAAACCTCTTGCCAAAATTATCGACTATGCCACAGCAGGTGTAGAGCCTGAAGATGTTTTCTTCGCTCCTATTTTTGCTGTTGAAAAACTTATGAGAAAAATGAATGTTGATATTAACCATTGGGACTTAATTGAAGCCAACGAAGCTTTCGCCGCTCAGTGTATTGCTGATGGGCAAGGTCTCAAGTGGGATGATAACAAAGTCAATGTCAATGGTGGTGCGATTGCCTTAGGTCATCCGATTGGTGCTTCCGGTACTCGTATTTTAACTACCCTTATTTATGCTCTCAAAGACCGCGGTCTTAAAACAGGTATGGCACCACTTTGTCTTGGTGGTGGTAACGCAGTTGCTTTAGCAATTGAAAGTTGTTAAGAGAAATAGGAATATAAAATGAATATACAAGATATTAAAAATGTCACCGTCGTTGGCGGTGGAACTATGGGCAATGGTATTGTTCAGGTGTTTGCATCGTTTGGTTACAATGTTACTTTAGTAGATTTGAATCAAGAAGTTTTAGATAAAGCAGTCGCAGGGATTTCAAAATCTTTAGACCGTTTTGTGAAAAAAGAAAGAATCACGGCAGAAAAAAAAGATTCTACAATGGCACTCATCGCAACATCAACTGATTTAAATGTTGCCAAAGATTCACAGCTGGTAATCGAAGCTGTTTCTGAAGTATTAGCAATCAAATTGAAAATCTTTGAACAACTTGAAACAATTTGTCCAGATGATACAATCTTCGCATCGAATACATCGTCACTTCCGATAACACAGCTTGCTTCGGCAACAAACCGCCCGTCGCAGTTTATTGGCATGCACTTCATGAACCCAGTTCCGATGATGAAACTTATCGAACTTATTCGTGGCATGGCAACATCGGAAGAAACATTTAAGTTAATTAAAGAATTGTCCGAAAAACTAGGTAAGACACCGGTTGAAGTAAATGACTATCCCGGTTTTATTGCTAATCGGATTTTGATGCCTATGATTAACGAAGCAGTTTTTGCTTTGTTTGAAGGCGTTGGCACTGCCGAAGCTATTGACAATGTGATGAAACTTGGAATGGCTCACCCAATGGGACCACTTCAGTTGGCTGATTTTATCGGTCTTGATGTTTGTTTGGCTATTTTAGAAGTTATGCATGATGGTTTTGGTGATCCAAAATATCGCCCATGTCCGCTTCTTGTAAAAATGGTGCAGGCTGGCTATCTCGGTCGGAAATCAGGAAAAGGTTTTTACGATTATAATGCTTAAAGGAGTTTTATAGATGGATTTCAAATTAACAGAAGATGATCTCGAATTTAAAGAGATGGCACGTGAGTTCGCAGAAAAAAGACTTTATCCAAATGCGGAAGAATACGATGAAAAAGGTACAACTCCAAAAGAGTTAATCGACGAATGTGCTGAGCTAGGATATTTTGGATTTACCGTTCCTGAAGAATACGACGGACTTGGTTTAAGTTCGACTGCTTTCATGGGCGTTCTTGAAGAACTATGTGCCGGTTGTGCCGGTTTCGGAATTATGTTGTCGGTACACAACTCTTTAACATGCGAGATTATAAAATTGTTTGGTTCTGAAGAACTGAAGAAAAAATATCTTCCTGTTATGGCAGCCGGTCAGAAAATTGGTGCCTATTGTTTAACCGAACCAAACGCAGGCACCGACGCAGCATCAATTACAACATCGGCAGAAGATAAGGGAGACCATTATCTTTTAAACGGTACAAAAACATTTGTAACAAGTGCAATGTACGCTGGAGTTTTTATTGTCTTTGCGAAAACTGATCCTGATGTTGGTTACAAAGGTATTAGTTGCTTTGTTGTTGATGCGGATACTGATGGTATCACTCTTGGTAACCCGGAAAAGAAAATGGGTATCAAAGCATCTGACACTCGCGAAGTTTCTTTTGTCGATGTCAAAGTTCCGAAAGAAAATCTTTGTGGCGAACTTGGTAAAGGATTCAAACAGGCTGTCGTTATTTTGAACTCCGGTCGTATTGGTGTTTCTTTCCAAGCTATTGGAATCGCACAAGCAGCTTTTAACGAAGCATTAAAATATTCTAAAGAACGAAAACAGTTCAATCAACCTATCGCAAATTTCCAGGCTATCCAATTTAAACTTGCTGAAATGCAGACAAAAATTGACGCCTCACGCTTGATGGGTTACCGTGCTGCTCAACTAAAAGATGCCGGCGAACCTTGCCATCGGGAAGCATCGATGTCGAAACTATTCTCTACACAATCTGCGAACTTTGTATGTAACGAAGCGGTGCAGATTCATGGCGGATACGGCTATATTAAAGAGTATGCCGTTGAACGGTATTTCCGTGATGCGAGAGTTACTGAATTATACGAAGGTACAACCGAGGCACAAAAAATGGTAATTTCAAAAGATTTGTTGAAGGAGTAAGCGGTTGCTTGAGAAAAAACATTTAGAGTATCAAGAAGACATCAGAGATTTCTGCCTGAAACAAATCGAACCATTAGCAAAAACTCTCGACGAAGAACAACGATTTTTACATGAACATATAAAACCGTTAACAGACAAAGGTCTGTTTTCGGTTTTTATTCCCGAAGAATATGGCGGCAAACCTATCGACACAATTTCCTATGCGATAGCTGTTGAAGAATGTTCCCGTGTCTGTGGCTCAACAGGTATTACTGTTGCGGCTCATAACTCACTTGGGACTTTTCCGATTCTTAAATTTGGTAACGATGAACAGAAACAACGCTTTCTACCACGTGCTGCCAAAGGGGAACTGTTAGCCTTTGGGCTTTCAGAACCGGATGCAGGTTCCGATGCAGGTGGTACCAGAACCTACGCTAAAAAGGTCGACAAAGGATGGGAAGTAAACGGTTCTAAATGCTGGATTACTTCGGCAACGACTGCTTTTGCAACTATCTGTACTGCCAAGACTACCGAAGATGCCAATGACCGTCGTATCACTACTTTGCTTTTAGAAAAAGATTTTGATGGATACGATGTTGGTAAAAAAGAAAATAAAATTGGACTCCGTGGATCAGACACTGCCTTTCTGCATTTTGATGATGTCATAGTTCCCGATGAAAACCTGCTCGGTAAAGAGGGGGAAGGGTTCAAGCAGATGTTAATCACGCTCGACGGTGGACGGATTTCTATCGGTGCCATGGCTCTTGGATTAGGGCAGGGTGCATTGGATGTTGCGCTCAAGTATGCGGCTGACCGTAAACAGTTTGGCAAACCAATTGTCTCCAACCAGGCGATTCAACATAAACTTGCCGATATGTCTATGGAACTTGAAGCTGCGCGTTTATTAATTTATGATTGTGCCGCTCGCAAAGATGCCAAACAAAATTACACTCGCTATTCTGCGATTTGTAAATTGTACGCATCCGAAGTTGGCAGGCGATGTGCTGAACATGCGATTCAGATTCTTGGCTCAGTCGGAATTCTTACCGGAGAGTATACCGCCGAACGTATTTGGCGTGATGTGAAGTTGTGTGAAATTGGTGAAGGAACTTCCGAAGTCCAACGCCTTGTTATCGCACGTGAACTTCTCAAAGAACTCGAAGCAAGTAGCAAGTAATATTAAATATTACAAATAGATATGTAGGGCGGAACTCAACGAGCTTAATGCTCTTTAGTAGTTCCGCCTTTTTTACATATTACAATTTAACAACTCGATCTCTATATTCGTCACTAAAGAAACAAACTTGTCAGGGAGTAGTAATAGTTGATAAGAAAAAACAACTTTCCATCGTTTATCTCAATTTTAATTTTGATGATTTTTCTCTTTACGATAATTGCTGTAAATGCTAAAGAATCGTTTCAAACACAGCAACAGAAATACCCAAGAGTTAGAACGGCAAGGAAGAATATCGAAAAGAAGATACAAATGATATCCACAAAAGCAGATGTTGACTATCCACCGGAGAAAATATTACTCCGTGCTTTTAAGTCGGAAAGAGTTCTCGAAATATGGGCTAAGGATTCAAAAAATATCGGATATAAATTAATTGTTTCGTATGACTTTACAGGGTTTTCCGGTGACTTAGGTCCAAAACGAAGTGAGGGTGATTACCAAATACCGGAAGGTATTTATTATATTGATAGATTTAATCCAGCAAGCCAGTTTCATCTTTCATTGGGACTTAATTATCCAAACAAGTCAGATAGAATACGCACAACGTATAAGGATCCCGGATGTGATATCTTCATTCATGGAAATCAAGTGACAATAGGATGTATTCCATTAGGTGATTTAATAATTGAGCAATTATATATAATAGCAGTTGATACTAAATCATCAGTTCAAAAGAAGATTCCAGTACACATTTTCCCATATAAATTTAAGAATAAAGCGAAGAAGAAAAGATATCTAAGATATACTAATAATAACTCAAAAGTTACTGTTTTATGGAAGGAATTAGAATCAATCTATAACAATTTTGATAAGAACAAATCACTTCCAGATATTTCTATTAATAATTCAGGTGCTTACTTGATAAAAGAGTAACATTTATTCAGTAATTAAGAAATGTCGAAACTCAAGTCCGAGTGATATACCATTTAAATACATATCCATATCAATGTTGCCATTTCTATGGTAGTTAAAAGAATACACACTTCTTATAATAAATTCTTTACTCTCCGTAATTGATTTTACATATCCTAAGCCTGTAGAAAATCCAATTGTTTTCCCGCTATATGAATTTAGTAAAGAATAATAATTTTGAGACTCTAAACTGAATTTAGAGAAATTGAGACCGAGTTGGATAAAAAGAGAATTTGAAATTAAATGTTCATTATGAATAGAAAATTGTAAATAGTTAAAACTACTGTAGGAAGTCTCTGAATCGTCACTTGGATATCCAGTTGAGTTTTTCCATAGAATACTCGATGAAACGTTGCTAGAACGATACCCTTTTTTTGGAATATTGAAAGAAATATTCAATACTATAATGTCTGATTTAGAATATTGATAGCCGGTATTAAAAGATAATACGCTTTGGAAATTGTTAGTCCACAGAAGCGATTCACTGAGATTGATGTCATATGATTGTTCTTCGAGAAATTGATAGCTATCTTCATATTCAGTACCATATATTGTACTGTCAGTATTTAAAAAACCGGTTTGGGGTATGTTAGTGAGTCTATTGTAACTACCAGTACCATTCATATTCAGTTCAGAAAATCCAAAACTAAAAAAATATTTTGATTTTGCTATAGATATGTTTGGTATGGCTATTGTTATAAGTAGTACGGTGAAAATGATTTTCTTCAGCATTATTCCTCCAATGAGTTCTCATAATAATCTATAATAATGCAAGGACTCTATGTTTGTCAATTACTATTATATTGTGGATGAGTTGGAAAACAATCGGGTGCCCCACTCCTTGGGGTGGGTTTTTATTCAGCCTCCAAAATTCATACACAATCAACCTAAATTCAAAAATTTCTCTATACATGTAACCAACAATGTTGGAAACCAACGATGTTGGAAACCAACGATGTTGGAAACCAACAATGTTGGATCCCGGATCAAGCCCGGGATGACATTTTGGGAGTACGGGATGACATTGAGAAAGAGAGACAAATATGCCAAATCACAAAATCAGAACAAAACATATGCCCCTAAATGGCTTTAAGCCATTTTTCAAGCAAAGCCATTTCCCCGTAACACTATGGGGAAGAAGAGATAACGATGAAAAATGCTCTTAAAAACGAGAAAAAAACGTAAAAAACAATAATTAATTAGAACAAACAGTTGTAAATATATAACAAAAAGTTATATTAACGGTATGGATAATAGAAAGTTGTATAATCGGATTGCTGTTCTGCGTGAGGAGCGAAATATCTCCCGCAAAGAATTGGCAGTGCAAATCGGTGTGAATTTTCAGACTATCGGGTATCTGGAACGAGAGGATTACAACCCATCGCTGGATTTGGCTTTTCGAATATCAGAAGTTTTTGAGCTACCTGTAGAGATGATCTTTTCAACCGAACCATTAAAACCGTTAAGCCAGCAACTGCTGGAAAACCAGCAATTACTGGGTAACAAAAAACGTCTGGGAGAATAAAATGAATGCACAAACAGTAAGAAGAGTAGGAGTAGTCGTAAATTACTTATCATTAGTATTCCTTCTAATGATGTTCTATTTTGCCGAAAAAGACGGTGTGGTAACAGCTCATTTTGTAGGGATGGCTGTGAGTTTTATGATTACTATAATAACATTTTATATAGTTAACAAAAAGACTGGTTTGTGGGGATTGACACACAGGAAAATCGAAAATCTGGATGAGCGGGAAATTCAGCTTACACATAATGCTCTGCGGTATTCGTATGCGATTTTTTCAATACTGATTTTATGTAGTATCTTTATTCTCTCAATTCCAGGTTTTATCAAAAGTTTTGGTGAGCTTGATACTTTTAGAGCAAGTATGCGAATTGGGTTTATGGTGCTCATGTATTTGGCACACACACTACCCGCATCGATTATCGCTTGGAAAGAAAAAGAAGTGTAGGGGGATATTTAAAAATTCTGATAAATAATTTTCCCATAAAAAAAATCAGGTCTCGGAAAGACCTGACCTACAAGTATTCTATGATTGAAAGCTCTATTTCATTTCGTTGAGTTTGACATTGACGACACCGATGCCACAATGGGGAGCGATGTTTTTATTCAAGAAATAATCCTGATGGTAATCTTCGGCTTTATAGTATGTCAATGCTTCGGTTACTTCGGTGACAACAGGGCGATTGAATAGTTTGCCATCTTCGATTTGTTGGAGAGCATTGATTGCTCTTGCTTTTTGGTCGTCATCGTTGTAAAAAATTGCCGACCGATACTGGGTGCCTACATCAGGTCCCTGTCGGTTGAGGGTAGTAGGGTCATGGAGAGAGAAGAAGACTGAGAGAAGGTCGGTATAGCTGATGACATTCGGGTCGTAAGTGATTTCGCATACTTCGGCATGGTTGGTTTCTTCGTAACAAATTTCTTTGTAGGTTGGGTTCTTTGTGTTGCCACCCATGTATCCGACTGAAGTTTCAACAACACCATCGAGTTTTTGAAATATTGCTTCAACACCCCAGAAACATCCTGCTCCGAAAGTTGCTTTTTTATGATTCATATTAGTCACTTTATCTCCGCTCTTTTTACTGTCACTTTTTTCAGTTTTATCAGCTTCTGTTGAATTTACAATTATAGAAGCAAAAATCAATAGTGTAGCAAAAAATAATATTTTAGTTTTCATACTTTTCTCCTTGTTGTTTTCTGTAACAGAAATAAAAGAGAACTGTTCCATCTTTTGACTTGTTTTCAAGATTAAAATAATCTACATTCTGTCTATAAAATTGTAACAAAAATCAGGAGAAATCATGACAACAAATACAACCGCGATTTATAGTAAAATTCAACCGAATTCACTTTTAGCCGAACTGCCACTTTTAGCTACTTTTAATATGCTCTTGGTAGCTTGTTCATACTTGTCGATAACGGTTCCATTTTCACCTGTTCCTATAACTGGTCAAACATTTGGCATCTTGTTGGTTGCCATGTCACTTGGGCGGGTAAGAGGTTTAGCGGTTGTGATGGCATATCTTTTAGAGGGTGCAATGGGCATGCCTGTCTTTGCCGGTGGAACTGCCGGGATTGTGAAATTTGTTGGTCCTACCGGTGGCTATTTGGTCGGCTTCGCCGCATCGGCGTACCTTGTCGGTTATCTTGCTGATAAAGGATGGGACAAGAGCTTTGGTAAAACGACTCTCGCAATGGCATTGGGAACGGCACTTATCTTTGTGACCGGCTTAGCTCAACTATCATTGTTTGTGCCGTCTGGTAGCTTACTGACTATGGGATTCACTCCGTTTGTACCGGGTGCAGTAGTGAAGATCGCGTTAGCATCGGTTATCCTTCCATCTGTGTGGAAATTCGTTAAAAACACAAAATAAGATATTTTCAGTTAGCAATAACTTATTGGAACATATAGCGATATCATACGTTTAATGCATATGAGAGAACGCATTGATGTGCTGTATTATTTTGTGAAATGATTAGCAATCTTACGATTTCGTTTGAGTTTCATCCGAAATTTCGTTATTATATATCAATGAAAAATATAAACTTACATAGAAACAAGGAGGTTACTCTACTATGAAACCTACTGAATATATTTGGATGAACGGTGAGATGGTCAAATGGGACGATGCTAAAATTCATGTCTGTTCCCATGTGATCCATTACGGCTCATCAGTATTTGAAGGAATGCGTGTTTACAAAACCGACAAAGGTTCGGTCTGTTTTCGGCTCAAAGATCATTCTTCTCGGCTTTTAGATTCTGCGAAAATTTATCGTATGCCTATGAAATGGTCAGCCGAAGAGATTGACCAAGCGACTTTGGATATTATCGGTATCAACAATATGACAGAATGTTATGTGCGACCGGTTGCCTATCGTGGTTACGGAACGCTTGGCGTGGACCCATCTAATTGTCCGGTCGATCTCACTATCGCCGTTTGGCCTTGGGGACAATATCTTGGTGATGATGCTTTAGAAAATGGCGTCTCTGTCTGTGTCTCATCTTGGAACCGTATTGCTCCAAACACAATGCCTGCTATGGCAAAAGCCGGTGCTAATTATATGAATTCGCAGCTTATCAAACTTGAAGCACTTTCGCATGGTTATGCCGAAGGTATCGCGTTGGATATTCATGGAAACGTTTCTGAAGGTTCCGGCGAAAATATTTTCTTGGTACGCAATGGTGCTTTAATCACTCCTACATTCTCCGCATCGATTTTGCCGGGGATAACTCGTCGTTCGGTTATCAAATTAGCTACCGATTTAGGCTTTAAAGTTATTGAACAAAATATTCCTCGTGAAGCATTGTATCTTGCTGATGAAGTTTTCTTCACCGGTTCTGCTGCTGAAATTACTCCGATTTCTGAAATTGATAAAATTCAAATCGGTTCCGGTAAATGCGGTCCGATTACGAAACAGATTCAAAAAGCACTTTTTGATATCTTACAAGGTCGTGCGGAAGATAAGTACAACTGGTTGACATATGTGCCTGAATATAAAAAGGTCTTAGCCTAATGCGAGTAGCGGTTGGTTCAGATCATGCCGGGTTTGAGTGGAAAGAAAAAGTCAAAGAGATTTTAAAATCCTTTGACTACGAAGTCACAGATTTTGGTACAAAGTCGAAAGACTCGGTTGACTATTCTGACTTCGGTTTAAAAGTTGCCCATGCGGTTGCGAATGGCGATGTTGACTATGGCGTCAATATCTGCTGGACAGGTAATGGCATGGCGATGGCGTCGAATAAGGTCAAAGGTATCCGTGCCGGGCTTGCGGTCAACGCCGAGATGTCATATATGACACGTCTGCATAACAATGCCAATGTGTTGGTACTCTCGCAAAAATATACTCCAGAGAGTGAACTTGAAGAAATTTTGAAACAATTTTTTAATACAAAATTTGAAGCAGGCCGACACCTTCGTCGAATTGAAAAATTCATGGATGAAGAGGGGTAACGAGGGAGCGTTTTAATGGAGGGATGTGGAAAAAGAGAATGTGATTCGTGCAAACAAGTTAGCGAAATTGTTTGATGCTTCGCATTAAGTTAATCTTATCTACTCTAAAATTAATTAGACTAATACCAAACAAAGTTGAACTTTATTGCCATGTTATACGTTTAATATATATAAATAATAACTTGCGTAATCGTGGATATGTGTCGATATTATAAGTAGAGAAACAGATCGCCTTTGTTTCTTTTGTGTACAGAACCATCTCGATATTTCAAAAAATTGTAATCTTAGAACATCATATCTACTGGACGTATAATATTTATTAATAAGGAGATTGTATGGCTAGAATCAGAACAACCAAACGGGCTCGGGTTATCTCATTTGTCAAAATTATTTCTGAATTAAATCGCTCGATAATGGGTCGTGTGATTGATATTTCTGCGAGAGGAATGAGAATACGGAGCAAAAAACGCTTTCGCACTGACCGACCATTTCATTTTTCTATGTTGATGCCAAATGTCAATTTACAGGAAAAAGTTATCAAGTTTGACGCATCAATTGTATGGAGTGAAAAATCAAAAATAGACGGATATTTTGAATCTGGTCTCGAAATTGAATCGGTTACTCCACAAGAAAGAAGTTTGATTAAGCAGTTTATAGAAGATTCATCTTATCGGGAACGTTGGATCCAGGTAAACGAGTGTATTTCACAGGAATACTAGTCAAAACTAATCACAGCTTTTGCATCGAGCTTTTTAAAGAGATGAAATAGTTATATCTCATAAGCGATTTACTATTGTGTCTATTATTGTCTTTGATTATATTCATATTAGAATTAAAAAATATGAGGGATTAGGTTATGCATTTATTATATCTCTTAACTCTAGTTGTAATATGTTCAATATCAATTCAAGCCACCACAATTTTAGTACCATCTGAACAACCAACAATTCAAGCAGGAATCGACGCAGCATCAGAAGGTGATACCGTTTTAGTTGCACCTGGTACGTATACCGGTGACGGCAACAGAGATTTGAATTTTAACGGTGTCAATCTTGTGCTGAAATCTGAATCGGGTGCGGAACTTACGATTGTTGATTGTGAGTCAAACTCACTGGAATCTTATGCGGCAATCTATTTAGATAATGGGGAAGACACAACTTCTGTGATTGATGGATTTACTTTTAAGAGAGGTTACTATACTGAATGGCCAATATTTGGTATTGGTGCTTTGTATTTTAAAAATGGGAAAGCTAATGTCATTAATTGTATCATAACTGATAATTCTGAAATTGGTATTTACTTAACATCTGACAATGATACTAATTCATGTCGTATATCAAATTGTCTTATTGAAAATAATGGTACTGGTATTTATACTCTGAAGCGAGGTACTGTAATTGAAGACTGTATCATTCAAAACAATCTTTGGTCAGGTATCGGGTTTTATAACACGACTCTAATTAAGAGATGTTTAATTGTGCATAATGGTTGGACAGGAGTAAGTCAGGCGTCCGGCATGGGTGGTCATCTTTTTCAGATTGATCATTGTACCATTGCTTATAATGGAATTGGGGTCTATCTGGATAGAACCCTTCCAAAAGTGAATACAATAACTTTAGCGACTGATACATCAAGCATTAGTAATACTCTTGTCGCCTTTAATACAAATGGTGGGATATACAATTTTTACGATTTGGAAGAAGAGTATAATTGTACCTACTCAAATGTGTTTGGTAATGGGAATTATAATTGGCAAAATGATAAATACGCTGCTTATGACCAGTTTGGTAATCTATCATTAAATCCTCTCTTTTGTGATGTTGCAGTTGGAGATTATTATGTTACTGAATTTTCTCGATGTGCTTCTGTCAATAATTCGAGTGGATCTACGATAGGGCTTCATGATATTGGTTGTACTTGTTGTCGTGGGATTAGAGGGAATGTTGATGGAGACCATGATGAGCAGATTGATATCTCTGATCTTGTGTATTTAGTAGACTGTATCTTCTTAGACTGCTTTACAGTTTGTGAAGAAGAGATTGATATGAATGCTTCGGGGCAATATGATATTTCTGATTTAGTATATCTTGTAGACTTTATTTTCATGGGTGGTCCTGAACCATTGCCATGTAACTAAATCTACTACAATAGAGGTAAATTTATTTTCTTGTTAGATGTTGTAAATCAAAGATATTCTTGTCAAGATGAATACGACTTGCTTTAAAAGTAAAAATAATTTCTGCGTTTACTTATTATTTATTGCATGGACTATTTTTAAGACTTAAATTTCTATCTAGATATCAAAAGACAAAGGAGAGAAGAAATGAAATTTCTTACATTTTTATTTTTATTTGTACTTTGTTCAGTACAATTACAAGCAGCCACAATTTTAGTACCATCTGAACAACCAACAATCCAAGCAGGAATTGACGTTGCATCAGAAGGTGATACGGTACTTGTAGCACCGGGAGGAATATATTCTGGTGATGGTAACAGAGATTTAACATTTAATGGTGTTAATCTTGTCTTAAAAAGTGCCTCTGAATATAGTTTAGTAAGGATAAGTTGTGGGGGGAACTCTTTAAATCCTCATATTTTCGTAGAGCTCACAGCCAGTGAGGATTCAACTTCTATGATTAAAGGATTTTCTATTCAAGGAGCATATGCTAGTGGGGGATCTAAAGGGGCTATAACTTTTAATGGTGGAGTAGCAAATATAGAAAGTTGTTGGATTGAGAATAATTCTGCAAACGGTATATCCTCTTTTGTTAGTGGAACTGAAAGTCGAATATTATATTGTAAAATAAATAAAAATAGAACAGGTATATATAGCAATCAAACTAATTTAGTTGTTGATATTTGCGAAATTAATAGTAATGAATTTAATGGTATTGAGTATGATGCGAATATAAAAATATCTAACTCAATAATAGCTCGTAACCTTGGTACGGGGATTAAGCATGCTAATGGTACAGGGGCACAATTTGAGATTGATCATTGTACGATAGTTTATAACAATCTAGGTATGATTTATGAATATATCCCTCCAATGCCTGGTGGAAAGGAATTCAGCCAACAACTATATACAACAACAATTAGTAACTCTATCGTTGCTTTTAATACAGATGGTGGAATATTTAATAATTTTTTTGGAGATACTCATTATAATTCTGTTTTTTGTAATGTCTTTGGTAATGGTAACTATAATTGGCAAAACGATAAATATACGCATGGTGATGAGTTTGGCAATTTGTCTTTAGACCCTATCTTTTGTTATAAGTTGACAGATAACTTTAACTTGCAAGATCATTCTCCATGTGCCGCAATTAATAATGCAAGTGGATCTACCATTGGCCTTTTTGATACTGGTTGTGGATGTTGTATCGGAATGAGAGGGAATGTTGATGGGGACCCTAATGACCAGGTAGATATCTCCGATCTCGTTTTGATGGTTGATTGTATTTTTGCCGATTGTGTTCAAGCATGTCATGAGGAACTTGATATGAATGCTTCTGGTGCTGAAGATATTTCTGATTTAGTATTTATTGTAGACTTTATTTTCTTAGGTGGACCAGAGCCTTTACCTTGTTATGAATAAATTTATGGTCAAATTGTTAAATATTACTCTTGTAATATCTCTGAACTGTTATTGACCAAATCAATATAATTGCCTACATTCGCTCTAGATAATTAAACTATTTGGAGTGTGTAAAATGTCATATTTAAAAAAATTAGACCCAGAAATATATAAAGCAATTTCCCAAGAAACTAATCGTCAAACCACCAAACTAGAGTTGATTGCATCTGAGAACTTTACATCGGAAGCAGTTATGGAAGCTGCCGGTGGAGTGATGACCAACAAGTATGCCGAGGGGTATCCCGGCAAACGGTATTACGGCGGATGTGAGTTTGTTGATATTGCCGAAGATATTGCCCGTGATCGGTTGAAGCAAATTTTCGGTTGCGACCATGCCAACGTGCAACCTCATTCCGGTTCGCAGGCAAATATGGCGGCGTATTTTACAGTGCTGAACCCGGGCGATAAAGTGATGGGGCTAGACCTTTCCCATGGTGGGCATCTGACGCATGGACATCCGATAAATTTTTCTGGGAAGCTTTACGAATTTGAAGGCTACCAAGTTGACCCTGAAACTGAAACTATCGACTATGATAAACTTATAGACCAAGCGAAAAAATTCAGACCGAAAATGATTGTCGCAGGGGCATCGGCGTATCCTCGTTTTTGGGACTTTGAAAAAATTAGAGAAGCGTGCGATGCGGTTGGTGCAATTATGATGGTTGACATCGCTCATATCGCAGGGCTTGTTGCCGCAGGACTTCATCCTTCGCCAGTTCCTTATGCTGATTTTGTTACATCGACGACGCATAAGACTCTTCGGGGCCCTCGCGGTGGAGTGGTAATGTGTAAGGAGCAGTATGCTGCTGACCTTGACCGTACCGTGATGCCGGGGATTCAAGGCGGACCTCTTATGCATATTATCGCTGCCAAGGCGGTCGCATTTAAAGAAGCCCTTACCGATGAATTTAAAACGTACCAACAACAGGTAATCAAAAATGCCAAGACTCTTTGCGAAGCGTTGATTGCCAAAAACCATAAACTTGTCTCGGGTGGAACTGATACACATCTGATGTTAGTTTCGTTTTTGGATGTTAAAAATGTTTCGGGTAAAAAAGTTGAGATTGCTTTAGACAAAGCAGGCATGACGGTAAATAAAAATACGGTTCCATTTGATACAGCTAAACCATTTATCACATCGGGGATTCGTATCGGTACTCCTGCGATAACGACTCGTGGAATGAAAGAGGCAGAGATGGAAATTATCGCTGACTTAATCGACAGAGCAATACAGAACCGTAAAGATGATGATGCACTTGCGAAGATTTCTGCCGAAGTTTCAATGCTCTGTGAAAAGTTTCCGCTTTACGCAGAAAGACAAGAGGGCTAGGCGATGCTTTTTCAACTGACAATGTTTCCAAGTGGTTCCAAACGGAAGTCAGCATCGGTTTCCGAACATGTAGCCAAAGTGATTAACATAATTGATAAATCAGGTTTGACCTATAAACTGACACCGATGGCGACATGTATCGAGGGGGAGTGGAACGAGGTGATGGCGGTGATTAACAAGGCACGGCTGATGCTTCGCAGGCAGGGGCATGAACGGATTTATATTTCGATAACGATTGATGACCGCAAGGGCGTGAAAAAACAGATGAGCGGTAAGGTCGATTCTATCGAGAAAAAACTTGGTCGGGAAGTTAAGAAATAAGGCTATTTTGTAGGTCAGAACCCTTTAGTGGTTCTGACAAGGAAAAAAATGTATGGCAAAAAATAAAAACAATTCACATAAAGCTACACCCAAAAAAGTAATCTTAGGAAAACCAACAAGTTTTTGGAAAAAAAAGTGGGTATGGCTAGTTGTTATTTTTACATTTCTTGGTGGATGGGCAAGTATAATTACTATAAAAGGTTGTTTTGAAGATGATCCTCCAACAACTACCAATAAACACAGCACATTAAATTTACCATTAATAGAGTCAATGCTTAATAGCAATTTGTTTGATACTGTTAAAGTTATTGGAGTAACAAAGTTGTCAGATAGAGATAGTATCTTCAATGAGGGGCAAAGAAATTTAGAAAAAGGAAATTCTGATTTAGCTTTTGTTGATTTTAACAAAGTTTTAGTTTTAGATACTATTCAGAATCATTTATCCGATTTATTGTATGTATATGCTTGTCTTGGAGCAAAGAGAGTTTATAGCAGTCCTATAGATACTTCAATGTATTATTACAAAGAAGCAATTAAATATTTACAAGAAAATGATAGTTTAATCTATGAATGCTATTTATATAACTATATGGGACTTACATTTGGGCATCATAAAATGTATGATTCAGCAACATATTATTTAAATAAAGCAGAAAGAATTACTTCTGATAATGGATATATAGATGTTAGAGCGAATATTAAAGGCAATTTAGGAATGTTGTACTTTTTGAATGAAAATTATAGAGATTCAAAAATTGCATTTGAGGAAACTCTACCAATATACCGTAGTGAAAAAGATTCATTAAATATGCAAAAAACACTTGAGCAATTAAGCGATGTCTTAATCAAATTAGAATCTTATATAGAAGCTCAAATTAAATTAAAAGAAGCAATGCAAATAGCTGTGTTTTTAGGGGATGAGGCTGATCAAGCTAGACTATACCTAAAATTAGTAGAACTTAAGAAAATTCCAGTGAAGATTAATTTTTCAAAATGATTAGAGTTAAAAAATGAAATGCCCGAAGTGTGGACATGGTGAAGATAAGGTAGTCGATTCGAGGCCATCGCAAGATAATGCTGCTATCAGGCGTCGTCGTGAATGTCTCAAATGCAAAGAACGGTTTACGACCTACGAGTATGTTGAGCAGGGAACTCTGACAGTAACAAAGTCGGATGACAGGCGGGAGCCATATGATAAATACAAACTACTCTATGGTATTAAACTGGCATGCAACAAACGGCCTGTCACGCCAAAAGAGATAGAGGCTATGGCATCGGAAATTGAATTGCAAATCAAAAGTAAAAATAAGAATGAGATTTCATCACATGAGATTGGTGAGATGGTCATGAAAAAACTTCGTCCGATTGATGAAATTGCCTATGTACGGTTTGCGTCGGTTTATCGGAAATTTAAAGATAAAGAAGAATTTCTCGAAGAGATGAAGAAGCTTTTGGAGTAGCAGCCTGAAGGCTGTTATTACTTGCCTTATTTGTCGGGTTCTGAATCAACCTGTTGGTTGCTTTTTTGAACGGCGACCTACTATGCTGAATGGACTTTCACAAATGAAGATTTATACCAATTTTAATTTTATCAAGCATCACAATTTTGCTACAAACTCTCCCCTGTTTCAAACCGCTTCTCTTACTATGAACAACTTATTATTGAAAGAAAATTTGAGATGCACAAAATCGCTACAATAAATATTAGCAAAAATGGCTTACGCCATTTTTTAGAACAAAGCCATTTCGTTGTAAGAGCCATTGACTCTTTTCCTTATCACGTAAGAAGTAAGAAAAATTGACTTTTAAAAGATGTTTTATATGCGAAACGAACCCATTTTAGAAATGATAAAAAAACTTAAATTTGAGAAAACGAACCCAATTTGCTATAACTCTAAGAATGTGATGAAATTATAAAGAAAAATTCGTTCACAAGATTGTTGATAACTCTAGAAAATAGTATTAAAACATTTCTGTACTGGATTCCGTGTCAAGCACGGAAAGGAGTTCAAAAGAAAACCAATGGTTTAGCAGAACCGCTAAAAGGTTCTGCCCTACGAATTCTACTTAGTTTATAAAAGTAGGGGTGTTTCGTGAAACGCCCGTTTTAGTTTTATTAGAAATCTATAATCAATCTATTGGGAGAGGGAAGATGACGCCGATTGCGTAGCTGTTGAAGCGGGCGGTTTGTCCTACTTTGGTCACGCCAACACTCGGTTCAAAATTTAAGGTATGATGTAAATTTAAGACATGATCATAAGTGAACTCAAACGACAACCCCCAACTCGGCGTGAAGAATAAATCGGTGCCGATAATACCACGCCATCCGACTCGCAGTTGTGTTTGGTTATCTTCGGCGAGGGGGTCTTCATCAAGAAAATTATCTCTGACTTCTAAAAGTGTTTGCGTATTAAAAAGGTAAAGTCCACCGGCGATACCAACTTTGGGACGGAAAAAAGAATTTTTACTATCAGAACCAAGCATCGTTCCTACATGCAGAGCAACAGAGTATTCTGAAATTTTTTCGGTGGCATCGAGAAAAAAGAATCCATCGCTGAGCAAGACATCTCTTTCGGTCTCTTTAAAAAACGAGCCGCTTAAATCAGCAAAACCAGACAGAGCTTTAAAGGCATTCATATGCGAAATGATTCTGATATTTCCATAAAAGCCATTATCGGTGTATTTGTTAAATGTCCCTTGTGGGAAAGTCATGCCTGTGTGTATCGACCATTCATGCATCGGTTCAGCTTGAGATTGTGATGATACTGCAAAGCAAAGTAAAAGTAATATGCACAATTTTTTCATTTTAAAATTCCTATTTGAATTTAATTCCTGAGATGTTTTAATATACGGAAAAGAAGAAGATTTGTTATTTGTTTTTATCAAAAGAAATATTGTCGGGTTTCTCACAATTATATTTTATTGAATCAGCCTGCAGGCTGTTGGAACGCCGACCTACGGAGGGGATTGAGCATACTTCGACTCCGCTCACAGCTTGCAAGCTGTTCAGTATGACTTCTATTATATCAAGTCAAGTCTCAGGAAGACCTGACCTACGCTGTTTTAAGGGTAGGACAATAATATTTTTATCATTTGACAAAAGCTTACTTTTTTCTGACATTTGTATCCTATGACTGAACAAGAACACGACAGATTAAAAGACGGGATTCTCAAAGAGAACAACTCTATGCCGTTTTTGCACCACTTAGAAGAGTTGAGATGGCGATTGATTAAATCGGTTCTCTCGGTGATTATCTGTGCCTTTGTTGCGTTCAATTTTGCCGAGTATCTCATTATCTTTATCAGACGACCGCTTGGTGATATCCAGCTCTATAATATTGCAGTGACCGGGACATTTTATGCTTATATAAAAGTTTCTCTTATAACCGGTCTACTTGTAGCTCTTCCGTATGTATTTTATCAGCTCTGGTCATTTATTGCTCCCGGGTTATATAAAAAAGAACGGCTGATGATTATTCCGTTGGTGCTGATTTCAACGATGCTCTTTTTAGTCGGGGCAGGTTTTTGTTTTGAATTTGTACTGCCTGTCTCATTTGATTTATTAATCGGGTTCGGCGGTGGTCAGATTGAAAATACGATTACAATCGGCAGTTATATAAGTTTTGTCGGGTTGCTTCTTATGGCTTTTGGCTTCGGCTTTCAGATGCCTCTGTTAAGTTACTTCTTAGCTAAAATAGGCGTTATAAACGCCCGGATGTTGTCAAAAGGTCGCAGATACGCGATTGTTATTATTCTGGTTGTCGGGGCAATTATCACTCCTCCTGATGTATTTACCCAGTTTATGCTGGCAGGACCACTATATATTCTTTATGAAGTCTCTATCATAATAGTCAGAATTACACAAAGAGATAAGAAATAAAGAGTTAATAGCTCAATTTGTGTTATTTCAACTAATATTCTTTCAACAACTTACTCTGAGTATATGTTGACAAAATCGAAATAATTGATACATTAGGGGACTCAAAAAGAGTAATGGTATTACTGTAAGAGTATTGCTATATCAATTATTAAGAACGTAAGGTTAGTATGAAAATTTCAGCAGTAGAACCGGATTCACCACTATTTGGATATGTCCGTCCGGGCTACACAGTTAAATCAGTCAACGGGAAAGAGATTTTAGACTCAATTGATTTCCGTTTTAAGACTACCGATGAACAGGTCTCTATTGTATTCGCCGATCCAAAAGGGGAAGAGATAGCTTTTGACTTTGAAGCATTTTATGCTGATGATTTAGGGCTGACTTTGGATGACGGCAAAATTAAAGTTTGTCGCAATAGCTGTATTTTCTGTTTTGTGCATCAACAACCAAAAGGGATGCGCAAAGGGTTGTATATCAAAGATGAGGATTACCGTCTTTCGTTTACTCATGGAAATTTTGTGACTCTTTCAAATACAACGCAGGAAGATCTAGACCGAATTATTGAACAACGCTTGTCGCCGATTTATATTTCGGTGCATGCATCAGACGATACCCTTCGTCGGTGTATGCTTAAAAATGAAAAGCTTGCTCCAATCATTCCGACTATAAAATATTTGACTGACAATGGAATTGCGGTGCATACGCAAGTAGTGCTTTGCCCCGGCGTGAACGATGGCAAGTATTTGGAAAAAACTATCGACCAGCTTTCGGAGCTTTGTCCAAATGTTGAAACGCTGGCGGTTGTGCCTGTTGGGTTAACAAAGTATCGGGACCATCTTCCGAATTTACGAAATTACCGAGCCGATGAAGCTGCCGAGATAATTGATTTTATTGAGAAGAAACAAAAAGAAAATTTAAAGACGCTTGGTACACGATTTGTCTGGGCATCCGATGAGTTTTATATAGAGGCAAAACGATCACTTCCGCCACTGCATACCTATGAAGATATGTCGCAGTTTGAAAATGGTATCGGCATGGTGCGTGAGTTTATAACAATGTTTAATTACCGTAAAGCAAAATTGAAATCATTGAAATCTGATAAGCGGGTTCTCTTCTTAACGGGACATTCCGCATATCCATTTTTATCAAAAGAGGTTTTGCCATATATCCAAAATGAGCTAAAATTGAAACTTGAAATTGTCCCTGTTGAAAATCAGTTTTGGGGCAAGATGGTCACAGTCTCCGGTTTGTTGACCGGGCAGGATATGCTGAGGCAGGCACGGATTCGTCATGCAGAGTTTGATACTGTTGTGCTTCCGCCGAACTGTATTAATAACGATGATCTCTTTTTGGATAATTTATCTTTAGCACAATTTAAGACAGCTTTGAATAAAGAAGTTGTTATCGGGCAGTATAATTTAGCAGAAACATTAAAAGAGGTGTTCAATTGAAGATCCCTACCGTTGCAGTAATAGGTCGTCCAAATGTTGGCAAGTCATCATTGTTTAATCGGTTTTTACAGAAACGATTAGCCGTTGTCGACGCACAGCCGGGAGTGACTCGTGATCGAAATTATTCTATATGTGATTGGGCAGGGCAGGATTTTTATCTGGTAGATACCGGTGGAATTGTACCGGACTCATCGGACTTGATGGAAAAGCTGATTACCGATCAGACCGATTTTGCTATTCATGAATCCGATCTGATTCTCTTTGTTGTTGATGCCCAAGTCGGTATTGATTCTGTTGATATGAAAATTGCGAAGTCTCTTAAAAAAGAGAAAAAGAAATGTATTCTCGTTGCGAATAAAACTGATAATGCCGAAGCTGAAATGCAAATATATGAATTTATGAAACTTGGGCTTGGTGAACCGATGCCGGTATCTGCAACTGTTGGGCTTGGTGTTGGTGAACTTCTTGATGCACTCTCCGATGCTCTTTCAGAATTTAAAACAGATACAGTAGAACGCTCAAATGATATTCGTATTGCTTT
Source organism: Candidatus Zixiibacteriota bacterium (assembly GCA_024278935.1). Taxonomy (GTDB): domain Bacteria; phylum Zixibacteria; class MSB-5A5; order GN15; family FEB-12; genus QQUK01. Next base: position 54,998 of record JAJRSF010000063.1, read on the forward strand.
AGTAGGTCGTCCAAATGTTGGGAAATCATCATTTATAAATAAACTGGTAGGGACTGACAGACTGATTGTTTCTCCAATCGCTGGGACTACCAGAGATTCTGTTGACACTCCTTTTGAATACGATGGTGATAAGTATACGCTGGTTGATACAGCCGGGCTTCGACGAAAATATAAAGTGCAGGAGTCTGTTGAGTTTTATACAACATTGCGGACCGACCGTGCTTTGGATAATTCCGATGTTACCCTTGTTCTCATTGATGCGACCGAAAAACTGTCAAGTCAGGATCAACGGATTTTGGATAAGGTTACATCGATGCGTCGTCCTGTCATCATTGCGGTAAATAAATGGGACTTGATTGAAAAAGATACTTCGACTGCCGATGAATTCAGTCGTGATATTAAAGATATAATTTCTATGTATTCATATATTCCACTGATTTATATCTCAGCAAAAACAGGGCAGAGACTTGGCAAAGTTATCACGATGCTTAAGCATGTGCATGATGAAAATCAACGTCGGATTCCAACATCGGAGTTGAATGATTTCTTGGAACGGGTCACAAATCGGACTCGTCCACCTGCTAGAAAAGGGAAGTATATACGGTTTTATTATATGACCCAGTCAGAAGTAGCTCCCCCGACGTTTATCTTTTTCTCGAATTTCCCTGAACTAATTGATAAAGCGTATATAAACTTTCTCTCTAATCAAATTAGGCAAGAGTTTGGCTTTCAAGGGGTTTCGTTTCGGTTGAAATTTAAAAAACGTTAGTTAATCCTCCTTAACGCTTTCATCCTCTACACATTTCTCCAGTAATAATATCGTTGTAAATATCATATTATTTTGATATCTGCCGATAGATATCATCTATGGAGACTCTAAACAGTTTAGAAAACAGATACGACGAATTGGAAGGTCGCTTTGCCGAGCAAAAGGCAAACTTAAAAGACCTCGCCATGATGGGAACTGTCATTACATCGATTCATGAGATTCATGCTGTCTTATCGGTGGTGATGGAGATGTCGATTCGATTAGTCGATGGTGAAGTAGGCGGGATTCTTTTACATGAAAATGATGAGTTAGTTGGGAAAGCATCATGGGGAGTGAATTACGATTTTTTGAAAACGTTGATGTATGAAGAAGATCAAACTTTGATTTCATACTGTCAGCAAAATCAAGAAACAATCATTTTGCAATCTCTGGGAGTTCGCTCTGAAGAGGGCATGGCAATAGAATCTATTATTTGTGCTCCGATTAAAACATCTGAAACTTGTTATGGTACGATAATCATCATCAATAAATCGGATGGTTCCGACTACACCGAAGATGATAAAGAAATGCTTGAGATGCTTTTAACATATGTTGCCGTCGCAATAGAAAATTCAATCTTAATGCAGGAGCGGTTAGCTACTCAAAAAATTGAACAAGAGATGGCAATAGCTAAACAGATTCAGGAAACGATTCTTCCACAAAATATAGATGAATTTGAAGGTGTCGAAATCGGTGCGGTATATTTTCCAGCTCGAGATGTTGGTGGTGATTTCTACGATGTTGTCAAATTAGAAGATAATAAATTTGTAATAATTATGGGCGATGTTTCAAACAAGGGTGTCCCTGCGGCGCTTGTTATGTCGGCTGTCTCGGCAATTATAAAATCTACTTTAAAACAAAACAAAGATATTTCAATAGCAGAACTTGCTGAAACGACAAACACTTTGTTGTCCACTGAAATTATCAAAGAAAGAGAAATGTTTGTAACGCTCTTTTTCTGTAAGTATGATTTTGATGAGATGAAAATTACGTTTTGTAACGCCGGGCATCTTCCCGGTTTATTTTACGATATAGAAGAACATAAAGTTATTGAGTTGGCTGTTGGAGGACCTATTATCGGTCAATTTCCAGACATTCCATTTAAGCAAGGTGAGCAATCATTTAAGAAAGGTGATCGGTTATTTTTGTTTACCGATGGTCTTACTGAAGCTGCTGATGATAAAGGGCAGCTATTTGGAAGAGAAAGAGCTGAACTTGTTGTTTCAAACGAGTATCACCTTCCTCCAAAAGAATTTTGCTTAAAAGTCAAGGAATGGGTCGATCGGTTTACCGTAGGTTGTGCTGATGACATGGTTGATGATTTCACAATTATGCAGGTAAAGGCTGAATAAAATGGCAACATACATATTCACATATGCATCTGTATTAGAATCTGAAGAAAGCATGCTTTCTGATTTAGCAAAAGTTCTGTCTGAGAATTCGATAGTCAATTCAGAACGAAATGATTTTATGCTGATTATCTCAGAAGCGTTTACCAATGCTCTTTTGCATGGTAATCAAATGAACCCTAATAAGAACATATACTTACATATCGACATTAAATCAAATCAGTTATCTGCCGACATAATTGATGAGGGCGAGCTAGGTTTAAGAGAAATTCAATCTAAAAAGCCTTCTGAATTATATGGAACTAATGGTCGTGGTGTTGATTTAATTCGACATTATTCCAGCCATGTAGATTTTACTGAAGCTGAAAATGGTGGGACAAAAGTCTCTATGGTTTTAGATAGAAAGTTAGAAAAAGTAACCTCATAATAAATATCCTCTAGGAGGAAAAGATGGAAATTACAAGAAAAGAAGAAAATTCAGTAGCGATTTTAAGTGTAAAAGGACGACTTGATTTAGCAAGTGGTGCCAGCTTAAAAGATGAAGTAAAAGCATTGATGGAAAAAGAACAAATTATGATCCATTTGAATCTTGCTGAAGTTGATTTTATCAACTCATCCGGTTTAGGTGTTCTTGTTTCTATTATGAAAGATATCAGACTTCATAAAGGTCGCTTAACACTTTCTGACTTAGCTAGCTATGTGCAAGAGATTTTTGAGATTACTCAACTTTCACATATTTTTGAAATCTTTACATCAGAAAATGAAGCGGTTGCCTCGTACCAGACAGTTTCTGCCAGTTAATAATACAAACCTGAAAATGTTGGTGGATATATGAGTAATGTAATTGAAAGAATAGGTGAACTGCTTGAAAAACTGCAGTCTCCTGATTTCTATAATCGTGAAGAAGCTGTAAACGAACTTGGATCTTTTCAGGAAGATGAAGCGGTTGCAGGGCTAGTTATGGCTTTAGAAGATAATGATTTAGGTATCCGTGAAATTGCCGCAGAAAATCTGGTAAAGATCAAAGGGGATACAGCGTCACAACTTCTTATTAAATTTTTAGGAAGTGAAGATATTGGAAGTAGAAACTTAGCATCTGAAATTCTTGTAAAAATTGGCGATGATGCGGTTGAAGCTCTTATAAATGAACTAGAAAATGATGATCATGATATTCGTAAATTTGTCGTTGATATTGTAGGTCTTATAAAATCTAAAAAATCAGCACCTTATGTAAGTGGTAAATTACAAGACAGTAATATCAATGTTGTCTGTTCTGCCGCAGAAGCATTAGGTGAGATTGGCGATGCTGCATCAATAAAAAGTTTAATCCAAGCATACGATAATAATGAAGATATCAGACTGCAAGTTGTCGAAGCTTTGGGTAAGATTGGTGGAGAAGAAGCAATTGGATATCTCTATGAATATTTAAATACTGACGACCCAATGATTTTATACGCTGGTATTGACGCAGTAGGAATCGTCGGGAATAAAGATTCAGTCAAACATTTATTAAAACATCTTGAGTCTACAGATGTTTCGATTGCTGAAGCTGCTATGTCGGCCATTGTTAATATTTCAATCGAGAATAAAGGTGCCATAGAGCAGGACCTTCCGCTTGATAAATTTTCAAGTTATCTTTTTGACGGTATTAAAAACAAAAATAAAAAATTAACAGAATTTACTCTTGCCCGCCTCAAACATTGGTATGGACAAGATATTCTCAATTCACTTTTGGAAGTACTTCACTATGTAGATGAAGAAGACCTTAAGTCGATAGTTACTATGCTTGGTGATATAGGTACTTCGGCTTCCGGTGCAATTATAAAACAATTCCCAAAAGCAAATTCTGAACTAAAAATAATATATCTGAACATCTTAAAGCAGTATGTCGATGGCAGTATCGCACAACAACTGCTCGTTTTTAAAAATGATACTGATCCTGAAGTTCGTCGAAATATCGCATTTGTTCTCGGTGTCTCCGGGGATCCATCGATGATTGACCCGCTCAAAGTTATGACACAAGATAAAGTTGGTCATGTTCGGGCGGCAGCATATTCTGCTTTAGGTTGGTTCTGTGATGAATCTGATATGCAATTTTTGTTCGAAGGATTAAATGATAAATATACTGATGTAAGAGATGCTGCGATGGGTGCCTTGATTTTACTTGGTCCGCAAGAAGTTGTCGCTCAATTTTTTGAGGACTTACATCATGCTGAAACTGAACGACAAAGAATTGCTGCAAATGCCTTAGGGCTGATCGGTGATCCGTCAGTGGTCAAACCATTGTTCCAGGCATTAAATCATCCGGAAAGTTCGATTCGTAAATCGGCTATCGATTCTCTTGCAAAAATTCGGGATATCGAAAATATCGATCCGCTTATGTTAGCCTTAAATGATGAGAAATCATCGGTTCGTAAATCTGCCTGTACAGCGATTGTTAGTATTAAAGGACAAGCTATCATTCCTGAGATTAGGTTCTTGCTAGACGATCAGGATATATGGGTTCGGTATCATATGATTAATATTATTGGTAACTCCGGTAATGCTGATTATGGTGAATTTATTCAGATATTTATCGATGGCAATGAAGATATTTTAAAATTGGCAGCTATAAAATCGCTGACACAATTAGGTTGCAAGGATGCGATCTCCGAGATTTCTAAACTTCAAAATGATAAGAATCAAGATATCGTAAGTGCCGCAAAAGATGCACTTGATAACTTGCAGGACGCATAAAATGACGCAACACTCAATTTTGGTAGTAGATGATGAACTTTTAATTAGAGATCTCTTGTATGAGTTTTTCCAGGATCAAGGATGGGAAATTTCAATTGCCGATAACGGCAAACGTGCTATGGAGATTCTCAAAACAAAAGATATCGACCTGCTGCTTACAGATATTAAAATGCCGGAGATGGATGGACTTGATCTGACCGAGTATGTGCAGGAAAATTATCCTGAACTTCCGGTGATACTCATGACCGGGTTTCCGTCTGTGGAAACAGCAGTAACAGCACTGCGTGCAAAAGTGGAAGATTATATTATTAAACCATTTAATATTATGCAGCTCTATAAAACTGTTGAACAGAAAGTAAAAGAATCAACTGAAACAAAAGTAAAAGAATCATAATAAGAATATTGATTTACTGAAGAGTGCAGATTTGTCAGTAGAATAAATGTGATAGAAAAGCTTTACAGAGGATAACAATGGATTATAAAACAGTTCCTGAACCGGAAATGACAAAAGAAGAATTTTTGCTGATTCGTGATTTCATTCATGAAAAATGCGGAATTTTCTTTGCGGAAAACAAAATGTATCTTGTCAAAAACCGTTTAATTAAGCGGATGAAGGACTTAGGTATAAATAGTTTTCGCGATTATTTTTACCATGTTAAATATGACACCTCACAAAAAGAATTCACTGCATTAGTGGGGCTAATTACGACTAATGAAACAAGTTTTTTAAGAAATGAACCGCAACTTTTATCTTTTTCTGAAGAAGTTCTTCCTAAAATTATTGAAGAAAAAGTAAGCAGCAGAAGTCCGAAGGTTATTAAAATTTGGTCTGCCGGATGTTCAACCGGAGAAGAGCCATACACCTTGGCGATTATTCTCAAAGAAAAAATTCCTGATTTTGCTAACTGGAAAATCGAGATTATTGCAAATGACATCTCAGAACAAGTTTTGCAAAAAGCTCGTACCGGTATTTATAGTGGGATAACATTGCGGAATTTAAAACCTGAGATTTTAAATAAGCATTTTACCAAGCACAATGAAGACTATAAAGTTAATCAGGATATCAAATCGATGGTACAGTTTTCGCATCTGAATCTCAATGACCCTCGACGAATTACTATGACCTCAAAGTTTGATACTGTGTTCTGCCGTAACGTTATGATTTATTTCTCCGAAGAAGTAAAGAAGCAACTGGTTAGAGGATTCTTTAACTCCCTCAGACCGGGTGGTTACTTTTATATCGGACATTCCGAGACTCTGCACGGTATTTCAAAAGCATTCAAACTAGTTTATTTGAAAAATGCACTTGTTTATAATAAAGAAAATGCAAGCTCCGACACTGACAAGAAATCATCTACCGGAATATCTGTGAGACGACCTACAATGCTTGTAAATAGAAAGAGTAATCCTGCCGGAGGTGCTTCAAGAGCACTTGAACTTTTGAATAAAATCAAAAAGAATAAACTGGCAGCCGCAAAAAGTTAAATAATAATTAGTCAGGATAGATTGATATGAGTAGAACAATTTTAGTAGTAGATGATTCGCCGACAGTTGTGAAATTTGTCAGTTTTTCATTGAAAAACAAAGGATTCAATGTCGTCACTGCGTGTGATGGTATGGATGCTGTTGAAAAAATTTCGAACATGTCGGAGAAAGTTGACTTGGTTATCACTGATTTGAATATGCCGAATCTTGATGGGTATGGACTCATTGATACTTTGAGGCATAATGATGAATTTGCTAATACACCTATTATGATTCTTACCTCTGAAGAAGATGAGGAAGATAAACAAAAAGGTATACAAGTTGGTGCCAGCTCTTATTTGGTCAAACCATTTAAGCCGGCTTTGCTTGTACAAGAAGTAGAAAAGTATATAAAAAACTAATTACAATAAAGGAGTAGCTGTGGCTGACTTAAAAATATTAGCAGTTGATGACAGTCCTACTATGAGAAGAATTATTTTGAACACTTTAAAACGTGCCGGTTTTACTGATGTAGTTGAAGCTGTTGATGGTAAGGATGCTCTAGCAAAAATGGAAGTAGATAATTTCAATTTTGTCATTACCGATTGGAATATGCCGGAAATGGATGGTTTAACTTTTGTAACGACTCTCAGAAAAAATGATAAGTACAAAACATTACCGATTTTAATGGTTACAACAAGATCGGTAAAAGATGACATACTAGAAGCGATGAAAGCAGGGGTAAGTAATTATATAGTTAAACCTTTTACGCCTGATACATTAAAAGAAAAAATCGATCAAATTTTAGCTGGATAGAATTCAAAAGGAGAATATGATGTCAGAAGTGATAAATCTGCAGGACAAAATTAAAGCAGAACTATTGGATATATCCGGAACTATCAATAAAATAGTTGATAGTTATAAGTCTCTACATAGTCCGCTTGTAGAGTCTCAGGAAAATGTTCCAAAAGCAACACAACAATTAGATAAGATATCCGAACAGACAGCAGCAGCAACACATCGTATGTTAGATACAGCTGAGCTAATTACACCACGTGAAGATGAAGTAATTGCCGGTCTGAATAAGATAAAAGAAATTGTACAAAATAATGAAACTACAGGTGTAATTGAATTGTGTGATGCGTTAGCTCAAAAAGCATCAGACAATAATAACGATGCCTTCGTAATTATGGATGCACTTCAATTTCAAGATATTACTTCACAGCAAATTGACCATGCCGTTGTTTTGCTTGAAGAGTTGGAAGTAAAATTAAGTAAAATTTTATCAGCTTTAAATAGTGAGGGAGAAGAAACTCCTGCTCCAAAAATGCCATCAAAAAAACAACGTGCTTATGATCCGCATGCTGATCTTTTTGATAAGAAAACAAACCAAAATGATATTGATAGTTTGTTTGCAAAGAAATAACTAAAAGATACTCAGGTATCTTTCTAAACATAATAAACAGATTGGCTGATATATGTCAGATGATATAGGATTTGAAATTGATGAAATGCAGGAGATTATTGACGACTTCCTGGTGGAGGCCGATGAACTCATAAGTTCACTCGACACAAATTTAGTTGAGTTAGAAGGTCAGCCTGAGAATCTTGATTTATTAAATGAAATTTTCCGTGCTGCTCATACTATCAAAGGAACCTCGAGTTTTCTTGGGTTTGAACAAGTTACCAGCCTTACCCATAAGATGGAAGATATTTTAAATAAGCTCAGAAAATCTGAGCTAAAAGTAACTCCAAATATTATGGATCTGATGCTTGAGTCTTTAGATATTTTAAAAGTGCTTATAGTAAATGTGCATGAAGGGAAAGATGAAGTTCTCGATTTAGATTCTATTAATAATAGATTAATATTGGCCTATGAAGGTAAAAATGACACTGGCAGTGAAGCTGCTCCTTCTGATGCACAGCAAGTTGAAAACAAAGAAGACTTACAAGCTAATCCTGTATCTGAAACTAAAACAGAAACAACCGAACAAACTACTGATGAAGTTAAAGCTGATTCAACTGATAAAGTTTCTGCTCAAGCAAAAGATGACCACGCACATAAAAAAGCATCAGACCAGACAATCCGTGTCGACGTTGGTCGTTTAGATACATTGATGAATATGATGGGCGAGCTTGTACTTGGTCGTAATAGTATGGTGCAGACTGTCGGCAAGCTTACATCGGAACATCAAGGTGACTATAATTTAGAACATCTTACCGGAGCATCAAACGCTATCAGTTTTATTACAACCGAACTGCAAATGGCTGTAATGAAAATGAGAATGCAACCTATTGGAAAAGTTTTCAAAAAAATTCCACGTTTAGTTCGTGATCTTGCGAGAGAATCAAAAAAAGAAATCGCTTTGGAAATTTTTGGTGAGACAACTGAACTTGATAAATCTATTATCGAAGAAATCGGCGATCCTTTAGTGCATATTATTCGGAATTCCTGTGACCATGGTATTGAATCTCCTGAAGACCGTTTAGCAAATGGCAAACCTAGCAAAGGCACTGTCAAACTTATAGCTGAACAAGAAGGTTCGAATATTATTATCAAAATAGTTGATGATGGTAAAGGGCTTGATGTTGAAGCTATTCGTAATAAAGCAGTTGAAAAGAATCTCGCATCGAGAAACGAAATCGATAAAATGAGCGACAAAGAAGTATTCAAATATATCTTTGGCGCCGGTTTCTCCACTGCTAAAAAGTTACCGATGTCTCAGGACGTGGAGTCGGTATGGATGTTGTCCGTACTAATATCGAAAAACTAAATGGTATGATAGAACTTGATTCTCAACTTGGTAAAGGTACTACGATTATTATAAAAATACCTTTGACACTTGCGATCATTCAAGGGCTTTTAGTTGAATCCGATGAGGAAGTATATATCCTTCCATTATCATCAGTACATGAAACTGTAAAGTCTGAACATTCAGAGATTTTCTATGTCAATAAAAGACCTGTATTGCGTTTACGTGAAGATGTTATTCCAATCATAAATCTTGGAGAGATATTACGAGAAAACTCATCCGGGTCTACTCTGACAGAAAAACCATACATTGTGGTTGTCGGATTAGCTGATAGTAAAATTGGAATCATTATCGACAAATTTTTAGGACAGGAAGAAGTCGTTATTAAATCTTTGGGGGATTACCTGGGAACTACCGAAGGAGTCGCCGGTGCAACTATCTTAGGTGATGGTCGTATTCGTTTAATTGTTGATTTAATCGGGCTTTTCAATATTGCAAAACGAATTAGCTAGACAAAAGGTAAATAAGTGAGTTCAGATAAAATTATTAGAGTGTTAGTAGTTGATGATTCGGCATTTATGAGAAAAGCACTTTCGATGATGCTTGAATCGGATCCTCAAATTAAAGTTGTTGGTACTGCAAGAGATGGGCAGGAGGGATGTGAAAAAGTAAAATCCCTTAAACCGGATCTCGTGACGATGGATATCGAAATGCCTCGCATGGACGGGTTGACTGCTTTAAAAAATATTATGGATGAAAATCCAACACCGGTCATGATGCTTTCATCATTGACTACCGATGGTGCGGGTGCAACTCTCGATGCCTTGGATTTAGGTGCGGTCGATTTTATTCCAAAAGAACTATCATATGTTTCTTTGGATATTGTTAAGATCAAAGAAGGCTTACTCAAAAAGATTAAAGATATCGCAAGACGTAAACATGTTCTCATGGCTCGTCATAAACAGTCCGCAGCTTTTCGAAAAGCTAAAGGTGCTGACAAACAGATGCGTACCGATATACAGGCGTTTGGTGCAAGATCAAAACAAGCGACATCGGCAAGACCATCTGTCAGAAAAATTATCAGAAAAAGAAATCATCATGTCGATATTATTGCTATCGGATCATCTACCGGCGGACCGCCGGCACTTCAGGCAGTAATCACAAAACTTCCTCGAAACCTTCCGGTAGGAATTGTTATCGCCCAGCATATGCCGCCGATGTTTACAAAATCTCTGGCTGACCGTTTAAATGGTCTTTCGCAAATTTCTGTAAAAGAAGCTGAACATGGCGAAACTGTCGAAGCGGGATGTGTCTATATCGCTCCGGGTGGTAGACATTTAACATTGAAGAAATTTGCTGCTCGGTCAAGAATCGTTATTTCCGATCAACCGGAATCAACACTTTATAAACCATGCGTAGATGTTATGGTTAATTCTGTTGCTGATATTTACGGCAAATCTACTTTGGGAGTTATCTTAACAGGCATGGGAAACAATGGTGTTGTGGGTATGAAAAAAGTCAATTCGATGGGTGGTAAGATTATTGCTCAAAATGAAGATTCCTGTATTGTCTATGGAATGCCAAGAGCTGTCATTGAAGCAAAAATTGTCGACCATGTCTCAGCTATTGAAAATGTATATTCCGAAATAGTCGCTTATTTTTAGATAAAGTTTTTGTTGAAAATTTTTCCGCTCTTATCTATTATCAAATCAAATAGATGAAAGATAAGAATGGATGATTTGAGCAAGATTTTAGACGATAAAGAGACTGCTAATAGCGAATTAGCTCGTTTTACAGATTCATATGATACTTTTAACAGAATCATAAACAGATTACAGAGAAAATATATAGATCTGAAAGATGAATATTCTGCTCAAAATGAACAGCTTGTGCAGGCTAATAAAGATTTAGTCAAGCAGACTGAGCGAAGTATTACCGCTACCGAATATCTCAATTCAATTCTTCATTCAATTTCAGCAGGTGTTATTACGGTAAATCAGGATGGTGTTATTACCCATTTTAATCCGGCGGCATCTCTTCTTTTGGGCATTCCAGTATCAGACACGCTAAATAAACCGTATCGAGATTTGATTCCATCCGGTGAACCCAATTTTGCCAATGCACTTCGGACTGCCGAAACAGGCAAGGAATGTGATTCGGTAGAAAAGACAATTTCGCTTGCTGATAATAGCAAGTTGCGTCTTTCTGTTTCAACTTCAATTATTAAAGATAACAATGGTGATCCTATTGGGGCGACTGAAGTTTTTCAGGATTTAACTAAGATAAAGAAAATGGAAAATGAAATTGCCCGCCTCAATACTCTGGCAGCACTCGGCGAGATGGCGGCAACGATAGCCCATGAAGTTCGTAATCCGATTGCCGGTATTGGCGGTTTTGCATCTTTTCTAGATGAAGATATTGCTGATGATGACCCGAATAAAAAACTTGTCAGCAAAATTATAAAAGGGGTCAATAACCTCAATGTCACTATTGACACACTTTTAAATTATACTCGTTTTGAGGAAATCAATAAAGTCAATATTGTCTGTTCTACTTTTTTAAAACAAGAGGTTGAACAATTTAAAAATGACCAACACAAGAAATTAGAATCTGTCGAGATTCAGACGAACTATATTACTTCGGGTAGTGCCGACTTAGAGCTTTATCTCGACCCGATGTTATTTAGGCAGATACTTTTTAATATAATGAAAAATGGTATAGAGGCGATCGGTTATAATGGTCGAATAATAATCCAAACTGAAAAACTTTCCAGACAAAAAGCAGTCAAGTTGTATTCTGAAAAGCTGATGTTTGGTCTGCAGGAAACAGTAGTTGAAATTAAGATTTCGGATTCAGGATCAGGGATTGATTCAAACGATATAGATAAAATATTCTCACCGTTTTTCTCAAGGAAATCAGATGTAAACGGGTTGGGACTTGCGGTCGCATGGAAAATAATAAAAACACACGGTGGTGATATGTTTGTAGAAAATAATACGCTTGATACCGGGGCTGTCTTTACAATTTTAATGACGACTCGTATACATAACAAGCAGGGAGAAAAATAATGAAATATTCAGTCTTAGTAGTTGATGATGATAAATTAGTAAATGAGTTTTTGGTCGAAGCACTCAAAAGAGCAGGCTATGAATGCGAATCTGTCTTTTCGGGCGAAGATGCGTTGGTTTTGTTTAAGCAAAAAGAGTTCGACATTGTTCTCTCTGATTTTAGGATGAAAGAGATGGATGGCGTTCAGCTTTTAAAGCATATTAAAAACATTAATCAGAAAACAGCATTTATTATCATGACTGCTTTTGGTAAAGTTGAAACTGCTGTCAAAGCGATTAAACTTGGTGCCTATGATTTTCTACTAAAGCCTGTCACACCTGAGATGATAGAACATCTGATGTCACGAGTGACTGAGATGCTTGATTTGAAACAGGAAAATCAGATTATGCGACAGGAACTTTCCGATAAGTTCCAAAACATTATCGGTAAGTCAAAAGAGATGAAAGAGATATTTGAACTTATCGAATCGGTAGCCTCGGCACGGTCTACGGTCATGATTACAGGAACCTCGGGTACCGGTAAAGAGATGGTGGCACGTGCGATTCATTATGCTTCAAATAGAAGAGATAAACCATTTATAAAATTAAACTGTGCAGCCTTGCCTGAAAATTTGGTAGAAGCGGAACTGTTTGGATATGAAAAAGGTGCGTTCACCGATGCCAAAAAAACAAATAGGGGAAGGTTCGAACTTGCTGATGGTGGTACCTTGCTTCTTGATGAAATTTCTGAAATGCCATTGAATTTGCAATCAAAACTTTTACGAGTTTTGCAAGAGAGAGAATTTGAACGGATTGGATCTGCCAATACGATCTCTATTGATGTACGGATTATCGCAACATCTAATAGGAACTTAAAAGAGTTTATTGCATCGGGTAAATTCAGAGAAGATTTATATTACCGTCTGAATGTTATTCCGATTCATCTTTGTCCATTAAATGAACGAGCCGAAGATATTCCTTTGTTGGCACAGCACTTTGTTGAGAAATATAATAAAGAAAACGGGAAAGCTATCAAAGGTATCGACCAGACAACGATGAATCTCTTTATGAAATATCCTTGGAAAGGGAATGTCAGAGAGCTTGAAAACCTTATTGAACGTGCGGTTGTGATTGCCAAGCATGATATTTTGACCGAAGATGATTTCCCGATTGAACTTGCTATTGGGATGGATTCTGACGGAAGCACAGGTTTAAACGTACCGATGACTATTGAAGAAGGTACAAAATTTCTGATTTTAAAAACTATCGAAAAGCATAATGGCAATAAATCAAAAGCTGCTGACGCTTTAGGAATCACAGCTCGGACGATTCGGAATAAGCTTGCCGAATACAATATGGTCGAAAACTAAAAATAATCATAAAACTCTTGAATATCAGGCATTTTGAGCAATCAAAATGCCCTTTTTTTATACAATAAACTGAAAATCTGCCGATAGATTAAGTAGTAGGAAAGCAGTAGATAATTTTTACTGGTTTCACTCTATTAATGACAGTAATTCTGTAAGGATAAACATGGATTTTGCGACAATTTTCGGTTTAGTTATGGCCGTTGGTGCGATCACGGGAGCATACACTTTAGAGGGCGGAGATATGTATTCGATATTCCTGCTTGCTCCAATAATGATTGTACTCGGTGGTACTCTTGGGGCGACTGCGATTACGACTTCACTTTCTAATGTGAACAAAATTCCGACATATTTAAGAATAGCATTTTTCGGTAACCGTCATTATGATGCCAAGGAGACTATCAAAGTTATAGTTACTCTTGCTGAAAAAGCTCGGCGTGAGGGAGTGCTTGGATTAGAAGAGCATATTAAAATTATACAGGATCCATTTTTCAAAAAAGCAATTCGCTTAGTTGTTGATGGTACCGAACTGACGACTCTTCGCGATGTTTTAGAAAATGAAATTGCTTACTTAGAAGACCGTCATAAACATGGAATCATTCTGTTTCAAAAAGCTGGTGGGTTTGCACCAACGATGGGGATTTTAGGTACCGTGCTTGGACTTATTCATACACTAGGGAATACATCGGATGCTGCAAAAATGGCAACTGCAATAGCGGGAGCGTTTATCGCTACTTTGTGGGGAGTTGGACTTGCTAATCTGTTTCTGTTACCTGTATCTGATAAACTGAAAATGCGACATGAAGAAGAGCTCGCACACTATGAACTTATCATGGAAGGTATCTTAGCAATTCAATCTGGTGATAATCCTCGTTCAATTCAAACTCGTTTAAATTCTTTTGTACCCCCAGAACTTCGTGACGAATAGAGGTTTTTGATGGCTCGCTCTCGTAGAAAATTTGATTCAACAGAAAACAATGAAAGATGGCTACTCACATACGCTGATTTGATTACGCTACTTTTAGCCTTTTTTATTGTGATGTATGCGATGTCTCAAGTTGATGCTAAGAAATTTGGCAAGATAACTGAAGCTCTGAGCGGTGTTCTTAAAGGTGGAAAATCTATTATCAATAAAGGTTCTGCTGATCAAATAGTTGGCAAAGGAATTCTGAACCTTGGCGATTTGAATATTATCCAAAAACAACTGAAGAAAAAATTTGATATTTTAGGTAAAAATAAAGAAGTACAAACGGAGATTACCGAACGTGGACTTGTTGTGCATATTATGGAATCTGCTTTATTTAAAGAAGGTTCTGCAGATTTATTAAGCAAGACTACTGATATATTAGATATTATATATGAAGGAATCCAAGGTCGCCCGAATCATGTTCGCATAGAAGGTCATACCGATGATCGGGATATCCAATCGGCAGTCTATCCATCGAATTGGGAATTATCAACAGCACGGGCAACATCGGTTGTGCGTTATTTTATCGAAAATTACGATATCTCTGCCGATAAACTTTCGGCATTAGGTTATTCCGAGTTTAGACCTATCAAACCGAACAATACGATAGAAAACCGAGCCAAAAATCGGCGAGTAGATATTGTTATCCTGACTATGGATTTAACCCTCAAAGAACCATCCTCGCAGTTGTACGATCTTGCCAGTAATAGGTAATATCTTCACATTCCAGCGGAAAATAATTCCAACTTTTATCATTTAATCTTAAACTGATTTGTTTTCCTAATTATTTATAGTTAAGTCTGACAAGCACTTAGAAGTGTGTGTGCAAGTTTGGCACACCCCTTGCTTTACAAGCAGGTGTGGAAAACTATAAATAGGATATTATGGAAAACAAAATTACAGAGTTTATCTTTAATAAAGTCGGAATTCCGAAATCGCAGAAGTATCTCGATCTCGCATCGTTGAAACATAAACTGGTTGCAGGTAATGTAGCCAATGTTGCACCTCCGGGTTACAAAGCGGAATCATTTGATTTTCATTCTGAATTTAAAAAAGTTTCAGGTGCCGGAAGTTCACTTCGTGGAGTGACAACCAATCCGAATCACATTGCTACCGGTCAACATGAAGCAAAACCACCCAAAATTCATGCCGAGAGAGTTAAATCGGGCGAGATGAATTCAGTTAATATTGATGAAGAAATCTCTAACCTCGCTCAGAATGAACTATTGTATGAAGTTGGTGCCACATTATTACAACGAAAATTTGAAGGATTGCGTAAAGCAATTCAGAGTAAATAGGAGTTAAACAATGTCAGGATTACTAAACGCTATTGATATTTCCTCAAAGGGATTATCTGTACAACGTACGAAGATGAATGTTGTTGCGGAAAATATAGCAAATGCTGAAACTACCAAAACTGAAAAAGGCGGACCTTACCGTCGTCAGCAAGTAGCTGTATCAGAAAATAAAGTAAGTACAAGTTTTAACTCACATTTGAAAAAAGCAGGTTTGAAATTAAGCAATACATCATCGGGGCATATGTCCAGCAGAGGGCTTACTATTAAAGGTAATGCGGAAATGTCAGATGTGAATATGAAAATTATTGAAGATGGTGCCGATAATTTTAAACTGGTACACGACCCTTCACATCCTGATGCCGACGCAGATGGATATGTAAAATACCCGGATATAGAAGTAGTCACAGAAATGGTTGATATGATGGCAGCATCGCGTGCGTATGAAGCAAACACGGTTGCTATATCAACTGCAAAGAAAATGGCAGAACAAGCATTAGATATATAAGAGGTAAATGATGAAAATTAATCCTATTGCAATTCAATCGTATCAACAGGTTAATAACAAAAATAACCAAGAAGCCCAAAAAGCTAGCGCTGAAAACTTTTTAAAAGGTGATACTGAACAATTAACAATTAAACCGCAAGAAACATCGGATTCAAAGATTGCCGTAAAAGCACAAAACTCAAGCTTTTCCGATTATCTTTCTCCTGAAGAAAAAAATGTTTTAGACATTTTATTTAATCGGTTTAAAGATGCTGATCGTTTTGGTGGATCATTCCAACAAGACAAAGCTGTTGATGAAAACAAATTAGGTAGTACAATAGATTTGAAGGTTTAAAATGAGTAATGGAATTGGAGCTATAAATCGTTTAGTTCCCGGCTTAATAGAACAGACAAGTTCTATCAAACCGGACATAACGAAAACAACTGATACCAAGGAAGCCGGTTTCTCTGAAATGTTCAGTGAAATGATAGGTTCAGTAAATTCAATTCAAAAGGACTCTGCTCAAATGCAGGAAGCATTTATGAACGGAGAACCTGTAGAGATTCACCAGATGATGATAAAGGCACAAGAAGCCGGTATCTCAATGGATTTATTACTTGAAGTACGGAACAAACTTGTTAATGCATATTCAGAAATAATGAGAATGCCAATATAAATTTTTGTTAATGAAACCATGGATGGTTTTAATATTATTAAATAGGACTTATTAAATGGAAAATATCAAACAATATTTCTCAAACTTAATGGATTACGTCAGTCGCATGACAACATCGCAGGTTATGATGCTTTTTGGTGTTATTGCCGGTTCAGTTGTTGGAATTGTAATTGTTGTTGGCTGGCTCGGCTCGGTATCATATGCACCTCTTTATACAAACCTCGATCAAACCGAGGCAGGCGAGGTGATTACATATCTCTCCGATAATAAAATTAAATACAATCTTGTCAATGGTGGGAAGACAATCGAAATCCCTACCGATGATGTATACAAGACAAGAATTGCATTAGCATCGCAAGGGTTACCTCGAAGCGGTATTGTCGGATACTCAATCTTTGATCAGAATAATTTAGGGATGACTGATTTCTTACAGAACCTGAATTTTAGAAGAGCCTTAGAGGGTGAGATCACCCGTACTATTATGCAGCTTCACGAAGTGCAGGCTGCTCGAGTGCATATTGTCATGCCGAAAGAAAGACTCTTTAAAAAAGATGCTAAAAGTGCGACCGCATCGGTAGTTTTAAAACTCCGCGGTGGTTCTACTACTTTAGATAAACATCAGATAAAAGGTATCACTCATCTGGTGGCATCGTCGGTTGAAGGACTCATGCCGAGTAATATTTCAATTATAGATTATAATGGTAACTTGCTTACATCCGGTTCAGAATCTGATCCGTTGGCAGGGTTGTCATCATCACAGCTTGAAGTCCGTAAACAAATTGAAGCTTATCTGCAAGATAAAGCACAGTCTATGATGGATGATGTTTTAGGAAATGGTAAAGCAGTTATTCGTGTTACCGCAGATTTGAATTTTCAACAGATTGAAAGAACATCAGAAATCTTTGATGCTAACTCACCGTCTATACGTTCTGAAGAACGAGTGAAAACTACGCTTGCTACATCTGATAAGTCTGATGAAACAAATGAGAGTTCTCAAGATGATAATAGCGAGACTGTAATTACAAATTATGAATTAAATAAAACAGTAGAACATTTGGTAAATGCTGTGGGAACTATTGACCGAATTTCAATCGCCGTAATGGTTGATGGAAAATATAGTCCGCAGGAGAATGCCGATGGTGTGACTGAGATGATTTATGAGCCAAGATCACAAGAAGAATTAGATCGCTTTGCTTCGATAATAAGAAACGCAGTTGGTTTTGATTCACAAAGAAATGATCAGATTGAAATGATTAACATCGCATTTGATAAACAGGATTTAACTTATCAGCAAGATATGTTAGACTCTATGTATGAACGTGAATTCTATGTTGATATAGCTAAAAAAGTTGGATACTTCTTATTGATAGCATTCTTACTTTTATACTTTAAGAAAAAATCTAAAAAGTTATTTGCTGCGATGGCAACAATTGCTCCACCTCCACAAGTTATTCGTCCTGCCGGTAAAGGTGGAAATGATGTCGAAGGATTTGCTACTGAACTAGAACCGATTGTGCAAGAAAAACGAGAACCTAAACTTATTGATAAAATGCAGGAAACTACAAAAGAAGAGCCAGAAGAAATCGCAAGAGTTATTAAAACTATGATGGTTGAATAATTATGGAATATGATGCACTAACCCCAACTCAAAAAGCTGCCGTAGCATTAGTTGCTTTCGGTGCTGAAGTATCATCGCTTGTTCTTAAAGGGCTCGATGAAAAAGAACTTGAAGCTATTACCGTTGCTATTGCGAATCTTCGTGATGTACCACCTGAAATTGAAGACCGAGTAATTGAAGAATGTCATGAAATTTTTATGGCACGACAATATATCTCTCAAGGTGGTGTTGACTACGCAAAAAGTATTTTAGAAAAAGCTGTAGGAACAAGCAAAGCCGGTGTCATTATGCAAAGGCTGGAATCATCTTTTAAGTCATCCGGCTTTTCACTTTTAAAAGATATTGATCCCAAACAGTTAAGTTCATTTTTACAAAACGAACATCCGCAAACAATTGCTTTGATACTCACACAATTAAATCCGCCAAATGCGGCTGGTGTTCTTTCGGAACTTTCACCTGAATTACAGGCAGAGGTTTCTTTACGAATTGCTGTAATGGAAAAAATTGCTCCAGAAATTTTAACTGAAATAGAACAGACGTTGGAAGGTCACTTTGAACGTACTGCCGGTGGCGAAATGTCAGCATCCGGTGGGGCAAAGGCTATTGCCGAAGTTCTCAACTTAATTGATCAAACTGCTGAAAAAAATATTTTACAATCTTTGGAAGCAGAAGATCCTGACCTTGCCGCTGAAATTAAAAATATGATGTTTGTCTTTGATGATCTCATCTTGCTTGATGATCGTTCTATTCAACGTCTTCTTAAAGAGGTGGAAACAAAGGATGTTGCTATTTCTCTGAAAGCTGCAAACGACGATGTGAAGACGAAGATTTTTGCCAACGTTTCCGAACGTGTAAAAGTTATGATAGAAGAAGAAATGGAATTTATGGGACCTACAAGGTTGTCCGATGTTGAAGCTGCTCAGTCTCGCATTGTTGAAATAGTGAGAAGACTTGAGGAAGAAGGACAAGTTATTATCTCCGGCCGTGGTGGTGGAAAAGAGGAAATCATTGTCTAAGATATTACGATATACTACTGAAGGTCCAACGGTCTTTGTCGGTGAAAAACATCTGGATTTTGCAAATGAAAAAGTTGCCCATAACCGTTTGAAAGATTTATTCCCAGCTGTTGCTGTATTTACTGATGCCGATGGGGCAAGATTTATTCCGATAGATCAAATGTCGCAGATGGAACAGGTTTTAAATAAGAGCAAACAAGAATCTTTTGATGACGGTCATAAAAAGGGATACGATAAAGGTCTCCAAGAAGGATTAAGTCAGGCAAAAGCAGTATTACATAATTTTGAAAACGCTATTAAAACAACTGTGACTCAAAGAGAAGCTTTGCTAGATGAGTCTCGTGATAAAGTTTTAGAACTGGTGATTCAGATAACAAGAAAAATTACTTATGGTGCTATTGAGATTGACCCTGAAAAAACTTTAGAGATTATAAGTGGTGTTATTGATTCACTTATTGACAGGTCTCAACTCAAGATAAAAGTCAACCCACAACATCTGCCGATTGTTGAACAGAATATTGAAGCTTTTTCGCAAGGTTCTACGACAATAAAAAGTTTAGAGATTATTCCCGATCAAAGAGTGAAATATGGCGGCTGCTTTATTGAAACTCCTTCCGGCGATATCGACGCACGATTAGATTCGCAGATTGATGTTATCGAGGCTCTTCTATTGTCAGACAAGGAAGACTGATGACTTATATTCCATTTGAATCTTATGCTGAACAGATTGATAATATTACCACTATTAAACATTTTGGAAAAGTAACCCAAGTAGTTGGACTTGTTATTGAATCAGCCGGTCCGGCAGTTTCTATAGGTAAATTATGTAATATTGAAAATAGAGATAACGGCGAAGTTATTAAAGCCGAAGTTGTTGGGTTTCGTGATGACCGTATTCTTTTAATGCCACTTGGCTCTGTCAATGGCATAACTCCCGGTGCAATTGTTACATCGACATCGGAACAACTTCGTGTCCCAGTCGGTCAGGAATTGATTGGTAGAGTTCTTGGTGGGCTTGGGAATCCTATTGACAACAAAGGTCCGCTCAATACTGTTACAACTCGTTCTATTGAGGCTGAACCTATTCCGGCATTACTGAGAAACAGAATTTCCGAACCTTTGCGAACAGGTATTAAAGTTATAGACTTAATGACAACGATCGGTAAAGGACAACGTTTGGGTATCTTTGCCGGTTCCGGTGTAGGGAAGTCAGTCACCCTTGGCATGCTCGCACGTGGTTCATCGGCGGATATAAATGTTATCGGACTGATTGGTGAACGTGGTCGAGAAGTAAGAGAATTTATAGAAAAAGATTTAGGTCCCGAAGGATTAAAAAATAGTATCGTCGTAGCGGTGACATCTGATCAACCTGCTCTTATACGAATCAAAGGTGCCATGCTTGCTACGACTATTGCCGAATATTTTAGAGATCAGGGCAAAGATGTTATGCTGATGCTTGACTCGTTGACACGGGTCGCGATGGCACAACGCGAGATCGGTATTACCGTTGGAGAACCTCCGACAACAAAAGGGTATACGCCATCGGTCTTTGCTATGCTTCCGAAATTACTCGAAAGAGCCGGACAAAAAGATAAAGGTTCTATCACCGGGATTTATACCGTACTCGTGGAAGGGGATGATTTCAACGAACCTGTCTCCGATGCGGTACGTTCTATTTTGGATGGGCATGTTGCACTTTCCAGAAAGCTAGCATCGATGAATCAGTATCCGGCTGTTGACATTTTAGATTCTATTAGTAGGCTTATGATCGAGGTTACATCGGATGAAGAGTATGATCTGTCTGTGAAAGTTCGGGAGATTTATTCTGTCTATCGTGATGCTGAAGATCTTATCAATATTGGTGCCTATGTGAAAGGGAGTAATCCAAAAATTGACCATGCGATTACGAAAATAGATGCGCTCAAAGATTTCTTCAAACAAAAAATTCTTGAGGAAGTTGACTTTAAGACATCATACCAAGCATTAAAAGAAATTATCGAAAGTTGATCTCAATATGAAAAAGTTTCAATATCGAATGGAACCTCTTTTAAAACAGAGAAAACATATTGAGGATGAAAAGCAGAAGATGCTTGCGACAGCTCAAAAGAAAATCCTAGAACAACAAGATGAACTTTCTGACATAGAAACAACTCGTCAAAAGACATGTTTGTCTCAAGAGAAAAAATCACAGAATGCTTTTCTTGTCGCTGAGATGCTTGTCTTTTCCCGGTATGTTCAAAAGTTGAAAAAAGATAGGATGGTCGGGGCAGAGATGTTAAAAGTGCTCAGGCAGGATGAGAACAAAAAAAGAAAAGATTTGCTTCTTGCTTCACAGGAACGAAAAAAATATGAGAAGCTTAAAGAAATTCAACAGGAAAAGTTTTATAAAGAAGTTGAGTACGAAGAAAAAAAAGAGAGCGATGAAATCGCTCTCAATATATTCAGATATAATAAATTAAAGCCGTAAGAAACTTATGGACATGAAGGAGGTGGAGGCCCTTGTGTAAATATAAAGTCTACTATATAAATCAGATCAGAGATATCAACTGCTTCATCTATAGAGGCATCAGCGTTTGCTTCAGCAAGACATACCGGGTCAGGCCCTTGTGTAAATATAAAATCAACAATATAAATCAGATCAGAGATATCAACAGCATCATCAGGTGAATTGTCAACATTACCTCTATCGCCTAAACAACAACTTCCGGACATAACAGTCAGAGTTCCAGAATTTACGATTGGTGAAAAATAATTATCGTTGTTATCCGCAAATGCTGTGGAGTACTCACGTTCCGTTATCGTGATCGTCATTGTGTCAACATTGATAACTTGCGGTGAAATACCAGGGATAAAAGAGAAATACAAGTAGCCAAGTAATCCACTTCCTGAAGCTATTAATGTTTCATCCAAAGCATATGAATAGATAGTAATTGAACTGGTAGTTAATTGATCAGCATCTTTAAAAGAGTTATTCTCAAGACGACCACCTACAAATGAGAAAGAATCAATCATTACATCGAGTGAACTATATGTCACCGTTAGTTCAATTCCAGCTAAAGGTTGATCATTAAAAAAATGAACAGGTATAAACCCGCTATTTTGAGAAAATGTAGTCATTGATTGGATAGTTATAGTATCCGGTACAGATGGGTCGATTCCTGTTGGTTGACTTTTGGCAACGGCAGCAAAAATTAAAACGGCTACTATGACTGATAATATTTTCAAATTAATTCGCATATTTATTCCTTTTCCTTTCGGAAACTTATAAAAGCAAATTTAATGCTCAATTTTTATTATTTTTTAATAATTAGAAAAATATTCTATAATTTGTTCTATTCTTGTAAGTAGTTGAAATGAACATCAGTTGTATGAGTAAAATATAGTCAGGAATTGCGTTTTTGGCAAATGAATTAATCGACTGATTTTGGGTGTGCATATTATTGCGAATATTGCTGTTTTTTAGCTTCAAATATGTGCGAAATTTATGACTAAGTTTTTGCTGTCGGAGGTCGATAATCAAGATATGATTGACAGAAACAAGAAGTTTAAAGTTGCCGAACGATGCTTTTACCTCAAAGCATGTTATTTAGCTGAAGATCTCAAATGTTTTGGTTATAAGACCGATTGTGTCTTGTATCAAAAATCAAATGGGACATTTTGTTCTGCTCGAAATTTTGATGACGCTATGAATAAAATAATAAACAAAACAATGCTCAAATATCAGGATATCCCCGAATTACCATAAAGAAAATATTTCCCATTTAAGGGGAATGGAATTCCAAAAAACAATCTAAATGGATTTGCGGATAATTCGTAAGTCAAAGATTAGTAGCCTCTTAGCTGTGCGATGACGCGTTGGCACGGTCTCTGCTATATCCAATAGTGGAGAATATTATGATAAAAGGTTTATACAAATCAGCATCTGCGATGATACCGCGGATCAAAAAACAGGAAGCTTCGGCAAACAACATTGCTAACGCTTCAACACCCGGCTTTAAGAAAGAACGGATATTTACTAAAGAACTTTCTAAGGCGGAATTAAAAATTGCACAAACGAGAAATCCGTGGGAACAGCCAATGGTTGATAAATCCTATACATCGTTTACCCCTGGTGTTTTTGATAATACCGGCAACCCTTTACATATGGCTATTGACGGCGATGGTTTCTTTACGATTGAGCTTCCTGATGGAACAAGAGCTCTCACAAGAAACGGTGCCTTTTCTGTCAACAACCAAGGACTCCTGGAAATTCCGGGTGGTGCTTTGGTGATGGGCGAGGGTGGACCTATTGAAGTTGGCTCCGGTGTTGTTGATGTATCAGCAACTGGGATAGTTTCATCGGATGGTCTTACAGTCGGGCAGATTAGTCCGGTCACAGTTAACGATCTGCAGTCTTTGGAAAAAATTGGAAGTTCTATGTTTATCGTTCCTGAAGGTGAAGAACTGATTGCCGTTCCAAAAACAACTATTCAGCAAGGATATTTGGAAGCATCAAATGTTGATATCGTTCGTGAAATGATTGAGATGATAATTTCTTTCAGAAACTTTGAAGCAGATTCTAAATCAATCTCGGTGCAAGACCAATCGCTCGACCATCTGTTTAACAGGGTCGCAGGTAAATAAGAAAAACAGAATCATACTATAGGAAGTAGAAAAATGATTAAAGCAATGAGAACAGCGGCAACAGGGATGATTGCCCAACAGATGAATGTTGACAATATTGCCAACAACTTGGCAAACGTCAATACGACAGGTTTCAAAAAAAGTAAAATCGAATTTCAAGACATACTCTATCAAAATCTCAGAAGAGCCGGAACAGCAACGGCCATTGGTACTACAGTACCGAATGAACTCTCTATCGGGTATGGTACAAGAGCAGTAGCAACGAATAGAATGTTTACTACCGGTAATTTACAACTAACCGGGAACCCGCTCGACTTAGCGATTTCAGGTGATGGGTTCTTTCAAATTCAGCATCCTGATGGTTCTACGGTGTACACTCGTGATGGTGCTTTAAAAATTGGTGGTGATGGTACTGTTGTCACATCAGAAGGCTATAGACTTATTCCGGAAATTACGATACCTGAAGATGCTTCATCAATTTCTATCGGAACAGATGGAACGGTGCAAGTAATTCAATTTGGTTCAGACACTGCAACCGATGTAGGGCAGATCGAATTAGCCCGATTTATAAACCCATCAGGACTAGAAGCAATAGGACGAAACTTATTAGTGCAGACCGGTGCTTCCGGCGATCCACAAACTGATATACCATCACAAGGTGGACTGGGTACAGTAGACCAGGGATATTTGGAAATGTCTAATGTCGATGTTGTCGATGAGATGGTGAATATGATTGTCGCACAGCGTGCTTACGAAATGAATTCAAAAGCAATTACAACTGCTGACGATATGTCACAAATCGCAAATAACTTAAAGAGATAAATAATGAAACTCTTTTATAAGATTTTATGCATTCTGCTTTTAGTTGTCACTGTTTCAACAGAAGCAAAAACTATCAATCAGGCTATTGTTGCACAAATGTTTTTAGACAATCAGCTTGATAGCGGACAGTATGAAATCGAGATTGTTTCCAGTCGAATCAAACAAAAAGAGTACAACAACGAAGATCTGTTTATCAAGCCGCTTACACTAAAAAAGCCAATTGGATTATATACCGTGCTGGTAACGATAGTAAGTAACGGCGAGGAAACAGAGTCATCACAAGTACGGATGCGAATCCGGAAATTTGAGACAGTTCTTGTATCTACCGATAGGCTGAAACGTCATACCGAATTATCGAATTTAAATACAACAGTCGAACGGGTCGAAGTAACCAATCTTCGGAGCAAATCATATCTTTCTGTCGAAGAGACTTTAGGGTACAGATTAAAAGGAACCGTTCAAAAATCTATTCCAATTACAAGCAGTATGCTTGTGAAAATTCCTGATATAGTTTCAGGGAGAGAAACGACAATTATTTACGCAGGTTCAATATTTAAAATTACTGCCGATGGGGTTGCACTGCAGCCGGGTTCTATTGGCGATTTTATAAAAGTAAAAAACAAAACTAGTAAAAAAATAATAGTAGCTCGCGTCATTGATTCACATCATGTCGCCGTAGACCCATAGGATTGGGCAAAGGAGTCACTTATGAACATAAGAAAAATTGGATTGATCTTATTCGTTCTTTTGCTTTTACCATTTACGGTAAAAGTTTTTGGTTCAAATAATTTTGGTCAAACACAATCATTATTCACGGACATCAAAGCAAATAGTGTCGGTGATATTTTAACGGTTCTCATTTTTGAACAAAGCAGAGCCACCCAAAAAGCCGAAGCGAAAACATCTAAATCAACCAAAGCATCAATTTCAGGCGGACCTGGTATTGGACCATTACGGTTTATTCCAATCTTTGGTGCCGATGGTAAAAACGATGCAACATTCGATGGCAAAGGGGAATCAATTCGTAACGGTACATTCTCTGCTAAAATGTCGGTGACCGTTGTATCTGTCAAAGAAAGTGGTGATCTGATTATTCAAGGTCCCCGTACTATTGGGTTATCAGGTGATAGAGAAACGATGGGGTTAACTGGTGTCGTACGACAAAAAGATATTAGCCCGGATAATACTATCGACTCATATCTTATTGCCGATGCTGAGATTTCATATACCGGTAAAGGGAATGCAAATTCCGCTCACAGACCTGGCTTTTTTACTCGTGCCTTCAACTGGATATTTTAGGAGAAACATATGTTAAACGCAATCTTTACAAAAATTTCTCTGCCGATCTGTACATCGTTAATAATTTTGTTTATTACAACGTTTGTTATTCCTGTTGATGCAAGCAAAGTTCGTATAAAAGATATTTGTCAATTTCAAAATATGGAAGAGACCGAGCTTATCGGTTATGGACTTATTATAGGTCTTGATGGAACCGGTGATGGCAACGGTACCCAGTTTACGACTCAATCACTTACAAATATGATGGAACGTATGGGACTGACTGTCGATGCCAAAAAAGTAAAAGTTAAAAATGTTGCCGCTGTAATGGTGACTGGTAAAATGACCAGTTTTAACCGCAACGGTACTTATGTCGATGTGACCGTTTCGTCAGTAGGGGATGCATCATCTTTGCAAGGTGGTACTCTTTTGATGACACCACTCTCAGATATTTCAGGTACAGTACGTGCTGTTGCACAAGGTGCTGTTTCTATTGGTGGTTTTAATGTGCAGGTTGATGATGGTAGTAAAATTATCAATAACTACACATTGGTCGGACGTGTTCCAAACGGTGCTAAAGTTTCTAATGAGATTAAAGGTCCTAAAACAACCAAGAAAGATTTTTATATATCACTTCGTTCACCTGACTTTACTACAGCAAATAGAATTGCCGAACGAATCAATATCAAATATGGCATGACAGCTTTTGCGCTTGATGGCGGAACTGTACAGGTAATGATTCCTGATTCATTGTCACACATGGTATATCGCACTCGGTTTATTTCAGACATTGGTCTTCTCAAAATTGTCCCTGATCAAGTTGCACGGGTTGTGCTAAATGAAAAAACAGGAACTATTGTAGCAGGTCAACATGTCACTATCGAACCGGTAGCAATTGCTCATGGAACGATTACAGTCAATATAGAATCATCTCCGGTCATTTCACAACCGGAAGCATTTTCATCAGGTGAAACTATTGTAACATCTGATTCTCGAATTACGATTAATGACGAACCGGCTAGAGTGGTTCATTTAAAACGGGTCGTTTATTTATCTGATGTAGCAAAAGCATTAAATAAAATCGGAGCAACTCCAAGAGATATTATTGCAATTTTCCAAGCTTTAAAACAAGCCGGAGCATTACAAGCGGAGTTGATAATTTTATAATGAATATAGGTTCCCTAAATACTGCCCAAATTGATTATCCGAAAACAGACTTGGAACAGCTCAAGACAGAGCCGTCCGGAGATCTGGAAGCGGAAAAAGTTCGTCTGAAAAAAGCGACCAAAGAATTCGAATCGTTTTTTACTTACCAACTTTTAAAATCAATGCGGAAAACAATCCCGAAAGGAACTCTCACAGAGGGGGGAGCTTTTTCGGGTGGTATGGGAAAAGAAATTTTTACAGATATGTTTGATATGAAAATGGCAAAACAGATGACAATGAAATCTGATAAGTCTATCTCTGCCGTTTTGTATCGATCTTTAGAGAAGAGAATCGAAGCACCGTTTTTAGATGAAGTCGAAAGTGTCGTGATTAAGCCGATTGAAAAAGAATCAATTAAATCAATAGAGATAAAACAAGATGATTTGCAACAGATAAAACGACCGCAGGAAAATTTTGAGATTAAAAGAAGAGATGGCGACTTCATGGAAGTAGCTCCTTCTGTGCGACTAAAAACGTCTAGCTCTGTTGATCCGATACTTTCTAAATATGGGGCAGAGATTCAAAAAGCTGCCGAGAAATATTCGCTAGATCCTGCTTTGATTATTTCAGTTATCAAAGCGGAGTCAAACGGTAATGCCCAAGCTGTGTCACCTGCCGGTGCCAAAGGCTTAATGCAGTTGATGGACTCAACCGCTGCCGAGCTTGATGTGAAGGATGTTTTTGCCCCGGCTGACAATATTGATGGTGGCAGTCGTTATCTGAAGCAGATGCTGGATAAATTTAAGTCGGTGAAGCTCGCATTGGCGGCTTATAACGCCGGACCCGGTAATGTGATGCGATACGATGGGATACCGCCGTTTCCAGAAACAGAAGCATACGTTGACAAGGTGATTGATAGTTTAAACACAGTAAATGAAACTCAAATGCGATAAATACTAAAGTGAAATAGAAATTAACCGACTATAAATGTGAAGATAAAAAATACTATTGGATAGAAAAATGATTGATACACTAATCGAAATTATTGGCAAGGAAGCCAAGCTCTTTGAATCTTTTTTGTAACTCCTTGAAAAACAACAAAGAATGCTTGTGGAAAATGACCTTGACGGACTGAACCAGGTAACTGCTGACCAGCACGAACGGCTTACTGAAAGTCACATGCTAAACAGTCGGAGGCTTGAAGTCGTTGAGCAGATTAGAAAAGATAAAAATATTGAGGGTGACTTAAATGTTACTCGTCTGCTCACATTGATAGATCAACAACAAGCCGACAGGTTAGAACAACTTCAGAATGTGATTACTGAACTCAACGATAAAATTACTGATACCAGAAATCAAAATGCAATTTTGCTGAATCGTTCAAGAGAATATATCTCGAAAACTATGGATATGCTCTCTCGGATTCATGCACCGAAGTCACCAACGTATGGACAAACAGGTGCTTCGTATGATCAGCATCAGCCATTGTCAATAGATAGGAGTATCTGATGCCAGGATTATTTCAAGGACTCGAAATAGGTCGTCGTGCATTACTGACCAACCAAGCAGCACTTCAAACAATTGGACATAACATATCCAATGTTAATACTCCCGGGTATACCAGACAAAGAGTAAATATCTCAGCGACAATTCCGGAAAGTAATACAATAGGTTCTTTTGGTACCGGTGTTCAGGTAACAGATATTCAGCAAATTCGCGACCTCTTTTTAGGCAATCAGTATCGACAGGAAAGTAAATCGCTAGGTGAGTGGAGTTACAAAGAAAAAATTCTTTCTCAAGTAGAGAGCGTGCTAAATCCATTAAGCACAGATTCACTTTCGAATCAGATGAATGATTTTTGGAATGCATGGGATAATTTTGCAAAAGACCCAAGTTCATCATCAACTCGAAATGAGCTGGTTTCACCAACGGACAAAATGACAAGCTCTTTTCATGATCTGAATAACCAGATAGAAAGTTTGCGATCTTCAATTGATGCTGATTTAAATAATTACACAAACGAAATCAATCGAATGACTAGCGAAGTTGCTCGGTTAAATCATCAGATTCAATCGCTTGAGGTTGGTGGCGTAGTAGCCAACGATTTACGTGATACAAGAGATTTGGTTTTAGATAATCTTGCCCAATTGGTTGATATCAACACAAATGAAAATCAGAATGGTGAGATGGTAGTGTATATCGGTGCTATGTCAATTGTGAATGGTAGGGATGCGATAAATATTGAAGGAAAAGTCAGTAATGTCGATGGTGTGCCTATTCATAAACTTGTATGGGAAGGTACCGATGTTGAACTGACCAATTCTGCCGGACAGCTAAAAGCACTTATTGAAAGTCGCGATGAAATAATTCCAAAATATATAGATAAGTTAGATACTTTGGCAGCTGCGATGGTTGAACAAGTAAATTCAATTCATATGACCGGTACTACAGCTGATGGACAGACAAACATTGCATTTTTTGATGTGAACAAGACATCCGCAGGAGATATTTCAATAAATAATGAGATTCTTAACAATCAGCAGAATATTGTATCGTCAACATCCGGTGCTGAGAGTGATAACGGTCTTGCTAATGCCATATTCGAACTTCGGAATCAAAATGTGCTCAATAATGGTTCTGTATCTATGAACGGTTACTACAACTCTATAATTGGTTCAGTTGCAATTGAGTCAAGCGAAGCAACATCGTTTGCATCTAACTATGATCTTTTAGTACAGCAAGTAGAATTTGCAAGACAATCTGTACAAGGGGTTTCCCTTGATGAAGAAATGACAAATTTAATTAAATATCAACATGCCTATGACGCTGCCGCAAGAGTAATCACTACAATGGATCAAGCTCTTGATACGGTTTTATCAATGGGTGTTGTTGGGAGATAATTTTTAAAAAGAAAAAGTAAACAATAACATTATGGCATAGGAACCAAGGAGGGTTTTAAGTGCTGATTTTAACAAGGAAGTTAGGTGAATCTATAAACATCGGAGAAGATATTAAAATTTCGGTGTTAGGGATTCATGGGAAACAAGTAAGAATTGGAATTGATGCTCCAATGAATGTGGTTGTGCATCGTGAAGAAATCTATGTGAAGATTCAGGAAGAAAACCGCAAAGCATCGGGATCGATTTCAAAAGATATTAAAGGAATGGTTGACC
The DNA here is from genome assembly GCA_024278935.1 of Candidatus Zixiibacteriota bacterium. Classification (GTDB taxonomy): domain Bacteria; phylum Zixibacteria; class MSB-5A5; order GN15; family FEB-12; genus QQUK01. The sequence goes on from JAJRSF010000063.1 coordinate 85,624, forward strand.
TTATAAAAAGTAAAATTAAAGGTGAAGCAATAAAGCCACCGGTAATTGATTATAAGGATAAGATGAACAAAAAAGATTCATCTCACCGAAAACCAAAAAGTTAACTAAACAAGTGAGTATGTTATGCGTGTAACCAATTCAATGATTGCCGGACGAGTGACTTATAATGCTCAGAGTTCTCTCACGAGATTTTCGAACTTACAAACACAAATGTCTTCCGGGAAGAGAATCAATAAACCGTCAGATGATCCTTTGGGGATTACTAAAGATCTTGATTATCGTCGTGAATTGTCAAACAACAAACAGTATCAAGGAAATATTAATCAAGCTGAATCTTGGTATCGTAACAATGATGGTACCATCACAGAATTACATGAACTCATAACAGCAGCAAAAGGTAAAGCAATTCATGGTGCTGATGATGGTGCAAGTGATTCGGCAACAAGAAAGTTATATGCCAATGAATTACGTGAGAGCATTGATAAAATTTATCGCTAGGTAATACCAAGCTTGAAGGGCGGTTTATTTACTCAGGGTTTCAAACGGATTCATCAGCATTTCAAGGTCATAGCAATGGTATTTCATTCTTAGGTGATACTGGTGTTATAAATTTCAATATAGATTCAAATGTCGATCAAGCAGTAAATATAAATGGGGCAGATCTTCTCTTAAAACCAGTTTTAACTTTAGGAGAAGGGTATGATCTTAATGTCGGATTAAATGGTGCGACAGAACTTGCGAATTTACATAATGGCAATGGTATCAATCAAATACCGGGCTTGATTCAAATTCAGGATTTGAACTTAGGAATAACCGCAACTTTTGACTTAAATGCCGAAACTACTCTTGATGAAGTCATAACACAGATTAATAATGATCTTGCTGTTAACGGTATCAATAACCTTACGGTTAGAATTGCTGATGATAACAGTTCGCTTCTTTTTGAAACAACTCAGAATGGTTGAATTTCCGGAAGTACTCCGCTTAATAATATCAATAGTGGTACCGGAGTTGATCTAACTACCGGTTTAATAAAAGTAACTGATGGTGCGGGAATTGATTTAAATATCGATCTAAGTTCTGCGGTGACAGTTGATGATGTAATTACTCAGTTTAACTCACAAATGATGACTGCTGGCCTGTTTAATGTTACGATGGGAATCAATGCTGCCGGTACCGGTTTTGAAATCAATGATACAAATGGTATTCCATTAAATTTGTCTATTGAGAATGTAGAAAACAATGTCAATTTAGCAGAACAGCTTGGAATTGTTGGAAATATCGAACCTACGTTAACCGGTAAAGACCTTGCTCCACGAGTACACTTTGAAGTATTGGAGATGGGGGGAACTACTGCTGAAGATTTAGGTATCTTAGGTGAGTTTAGAGGAAATTATGCCGGAGAAAATTTAGATCCACAGCTACTGGCAACATCCAATCTTTCGGACCTCAATAATGGTTTAGGTTTCCCGATGGGCGAAATTACAATGTGGCAGGGTGGTACAAATGCGACACTTGATTTAGATAGTCCGTCAATTGTAACGGTGCAGGATATGCTCGATGCATTTAATAATTCAGGGTTAGATATTACCGCATCGCTTAATGCAGATGGCAGAGGGATTCAAGTTGTAAATAATGACCCAAATTCTTCTTTTACTATTGAAGAGGTCTCGGGCGGAACAGCTGCCCGTAGTTTAGGGGTATACGGCTCATCTGATATTGTTGGTTCATTCTTTGTTTTAGCAAATGCGATGGAAAACGATGATCAAGAAGCAATCGCAGGATTGTTAGATAATTTTGATTTAGGATTAAATGATCTTCTAAATCAGAGAGCTATAACCGGCGGAAAAGGTGCCAGGTTAGAAAGTACTAAATACAGACTTTATGAGCAGGAATTTATGTTTACTTCACGGCTTTCTGAAATTGAAGATGCCGACTTAACAGAAGTCATTACAAATTTATCAATATATGAAAATAATTATCAGGCGGCTCTTATGGCGTCAGCCAGAATTATACAACCGTCACTTTTAAGTTTTTTAAGATAGAATAATTTAGATAGGTAATATATAAAGGAATAATTTATGATTGTACAAAGTTTACGACTAGGTGACATTGAGGTCTCCGAAGACAAATTGATAACTATGGAAAGACCTGTTTTAGGTTTTGAAAAGTACAAAAAGTTTTGTCTCGTAGAAATCGATGAGCTCAAACCATTTTTATGGTTGCAGGCTGTTGATGAAGCGACAATCTCATTTTTGGTTGTAAACCCGAGACTGTTTATGACAGATTATAGAATTGAAATTAATTCTAAAGAGATTGCAGAACTTAAAATCGATGATGTCAACGCAGTTGAAACATATGTCGTTGTAACATTGGCAGAAAATGCCGATGAAATCACCGCCAATATGCAGGGTCCTATTTTAATCAATACCGAAAATAACCGAGGAAAACAGCTTGTCTTAGTAAATACTGATTACAAAGTGAAATATCGTTTTATGAAATATTTACCACAGACAGAAACTGAACAGAAACAAGAAGAAGTCGCTGTATAAATTTTCATTCATAACAAATAGGAAATTGATATTATGAATGTTACATCTGAATATTTGCAAAAAAAGTTTGCTGACAACCTGATTACAATAGATGAAATCAGATCGCAAGCAAATGTTTATCTATCTGAAAACAATTTGCCCGAGGCATATCCTTTTGCTAAGGCAACAGCCTGTTTGTCTTCGGGTTCTATCTCTGATAAAATGATGGCAGGTGTTCTAGCCGTTTCTCTTGGTAAAGATGGTGAAGCTCTTGAGATGTTTACAAATGTTTTATCTCTAGACTCCGAACAACCGGAAGCAAATTATAATATAGCTCTTATAGAAGTGAATCAGGGGAACTATACAAATGCATTTAATCGTATTGCGATTCTTTCTAAAAAGAACCCAAACAATTCTGAATACTTAAACGACTTAGCAGTTATCTCAACATATTTGAACAAGCCCGACCAGGCATTTATGCATTGGGAGAAAGCTCTTGAAATCAATCCGAATGATTCGAATGCCCGCAACAATGCCTTGGCATATTCATTAGAGAAAAATTTCTACAAAGAAGCGAATCAACTCCTCACGACCAATGAAAAATCAGATCAAAACGATTCGAAGTCTATTGCCGAAATTAATAGATGGCACCAGATAATTGATGAAAAAAATCCTAACTATACAAATAGCGAACAAACTGTCATGCCGCAAATCAATGGTCAAAAGATAGCCTTCTTTTCATCTATTGATAGTTTTGTGGGTGATATAATCACACATCTTAAAAAAACTAATGAAGTTAAAATATTTGACAATTCAAATCTTACTGAGATGAAATCTCTTATGGAATGGGCAGACATTTCTTGGTTTGAGTGGTGCGATCAATACTTAGTAGAGGCTACCAAGTTTGATAAAAAATCTAAAATTGTCTGTCGCTTACACAGTTACGAAGCATTTACAGATTTTCCATTACAAGTAGACTGGGAAAAAGTTGACTTACTGATTTTTGTGAATAAATCGGTACAGCAACTTGTCGCAGATAAAATTGCTATTAAAACTCCGCAAGTGATAATTCATAATGCTGTTGATACGCAAAAATTTCAAATTCCAACGGATAAAAAACGTACAAAAAAAATAGCATCGGTTGGTTATATAAACTATAAGAAGAATCCTGAATTGTTGTTGTACAGTTTCAAAAAAATCTATGACTATGACAATGAATATTCATTGCATATAGCCGGGCAACATCAGGATCCTCGGATAAAATTATATTTCGAACATTTTATAAAAGAAAATAATCTTCCGGTCAACTTTGATGGATGGGTCGATGACATGCCGGAATGGTATGCTGATAAAGATTTTGTTATATCAACATCTTTGTTTGAATCATTCCATTATTCAATCGCCGAGGGGATGGCGTCGGGACTGATGCCATTGATACATAATTGGTATGGTGCTAAATATCTCTATCCTGAAAAGTATCTGTTTAACACACCCGATGATTGTTTAACGATGCTTCAAGAATTTGAAAAAACTGATAGAAAAAAATGTGCAATTGAAAATAGAACATTTATTATCGAACATTATTGTTTAGATGATAAAATGATACTTATTTCAAATCAACTGCATGCTCTTACAACAACTGAAGAACTTACGGAAGTCGTATAACTATGTCTCAGAGTAAATCAAAAATCATTCATAAAGCTGAGAAAATTTATTTCTCAAACAATAACAATGAACTGTTGGCGTATCTTGTTCCACATCTGGAAAAATTTAATATTTCAGATGAGCAAGAGGATAAAATATTTAATCACCTGTTCGCTTTTGCCTACGCATTCCAAAATAAACTTGAAGAGGCGGAACGTCATTGTCAAAGTTGTGTGCAAGTAGAATCAAATCCGCTTGATCATTATTTTGTGCTTACATATTCGCATTTGTCATTGCGGGAGTATGACAAAGTTCTCAAATACTCTGAGCAGTATGTTGCTTTGTATACGAAGATGAAAGATGCTGATTTTAATTATGCATATTCAAAAACTCACTTATGTCAGATGCATAATTGTATTGGTTCGGCTCATATGGAACTTGGCAATCAGGAAAAAGCTATTGAGCAATTCAGTCAGGCAATTAAAATTGAAAAAGAGAATCATCTTCCATATCTCAATTTAGTAAATCTGTATATCAACAATAAAGAATTTGAACAAGCTAAAAAAATTGTTCACAAAGGAATGAAGTTATGCAGTCAAGTGCAGGAACTTCGGCTTCTTGAAAAATCTCTCACTGAACGACCTTCGATTTCTGCTTGTATGATTGTAAAAGATGAAGAGGAACTTCTTCCTGAATGTCTTGATTCAATCCGCGACTGGGTCGATGAAATAATTATTGTCGATACAGGCTCAAGCGATACAACTGTAGAAATTGCAAAATCGTATGGTGCAAAAGTCTATCATCAGGAATGGGAAGGAAACTTCTCGAAGCATCGCAACTATTCAACATCACTTGCGACATCTGACTGGGTTTTTATTATAGATGCTGATGAAAGAATGATACCGGAAGATATTCCGGCACTCATGCAAGCTTTGCAAAATGAAAATGTGAGCATTGTTTCAATCAATGTCTTTAATGTCTATGGTCAAAAAGAAGCTGCCTCAACATTTTTACCATCAGTTCGTCTATGGCGTCGAACAGAAAATTTACAGTATGAGGGAGTAGTTCATAACTTATTGAATTTAGGAAATGAACAACCGGTCGTACGTGTGAATGTTCGTATGAAACATCTTGGCTACGATTTAACTAAAGAGAAAATGCATGAAAAATATGTGCGGACAAAAAAACTTTTAGAACAACAACTAGAAGAAAACTCAAACAATGCTTTTGCTTTGTATAACTATGCGCAGATTCTCAAAGCTGATCGAACACAAGGGGAAGATTATCCTCTGCACAATAATGAGCTGATTATTTCCTCAGCAAAAAAAGCAGTAGAACTTACAAGTCCAAATGAAAATAGTGAGAGACATATTCACCTAATGTGTCTTGACCAAGCGGCATGGGGTTACTTTCATAATCAGGATTACGAGAATGCTCTGCAATACGCAAATCAAGCATTAGAACATAAAAAAAATTATCTGGATCCCCTGGTTCTTATTGGACATATCTACGCCCAGCAAAAGATGTGGGCAGAGGCAAAAGCAGGTTATATCGCCTATATAGAACAACAAGCAAAGTACTCACCAGAGACAGAAATTGACTCGTTGATATTCTCGCATATAGATGACAGAGCATCGGTCTATTATAGCTTAGGACTTATAGCCGAAACAGAAAAAGATTCGCAGCTTGCAAAGTCTTACTATCTTAAATCACTCGATGCTGATTCGGGTTTCATTGAAACAAACAGTAGGCTCGCACAAATTTATTATGTTGAAAATGACTTAGAGAATGCTAAAAAATATTATCATCAGCAAATCGAGTTATCTCATAAAACTTGTGATGCCTTAGTAGGCTTGGCGTCGATTTATTGCTTCGATAAAAATTACGAAAAAGCCGAATCATATTATAAAGAAGCTATCGCATTAGAAGAATTTAATAGCAATGCGAAAGTTCAATTTGTCAGGTTTTTAATTTCTATGCAAAGAATTGATGAAGCACAAAGCGTTCAAAATTCTCTTACAGATATTCCGAACAATTCTACAGTGATGTAAACAATTAGTGATTCTTATTTTAAAGCTGACTTTTATAATGAGGCTGCAGAATGCTATAAAAAGATAAAATCCCCATCGGCAGAAATTCTAAATAATATCGGGAATTGTTATTTCAAATTAGAAAAGTTTGCAGATGCTGAATCATATTATACAAAATCGCTGGCATTTTCTAATTCTCCTGAAGTGACATATCGAAATATTGGGATAACTCAGATCAAGCTCAATAAAAACAAGAGTGCGATATCTAATTTAATGAAATATTTACAAACTAACCAGGATGATCATGCTCTAAAAATTGTATTGGCGGAAGCATATAAAAAAGAGGGAGAATACGAACCAGCTTTGCTTCAGTACGAATCTCTTTTACATATTGAGCCAAATAATATAGCCCTTCTCTACGCTTTGTCTGATTGTTATCTTCTTATGGGACATAGTGATTCCGCTTTAATTGGCTTTCGGAGAGTCTTATCTTTGAAACCGGATTACAAACCGGCACAAGAGCAAATAAACCGTTTAAGCAGTCCAATAATGAGTAATTAATCATGGATAAAAAATATTGGATTTATACCATTAATAAGTAAAGATGTTCAAATATTGGTCGATTAAATATGTATGAAAATAGAAGTTTTAAAATTAAACAAATCCCTGAAAACTAGGGAGGAAGGTGCAGTAAAAGGAAGTACAGACTCGGTAATTGGATATACCGCTCGGTCTTTAAATAACACATTGACGTGTTTTGTGTATGAATTTAATAAACTTAAATAAAACAGGGTAAGGACACCCTACATAAAATATCCAAGGAGGATATACACATGGCACTAAGCATAAATCACAACATGGCTGCAATGAATGCGCACAGAAACTTGATGAACACAAACGAAGAATTAAACAAATCAATGCAACGTTTGTCGTCAGGTTTTAGAATTAACCAAGGTTCTGATGATCCAGCCGGTCTGGTAATTTCAGAACAGTTCCGTGCTCAAATTGCCGGTTTAAACCGTGCGATTGGTAACTCAGAAGGGTCTATCTCAATGGTTCAGACCGCTGAGGGTGCAATCACTGAAATTAACAATCTCTTAATCTCTATGAGAGAATTAGCAATTCATGCCGCAAACGAAGGTTTCAACGATGCTGACCAGCTCGCTGCTGATCAAGCTGAAATTGCAAACGCAATTACAACTATCGATCGTATTGCTGCTAACACACAATTTGGTACAAAAAAATTGCTTGATGGTTCTAAAGAAAACATCGCAACTGTAACATCAGCCGGTACTTCAGGATTAGATATCAATGCTTCTTTCTTATCCTCAGGTGCTCATTCTATCACAGCTACTCAAACTGCTGATCCTTCAGCAACTTTGAATACAGATTCATTAGGGCTTTCATTAGCAAATAATGATGGTGATCCTGTGAATCTATCTGAAGCTGTTCATAATGTAGATGTAATTCAAGCTTCTGATACTGCTGCAAGAACTACTGATTCTATCAATTTAACAGATGCTTTTGGTAATAACTTAGAACTCGCTGCTGCCGGTACGGTCGCAATGGTTTCTTCTTCAACTATTGCTACAGCAACTGCTAACAATGCAGGTACATATTCAATCGTTTTGAATTATCAAGAAAATGGTGAATCTCCTACTGGTGATCAAACTATTGACGTTGACGTTGTTTTAGGCGATACTACAGCTACTATCGCAGCTAAAGCTCAAACTCAAATTAACTTGAACTCAGCTTTAGCCGGTAATGTAACTGTTACAGGTACAGCAACAGGTGAATTACGTTTCAAATCATCTAACTTAGGTGCTCAGTATTCTATTCAAGCTAAAGCATCTTCAAATGACGCTGGTGATACTCTGTTTTCAGTTAGTGCTGCAAATGACCGTGGTGCTTCTGCTAACGTATTGAATATGACAGTTAATACTGCAACAAATTCAAACGCTACTTCTGCTGTTACTATTGGTGCTGCCACATATTCTGATATGGCTACACTAACTACTGCTATCCATACAGGTTTAGCAACTGCTTTTGCTGATGTGCAAGGTGATACAACTGTTGATGATGTAACATCTGAAGCTTTTGGAACAAACCAAATCAAGTTCCAAACAATGGACCAAGGTTCTAGCTATTCACTTAAAATCAATGAGTTAAATTCTGATACAAGTAATGCTCGTAATGTATTAGGTCTTTCAACTTATGATTCTATTGCGAATTCCGGTGTTGATGCGCTTGTATCATTTAATAATTTCACTAATACTATTGATGATGTAAAGTTCGGTTCAACCGGTGAAGTAACATTGAAAAACAAAGCTGATGCTGACCCAAGTCAAGGTACTATCTTAATGACTACTGCAACAGCTGATCAAGGTGGAGTTCAAATCGGTAACTTATTGCTTAATGCAAAAGCTGCTAAGTTTGACGTCCGTCTAGACGGTGGTCCATCAACTTCTGTTACTGCTGGTGTTGATACTGTTGTATTTAATGCTGACCGTTCAGAATCAATGAACATCTCCTACGGATTAACATCCCAAGGTGGTACAGAAACTATCAATAATACTGACCAATCATTAGTATTCCAAATTGGTGCTAACGTAGGTCAAACAGTTAAAATCGGTCTCAGAAACATGTCCTCTTCAGCTTTAGGTACTTCTTTAGCTGCCAACGGTAACTCTTTCCGTTCATTAGCTGACATTGATGTAACTAGTGTACAAGGTGCTCAAGATGCACAGTCTATTATTGATGCTGCTATTAACGAAGTATCCACTACTCGTGGTACTCTTGGTTCTTTCCAAAAGAATACTTTGGAATCTAACTTAAGAAACCTTCGTATTTCTGCTCAAAACTTGACAGCTGCAGAAGCTCAAATCCGTGATACTGATATTGCTGCTGAAATGTCTAACTTTACTAAATACCAGATTCTATCTCAAGCAGGTACTGCTATGCTTGCTCAAGCGAATCAGGTTCCACAGTCTATTTTATCATTATTTTAATAGATAGGTTTTAACTAATCAAGGGAAGCGTAATGCTTCCCTTGATACTAAACAAAAGAATATATTTTTATGATGACATTGATGTCAATATTTACAGGAGTTTACAATGGCAGGTTTTAATTCAATAGACGGACTGAGTTCGGGTCTAAATACCTCAGAAATTATAGATACAATAATGACTTTCGAAAGGCGTCCCGCTGCCTTACTCGAAATTCAGCAAGCTGAAAAAACCGCAAAGGTCTCAGCACTCCAAGCGTTATCCGCAAAATTTATAGGGCTCAATACTGCCGCTCTTCCTTTAAACACACGCTCGAGTTTTGAACAAGCAATGCTTACGATTTCCGATGATACTATCTTAACAGCTACTTCCTCAGGTAGGGTAACCAAGGGAACTTTTGATTTACAAGTTTTAGCACTTGCTCGGAACCATCAGGTTGCCTCTCAAGGATTCAGTAGTAATGAAAGTTCTTCGTTCGGTACCGGTACTATCACATTAAAAGTTGGGAATGATAGTTTACGTATTATTGATATTGATTCAGAAAGCAACTCTTTGATCGGTATCAAAGATGCTATCAACGATGCCAATGCTGGCGTGACCGCATCGATAATTAATGACGGTACCAGTTCAAACGCATTTCGTATTATTTTGACATCAAATAAAACCGGAAAAGAAAGTGAAATAGATTTCTCTGCTGACCTTACAGGTGGATCAGACTCTTTTAACTTTTCAACGTCATCATTTGATAACGCCGAGATCACTTCATTTAATGACAACTCTACATCGGCAATCTCACTCGGTATGACCGCAGCAAATTCAGGAAATGAGAATAAAACATATACATTTACAGTTTCATCAACCGGTTCACAAACAATCGGTTCAGATATCATTACACTCGACTGGACAGATGGTACAAACTCCGGTTCAATATTAGTCACCCAAGCAGATACAGATGTCGAACTTGTCGGCACAGGTGCTGATGGACTATCACTATCATTTTCTGCCGGTGAATTGAACGAGGGTGATACTTTTGAGATTAACTCTTTCACTCCATTACTACAAGAAGCAAGCGATGCAACAATCTCATTTGGTGCCGGTGGTGGCGGAGGTTCTCCGATTACTATTTCATCCGATACAAATACTTTCTCCGATGTTATCGAAAATGTAGATTTTACCGTAAATAAACTGACCGAAGTAGGTGAATCTGTATCAATCAATACAGATGTTGATATCGCGAGTATTAAAACTAAAATCAATGCCTACATAACTGCCTATAATAGTCTTGTTGAATATGTAGATGATCAAAATAAATTCACCGAAGGTGACGCTTTAGCTCCACCTCTTTTTGGTGATACAACAGTATGGACTGTCTCAAACGCTCTCAGACGAAATACAAGTTCTACTATCGCAGGAATAGACAGTAAATTTAATCAGCTATATGCAATCGGTATTCGTACTAAAAGTGACGGAACCCTTGGTGTGGTAAATAGTGCTGATTTGGATAAAGCTCTCAATGAAAATCTCGATGAAGTTATTAGAATGTTTGTTGATTCTGCTAACACATCAAATTCGGGCATATCGTTTATTTCGGCTACCGAGGAAACTAGAACCAATGTAGAATTCTCAGTAGATATTACCCAAGCAGCAACTCGCGGGGGTTATGAGGGCGCACAACTTGTAAACCCATCATCAAACCCGATAACATTTGATGAAACAAATAATAAATTGAAATTAAAAGTTGATGGACTTCTTTCTGATGAAATAGTCTTATCAGCAAAAACATATAATTCATCAGAAGCACTTATCAGCGAACTACAGCAAAAAATTGATGCTGATGAAAAAATCGGTGGTCGTGGTGTTGTCGCCGAGTGGGTAGATAACGAAAATGGAAGTGGATATATAAAAATCAGATCTGCGGCCTATGGCTCAACATCAAAAATAGAATTTGATAAATCTATCGGTAATACTGCATACGCAAAATTAGGTCTTGCGACCGGTACTGTCATTGAAGGATTAGATGTCGAAGGAACTATCAATGGCGAAGAGGCAGAAGGTTCCGGGCAGACTCTAAAAGGTATCGAAGGAAATCTATATTCTGAAGGATTAAAAATTAAAGTTGACCTTGATGAAGCCGCTATTACTGATGGTATCGAAGGAACCCTTGAAGTTGTCAAAGGATTCGCCGCAAGACAAGTAGACATGGTGAACTCATTGACAAAATCTGAAACAGGTCTCTTTGAAAGAAAAATCGCTGCCGAACAAAAACAGATTGAACATCTTGATGAAAGAATCAAAGGTATCGATGACATCCTTGCTCTTCGGAGAGACTCTTTATTCTTGGAATTTTATAGAATGGAAGCAGCCCTCAGCGAACTTAATGTTATATCCGGCTTTTTAACTACCCAACTTGCTTCGCTTGATAGCTTAAAAATAAAATAATATTAATAAAATATAGAATAGGACAAATTATAAAATGGATAACAAAGTTAAAGCATACCAAACATCTGACACCCTTGGTAAATCACAACTCGATTTAATCATCAAAGTATATGATGGTGCAATTGCTTCGTATAAAAAAGCAGCACTCGCTTTTGAAAAAGAAGATATCAAAACAGGTAGAGAAGAACTCGAAAAAGCTAAAAAATTCGTAACTCATCTCTACACAACTCTCGATATGGAAAAAGGTGGCGATATAGCGAAACAACTAAGCGACTTATATTCCTTTGTTGTGAATCAAACGAATATCGTAGATGCTACCAAGGATATTCAGGAAATTAATAATATTATTGTAATTATTGATAACCTTCGCCAAGGATGGGTAGAGTTAAAACAAAAGGGTGTTGAAAATTCTCAGACTCAAAAACAGGAACAACAACAACCGCCAAATAAATCTGAAACCTTTACAATGTCGGCATAGAAAAATATGGAACAAAACGCAATCAACAGATTAGAGCTAGAACTAATAACTGTCTTAAAAGAGGAATACTCTTTTTATCAAAACTTGTATGTCATGCTTGATAAACAAAAAGACTTAATGCGGTTTAACAAAGATGAAAATCTGCTTGATGTTTTTGCTGAAATCGAAAGATGTCATCAGCGGATTAAAAAAACAGAAGATAAAATCAATGCGATAAAAGAACGGAATCCAAAACTGTTCAGGCTCGCTGCGATAGCACCAAATGTTCGTAAAGTTATAAATAGTATTACAACACTTGTTAAAAAAAGTATCAAAGTTGTCTCTGAAAACGAAGAGTATATGAATATGAAATATAACCGTATCAAAGATGAACTTGGCGAACTTAAAAATTCAGAAAAAATTATGAAGTATATGCAACATGAAGATACATCTCCACAATATATAAATGGAGAAAGTTAATAATCAATAGTTTTAAACCTTTCAATAGGAAGAAAAGGTGAAAAGATGAAAATAGGACCAATGTACAACCAGGAACTTCTCTCGGTGAAAAGTAGAAATAAACAAGACGGAGCAGAAGTAAGACAATTTGAAACAGAAAAAAAGGACAGCGTAGAAATCTCACAATCCGGACGAGAAAAACTTAAAGAAGCTGCTGATCTGAATCGGGAAAAAGTCATTAATGATACTGAAATCAATGAACCGATTTCATCCAAACTAGCTCGAATTAGAAATAAAGTAGAAGCAGGTCATTATGATCTCGATGAAATTCAAAGTAAAATTGTCGAAAAATTGACCGATACTATTATTAAAGATATTGATAACAATAAAAAGATGGAATAACTAGGGTATGTCTACTGCTACTATTGACAGCAAGGTAAAAAGGATTGTTTCAAATATTAGAAACCTTCCGACTCCACCGATTGTTTTTCACCAGATTCAAAAAGTTATAAATGATCCAAATGTCTCAGCCGATCAAATTGCCAATATTCTCGCTGAAGATCCGGCTATGTCTGTAAAAGTTCTGAGACTGACGAATTCAGCATTTTATGGGTTAAGTAGAGAAATCGAATCTGTAAAACATGCTGTTATTATCGTAGGACTCGAAGCGATAAAAAACTTAGTACTCTCAGCATCGGTCTTGGATATGTTTAAAGGGAAATCTATTGATGATGATTTTCAGGATAAATTCTGGAGACATTCACTAGCCACCGCTTTTGGATGCCGACTCTTAGCCAAAAAGCTGAGAGACAAAGTAATGGTAGACCCTGATTCTGCTTTTTCAGCAGGATTACTACATGATGTCGGGAAAATCATTATAGCTTGTTTCTTACCGGATGAGTTAAAACAACTACAGGAAGCTCAAGTAAATAATACGACAAAGATGGATTATGAACTTGAAAAAGAGTTGTTTGGCTTTACTCATGCTGAAATCGGTGGATTTTTGACCGAACAATGGAAAATCCCTCATAAATTAACCGAAGCAATCACTAGTCACCATGGAGTCGAAGAAGCAAATGCTGATTCTGCTCATGCCTGTATTGTATACTTGGCGAATTATCTTGCAAAGCTTACTTTTTATGAGAAAAACGAAGCATATAAATTAGGTACTCCAGACAAAAAAGTGATGGATTTCTTAGGTATTTCAGAAGATGAATTTGAAGAGCTTCAAGATCTCTTAAGAGAAGAATATTCACATTCAGAGACATTTATGCAATTAGTCGGAATGTAAAATATTCTGATTTACCGGTCTGAAAATTAAAAGTCTCTGCTGTTTTAGCAGAGGCTTTTTTTATAGGTAAAAATCGCCTGTAAAAGCGGTTTTGGCGTAAAATTGACTTGACTTTCAAGCTAATAATCATATACTACACGACTGTCGTACTTATATTTAACCACAATATTTGTGGGGTCGGCAATAGGTGTGGGCGATTAGCTCAGTTGGTTAGAGTGCTTGCATGACATGCAAGATGTCACTGGTTCGAATCCAGTATCGCCCACCATTTTTAGAGAAGATAATGACGGTGAGTTACATGTAAGTAACCCACTTTTAATAGTTTATAGGCACATTATGTCAATGATACAAATTACATTTCCTGACAATTCTCAAAGAGAATTTGAATCAGGCACAACAGGATTTGATATTGCAAAAGCAATCTCACCCGGTTTGGCAAAAGCTGCTATTGCGGTTAAAATTGATGGACAGGTGAGAGGACTCTTTGAACTTATCGACTCAAACATCTCGCTTGAAGTTCTGACTTTTGAGGATCCACTTGGCAAAGAAGTCTTTTGGCATTCAAGTTCTCATATTATGGCACAAGCTGTATTGGAAGTTTTCCCTAAGACCAAGCTTGCTATCGGACCTGCCATTGAAGAAGGTTGGTATTATGATTTTGAAGTAGAGAAACCATTTTCTCCGACTGACCTTGAAAAGATTGAAAAGAAAATGTCTGAAATTGTTGCTGTAAAAGCAAAATTCTCTATGTCTACAAAAAGTAGAACAGAAGCAATTGCTCAGTATAAAGCTGATGCAAATGGCGACTATAAAGTTGAAATTTTAGAAGGTCTCGAAGATGACACAGTTAGTTTTTACGCACATTCTCGATTCGAAGATCTTTGTCGTGGACCACATATTCCAAATACCGGCTATGTGAAAGCATTCAAATTGATAGCATCATCGGGTGCCTATTGGCGTGGCGATGAAAAACGTCAGATGCTCCAACGTATTTACGGTGTTTCTTATCCGAAAAAAGCGATGCTTGCAGAATATCTGCATCGTATGGAAGAAGCTAAAAAACGTGACCATCGAGTAATTGGACGATAGCAAGAGCTGTATACAATTTCTGAACGAGTTGGCGCCGGCTTAATTCTCTGGAGACCTCGTGGTGCAAGAATCAGAAATGAAATTGAATCTTTCTGGCGGTCAGAACATCTTAAATTTGGTTACGATTTAGTATATTCACCACATATTGCAAATAGATCATTATGGGAACAGTCTGGACATACCGATTTTTATACTGATGACATGTTTGGTGCGATCACAGTTGAAGAGAAAAAATTTCTCTTGAAACCGATGAACTGCCCATTTCATATCGAGATGTACAACGCTCGCAAATGGTCGTATCGTGATTTGCCACTTCGTTGGGCAGAACTCGGAACGGTCTATCGCTATGAAAAACCAGGTGTTTTACATGGTCTGATGCGTGTCCGTGGCTTTACGCAGGACGATGCCCATCACTTTGTGGCACAAGAGAATATGGAAGATGAACTGGTATGGATTATTAATTTCTGTGTCCATATGCTGACATCTTTTGGTTTTACCGATTACAATGTTTTCTTGTCTACAATGCCTGAAAAAGCTATTGGCGACAAAGAAGATTGGGACCGGGCTGAAGATGGCTTAAGAGCTGCTTTGGATAAAGCCGGACTTGACTACGAAGTTGATGAAGGTGGCGGGGCGTTTTATGGTCCTAAAATAGATATTCAGATTAAAGACGCAATTGGGCGTGGATGGCAATGTTCTACAATTCAGTTCGATTTCTCCTTGCCAGAACGCTTCGATTTGTCGTATATTGATTCTTCCGGTCAACAAAAACGACCGTATATGATACATAGAGCTTTACTAGGCTCAATAGAAAGATTCTTTGGCGTTCTCATTGAACATTACGCCGGTAATTTCCCTTTATGGCTTGCTCCTACCCAGGTGAAAGTCTTACCAATTACCGATTCAGTTAATGACTATGCTGCAGAATTGACGAAGAAGTTAAAAGAAAACAATTTCCGAGCAGAGCTTGATGACCGTTCGGAAAAAGTTGGTGCCAAAATTCGGGATGCCGAAATATTTAAGGTACCATATATGTTTGTAATAGGTGCCAGAGAAGCCGAGTCGGGTCAAGTTTCTGTTAGAAGACATGGCGAAGGTGATATTGGTACGATGTCTCTTGATGATGCTTTAGCGATGTTGATTGCTGAAGAGAAATCAAAAGGAATTACAGATGAAAAGAAATAGAAGTCTTAGGAGGACAGAATAGCCAGTAAAGAACCGCGGATAAACAGCCGTATTAGAGTACCACAAGTCAGACTCATTGGGCCTGATGGAGATCAATTCGGTATTGTTGCAACAACAGAAGCACTCGAACGTGCTGTCGATATGGGGTTAGACTTAGTAGAAGTTTCGCCTAATAGTAACCCTCCGGTTTGTCGTATTTTAGATTATGGTAAATACAAATACGAATTGGCTAAAAAAGATAAGCTGTCGAAGAAAAAACAGCATTCGATGCAAATGAAAGAGATGCGGTACCGTCCGAAAATTGATGAGCATGATTTTCAGTTTAAAACAAAACATGTTCGTGAGTTTATTTCTGAAGGTTCCAAAGTTAAAGCATTTGTCATGTTCCGTGGACGTGAAATGGCACATACCGAGTATGGACGAAAAGTTTTAGAACGGCTTTCTGAAGAACTTAAAGATATTGCCAATATTGATTCTTATCCGAAGCAGGAAGGCAGAAAAATGATTATGGTTTTAAGCCCGAATGCAGAAGTAATGAAAATAAGAAAACAGTTAAAAGATGCGCAGTTGAGTAAGTCTGAGAAGAAACATAAAAAAGAGATCGTCAAAGATAGCGAATCTTCTCAAGATGTTGCCACTGAAGAAAAAGCAAAAGAAGAAAGTAATTAATATATAAAGGTGCTTGTACAATGCCAAAAATGAAAACAAATCGTGCAGCTGCCAAGCGGTTCAAAAGAACCGGTACCGGCAAATTAAAACGCCACAAAGCGTATAGCTCACACATTTTGACCAAAAAATCTCGGAAGAGAAAAAGAAACTTGCGTCAGTCTACATTGGCTTCTGTTTCTGATATGAACAAATTAGCAATTATGCTTCCTTATTAATTTTGAATGAATTGTTTTTAGGAGATAGAACATGCCACGCGCAAAAAATAATGTAGCTGCCCATAAACGCCACAAAAAGGTTCTCGATAGAGCCAAAGGTAATTTTAATGGACGCGGCAAACTATACCGTACTGCTTTAGAGACAGTCAACAAAGGTATGACTTATGCATACCGTGATCGTCGTAACAAAAAACGTGTTTTCAGAGCTCTCTGGATTGCCAGAATTTCTGCCGGCACAAAAATTTGTGGTACAAACTATTCTACTTTCATCTGTGGCTTGAAAAAAGCCGGTGTGAATTTATATCGGAAAATTTTAGCTGATATTGCCGCAAGAGATATGGCAACATTCAGCAACCTTGTTAAAATTGCTGTAGAAAATTAATCTAGGAACGACAAGATATGTCTGTCCTTGATAATATTACGCAATTAAAAGATGAAGCTATCGAGCGAATTGGCAAAGCTGACTCGCTCGATTCTTTAAATGAGATACAAATTGCTTACCTCGGTAGAAAAGGTCTCATTACCTCAATTTTAAAATCACTCAAAGATTTACCAAATGACCAACGCAAAGAAGTTGGTGCCTCTGCTAATAAAGCAAGAGCCGCACTTGACAATCTTATCAAAGAGAAAAAAGAATCTCTCTCCGGTGGTGGCGAACGGTCAGCTTTTGACCCAACTCTTCCCGGTACACAGCCACAATCAGGGGTAGTGCATATTATCACGCAAGTGATTGAAGATATATGTGATACTTTCCACGGTATGGGTTTTGAAATCGCTCGTGGTCCCAATGTTGAAACTGATTATTATAATTTCGAAGCACTCAATTTCCCACCTGACCATCCTGCTCGTGACATGCAAGACACAATGTTTGTCGAACATGACAGATTGTTACGCACACATACAACGCCGGTGCAGTCCCGCTTTTTGGAAACACATAAACCACCGATAAAAATTATAACTCCCGGTATCTGTTTCCGTAATGAAGCTATCTCAACTCGGTCACATGTTGCATTTCATCAGGTCGACGGATTCGTTGTTGATGAAGGTGTCACAATGGCTGATATGAAAGGTGCTATACTTGCATTTTGTAAAGCATTTTTCTCCGATGATGTTAAGCTGAAATTCCGTCCATCATATTTCCCATTCACAGAACCATCTGCCGAGGTAGACATTTCTTGTTTCCTCTGTAGTGGCAAAGGTTGTCGGGTTTGTAAATATGCCGGATGGCTAGAAATCTTAGGTTGTGGAATGATTGATCCTAACGTGCTTGAAAAAGCTGGTATCGATTCTGAAAAATATTCAGGCTATGCTTTTGGTATGGGTGTTGAACGACCTGCGATGTTGAAATACAAAATTAATGACATCAGACTTTTCTTTAATAATGATAATCGTTTTTTAAGGCAGTTCAGATAATGAAAATTTCATATAAATGGCTTATAGAATTAACTGGTTTAGATTGGAATCCCGAAGACCTCGGTGACCGTCTGACACTTTGTGGAACAGCTTGCGAATATATAGAAGCAGCCGACCAATATATGCATGGTGTTATTGTTGGCGAAATTTTGGCTATCAATAAAATTGAAGGTGCCGATAAAATCAGACTGGCAACTGTCAATTTAGGTGAACGTCAACTTGATGTTGTCTGTGGTGCTCCAAATATTGAAGTTGGTATAAAAGTTCCTGTTGCGACATTAGGCGCAAAACTTGATGGCGGAATAGTTATCAAAAAAGCAAAGATTCGTGGTATTGAATCGGAAGCAATGATTTGTTCCGAACGTGAACTCGGACTCTCCGATGAACACGCCGGGATTTTAGTGCTAGATGAATCGGCAACTCCGGGACAAGAACTTTCGGAACTGCTTGGATATAAAGATGACTTCATGCTGACTTTTGAGTTAACGCCTAACCGTCCTGACTCTATGTCGGCTGTTGGAATTGCTCGAGATATGGCAGCCCTTGCTTCAATTAAAGTGAACAAACCACAATTTGAATTGACTGAATCAGATGAAAAAGCATCTGACTATATAAATATAAAGATCGAAGACGAAGTAGCATGTCCTCGTTATGCTGCTCGAATTATAAAAAATGTTAAAATTGGTGAATCACCTTACTGGTTGAAAAAGAAACTCGTCTTAGCAGGTATTCGTCCGATTTCAAATGTTGTTGATATTACAAATTTTGTAATGCTTGAATTAGGACAACCACTTCATGCGTTTGACTACGACCGTTTTGGCTCCAAAGAAGTTGTCGTTCGAATGGGCAAAGATAAAGAACCATTCAAATCGCTTGATGGTGCCGAGCATGAACTGACTTCCGAAGTTATTATGATTACCAATGGAAAATCCGGCGTTGCTGCCGGTGGTGTCATGGGTGGTTTTGATTCAGAGGTTGAAGATTATACTATAAATATTTTGCTTGAAGCTGCCTATTTTAATGCATCGATGATTCGTAAAAGTCGTCGTCAATTAGGATTTGTAACAGAATCATCACAACGATTTGAAAAAGGTGCCGATCCTAATATCATTGAATATGCACTCGACTACGCAGCATCGCTTTTACAATCTCTTTGTGATGGGGAAGTGTTATCCGGGATTGTAGATAATTATCCAAAAGTTATTGAACCGTTAAAAATAAAGTTTAGACCAAAAAGATGTAACGATATAATTGGAACAGAATTGACATCTGATAAGATGAAACAAATCTTTGAAGATTTAGAATTCACCGTAACAGGTGAAACTGACTTTGAAGTTACCGTTCCGACATTCAGACCTGATATTGAACGTGAGATTGATTTGATTGAAGAGGTCTCCCGTATTATCGGATTTGAAAATATCCCTGCATCGAACACAAATATAGGTTCTTTGTATACGCCGATTCATTACGATGATAAATTTAAAAAAGAATCACGAACGGTACTTACATCGGTAGGCTTTGATGAGTTTATCTCGCATGGTCTTGCTGATAGTAAGCTTGCTAATATTTTACATACAGAACGTCCGCAGTTAAATATTGCAAATCCGATTTCTGAAGATTTGAATATTATGCGTAACTGTCTTATGCAGACTGCACTGACAGTGATACATCATAATGTTTCTCATCGTTCGCTTGATTTGTCAATTTTTGAAATTGGTAAAACATATTTACCACCCGATGCAAAAGATTATTGGGCTGAAGATGAGTCTTTGGTTTTAGCAGTTACCGGGAATACAGAGCATTCCTGGCGTGAGAA
>JAJRSF010000064.1 GCA_024278935.1 Candidatus Zixiibacteriota bacterium
CTATGATTTCATTCGGATTGTCGATAACCAAATTGGTATTGCTATTGGTGATGTCTCCGGTAAAGGTATCCCGGCGTCGCTTCTGATGGCATCGTTTCGAGCATCGATGATTGCTGAAATTCGCAATAATGATTCTATTCGAAGTATTTGTCAAAAAGTAAATCAGCTTCTTTATGAATCAATGAAACCGGGCAATTTTGTTACCGCTGTCTATGGTGTCATGGATGTGAAAAATCATATCTTCACTTTTTCAAACTGCGGGCATGATTTTCCCCTCATACTTCGTGCCGACGGAACTGTAGAACAACTTCGTGAGGGCGGTCCTGTTCTTGGAGTGGTACCGGATGCTATTTATGAAGAACGCCCAGTGTATATTAACAAAGATGATATTGTTATCCTCTTCACCGATGGCGTTGTTGAAGTTTTTAACGACGACGATGAACAGTATGGCGAGGAACGACTCATTAAGTTAATTCAAAAAAACAGAAATAAAACAACAACTGAAATCAGAAATGCTATTTACAAAGCAGTCAATAAATTTGCTTCGAAAAAACATATTTTCGATGATTTCACAATGATAGTTTTAAAACGTACCGACTAACCTCCCAATTCCTTTTTTTTCGATTCTGCTTGTTATTTAATTCACACGACGTATATTACAACAAGACACAAAGAGCCTTATTACTACTTTAGGAGAAATCGATGCCACTCAAAACTTATGTTGAATATCTACATTCATTACAATCTATGCGTCCGAATATGTACAAGTTTGACAAATTGATTGAAGATGTCACCACCAACCCTGCCACAAGACGAACTGTTGAAGGTCATGGTTGGACATTTAAAGCTGCGTTTGATAATGAGCATAAAGATTTATTAACAACAAAATCACACATCAACGGCAAAACTATCAGCCGTTATCTCTCAATTATCCAATCAGCCGAAGATATGTACGCCAACTCAGCAATGAAACGTTTAATGTTTCATCTGACCGGTACTTGCACCGGCGGGCGATGTGCAGGATGGACTGCACTCAACGCAATGTTTGTGACAACTTTTGAAATGGATAGAGATTTAAAAACTGATTATCATCCTCGATTTTTAAAATGGCTCGAAGATGCTCAGGATCGTGATATTACAATTTCTGGTGCTTTAACCGATGCCAAAGGTGACCGCACAAAAACACCATCGCAGCAAGATGATGAAGATTTCTTTTTGCATGTTATTGAAAAACGTGACGACGGCATAGTTGTTCGTGGGGCAAAAGTTATGATCTGTGGTGTTGCCGCAGCAAACGAAATATTTATTCTCCCGGGTTCAGGCTACAAAGAAGAAGATTCCAAGTATGCTATTTCATTTGTAATTCCAAAAGATATCGAAGGCTTAACCATCGTTGAAACAAGACATCCATCCGACCGTCGTGATGAAGAAGAAGGTTTTGACAATCCTGTTACCGAAGGTGGAATTACCCAGGCATATCTGTTTTTTGAAGATGTTTTTATTCCGAACGAACGAGTCTTCATGTGTGGCGAAACAAAATATACAGGTTCAACAGTCGGCTATTTTGTCATGCCTTACCGTGCATCAATCGGTGGTTGTGTCGCAGGACAAGGTGATATAAAAATTGGTTCGGCAATCTTAACAGCACGTACAAATGGGCTGTCATCAAAAATTTTCAAAGATAAATTGGTACAGATGAATATCAATAACGAAACAACCTACGCCGTTGGAATCGCTTCTGCTGCCAAAGGGAAAAAACATGAATGCGGTGCTTGGCTTTGTGACCCATTGCTCTCCAATGTCAATAAAGTGCATGTTGCCACTCTTCCATATGAGACTTCAGTTATCGCACAAGATATTGCCGGTGGAATTGCTGAGACAGGATGTATGCCATCGTATCAGGATTTCCATTCTAAAAAATACGGACATCTTATCCAAAAATATATGCGGGCAAAACATTCCGCCGAATCTCGTGCCAGAGCAGCTCGACTGGTCGAGTGGGTAACTATTGGTGGTGGTGTTCCCGGCTGTATGCATGGTGGTGGTTCACCGGATGGTGCCAAGCTGTTTATTCGGGGATTTTCTGAACTTGAGAAAAAAGTTACAATAGCAAAAAACCTTGCAGGTATCACAGAAGATATTCCTGAACCAAAAAAATAGACAAGAAGCGACAAATAGTTTCAAACCGATACGGACGAGGAAAGCCGTATCGGTTTTTTTATGAAAAATAAGACTTTACAGAGTAGAATCTTCTTACGTAATTATAAATATAACGAAACAGATATAACTCTTAAGAGTAAGGTGGAATATCATGTCATGGATGAAAAATTATCTTTTTCTGATTTTAATCCTCATTCCAGTTTTGGTAAGCGGACAAACTTTAGGTGAGATCGAAGAAACAGATTATGACAATGCAGTAGCAGCACATTTTAATCAGGATATTGCTACTATTAACAAATTTATTAAAAATGGAATCGCACCTGAAGCGGTTCCGGTATTACTTTTTATTTCAGAAAAAATATCAGTACCGTATGATAAGATTATTGCTTTGTATAAAGGCGGGCAATCATGGCAAAACATTGTGAAAAACAATAATGCCAGTAATGATATTTTTTACTTTTCAATGATTTCAGGATTTAAAAGTGAAACTTTCCTTCCGATTTTTGAAAAGTTTAAAGCATTCAATGCAAAAGCTATCGAACCTGTGATGCTTGACAATGTTGAAATCATAAATATTGTTAACTTACAATTCTTGATGAAGTTTTATGACTTTAACGTTTGTGAACTTATTGCTATGCGTGACTATGGGAAAAGTTTTATCCGTATTAACGCTGATGTAAAATTGTTAAAAGATAATTTGAACAAAGCAGAACTGGCAAAAGAAAGAGAAGAAGCAAAACTTGCAAAAGAGAGAGAAGTAGTCAAGCAGGAAGAGTCCACCGACGAATAATAGATATTTTTTAATATAGAAACTTGAAGCAGGTAGTCGTTTGGCTACCTGTTTTTATATTATAGAGAGTTATTTGATAATGATCTTCTTGAAGATATTAAAGTTTCAATAACCTACGTAGCCTTTTAACTATGGACAATCGGCAGGTTGGACGGTTCCGTCGTTGGTAAATATAAAGTTTATGATAAACACTAAATCAGAAATATCAACATCACCGATACCATCTAGATTAGCTTCATCCATACATACAGGCGTCGGACCATCTGTGAATATAAAATCAACTATATAAATCAAATCAGAAATATCTGTTGCGTCTTGGGGGTCATTATTGGCATTACCACGAATACCAAGGCAACAGTTTGTGACAACAACTATCGGTTCTGCGATTCCAAAAAAGGTATTCGCTTCTTCACCAAAAAATGTAATCGAAGAATTATCTGAGTTTGGTGTATAAAATTTCAATTGTATTGACTGACCAAAATCGCCTAAGAGAAAAGTAGTAGATAACTGGTTCGGATAAATCAGACCATCAAATACTTCAACCTCAATAGCAGACACCGAAGTACCATCGATAATAGTTTCAACAAGCAAAACTGAATCATCAGAATTGGCAGTAAGATGAAAATTAAGAACATCTTGCAATAGATGGTTCTCAATAGTCACCGTAACTGTATCAGCGTTTGAAATAGCTGAAACTACAACCTGGGTTGTGCTTGGGTACAAGTCGATTTGAAAATCAGATGCAAAAGAGACCTGATAGACAAAACTATAAAACGCTATTAATATGAGTCCAATTTTTATTTTCATTTATTTCTTTTGTTTTCCGAACAGAGTATTAACTCTGTTCGGATTGGTAAGTAATTTTTTTAAGAACGGCTTGAAATTTCTTTTACAAGTTCATCTGTGTATTCTGAAGTAGAAAGATTTCCACCTAAATCTTTTGTTAAGTGATGTCCCATAGCGAGAGTTACAACAATTGATTTCCAAATTTTAGTCGCTGCGGCATCTTCTTTTAAATGTCGTAACATCATCAGAGCAGAGAATATAAGTGCTGTCGGATTGGCAAGGTTCTTCCCGGCAATATCAGGAGCGGAACCATGTACCGCTTCAAAGACTGCATATTCTTTACCAAGATTGGCACCCGGTACAACACCAAGCCCACCAACTAAACCGGCAGCAAGGTCTGAGACAATATCACCAAACATATTACCTAAAAGCAGCATGTCAAACTGGGTTGGGTCTAAAACTAAATTCATGCAGAGTGCATCGACAATTTTATCTTCAGCTTTGATTTCAGGATACTCTTCAGAAATTTCTTCAAATGAACGCAGGAATAAGCCATCGGAAATTTTCATAATATTTGCTTTATGCACAAGCGTAATTTTTTTCCGTCCGTTTGCTTTGGCATACTCAAAAGCAAAACGAGCAATATTGTCTGACGCTTCTTTGGTCACAACTTTAATAGCCTGTGTGACTCCCGGTGAAATTATATTTTCAATACCGGAATACAAATCTGCAGTGTTTTCTCTGACAATCACCAAATCAACTTTGTCAAACCGACTCGGTACCCCGCCGATAGTTTTTACCGGACGAAGATTAGCATACAAATCAAGTTTTCTACGCAGGGTAACATTTGCCGAACGGAAACCTTTGCCAACCAAAGTTGTCAATGGTCCTTTGAGGGCTACTTTATTTTCTTTAATTGAATCTAAACATTGGTCAGGTACAGAAATACCAAATTCTTCAACTGCGGGAATCCCGGCAAGCTGGCGATCCCACTCAATTTCTACACCGGCAGCTTCAATAACACGGACTACTGATTCTGTAATTTCAGGTCCGATACCATCGCCGGGTATGAGGGTTACTTTATGTGCCATATTTTATCCTTAATAAATCAGTATTATATCATTGGGGCGAAAGTATACCTATAATGCCGATTTTTGTCAATACCAATAACTCGGTCAATTTTTCGGTTGCCTATTTCCGTGAAAGACTATATTTTAGCAACTATGGAAGATAAACGGAAAGAAACCGAAATCAAATTAACTGCCGAAGTAAGCTGCGCCGGTTGAGCTTCTAAATTACCGCCAAAGTTTTTGGCTGAAGCCCTCAAAGACCTGCCCCAGTCTAACCACCCAAATTTATTGGTTGGGTTTAACAAAGCTGACGATGCAGGAGTATATAAAGTTTCTGAAACTATGGCACTTGTGCAGACGCTTGACTTTTTCCCGCCGATTGTTGATGACCCATACAATTTTGGTCGGATTGCTGCTGCCAATGCCCTTTCAGATGTATACGCCATGGGTGGTACTCCGGTTACGGCGATGTCTATTGTCGCGTTTCCACCAAATCTTCCGGCATCTATTCTTGCTGATATATTACGTGGCGGAACTGAAAAAATTGAAGAAGCCGGAGCAGTTGTTGTTGGCGGTCATTCTATCAAAGATAAAGAACTCAAATACGGTCTTTCGGTCACAGGACTGATTGATCCTGCTAAAGTACTTTCTAATTCAAACGCACAAGTTGGCGACAAAATTTATCTGACTAAAAACCTTGGTACCGGGCTTATCACTACTGCTATCAAAAGAAATGCTGCTTCAAAAGAACTTATCGATTTAGTCACCGACCAAATGGTTGAGCTAAACAAAACTGTTGCCGAAGTTATGGTCAAGCATAACCCTTCCTCGGTTACTGATATCACCGGCTATGGACTGATGGGTCACGCTTATGAAATGGCAGTTGGTTCCGATGTTACGATTAAAATTAATGCCGACAATCTTCCGTTACTACCAAACGTCATGGAATATGCTGAAGCTATGATGGTGCCGGGTGGAACTTTTGCCAATAAAGAATTTATCGAAGGTAAGTATTCTATCGCCGAACATATTGACCCGAATTTTGAGCATCTTTTGTTTGACCCGCAAACATCGGGTGGTCTGCTGATTTCTATCCCGCAATCAAATTGTGAAGCGTTTGAAAAAGAGCTAAAAGAGAAAAACTTACTTGTCGCTTGTATTGGCTCTGTTGAAACCAAATCAGAACTTGCTCTTATAATATCCTAAATAATCGCCATAATTTTCGTATAAATTTTATCTTGATTTAAGTCATTTTTCTTACCTGATTATTGATTACTATACTCTACGTTTAATACGATAACGACATGCGATTAGAGGATATTGACAATGATTTCAAAAACTGGTATTCAGGCAACGCTGGCACTTGCATATTTGGCTAAAATTGACAAAAATGCATACGCAGGAGCCTCACAAATTGCTGAAAAGATTAATGCCCCGAAAAACTACCTCGGGAAATTACTCAATCGGTTAGCCTCAGAAGGGCTTTTAGTCTCTGTAAAAGGGTATAATGGCGGTTTTCGGCTTGCCAAAGCGGCATCGAAAATTTCTATTTATGATACTGTTGAGCCGATTGACTCTATCAGTAAATTATATGGCTGTTTTTTAGGGCAAGCATCATGTTCATGCGATACATCTTGTGCCGTGCACAAAAAATGGGATAAAATCCGAAACGATTATCTCAAATTTCTCAAAACAACAACAATCAAAGATATAGCTGAAAAAAATATTTCGATATGATACATAGAACTCACAATTATAATAATCTTTTAAGAAAGGATTTAAAAGTATGAATAAACTATGGGTTGGGTTTATAGCCGTAGTTGTAATATCGTTTACTATTCTCGGTTGGTCAGGTTTTAAGATTTATACAGAAAAACCTCCAATCCCGGATATAGTAGTTACCACTAATGGTGACATTATTATCCCATCGGGTGGTATCACTGCAGGTCAGAATGTTTGGCAGGCAATGGGTGGAATGGAAGTCGGCTCACTTTGGGGACATGGTTCGTATGTTGCTCCCGATTGGACAGCCGAATGGTTGCATCGTGAATGTATCTTCATTTTAAATGAATACGCACGAGTTGATTTTGATCTTTCCTATGATGATTTAAATGAGGAACAACAAGCTGCTCTCCGACAGCGGTTGAAATCTCTTTTAAATAGTAACACTTATAATGCTTCTACAGACAAATGGGTCTTAGACCCTGTCAGATTTTTGGCATTCAAATCAAACGTTGCTTATTACATTGATATTTTTAAAAACGGCAATGAACAGTTTGCAATTCCTGCAGGAGCAATTGAAGACCCTGCAAAGATTGAACAGATGGCTGCATTTTTCTTCTGGTCAGCATGGGCAGCATCGGCACATCGTGTTGATGATAATATTTCATACACAAATAACTGGCCCCATGAACCTTTGATAGACAACAAGCCAACATCGGACTCTATCATCTGGACAGGCTTTTCAATCCTTACTCTTCTTTTGGGTATTTCTTTATTAGTATTTTATTATGTCAAAAATAAAGATAATGAGTCTATCGTTGACAATCTTCCAAAAGAAGATCCGCTCCTTGGTTTTACGCCAACACCATCTCAGAAAGCATCGGTACTTTATTTCTGGGTAGCGGCTGCACTCTTTTTAATCCAGATGACCTTAGGAGTTATCATCGCTCACTATGGTGTTGAAGGTCACGCATTCTACGGAATTCCTATCGCTGAATTTTTACCATATTCGGTTGCTCGTACATGGCATACGCAACTTGGTATTTTCTGGATAGCAACATCATGGCTTGCTGCCGGTCTCTTTATAGCTCCGATTATCTCTGGCTATGAACCTAAGTTCCAACGACTCGGTGTTAATGTTTTGCTTGGCGCCTTAGTTGTAGTTGTACTTGGTTCGATGACCGGTGAATGGTTATCTGTCATGGGATACTTTGATACTGCCGGTGATATGTGGTTTTACTTCGGACATCAAGGTTACGAATATGTAGACCTCGGTCGTATCTGGCAAATCGCACTTTTAACAGGACTGATAATTTGGGTCTTCCTTACCGGAAGATGTATCATGGTTGCCATCCGCAAAAATGGTCCAGACAAATCTCTCCTGACAATGTTCTTGATCTCTATCGTTGCTATCGGTGGCTTTTATGGTGCCGGTCTTATGTGGGGAAAAACAACTCATATCTCTATTGTTGAATACTGGCGATGGTGGGTCATTCATCTTTGGGTGGAAGGCTTCTTTGAAGTGTTCGCTACTGCCGTTATCGCATTACTCTTTACAAAGTTATCATTGCTTCGTATCAAGAGTGCAACCAACGCAGTTCTATTTTCAACGACTATCTTCTTAACAGGTGGTATTGTCGGAACTTTACATCATCTTTATTTCTCCGGCACTCCAACAGCTATCATGGCACTTGGTTCAGTTTTCTCAGCACTTGAAGTTGCACCGCTTACAATTATCGGTTTTGAAGTATGGGAAAATATCAAACTGTCAAAAGCAACAGCATGGGTTGAAAAATATAAATGGCCAATTTATTTCTTTGTCGCAGTTGCATTTTGGAACTTGATCGGAGCCGGACTGTTCGGATTTATGATCAATCCGCCAATCGCACTTTACTACATGCAGGGACTTAACACTACTGCCGTTCATGCCCACACTGCACTCTTTGGTGTCTATGGAATGCTTGGACTTGGCTTGATGTTGTTCTGTCTGCGTGTTCTTTATGTCAGACAAGTTTGGAATCAGAAAGTTATTAAGTTCGGTTTCTGGGCTATCAATGTTGGCTTGAGTTTGATGGTGCTTCTCAGTCTGCTTCCTATCGGATTTATGCAAACCTACGCATCGGTTGACAAAGGTTACTGGTATGCTCGGTCAGCTGAGTTCTTATACTCGGACTTAATTACGACGCTTAAATGGATGCGTGCCCCTGGCGATACTATCTTTGCTATTGGTATTTTGGTGATAGTTCTCTTTATCTTTGGACTTTCAACAGGACATTCTTTAGAGGATAAAAACAAAAAATAATATTTTTATGTTCTGTTAGTTCCTGATTCACGGAACGTGAATTGTGAACTAACAGATATTCTAGTGTAAGGTGTCATCACGCTAAAGCGTGATAGCACCTTACACAACAGAAAATATTGTTTTAGTTTCAGATTATTATGTTGTTATTTTTACAGAAGCAGTAGTGCGAGAAATCGTTCTACTGCTTTTTTTATTTTGAAAGTATCTTTTGTAGGTCAGTTAAAAAAGTCAGGTCTCGGAAAAACCTGACCTACGAAACTTTATCATAATGGCAGAACCGCTAAAGGGTTCTTCCCTACAATTACTATCTCAACAAGTAATCCTTACCCTGCGAAATTCTTAGAAGCAAACTCCCAATTAACAAGCGACCAAAAATGATTCAGATAATCAGGGCGTGCATTTCGGTAATCAATATAATAAGCATGCTCCCAAACATCGGCAGTCAATATTGGCGTACATCCATAAGTAAGTGGACATCCGGCATTTGAAGTCTGCATAATATCCAAACTGCCATCCTCTTTTTTGACAAGCCAACACCACCCCGCACCAAACAATGTCGCCGCAGCTTGAGTGAATTTTTCTTTAAACTTTTCAAGTGCTCCAAACTGGGCAATTAGTGCTTCGGCGAGCAGACCCGATGCATCCCCTCCGCCTTTTGGCGACAAACAGTTCCAATAGAAAGTATGATTGAACACTTGGGCTGCGTTGTTAAATATACCGCCATCGGATGACTTGATAATTTCTTCAAGCGACTTACCAGCAAACTCACTGTCTTCAATAAGCTTGTTCAAATTTGTCACGTAGGCATTGTGATGTTTACCGTAATGATAATTGATTGTCTCTTCTGAAATATGAGGTTGCAAAGCATCTTTTGGATATGGAAGATCAGGTAATGTATGCATGATAAATCCCTTTATGATTAAATTATTATAGATTCATTGCTATACATTAAAAGAGAATCAATAGATTGTCAAGAATTTATCACACATCAGAAATTGAACAAATTATTTGAGTTTACCTGCCAACTCTTTCCACAACTCTTGGTCATAGCCAACAATCGCCCCAAAGTCGGAACGTAAAACTGGCGTAACAAACAAAAGCGGGTACTCAAGCAACATTTCTTCGATATCATGCTGTTTATATTCTAGTTGTAAATTTTCGTATGTCTTTGAATAGGTGTCGATAATATCTTCAAGATAATAATTTTTCTTAATCGAATTTAACTCGCCTTGGCTAATTGCTTTTTCCTTAAGGTCAATAAACTGAAAGGCAATCCGCCGCTCTTTAAAAAATCGAACCGCTTTTTGACTATCTTTACATTTTTTCGTACCGAATATCTGGAGTATCATAACTAACTTTCTATTTTAAAAAATCTTCTATCCTAAAAAAGTCTGTTTTGCTCAAAAAGTCAAGCAAGAGAATATGACTATCTTATCATGGACAAATTATAAAACTTGACAAATCCACTCTTATTATGAATTTTTATAATAGAGTCATTTCTACAAATAAAATTAACTTGAGAATAATAATGCCAGAACAGTCACACGATAAAGTTTATATCAATAGTGGTCTTAGATGTAAGGACTTGCCAACAACACCGCTTAAAAATGCAGGCAAAATTCTCATAACCGGAGCATCGGGTTATATAGGCGGTCGGTTAATACCTGAATTAATCGCACGAGGCTACCAAATCAGAATCATGGTACGTGGTGATTCTGAAAATTATAAAAACGACTGGCCCGATATAGAAATTGTAGAAGCTGATGCACTCAATATCGATGAGTTATCATCCGCACTCGACGGTATCGATACCGCCTATTATCTCATTCATTCTATGCAGCTTGGGATAAAACAATTTGAAGATGCTGATATTTTAGCAGCCAAAAATTTTAGTAAAGTTGCCGAGGGAAAAAAACTAAAACGTATAATCTACCTAGGTGGTCTTGGTGATAAACGAAGCGACCTTTCATCTCATCTCAAAAACCGTATCGAGGTCTCCGAAGAACTTACCAAAGGAAATGTCGCCGTTACAATTTTGAACGCTGCTATCATCATCGGTTCTGGGAGTGCATCGTATGAAATTGTTTACAACCTTGTCAAACGTCTTCCTTTTATTATCATCCCCCATTGGGCAAACAACAAATGCCAGCCGATTTCGGTTCGCGATGTTATCAAATACCTTGTTGGCGTTTTGGAAGTTCCCGAAACCGCAGGTAAACAATTTGATATTGGCGGTAAAGATATTCTCACCTATCACAAGATGCTTGAAACTCTGGCAAAGATTCTCAACAAGAAAATAACTTTTATCTCGGCATCGTTTGATACTCTTTCGCTCTACGCCTATGGAGTCAGCATGGTAACGCCGGTTCCATTTCCGATTACCCAATGTTTGATACAAGGTTTAAAAAACGAAGTTGTGTGTCAAAATAATTCGATACAAAAATATGTCCCCTTTGAAACACTCACTTTTAAAGAATCCACATTGCGGGCTATGACTCGGGAAGAACAAGATCAGGTATACACTCGTTGGTCCGATGCCTATCCCCCCGCACATGAACTTGCTCTCAAGTTGAAAGAGATAAATTACGAAACAAAATACAGAACCAGCTATTCTATTAATAGTGATAAAATAATGAAATCGTTATTCTATTCAATTTGCGAAATCGGTGGAAAAGAAGGTTGGTTTGAATCTAGCTGGATGTGGCGACTGCGTGGAAAAATCGACCGAACCCTCACTGGCGTTGGTACTCAACGTGGTCGGAAAAGCTCGTTACCTCTTAGAGCAAACGACGTTATAGATTTTTGGAGAGTCGAATCAATCGAACAAAATAAACTGCTACTTCTGCGTGCCGAAATGTTTCTCCCCGGCAAAGCATGGCTGGAATTCAGACTTGCCGCACTAAGCGAAAATCAGGAATTGACTGTCACCGCCTACTACGACACGCATACCGTTTGGGGTCGAGCCTACTGGTATCTCTTTTTACCATTTCATTATTTTATTTTCAAAAACCTTATCAAGGGTATCGAAAAAAGAAGTTCCTAACCTCTCCAATCAACATTTTTCATAATTCCATAATAGACTTTTAACTATTTGTTGTTTTTGGTTTTATATTGTATAATAAAGGTCTAATATTAACAGTTAACAGAATAAGTAGAGAATTAAAAAATGATAGTTTTAGGATTTTATAAATACGCAGAGATTAAAGACCCGCAACAATTACTACTTGATCTCAAAGAGTTTTGCAATCATGAACATTTTCGTGGAACGATTTTGATTAGCCAAGAAGGTATCAATGGCTCAGTTTCAGCAAGCAGAGAAAACACAGATAGGTTACGCAATGTACTTACCGATATTCGAAATTTTTCTGATCTCTTTTTTAAAGAAGAGAATACATACGGCGAACATCCCTTTAACAAAATGAAAATCAGAGTTAAAAAAGAAATAGTTCGTTTTGATTTTGATGTTGATTTAAAAAACACCGGAAAACATCTTTCTACTGAAGAATTTCTAGAACTATACGATGACAATGGAAACTTAAAAGAAAATGTTATCTTGCTCGATACCCGTAACGATTATGAATTTGAAGTCGGCAGGTTCAAAGGTGCCACTCATGTAAACTTACAAACTTTTCGTGAGTTTACCGACAAGGTTGACCTTGATGATTTGAAAAATAAAAAAGTTGTCATGTACTGCACCGGCGGAGTCCGCTGTGAAAAAGCAACCGCCTTTGTAAAAGAACAAGGGATCGAAGATGTGTCCCAACTCAACCAAGGAATTATTCAGTTTGGTATTGAGCATCAGCAGTCTGTATGGGAAGGAAAATGTTTTGTCTTTGACGAACGAATGGTCTCGCCTATGAACAGCGAGGGAGAAGCGGTCTCAAATTGTTTTATCTGCGACACATCATCTGATTTTTTACGCAACTGTCGCAATGTCGATTGTAATCGCTTTTATGTCTCGTGTGCATCATGTGAAGAAAAACTAAACAAATGCTGTTCATCAGAATGCCAAAAAATTGTCGACAAACCCAAAGTCAAAGTAGCTTAAGCAGTTTTTTTCTCTTCCTGATACAAAGCCGAGACTGCACCGGCAGGGTCTTTGATAACGCAATAAGAACCTTGCCCCGGTATTGTCTTTACTTCAGTCAAGAGTTCTCCGCCGAGTGATTTTACATCTGCGAGTGCACTCTCTAAGTTCTCAACGACAATATAAATTATCCACTGCGGAGGTAAATTTTTGTTTGCCCCACGTGCATAACAAATGCCGGAGACCGGGCTTTCAGATGAATGCGGTATCATACAAAAATCATCATACGCCCCCATCGAAACAGACGAGTGTTTCCATCCAACAACTTTTGTATAAAAATCGCGCATCTCGGTTGCATCAGGAACAGTAAGATCAATCCATCCGATAGTGCCTATATTATTTTTTTCAGCCATACAAATCCTTTCAAAAACCTATTTCAATAATAACATTTTCTTTGAACTCGTAAAATTATCAGTCGTAATTCGATACAAATAAATCCCGCTACTTACTTTTTGATAAGAAGCATCTTTGCCATCCCATACAATTTGATAAGACCCTGATGTCTGTTCTTTATTTATCAATGTCAAAACAGATTGTCCGAGTAGATTAAATATTTCGATACGCACATTTGTTCGCATCGCCAAGGTGTACGATATAGTTGTCGATGGATTAAATGGGTTGGGATAATTTTGCGAAACTGTATAACCTGACGGCAAATTATTTTCAGGTTCTTCAACGGAAACAGCAACCGAATCAAAAGCGAACAAAGTAATCTCGTCAATACGTACATTCCCCTCGTAGTCATCGGTGTGAGGTTCGCCGAGATACAAATACTCAGTCGGGTTATCCATCGCGTTCACAAGTGACAGACTCACCGGCGTAGTCTCTTCGATAATAATTTTATTTTCATCGTACAACCGAAGCGTAAGCAGCCCGTTCTGTTTTTCTAACTCGGCGTAATACCACTGAGTAGAATCATAT
This sequence comes from Candidatus Zixiibacteriota bacterium, assembly GCA_024278935.1. Lineage (GTDB taxonomy): Bacteria > Zixibacteria > MSB-5A5 > GN15 > FEB-12 > QQUK01. Next base: position 13,839 of record JAJRSF010000064.1, read on the forward strand.
GTCGCTGCGACATTCCAATTCCATGGTGATGTATCCCAAGCAGAACCGTTCCATGTTCGAAGTAAGTTCCCCCCCGAATTTGTATCGGGCGACATGTAAACCATATATATAGGATGAATTGTTTCCCCACCACCAGAGTTAAGATGATTGTCAATGTCGATTACCATCTTGCGATGATAGTGCCACCATAGTTCCGCACACTCGTTTCCCGAACAGGTGTCATCGGTAACGGTCAGAAAATACATTCCATTTTCATAGAAACCACCATGACTGTTAAATTGGGGGTCGTCAAAATCGGCTTGTTCGTAATTTGTTAAATCGTAATTGATGTAGCCAATTTTTGTTCGCAATTTATATTCTGCCGGAAGAATATTTGCACTTCGTATAAGAGCCGCCATCTGAAAATCATTAGCGTTCAGTTGTGCATAACCATTTTCAATCGTAATAGCTCCACCGTTGATAAGCTGAAAGATGAGCCAATCATCCGTTCCAAAATTCTGCCCATCGACAGCAATAAAGTTAGAATCAAAACTTTCATGATAGACTGTGTCCCATAGGGCATCATCAAACTGCGCAGAACTATTTGAATAGGCAAGCACGAGAAGAGTTATAATTATAAGATAATTTTTCATCTGACCACCATCGATTCGATTTTTTTTCATTTATATTATACGGACTTTACATAAATTTAATTAAATAAAATAAATTTCAAATTTAATAATTTGTAATTTCAAACGGAAAATATTCTCTTCTACGCGAAGCGGTAAAACATACGAAGTATGAAGGGGACTTTGGACAGATATCGAACTCTAATCAGTTCGTAACATCTTCTCCATCTTGCGTCCTTTCGCCAACTCATCAACTAGCTTGTCCAAGTATCTTACTTGTTGTGTTAACGGATTATCGATTTCCTCCACCCGATAACCGCAGATCACTCCTGTTATAAGGTGAGCATTCGGGTTTAGCTTAGCTTTTTGAAAGAACAATTCAAAAGTAACTTCATCTTCAATGAGTTTCTCTAATTTTTTTCACTAAAACCGGTTAACCACTTAATAACCTGATGCAATTCATTTTTCGTTCTATCTTTTTTTTCAATTTTTGTGACATAATGCGGATATACTGAAGAGAATTTCATTTTAGAAATTCGTTCATCTTGTTTTGTATTGTTTTTCATACTTTGTAGTATAAGGTTAAATCTGAATAATTCCACCTTTCTAACTACTCCTTTCTCAAATTATGATAGATTACTATAATATATAATACGTTAACAGAAGATGTCTTTGTTTGTCATATGATACATTGGTCCATCTTATAAGCGAAGAGGCAACGGTTTGAACCGTCTTTGACGGCTTTATTTGAACTATAGAATATATCAATAATTGAATTCTTTTAAAACATACAAAGTATGCAGGGGACTTGGGATACAAATCGAACAATTATTATTATTTGATAAGTTTTGATTGGATATGAAAATTTAGTGCTAATAAAACATACGAAGTATGCGTGGGACTTGGGATACAAATCGAACAATTATTATTATTTGATAAGTTTTGATTGGATATGAAAATTTAGTGCTAATAAAACATACGAAGTATGCGTGGGACTTGAAACAGATATCGAACCGTTCTTTAAAAAAGAAGTAGTCAGGAATTATTTATAAAAAAGCTTCAATAATACGCGAAGCGGTAAAACATACTTAAGTATGCGGAGAACCTGGGACAGATATCGAACTTTCCTTATTGACCGATAAGTGTATTAATTTCTTTGGGTGTTTTTAAAGTACTTTATGGTAACTATCGATAATGCATAAAGAAGTAGTAACCAAAATGCTGTAGTGAACAAAGATTTTCCAATTGAAAAAATTGAAGTTGTTAAACTCACTCCGTTTGATATATCCGGGTAAGACTTTAGCATTATTATGATTCCAATATTTTCAAAGTAGTCAAACATTCCAGCTATAACAGGTATCAGGCTAAAAACAAAAATTAGTTTTTCAGATGATTTGATTTTATTAAATAGATATACAATTAATATTGAATAACAAAGTGCAAAAAGAATAGGGTATATCATATCAATTGGAATCTGGTAGGTTAAGTATAAATGCCTGCCTTCACTTCCCAAGTTTTCAAACAATACTTGAACATAGTTATGGGAATACCCAAGCGGTTTCATGTCGAGTAATTCCATCCCATCAGCATATTCCATTACCTGGGGGATCGAAAAAGCAATCATATATCCAAAAACTATCCAAGTAATAATCAATAGACTGATAAGGATCCTGCCTGTCGAATACTTAGTTATATACTTTTTATAAAATTGGAAGATGCTCATACTTTGTTCCATAATTTTAGAATATAATAATATGTTACTGTATCTTTGATTTATAAACAAGTAAAATTAAAAGCGGAGAACTTGGTATACATATCGAACTTACATATACAACAAATCAATATAATTAAGAGAATTCAGATAATTATAAAGCCATTATTTAATGGCGGAGAGGCAGGGATTCGAAGTAGCATATTTTTGTAACTTTTTGAATACCATTGAATTACGCGTAAGCCGTTGAATTCCATACATTAAGTTGCATCAAGTAGAGTCAAGTTGCATCAAGTTGAGTTAAGTAGAACGAAGTAGATTGTTAGAAAATCGTTAGAAAAAGCGTATGTCAAGGTTCTTCAGAAGTACTAGTTTTAGAATTTATCTTTTTAATCCCATTTATTTAGAATATAATTGAAAATTCAATCGTATTTTGGAGAGTTTTTTAAATATATGTAAATTTTGTTTACTCATCGTTGATTCTATAAATTGATTGTAGTTAGTGCAAATCAAAAAAAAGGTGTGTAAAATGTAGTTGCCAATCTGCATTCATTTTTTTATAATTAATATAATATTTTAATATATTCATGAATTGAGGAATATTTGAAAATTACACAATCAAAATTATCAAAGATAAATAGTAGCCATATTTCTTATATTACAAAACATAAATTACCAAAAGTCAATAAATAGCCTTGTTAACAAACATTATAGGAGGAATACCTCAGTAATTAGGATCAATTTATAGGAAAATTAGAAAAAATTATTGAGAATTTCTGGGATTATTATTTGATATGAACAACAATATTTGGAATATAAGTGAATCAGCAACATTATTAGCAGAGTGTTATCATAAATTAAGTAGTCTAAAGAATTCAGATGATTCTTATGGTGAGACAGACAATCTTGATCATAAATTTATTTTGACTGTAAATGTTGCTCAATCTTTTATGTATTTAGGGTTTCCGTTAGATAATCCTAGGTTAGCAAATTGTCTAGGTTGGATTAATAGAAACGGAAGGCAAGTTGAAAACACTCATGTTGGAAGAATGTTTAGATTGTTGATTCATAAGCACTTTCCAACTGTCAATTTTGATTTAAATGGAGATAGGGATTATTTATCCTCACTAATAGAGGAAAAAAAATTTACAACAGATATTATTGAAAATCAATCAATATTTCCATTAATGGCTTTGGATATCTTGACAAAAAGAGACCAAGAAAATAAGAATTTATGGATTATTTTATATCAATTTATAAATGAAAATATAAATGATTATATTGCTGAACCTAAAATTGCATCGTATTTAGCATATACTTGTAATCAACATAAAAAATACTTGGAAAAAGGTGAACAATTAGAATTAGTTTGTAACCTAGAAGAAAAAGCTTTACAAACCCTTTCAGATATGTTCAATAATAATCTATGGGGCAGTTCATATCTTCAAAGTAGTTATTGCTTACTAAATCTTAGTAGAATTTCAGAGAATTTATTACAAAAATATGATTTAAATGCGAAGTCGATTCTTTGTAATAATTATATGTTTGATTTTGTAAAAGGAATGAATTTTAGCAATATACCAAATAATGATATTCCTAAAGAGTTGGTTTATATCTCTGATGTTAAAGAAATTTATAGTCTATCAATTCTAATTATGGGACTATCTCATTCAAATTTTGATAGAAATCTTTTTCAAAGAGATTTTGCACATGCTTATATTAAGTTAATTTACGATAAACTATATGACCCTATAGCCAAAGAAAATATTTCATTAAACAGAATAATAAAATATTTATATCCTGCCTTATTTTTCTTAGCATTAATATCATTTATAATAATATTAAATTTCCCAACCATATACAGTACATTGTCGATTATTGGAGCCTTCGCTTCAATATTAGGATTTGTACTATCAATAAAAAATAAAATTTCAAAATAGTATTTAATTTTATTATATTTTTTCTACTAAAGGATTTATGAGGAACTATTCGGAAAACCATAAAATAAGCTCACGCAAGTAGACGACTTTTGTAACTGGTTAGAAGATGAAAAGCTTGAATATCTGTGTGCTAACCTCGATGAAGTGAGTAAATAACAAAATAATTTATCTTTTGAAATTGCCTACCTCGAGTAATTCTAACAGATGCTCGAAGTACTTCGACTCGAGGTCATATAACCGAATTTACTCGAATCGAGCAAACTTGCCAGATAATCATAAATTTAAAGATATTTGATATTAGAGTTATAAATTAGTAAGTTAAATTTGATAGAAACTTATAAATACTCTATAGGGAGAGAAAAAATGAACAAGTTGATTACTGATTTTAGTATGTAGCTAAAATGTGTTCGCAATATTTTTATAAATTAAAACAGTACCATATTCATATACTACAATAACTTCTTTATTGCCATCAGCATCTACATCAGAAAGGCAAATTGAAGGTACATTCCCATATATTGTATTAGTAGCGGAGAAATATCCTGCCTCATTAAATCCCACTCCTTTTGAATTCAAAAGGACCCCTATCCTATTTGGATTACTACTAGCATAAATAATATCGGTATATCCATCACCATTCAAATCCATTGTTTCCATGTATTTGAATAATCCCTTTGCTTCAAATGAATCTTGCTGAGAGAACACAGCATTTCCAGGGTTTTTATAAACAAAAAGACTACCAGCTGGAGTTCCTCCTGAACCATGACCAACAACCAAATCGGTAGTACCATTTAAATCAAAATCTCCTGTACATAAAGCAGAAGAATACGCACCACTTTTCAATAGTGTCATTGGATAGAAGGTTCCATCTCCTTTTCCTCTAAGAATAGTTACATCGTTTGAAGAGTGATTTGCAACAGCAATATCTAAAATATTATTATTGTTGAAATCATGTAAGACTATAGTAATAGGATGGTCTCCTAGAGTATATACATACTCCGGCATATAAAAAAATGTGCCATCACCTCTACCCATATGTATTATCAAAAAATCAGAGCGACCACTCAATGAAATAATATCAACATTACCATCGTTATTTAAATCACCAGTAACTACATAACTAGTATATGTACCTCCTCCAAAATCGCTAGTTGAATCAAACGCACCTGCTCCATTATTAAATCCTATAGTAACTTTACCATGAATATCAGAATGGTTTTTAATAATATCTATATCATTATCTCCATCACAATCAGCTAAAGCAATTACTCCAAACTCCCAATTGTCATATTTTGTAAATGACTCAAATTTACCATGACCATTATTTAAGCCAACAAGAGTACCCTTATTCATCGATATAACTAAATCATTATACGAGTCACCATTCAAATCTGCCGATTTGACATTCCATAATCTAAAGTCAGTTCCTAAATCATACCTTTCTGAAATTTGTAGAATAGGTTGAGTTTCTGTTGCAATAATATTTGATATTGGAGACAACTCATTATTATTAGTTTTAAATCTAATACCGATATAGTAAGTTCTATTTGAACCTAAATTTGATAAAGTCACATGAAATATACTATCACTTGATGTGGGTCTAAGTTCGCTCTGCCAGATTCGAGCCATATCCCAGTTACTTTCACTAATCAAGGTGTCACTATAACGAACTTCATAAGAAACTGGTTTCATTGTTTCGTCGATACTATCAGGTACTACCCAATTTACTGAAATTGTTGATATTGTAGACGATGTAATAGACAGATTATTTAGTTCATAGGGAATTGGAATGTGTACAATCTCTATCTCAGTTGGTTTTTCTGAACATCCCCAAAAAGTCAAACTAGCAACTAAACAAAAAATAAAGATTAACGCTGAGTAATAATATAAGTTATTCTAAGATTTATCATATATTTTAATATAACATTCGATTTTTGTAATGCAAAGAATAAGATTATTTCTTTGGATAAGCTATTATATGTAGATTACATACTAATACCACTAAACTTACAGGATAGATAAATTATAAAATGATAACAACTTTTAGATTTGGTAACAAAGAAACCAAAAAAGTATGGTGTACCGTTACATATGACGATAAGACCCAAAAAATAACTGTACATAGTTCTGACAAAAAACTTATAGAAGTCGTTACAAAAGTATACACTACTGAAAGAGAATTTTTTATTCCTACAAAAAGTAAAAATTATGCTCTTGATTCAGGATATTACATAACAGCCAAAGGTACAGATGAACTATTTTATATGGAATGTGCTTCTTGTACCATGCGATATAACAATTTAGATAGATTGTCATATTTCGGTGTAACAGTGGATAATTAGTATTTAGTAACAAATTCAGGAAAAAGCTAAGTTACGAAGAAATATGATGAATAAAATAAGATAACTATTCAGAAAACTTATAATCTTCGTATAGAGGCGGGTTATTTTTCGGTTGAGATGATTAAATAATATAAAACTAATTAGTGATTATTATAAACAAATGATATTATCAAAGTTTAGCAACTGCTGATTTAAAGCCCATACAATTGATTTTGAAATTGAATGTATCACTATAATCTCCATCAGCTTTCAAATAAATTGACAATGTTTTATTATTTTTGAGTAATTTTATAAATTCATCTATACCCCCACGAATTATAGCAAACTCCCCAAATATCTCTGCTGCTTCAAAAGTATATACTTTTTTGTTGTCGGTCTTTGCTTCGAGTGTATAATAAACTCCCTCGTTGCTCTGAACCCGATTCCGTAAAAGCCTAAAGAAAATAAACTGAACTGACAATTTGCCTGTTTTATCGGAGACATACACTGATGTCTTAGCGTATAAATTTGGTTCTCTTAATTTTGAGACAGAGTATATACCATCAGAACTATGTTGTCTGATATACTTCTCACTTGTTGGTTCATCAAAGTTATCCATAAAATAAGCAACTTCCCATGTATATGAAGTATCTGAGGTATCTGAGTCAACTTTTAAAACTGTATCATTCCAAGAATTACAAACCCAACCAAACAATAGAAAGCCGACAATTACAAATAATAATTTTTTCATACTACCCCATCTTCTAACTTTATGCATAAGCAATACAATATAAATCTAAAATTCAAACTCTATACCTACATCAAATTCAAAAACATTGAACTTTTTATGAAATGTGTTCATCGTATTATCTATAATCATGCTATCTAAAAGTTGTTCATGTGTTCCGAAAGGAATAAGCACATCAAGTTTGAAATTACCAATATTTATTGGTGTTGTTAAATTGAGGTGTAATCGAGTCAATCCTTCATTCAAAGGAGTAGATAAGTCCTCAAAGCTTGTCTGTTTCGTTTTAGAAAAAAATGACGTTCGATAATTTTCGTAATTAAATCCCACAAATAACTTCGTTTTTTGTTTAATTCTTGGTGCTTTCCTTTTTGGCTCTTTGTATGTAATATCTTGTGCAGTGACAAATGCAGTACAAAGAAATACAAATAATAGTAACATAGCTGTAAATCTTTTGAGTTGAATTTTCATTTAATTTTCCTTATTCCATTTTCATAACCTCTTTATGTTTAAACTTTCTTTCAAATTTGCCTTCATTATAAAATATGATAAATTTAATATCAGAGTATCCATCAAAATAGTTTAAAGGGAAATAGCATGTAGCATCTATGTTTTTGTAGCCTGCTCCATAGCTGTTTTGTAAATCTGCTTTGTCAAACTTTATACTATCCGGTTCAATAACTTCATCATCACCAAATAGTATTATAACTCTTTCAATTGATGTTAAATCACCTCTTTCAGCCATACCCAATTCAACTCTCTCGTTGAATACTCTAACTTTTATTTGGTTAAAGAGTTTAGGGTAAAATGTTGAAGAATCCAATTTGATATAGTTTTCTTTTGCTGTCTGAGCGTATAAAGCCGCTTGACCTTTTGGACTATACACAGCCACACTTATACGTGACTTAAGTGAAGTATCAAACATCCCACCATCGAGTGATTTCTTAGATTTCTTTGGAACTTTAACTTTTTTTGAATTTTTGATTTCTTTCAAATCATCCCATGTAACTCGTTGAGGTTGTGAAAAACTCTGTGATGCCATTAGTAATAATCCGATAAAAATTACTAAGATACAAATTTTGTTGATTGTTTTTGCCATCTGAATTCTCTCCTTTTCATTTTTTAGAATAACGAATTCGTTACAGCCTAAAATCTTCACCTTTGATTACTGGCTACAACCTACCGTAAGTATAACGAACTCGTTAAAATTGTCAAGTGGCTACCGATTTCTTATTGCGATATAGTCACATGTAAATTGATATTATACTTATGGTTAAAATTAAATTTTCTAAAATACTTTCAGAATTGATGGCTAAACAGAATTTGACTGTAAGTGAACTGTCAAAAAAATCTGGAATTCATTATGTTATGATAAACAGGTATCTCAAAAGTGACCGAAAAGGGAAGTTACCGTCTGTTGAAACTATTTTATCTTTAGCAAAGGCTCTTGAATGCTCGCTCGATGAATTGTTAGGATTTAAAATTTCAAATGATAATATAAAAGAGAGTCCAATACTTAGTAGCACAGCAAGAACTATTGGTATTTTTATTGATGATTTGGATGCTAAAGATAATTTAAAAAAACTCCTCTTGCTTGCTATCAAAAAAGATAAAGAATAAATAAGATTCTTAAATCGGAAACTTATTGGTATTACTTAAAGATGCTTTATAAATACTAACAGATAAATTTAATTTTCCTCGAAGTGCCTCGATTAAATTCCGATTTTAACTAATCATCACATTCTACATTACAATTCTGGTTCTAAATTCAATGATAACCTGTTTATTCTAATCACTGCGGACTTTTATTTTCTTCTGAGTCTATTTTAACAGGCTATAGCCTAAAAAGGTTGTAGCGGTCAAGCATTTGAGTTTTGAAAAAGACTCGAGGTTCGAGTGATATTTTTATTTTTTATGATTCAAGAAAATTGTTACCTTATAACTATATTAAAAAGCAATTTCGATAAGGTTCAATAAGATGAAAACCAAGAAAACTAAAAAACAACCTCATAATCCGAATCAAGACCTAACTAAGTTATTACTTACTAATGGTAAGAATATGATGAGTAATGTCATAAAACGTATTGAGAAGTTAAAGCAAAAACAAATCACTCCAATCTTAATAGTAGGTGAATCAGGTAGTGGAAAAGAGTTTGTAGCAAAATCATTTGTTCAAGGTGAATTATCTTTATTCCATAAAAAAATAAAATCTATAAACTGTGCCGCTTATTCAAAAGGACATATTCAAACGATGTTATTTGGATATGAAAAAGGAGCTTTCACTGGGGCTATAAAGTCAAAGAAAGGACTTTTGGAAAGTGATTTTCCTGTAATTTTTTTGGATGAAATAGATAAAGCGGATATTGAAATTCAATTAGCCTTATTGAGGTATTTAAGAACTGGTGAAATTGAAAAACTTGGAGAAGAAATAAATATTGCTAACGCACAAAAGAAAGAAAATTTAAAGAAAAAAGAGACTAAGAAGAAAGTAATAATCTTTGGCACTTCCGCAAATTTCTTAAATCTCTTTAGGTCATATCAAACAAAATCATACCAAATAACCTTAGATGAGCTTAGTTCTCATAAAGAGAATGATGAATATAAAAATGAACTTATAAAAATGATTGAAGATAATAAAATATTATTATCAGAAAAAAATGACATAATAAATGAAAATACAAGATTTGTAGATGATTTTTTAAATAGAATAGCTCCATTTACAATTTTGTTCCCACCAATAAGACATAGAAAAGAAGATTTAAGTCTTCTCGTTCCTCACTTTATTAAAAAAGCAATTGAAGATTGCAAAACTAAGATTAAAAACATTTCTCCTGAAGTTTTACATTTTATGATAATGTATAATTGGCAAGGAAACATCGCTGAACTTGAGAATTTTATTAAATCTGGAGTTGTTTTTAGCAAAAATGGTACAATTCTTTTAAGTGGATGTTTAGAACTATATGCAGGCTCTTTTGGGATAGATGATTTTCTTAAATTAAATAATTCACTTAATAATAATCCATTTCCTAATTCAAGTAATTCAATTCCTGAATTTAGCCTCAACTATCTTGAAATTCCAAGAAGTAGTAATTACGTTTTACATTTTTTTCCTAACAAAGCGAAGTCTTTGCTTTCACACCCTCTTCCAACAAAAAAAGAAATGGAAAGGAACGTAAGAGAAGAAAAAAAACATTATATTCCGTTTGATGAAATCGAAATAGTATTACAAAATCTATATGTGATGGCGTTACTTGACAAATATAATGACATAGACATACTTCTTCATCATGGCATACCAAAAAAGTTAGAAAGAAAGAAAATAGAAAAATACTTTCAGCTAAAAAAAGAATTCAAACACAAAAAAGATATATACACTCGATTCGGTTTTAACTCAATAAGACCTTTCAATAAATGGTTAAAAGATAATTATCTACACAACAGAGCATCTTTACCAAAATCAAAAGACGATATTATATAATATTTAAGATTAGCCGTCATTTTTTTCCATAACCATACTCCATATTCACTATATATTCATAAAAAGAGTCATTTTCTTGCTATCCTAAGAATTAAATTCAAAATTTATCAAATCACAATTGTTTTTACATTCGTAGGTCTATATGGATTATAGGCTTATGATATTTGGCACGCCTCATGCAATAGTACAATGGCATGAGACACAAACGATTACAAACTCCAGAATTTGATAATATAAAAGACAGCGAACATGTCGCCCTTTTGAAATCAACGAAGAAGACATTTTCAAAAATTTCTGGAGAATGCGTTTCGGACGATGAAGCTATTGAAATAACTAATCAGTTTCAATCTCTATTACAACTTTTAGATAAATGGGAAAATGAAGGAGCTATCAATCTCGACAGCCTATTAGGCTCGAATGAAGATAGCTGACCTTTATTACTATACTCAAAATAAACTTTAAAAATAAGAGAAAAGAACCATGAAAAGAATCAAATTAAAAAATGAAGATGCAATGCTCGATAGAATTGGGCTTACTATTTATGACTTTGGATATTTCACTTTAAATAAATCAGAATATATTTCATTAAGAGAAATTATTGGAGAAAAACTGTTTCGTACATCAAAACACTTTCCGAAGAACTCAAAATATAGTTCTATTTTACAGAAAGATATTGAAGGAACTGGATACTTAAAATACTTTCCAAACAAACAAAGATGCACCTTGAGTATAAAACTCTTTATAAACCCAACAAGACTTCTCAATCATGAATTACTAAGTAAAAACCAAACAAAAACAAAGAGGTCACTTGATGGTAAGGATAATTTTATTCCATACAATACTCAATTGACTTATAGTCAAAAGACACTCAAATATCGTTCTATAGAGCTGTTGGTTGAAAAGATTCAATCAATAATCGAAGAATTTACAAATTGTTTTGAAGCTAATATTATAAGTTATAGTAACTCTTTTTTCCCTAAAGTGTCATTTTCTGTTATTGAGATATACTGGGACAAGTATTGTCAAACACCATTTCCTTATTTGGAATCTGTTACACAAAGTTGGATGAAATATTTTAAAGAAACAAAGTCCCCTCAAATAACAGACCCTTCTTTATCAGAAGGACTTGAGAAAAGTGCGAAGTATCTTATTGGTATAAACAGAACTAATGAACGATTCAAATTATATACTAAAACACCAAAGCTTATACGACATGAAGCTGAATTTAGAAAAGGACGGATTTACTCTATTCGCAAAACAACAGTGTTAGAGATGCTATCAATTGAATCAATAATTAAATTTATAGAACCTTTAGTTTCACATGCTTTAACTGTATTCAATAAAGTTAAGCCAGATGCATCTTCTATTCATGAAGAACCAACAACATTTCGACCGATTTATAATATCGCAAGGGTTTGTGGTATGGATGCTGAGTTGTTTGATTTAATTCTGAGTGAGGTTCGATACAACAGACGACTGGTTTCACGTCCTATTTACTACCCAAGAACTCGTAAACTCTTAAACACAGGTGAATGGAAGAGCCCATCTCGTGGAATCTATATTCCAAACTCTAAAGTTTTATCACTAATTGACCGTTTATATCGACTACTAAAAAATTGACCGTTGACTTAACCTATAATAATCTACAATCTTTCATTATATAAAATAGTGAAAAAAAGAAAGGCATTACAAATGACACAAAAAAGTTTTAACTCAAAAAACAGCAAAGCTCTATTATACGTTCGGGTATCAAGTGAAGAACAAGAAAAAGATGGATTCTCACTCGATGCTCAAGAAAAACTTGGTAGAGAATATGCAAAGAAACACAATCTCACAATTGTCAAGTTTTGGAAAGTTTCTGAATCCGCATGGCGAAATAATAGAAAACAATTTCAAAACATGATAGACTATGCCCAAAGACATACAGATGTTGAACATATTATATTTGATGTACTTGACCGAATGACTCGTAATGATTTTGATAAAATGAGAATTACAAACTTAATTAAAAATCATAGTAAAATTATTCATTTCTCAAGAACAAATAAAATATTGGACAAAGATAGTGACTCATCTGATGTCTTCATGTTTGATATAGAAGTTGCTGTTGCTAAGAAGATGTCAGAAGATATTTCTCGCAAAGCTTCTATGGGAATGCAGGAAAAAGCAAGTCAAGGTTTCTTCTCTGGAACAGCTCCAATAGGTTATTTGAACAATACTACCACAAAGCTAATAGTCATTGATACAGAAAGGGCTCCATTCATAAAAAGAGCGTTTGAACTGAAAGCATCAGGAAACTATTCTAACCAAAGCCTTGTAGATTTGCTTTATCGAGAAGGGTTAAGAACAAGAAGAGGAAATCCTGTTAAGAAGTCTTCAATATCTCGCCTGCTAAACAATCATATTTATTATGGTTCTTTTCATTGGAAAGGACAGTTGCTCGAGGGTAAACACGAGCCAATAATCTCAAAGCAGTTATTCGATAGTGTACAAAAGATACTGTCGAGTAAAGGAAATAGACCCATGAAAACAAAACATAACTTCCCTTTTCAAGGAGTGGCAAGATGTGGAGAATGTGGTTGTACAATTCTTGGAGAATTCAGAAAAGGAAAATACACTTATTATCACTGTGGATTTTCAAAAGGGAGACACGAATCTAATAAATATATTACATCAAAAAAAATGCCATTACTTTTTGAAGATATAGTAGCTAAAGTTGCTATTTCTGATGAACTATCAAGTTGGGTCATTGATTCAATTGCTTACCATCAAACAGGTGAACAAAATTACAGAAAGGAGCGTAATGCAAGTCTTAATAAAGAACAGGGCAAACTTCAAAAACGACGGAGTAATTTGTATGACAAATTACTTGATAACGACATTGATAATGACATGTTTAAAGATAAGGAACAAGAAATTAAAGAGAGATTAGCAACTATCAATTATGAACTTGAACAGATAAATACTTCAGGTAACAATGCGATTCGTCACGCTAAGAAATTACTCGAACTTTGTAAAGGATTGTACGATGTATATTTGAGTGTAGATGATAAGAAGAAAGCACAACTACTAAGGATAATAGGCTCGAACTATTCATTAGTAGGTACAACTGTAAGTGTCACATACAATAAACCCTTTAATTTTCTTGTGAATTTACCTGATAGTATTATTAAGCTCCGGTGGCAGGACTTGAACCTGCGACAGGCTGATTAACAGTCAGCTGCTCTACCAACTGAGCTACACCGGAATATCATATTTTGTTAAGAATTGAAGTCTAATATAGAGTAACTTAATTGTCAATAGAATTAAGTCATTCTTCTTTTTAATTTTTTGTTAAAATAACCGCTATCATTTACCTGAAAAAAAGATATGCCTTGTGAGTTTCTCTTAACGACTTTAAAAAATGACTAAATAAGAGATTGACATTTTAATAGAAATCCTTAGTTTGATATTCTGAAAGAGTGAAAAGGAGATTTTATGATTAATGCAAATAGAACAAGAGTAAAAGACTTATTAACAACACATACTTTAGATCAAATTGTGGAAATTTGGGGCTGGGTAAAGACTGGTAGAGTTGGCAAAAATGTAGCATTTATACAACTATCGGATGGTTCATGTTTTAATACTATTCAACTTGTAATAGACAATACTGTCAATGATGTGGATGTTAAACAAGCCGTTTTAACAGGGACTTGTATTCAAGTTTCAGGAAAATTAATTGAATCACAAGGTAAAGGTCAGTCTCGGTAAGTCATTGTTTCCTCAATCAAAATTGTTGGTTCTAGTGATGAAAAATTTCCTCTGCAGAAGAAAAAACACTCCTTTGAGTTTCTGAGATCAATTCCACATTTGAGGGGTAAAACTAATACATTTTATGCGATATTTTCAATTAGAAATAAACTTTCTTTTATAGTTCATAAGTATTTTCAATCTAGAAACTTTGTATATATTCATTCGCCAATAATAACAGCAAGTGATTGTGAAGGAGCTGGAAATATGCTCCAAGTAACTAATTTTGATCTTGAAAAAATTATAAAAGATAAGGGTTTTAACTACAAAGATGATTTCTTTGCACAACAAGCATTTCTCAGTGTAAGCGGTCAACTTGAAGGTGAAGCATATGCTCAATCACATGGAGAAATATATACATTTGCTCCAACATTTAGAGCGGATCCATCTGACACACCAAGACATTTATCAGAATTTTGGATGATAGAACCAGAAATGGCGTTTTATGACTTTGAAGACTTGAAAATTCTAATTGAAGATTTCATAAAACACTTAATAAGTGAAACTCTTATTCAATGTAAAGATGAGTTGAAATTTTTGGATGAATTTGTTACACCAAATCTTTTAGCAAAACTTAATGACACTATTAATGGTGATTTCGAAGAAATGACATTTGAAAAAGCAGTATCTATAATAAATAATTCTAAGAAAAAATTTGAAAATAGAGCAACGATGGACACTGATCTATTTCTTGAACATGAGAGATATTTAGTAGATGAAGTCTTTAAGAAACCGATATTCATAACTAATTATCCAAAATCATTTAAATCATTTTATATGAAAGCAAATGATGATGATAAAACTGTTCGTTGTTTAGATTTGCTCGTACCTGGAATAGGTGAAATTATTACAGGGAGCCAGAGAGAAGATAATTATAATTCTTTACTTCAACGAATTAGTGATAAAAACATGGATGTGAGTGCTTACGAATGGTATCTTGATACAAGAAAGTGGGGAACATGTCCACATTCAGGATTTGGTTTAGGATTTGAAAGAATGATATTATATCTAACAGGAATGAAGAATATAAAGGATGTTATTCCTTTTCCACGAGCAATGAACAGTGTTTATTAAGGATTGTTCTTTCTTTAGTTTTTCATGGTATGTAAACTTAATATGTTTGTACGCTAAATGCTTAGATGGCAAATTTTCATTTAAATTCTTAAATGAAAGGAAATAAAATGTTGGGTCCATATGAAGCAAATAAAGACAAAGGCATAAGATATGTTGGGAATAATGTATTTTCTGAAATAGCGGATATAACTAAAATAGAATTTTCTGATAAAGAATTTCGAAACAGAGTAGAAATGTTTTCAAAAGATAAATTTTGGAAACATTCAGTATTAATTCAAAATTCAATAATTCAAACTACAAATCAATTCTTTAATAATCTTGGTGCGATTTATATTAATCTACCTCTTACAACAAAAATGATATCATCTCCAGGTGCTGTTTATGGTAAAGAGGCAATTAACTATACAACTGATACTAACCCAATTAAGTTAAAATGGTTTGATTTGGAAGGTGACATATTTCTAGCCGAATCATCACAAATTTATCTTGAATTATCATTGTTGGTTAATGATATTACTCAGGTTTATTCAATATATAATTCTTTTAGAAAAGAAAATGCTGACGCAACTCACTTGTCAGAGTTTCATCATATAGAATATGAAGGAAGAATTAGTCAAGAAGCAAATAAGGTAATTATTACAAATTTAATAAATAAGTATTGCTCAGATCTTTTAGAAAATAATGAAGAGAATTTAAGATATTTTCTTGATAATGAGGATTTAATTGAACTTGATAAATTAAGTAAATTAAAAACAATTAATACAATAACTTATAAAGAAGCATTGGAAGCTTTATACTTAGATACCAAAGATGATAATTATAAAAAATTTACAATGGCAAATTGTTTTGGCTCTTGGGAAGAAATAAGATTAACACAGATTTTTGATTCAATGTTATATATTTCAGAATTTCCATTACTAGAGGTACCTTTCTATCATGCTCAAATTGATAATAAAGAACCAGCTGTTGCAAATAATGCTGATATTATATGGCCTGGTTATAGAGAAACAATAGGGTGTGGACACAGAGTAAGATCTGTCCAAGAGTTGAAAGAAAAATCAAGAATATTTTGTTTGCCAGAAGAAGATTATGCTCCTTATATGCAATCAAGGGAGAACAATTCATATAAACCAACTTCAGGGTTTGGATTAGGGTTTGAACGTCTCATGCAAGGTATGTTAAAACTACCATTTATTTGGAATGCAGTATTGTTTCCGAGAGTACATACAAGCCTTTATCCATAAAAAAATATGTCATTTATAAATGTAATAAAAAGAATTTTTGAACAAAATATTAGGACTCTAACTTCACAAATACAATTAAGTGACAATAATAACCTTGTTTATTTAGCTACCTCAAATGATACTAAATATATTATCAAAGTATATCAAAACAAAGGAATGTACTCAGACAAAGAAGCTTATCTTTTAAATAAAATTTCAAATAAAAATCTTCGTAAGATGTATTATTATGAAGAAAAACCTGCAGGAATAGATTATCCTATATCTATTTTAGAGTATATTGAAGGAGAGACTTTACTGGATCATGTTAAAAATGATCTCTCTTTAGAAAATGCTGAAAAATATACAACCCAAATTTTCAATTTTTTACAAGATTGTTTTGAACATGCAGAAGATGGCTTTGGTTGTATTGTTAATGACCAAGAATATTCTCATGAATCATGGCAAAGTTATTTATTTGATGCTCTTACTAATCCAATGAAAGATTTATTACAATATAATATCTCTGATTTATTGGAAGAATCTTTCGCAATTTATTTTAACTGCCAGCAACAGATTTCTTGTGAGAATCCAGTTATCGTACCTATTGATTTAAACTTATCAAATTTTATAATATCAAAAGATAATGAAGTAAAGGTAATAGATCCTGGTGCTATTATTGCTGGAGATTCCCATAATGCGTATGGCGAATTTGCTGCACATACTTATAAGACCTTATTATGGGATTGTTTCGCAAAAAATCTTTCAAATGATTCTCTTAAACGTGTACATATATATGCTTTATTTGATGATCTCAATATTCTCTCCTTTATTGCAAGGCATGGTGGAGATGTTTATAAAGCATGCCCTTGGGGTAACCCTCATACTTTTATTGAATTAATAAAACTTCATATAAAAGAAATTACTAAATGAATGTAATATTTATAGGTAGTTATTATCAAGGTGTTTTAGGTTTAAAGAAGCTTCTCTCAAAAGATTTCAATGAAATTTTTCATCTACAAGGTATTATTACATCATATAGCAAAAGAAAATTAAAGAATGAACAGCCTGTCATAAAAATAGCTGAAAAATTTAATATTCCTGTTTTTGATCAAAATATAAATAGTTCTGAATTTAAGAATTGGTATAAATATTTTTCTCCCGATATTATTATTATGAGTCAATATAATCAAATCATTTCTCCTGAGATTTTAAAATTATTTCCAAATTATACATTTAATATTCATCCATCAGACCTCCCTCACAATATTGGAGGTGCTCCTTATCATTATGCGATGCTCAGAGGAGAAGACTTAGTAATTACAGTTCATAAAGTATCTAACAAAATTGATAGAGGTGATTGGATTTATAAATCCTCACCCATAGATATTACCAATACAAAGATTGAAACTTTAGTGAATAATATTGGTCCAGAACAATGTGCTAAAGCAATGGAAAAAGTGTTGCACATGATTAAAGATAATTTGATAGTATTTCATAAAATTGAAGGAAATCCTACATTTGCTTGGGGTAACAAATTAAAAAAAGATTTAAAGATTGATTGGAAAGAGTCTGTTGCTTCAATAGCTAGGAAAATTAATGTTTGTGGTGCAGAAGGAGTTGATGTTCGACTTAATGATAGTAAATATACCAAATTAAAACTTTTTAATGCAGAGACAAGAAGTGAATCAAATGCAAAAGAATACTGGGGAAAACCTATTATATTTAAAAAAAACTATGTTCTAATAGGGTGTAATGGTGGAATAATTAGTTGCCATGATTTTATCAAAAATTGTTGAATATTCCAATTTAGTTTAAAGCGGTGAGGCAGGAATTCTAAGTGGCGTTTTTTTGTAAGTATTCTGAATACTATAAGATTACACGTAAATCTTTTAAACCCATTAAAAGGAATTTGATAAATGAGACAGGAAAGAAGCAAAGGGCAAACAAGTGACCGTAAAAAGAAAAAAGAAATTACATTTACTATTAAATATGTAGACCCTCCACCTGATTATGACTTTGACCTTGCAGAGTGGTTAGCAGAGATGCTCATAGATAACTACTTAAAAAACAATAAGGAAAAAGAGGAATAACCTATTTCTTTTTTTCTTGAGCTTTCTTTTCTTTATCTTCTCTATCCCATTTAATTAAGACATCAAAGAAGCCACTTAAGTTAACTACAATTTCTCTTGCATCTTCCTCAGAAAGAGTATAGCCATAACGAGGACTCCAAAACTCAATTGTTTTTTGGATGGTTTCTTTGCTTATGTGGTCTGAGAATGTCATATTAAACCTCATCAGGTTTTACTTGAGTTATATTTATTTTTTTGTTCTTTTTAAGAATATAGTTTATAGTATTTGGAGTAACATGTTTAACTATATATTTAATATCAGATGGATCAGTTATAACATCCGCAGCTTCAGTAACAATGTGTATTACAGAAATTCCTCTATTTAAGCATTCAGCGTTAAGATATTCATCTCGTTCAAGTTGTTTCTTGAATAATCCCGCAGTTTTATGAAAATGTATTACATGATGAAAGTGCTGTCTTCCATCTACTTAAATGACTACATTTATTTCCTGAATATATATGTCAGGTTTGGCATTGATACCTGATAGAGATTGTTTATTGCAGATAACGGAATAATCAGGAAATGCTTGCTTTGTTAATGAAATAATTTTTTGCTCTCTTTTCCAGATCGCACCTAATTCACCTTTAGCAACCTTATTTAAACCACGAAGCCAATATTCAATTATGAATTGTTTCTGCTCATATTCGTTAACATCAGAATTGTTTGACAAACTAAATCCTGTCCATCCTGTATGTTGCTGAATTGACATTTGAAACTGTTCAATATCTTTTCTTGATAATAGTTCATTTTGCCAAAAAATAACTCCAACCCCCCCACCAATCCTGAGATCAAACGTAATCAATCTTATATTATTAAAACTCAAGAAGACACTTGGAGTAGATTCTTCTCTTCTTATATTAATATCTTCAAATTCTGATTTTATAAGTTGGGATTTAAAAGAGTGTACAAAATCCAATGCATCTTTATATTTTTTATCTATTCTTTGTAGAATTTGGTTGTAATTCATGATATGTAAATATAGGTGAGTTTCTGTATTAAATCAATATATCGTTTAATATTGTCTACTAATCAACTCCAATTACCTATAATGTTATTAGCTATCTTGGTAATAAGCCACTTAGCATAGAAACCGTTAATGCCCTAAGAGTTCGTATTTTTCACAACCCCCTATCAAGTATTGGTTTTATTTTATAAGACAATGTCAAACCTTTGGGATGATAACTTCTCCAACACAAGAGACATTTGGTTTTGTTTTTCGATTAACATTTTTATAATATTCGGAGATGTATTGCTTGTATCTTTTAAGATACTTAATTCTTCTTTTAGCTTCATGTTTTCATTTTTGAATGAATCTATTTCATCCTGTTTAACAACTTCAGAAAGACCTTCCTCAAATAAACCTTCTCTGTCAAGATACCTATCCACTTCTTTACTCGACATTGCCCAACCATAACGATAGCAGAGCTTGAATCTATTTGTAATTTTATTAGCATAAAATGTAACTGAACTATGTCTCAACAAATGTGGATTTACTATTTTACACAACGCCTTTTTCCCAATTCGATGTAACTGAACTCTTAAATTATCATAAGAAATTGGAAATAATTGTGCCATTGGATCATCCTTATTGGGATGTTCTTGTAACCATTTTCTTAAATATGCAGTCGACAAAGGAACTGAAATTGTTCTTGGTTTTGTTTTACTATGCTCTATTCTAATAACGTAACTTCCAATTTTCTCTTTAAAGTGAATATGCTCCTTTTTGAGTCTCACATTTAATAATTCTTCAATTCTTGCTCCTGAATCAAAAAGTACCATAATAATAGCTTTTAACTTAACACTATAAGCTGTTTCTATGAGTTTCTCGATATCTTCTCTTAACAAGGCAGGAATCTCCTTAACTGTAACATAAGTATCAATCCATTCAACTAACTCTGGATAATGTCTATTGTTACCATCTTTCCATTTCCAAAATTTTCTAATAGTTTTTTTAATATCTGCCTTAGTTTCAGAACTATATGGCTTGTTCTTAATTGATAGATATGAATCGTTTTCGAGTGCTTGTATAAATTGTTCCATGTCTTCTTGTGATATGATATTAAATGATTTCTGGAATTTATTTGAGAGACGTTTAAGAATACTTATATATTTGAGACACCGACCGTATCCTATCTTCTTCTTTGATTTACCTACAACAGTTTTTCCAATAAGACAATCATTTATGAAAGAGATAAGAATTTTTTTGTTATCCTTAATCATACTTTTGTCACTTTGTAATTTAGTAAATGCTGTAAGAAATGATTTCTTTCTGTTATGTATATCAATTTTACCTTCTGGATGTACTGTTTGAACTGTCATATTAGTTTGAGGTAGAAGTTATACTTATTCTTTGCCCCACTTTTGTAACAGAAATGTTCTACGCCCCGACCGGGTGTAGAACAAAAGTGTTCGAAGTAAGGGCTAAAATGTATCAACTTCTTTATTTATGCTACTCAAACGTGTGATGATTATATATATTTTGCGGTAAAAAAAGAGTAATGTTATTTATCTTTCAATCTATAGAAGAATTATTTACTTTAATGTTGGTTAAAAGTCATAACAATTAAATAGAAGAAGGTTTTTTTCCTATAATGGCTCTACTTACAAAATCAAAATACTTAATTGGGTTGAAATGTCCAAAACTGCTTTGGATCACAATGAATGCGAAAGAACAATTACCTCAGATTGACCAAGCAACCGAATATAAATTCAAAGTAGGTACACTGATTGGTGAATTAGCAACAGAGTGGTTTGCTGATGGCGTAAATGTTCCTACAAACGATTTTATCGGAAATTTAGATATTACTCAAGAACTTCTAATAAAGAGAAAAATACTTTTCGAAGCAGGATTTAAAAGTAAGCTTCAAAAAGGAGATGTTTATTCAAGAGTAGATATTCTCGTTCCTGTAGAAAACAATATGTGGGATATAGTCGAAGTAAAATCAGGTACGAGTGTAAAGGATGAGAATATTGATGATGTGAGTTTTCAAAGATTCTGTTTGGAGGAATCAGGCTTAAAAATTAGAAATTGCTTCCTCATGCATATAAACAACCAATATGTTAAAGACGGTAAAAATGATGTAAAAGAATTATTTGTGTTGAGCGATATTACAGAACACGTAAGTGAGAGAATTGTTGGCATAGAAGATACGGTTGATGCTATGTTTGATAAGATCAACGCACAAGAAGAAATTCAACAAAAAATTGGTGTCTTCTGTAACAAACCTTATGACTGTCAACTCAAAAATAAGTGTTGGAATTTCCTACCAACTGAAAATGTATTTGATTTGTATCGAGGTGGGAAAAAATCATTTGAATTATTTGATAACGAGATATTAAAGATTTCAGATATACCAACAGATACAAAACTAACAGCGATACAGAAGATTCAAAAAGATTGTTCTCTAAATGAGAATATTCATATTAACGAAGAGAAGATAAATAAATTTCTTGATGAGTTAAACTATCCTTTGTATTTCCTTGACTTCGAGACAATAAATCCTGCTATACCGAAATTTGACGGAATGAAACCATATCAAAGAATTCCATTTCAATTTTCTCTTCACATACAAGAAGATAAAGATTCTGAACCTAAACATATTCCTTATTTAGCTGATAATACAGATGATCCACGTCCGACTTTTATGAAATTACTTAAGGAGTCTTTGGGAGAGCAAGGCGACATAATTGTTTACAACGCATCTTGTGAAAAAGGAGTATTCAAAGAATGTTGTGAAGTCCTTCCAGAATATAAAGAATGGTATGAAGAAAATATAATTCCAAGAGTCAAAGACTTGTTAGAACCGTTCAGGAAATTTGATTACTATAATCCTAATCAGAATGGTTCAGCTTCTATAAAAGCAGTATTGCCAGCATTAAGTGATTTAAGTTATGACAATATGGCTATTAGTGATGGTATGGGGGCAAGCAATGAGTTTGAACGTGTTACATATGACCCAAATGTGAGCAAAGATGAAAATGCAGAAGTTCGTCTCGCTCTTGAAGAATATTGTAAGCAAGATACGTATGCAGAAATTGTTATAATAGAGAAGTTAAGAGAAATAATAAAATAAATCTATAAGAAAAGAGATGTGGCATGACTGGTGAAATGTTTAATGAAGGAAGTTGTTGGATATGTCGACGATTAAAAGACGAATTAGATAAACTCGGTGTTAATTTGATTAAAGAAAAAGTAGGATATGAAATTGGCAAAGATAGGGTATCACCAATATGTGTAATTGAGGTATGTGTAGTTTGTAATAATCTAATTAGAGAAAGTAGCTAACTAAAAAGAATATCTAATTTTAAACAAACATTTAACATCACATGTAAAAAATAATATTTTATGCAGCTTCAATATATCGATTACAATAATAACAATTCTCATTATTAGAAGTTTGAGAATTAGAAATTGTCCAACAACCAAAGTTCTCACGACGTTGAAATATAATAGAAGGGATTGGTTTTGACATTTGAGTTAACAACAACATAATTTCAAAACATCCTATTGATGCCATAATACCATTCAATGAAACGACAGAAGGTCCACTATCTTTAAGGAGTTTAGAATTTACACCATAAACAAGTTTATCAAATTCTAATTCGGACTCGGAAGCATTATATCTACGAACCTCATCTTGATCAATTTGACCAGAGCAAAGTAAACAGCCAGTACCATAAGAAAGATAAGTATGACCACCCACAATGCCTTCTGAAGGATGAATTTCTGAGGCAATATCCATATATGGTATATGTTTTCTTGAAGCATAATCAGTTAATAATAATCTAGCTGCATCATTATTAACAGAACCAATAATTACATTAGGGACTGTATCTTTTGCATATTGATCAAGTAGTTCAATTTTATCTTTGATACAAATAACATTCGCAGTTGGATTAATATTCTTAATCATTTGTTCAGCTACTTCAACTTTGGGTAACCCGATATGTTTTTTAGTACTTCCAATTAATCTATTAAGATTTGAAAATTCTACATGATCTGAATCTATTAAAGAAAAATTTTCGATACCCAAATAAACAAGTTGTTGACTAACATGAGATCCAATACCTCCTAAGCCACAAATTAAAGCGTGAGTGTTTTTTATTATTTTTTGTCCGTCTTCACCGAACATTCTTTCTTGACGGTCAAATTGGCTATTTGAACTTTTCATTAAACTTACTTCCCTTCACTTGATCTATAGTGTGATTAGTTGGAAATATCCTTTCTTGATCGACTAAAAGACAATCCAAACCGATGAAATTTTCATTTTTTTCATGCCACACTAGGGCATCAAAACTAATTTTATTAAAAACTAAGGCAATATATGGAAGATTATTTAGTCTCCACCTTATGTGAGGTACGAATTCATTAAATCCCTTCATATCAGAGTAAGAAAATTGGACTGGATCATTATTAATATGAGAGTGAGTTTCTATTAAACAATATCCAGAATCCCAAGCACTCTTAATAATAGATTGGCGAGTTTCATCACTAAGTGAAATGTGATAATCTGACTGGAAGTCAAATCCAGAAGGAGGTATTTTTAACAAGTCGTTACATACAAATAGAATATTATTTTTATTCTTAGAATATGAAGCTTGCAAAAAAGCAACTTGTTCAACATCACTCTCTAATAGATGTGACAGTAAATTATTATATTGAAGAGATGTCATTTGTAAATTTATCATAAGCTATCTCCCCATCTTAAAGCGATAAATGAAACTATGAATGAAATTAAGTAAATTACTACCTTCTCTATAATCAGAATGGGGATACCAATTTTCAGCCGCCCAAGAAAATTTGAGCCATTGATTACCATAAGGAGTATCCGATGCAATTTGAGCATTATCAGCACTTGAACCATCTCTCAATTTTATTGTGTAAGGAGACACATAAAACCCATAAGGTGATTGACCTGGATAATTTTCAGGTATTTGAAAACAAATTGTAACAGATTGTTCACTCCAAATATTTTCAGGTATAATCCAATTAGAAATAAAAACCCATTTCAATGTACCATGAATTGTAGCTTCAGGATACTGGCTTTTTATTACTTCAAATTCCTGTTTAATACGTTGCGAGTCCATTACTTAACCCCTCTTAAAGCTGACTTTTTTAGAATATCCCATCCCCGGTTTAATTTGAATGATTTCATCTTCTTGAAGTTCCCTTTCCGTATTTGTCTTTAAATCAATTTCGATTACAGGGACATCAAAAGGTAATCCTCCAAGTTGTCTTAATTGAGACACACTAATAGATTCTTCTTCCCACTCATAAACTGTACCTTCAATATTGATATAATACTTAGGTCCTTGTTCGTTTGATTCATCTTTAGCAGATACATTTTCGTCAATCCGTGACATAATGGCTCCTTTCAAAGCATTCTTAAGTTGTCAGTGATGAGGTTTAAGAACCTCAAGTTGAAATCAAAATAAAAATAACCACAACAATTGTCAAGTAATATTTACATTATAAATAAATGTTTATATTATAAACGTGTATAGTTCTTGACATTTAAATCAACAATTGATAAATTATAAACATGGATGGTAAGACAAAGTTAAATCTCTATAAAGAGTTAGGTCGAATTATTCGATCTAAAAGAAAAAAGTTAAAGATAAAACAGGAAGATTTAGCTAACCAACTAGGTTTATCACGAGCTTCAATTGTAAATATTGAGCAAGGAAGACATAAACCTCAAATACATGTTCTGTATGAGTTGTGTTCTATTTTTAGTTGTTCACCTTCCGACATACTTCCAAATGAAAATGTCATGATTGAAACAATATCAAAAAAAATAAGTGCTGAACTTAATGAATCCGAAGAATATCTTGTAAAAAAATTATTAGTGAACGCAACGAAAGGAGACTAATGATATGGCCTTAAATACAAAAGAGGTCAGGATTAAAGTATCAAAGATACTTTGTGAAACTAACATTGATAACCCACCAGTACCAATTGAAACAATTGCAAAACAACTTGGTATTCAAGTACAATTCGAATTACTTCCCAATAAATTATCTGGGCTATTGTATAGAGAAGATAAAAAAGTAAAACCAATAATAGGTGTTAATAGCCTTCATCCAGAAGTTAGACAAAGATTTACAATTGCACATGAAATAGGACACTTCATACTTCACAATGAACCTGTTCATGTAGATAGAGAATATGATGTGAAATTCAGAGATCCAAATTCAAGTTTAGCTAATAATGATTCAGAAATAGAAGCAAATAAATTTGCAGCTGAAATCCTCATGCCAATAAATTTTCTTAAAAAGGATATTGATAATAGAGATATAAATATACCAGATGATGATTTCATAGAATTTCTTGCTCAAAGTTACGAAGTCAGTATGCAAGCAATGATTTACAGATTACAGAATCTTGATTATATATCAAAAGTAGAAAAATAATTAAAATAATTAAAATAATTAAAATAATTAAAATAATTAAAATAACCAATTAAGAGTTTGGATTTTATTCAAACTCTTTTTTATTATTTTCTTTTACCGCAAAAGCTGGATTTTCTGTTTCAACTTTTTATAAATTTCTCTCTTCTTACTTCCTGTGATACTAAATAGCTTTTTCACAATGATGTCAGGTGAAATGGTAAACATATAATGAAGAAATATTTTACAATTTTTTATGGCTCCGTCTTTTGACGTTAAAGGAATGCCTTTAAGTTTTTTTGATCTACTTACACCGCAGGCGATCAGCGTATCATCATTCGCATAAATAACAAATGCCGGTCTTTTACGAATCCCTTTATTCTTTGATCCTTCGGTAGCAATTAAAACAATGTCTCCTGGTTTATAATTCATCCCAAACCTCATCCTCTTTTGAGTCCCAAATTTCTGTCATCTTACTTTTTTGAAGAGTATGAATGTTAGCGGTATCAAATTGAACACCTTTGAAGAGTATATAGACATCTAACAATTTTCGAAGTATCTCATCATACGTTTGCCTTGAGTAATCCTTTACTTTTTTGATATCTTTAATAAGATTTTTTTCGATGAGTATTGTCGATTTCATTATATAAGCACCTATACATCACTATATAGAACCCTATATAAATCTTTCCCTAATACTAACAGTAAAGTGTTATAACTCAAAAGTAACAATAAGTTTATATAGAATTATTTCCTCAATTCACCATGACAAAAAAGAACCACTATAAACAACGAATATCTGAGATGGTTGTAAAAGAATCCATTTGGGAACTTCAGGACACCGTAAAAAAACTAAAAGACGTATTTGATGAAACATTTCAGGAGTGGCGTAAACTAATCAATAAATTTTCATTAAGGCTCATTAAACTGGAGAAGAAACAATATGGAAAATAAAGAAAATACATTTAGAAATATTCATGCGGAAAAAATAGATATGTCAGAGTTTCAAACTAATTATCTGACTCTTCGCATTGGTGAGGAGATTCCTCGACTAATGGTTAAAGAAATAAAAAAATTAACAAATCCAAACAGCCCAAATAATCTACCCGGAGTTGACTATAAATTCTTAATTGTGTCTGTAGATGATTGTGTGTTAACAGTCAACTCTTGGGTATTTTGGAATACTATTAAAAAAGTCATTCAAGAAAAAAAAGAAATACCTAAAGCACTCTGCCTAAAACACCCTGCTGAAAAAGTCTATGAAATTTCTGTCGTAGAATAATTCTGCAAACTTTAAATAAAAATGACCAATATAGTGAAAACCATGTTAAACTCATTGTATGATGCTTTTCATGATAAGTATCCTGACAACATTAAAGCATGGGATAAATATCTTGAATTTATTGTAACTTACCATAGTCCTTATATTCTGATGCAACTAAACCATAAATTCGAGTGGCTCTTAGAAGATTCTGAACTTATAGATAAGATATTTGATATATATCAGCCTCAATTACTAAAGCAAGATAGGTATGATTATCTTGGAGAAATTTACAAAGAAAAATGTGTGCCTGAGCAGTATAGAGATAAGTTTCTCATACCTTATGAAGTAGCACAAGCAGACTCGGTGATGACTGTCGGTAAAACTGATGAAGAAATAAATATACTTGAACCGATGGCACGTACAGGAAGGCGTATATTAAGCGGTTTTGAGCTTGCTACCAATGCGACATACTTCGGAGTAGAATCTGATTTAAGACTCGCCAGAATCGCTCTAACAAACATTTCGATACATAATATTAAAGGATACATTCTTAATGCAATTTACAATTTTCATGAAATTGATATTCATAAAAAAATGGGACTGCATAATTGGAAGCATTCTAATAAGTGGTACTCACAAACAGATAAATTAAAACCTAAACTGGTAGATATGCCTAAACAAAATAAATACCCATGACACTCAAAGAACCACTTTGGCAACAGTTACTCTTGCAGATTTATAAGCATAGCCCTAAACAGCGTTATATCTCAAGAGTTCACCGAAAAATTGGAGGTTCGCTGAACCATCTGCGTTTTATAACTCAAATGCTTCATGAAACAGGTCTTATTCAAATTACTCCTAAGAAGAAAAGAAAGTATCTTGTGATAACTCCTAAAGGGGAGCGTGTTGTTGTCGCACTAATGACACTCAAGAGTGAAATAAATACTGTTTTGTGTTCATATGAAAAAAGATGATAAAGATAATTATTTTCTCCATAACCTCTTATCAATACCGAAAAAGAATTTAGAATCTAAACTTAAAGATTTAGCAGAACAGCAAAGTAGGAGACAACAACTCAGCGATGAAATAATGTCAAATCTACTTACCCATAAACTAACTCTGAAGCATCTACATCACAGACTCCGTTATCAGCCTAATGATATTCTAAAACAAATTTCACAAACAGATATGCAGATTCATAAAGAAACTGTTGCATGTTTTGAAGATATAGGGGAATTCAAAAGTAAGATAAATCTTCTTCAAGAAGAATTGGCACTTAGCTCAATTAAATTCAAGCTTTTAGAAGATGAAAACTCAAACTGATATAGTGTTGTATCATGGAAATTGTCTTGAATTTTTAAAGAAAATTCCTGAGAGTTCAGTTCGGTTGGTTATTACCTCACCACCTTATAATATCGGTCAAGAATATGAAGAAAAAATCTCACTTGAGGAATATTTATCATTTCAAGAAAAAGTAATCAAAGAGTGTGTACGGATTTTAAAGCCAACAGGTTCTATATGTTGGCAGGTTGGAAATTACAAAGAAAATAAAGAAAATATTCCTTTAGATATAATCCTCTATCCGATATTTAAAAAGTATAACCTGAAGCTTAGGAACCGCATTGTATGGCATTACAAAGCAGGTATGACCCATAAAAGACATTTTTCAAAACGATATGAGACAGTTTTGTGGTTTGTTAAATCTGATTCTTATCTGTTTAATCTAGATCCTGTACGAATACCAAGGATATATAAAGCTAAGAAAGATAAACCGGGTTCACCGCTTGGGAAAAACCCAGGCGATATTTGGCATATCCCAAGAGTTCATAACTTACATGTTGAGAAAACTCCACATCCCTGTCAGTATCCTGTCGGACTTATAGAAAGATTTATTCTCGCATTAACTAAGAAAGGTGATTTAGTTGTAGACCCTTTTTTAGGTTCAGGAACTACAGCAGTAACGGCACTTCTTCATAACAGAAGATGTATCGGAATAGATAAAGAATTGATCTACATAAAAACTGCCAATGAAAGAATATCTAAAGTTATCGACGGCTCATATAAATACATGTCATATCTCAATCCAAAATTGTATCCAAATTCAAGACTAAAAGATGAATTACCTCGATGAAGTCAGAGAACTTCTTCAAAAACTCGACCCAGTAATAAAAGACCAATCAAAAATACTTTGGTACTTACATTTGTTTGCCAAAGACAAAAAAGAGTTCTTTGACAACCGTAATATTTTAAGAATTTTAGCAGACTCTAAAGCCAAGATTGACCATACAGACACAATAAGGCTTCCACCACCAAAAGATGCTAAAACTCTTACTGGTAGCTTTACTATTGGCAATGTGATATATCCTGATAGTGTGTATAGTTCTATTGGACTCTACCAAACTGATTTTATTAAACATATTCTTATAACAGGAATTACAGGAGCAGGGAAAACTAATTTATCTTTTAACCTCTTAGAGCAGTTATCAAAACAACAAATACCCTTTTTAGTGTTTGATTGGAAACAAAGTTATAGAAAATTAAAATCACTTCCTGAGTTTAAGAACCTTAAAGTAATTAGACTCGGAGAAGAAGATTCTGATTTTAAATTTAATCCTCTTGTGCCTCCAAACGGTGTACGCCCTAAGCACTGGTTGGCACTTATTACCGATGTGATAAAGCATGCCTTCTTTATTGCTCATGGTGGAGAGTATTTTTTTCGTAAAGGGATTGATTCATTATACACAAGAAATAAAGTATATGAAGGAAGCGGAAACTATCCGACTTTTAAGATGCTTGAAAAATTCTTACTCGGGCAATATACAAAAGGTCGTGAAATGCTTTGGATGAGTTCTGTAAAAAGAGTTCTATCTTCTCTTACGTTCACAGGACTCTTGGGTGAGCATCTAAACAGTTTTGAGCAAACAAATTTAGAAGAATTGTTTAGTGGGCAAGTCATAATTGAACTAGATAACTTGGCAACAATAGAGAAAATATTCATTGTAGAATCTCTACTTCTTTGGATTTATCATTACCGAAAAAATATCGGCAAATCTGATAATCTTAATCAAGTAATATTTTTAGAAGAAGCTCATCACACACTATCTGCAAAGAAAGAATATATGTCAGGTGAGGAGACTGTCATCGAAACTGTTATACGAATGATTCGTGAGTTTGGTGTTGGAATGGTGGCAATTGATCAGGAACCATCTAAACTATCAAACTCGATTCTTGCAAATACAAATACTAAAATCTGTTTTACTTTAGGTCATGGAAATGATATACAATCTATGTCTCAAGCAATGAATCTAACAAAAACAGAAACAGGATATATTGATAAACTTGGTGTCGGTGATGCTATTGTAAAAGTTAAAAGTAGATTTACACAACCTCTTCATGTTCATTTTCCACTCTACAAATTAAATTATAATCCTTCTGTAGGTATCCCTTAGGGTAAGAGAATGCCATATATAGTAAAGAAGTTAATACCCGTCTATACAGAGAAAGATAACGTACCAAAAAGTTATAGAAATTTAAGAAAAGGTGTCTATGTCACAACTTTCAAATACATGTATCCGAATGTGAAAGACATTTTGATGAATGAATACGGATTAAAACCTGATGACAAAATTATAATATTTTTTATGAAAGAAGTATCACTTCCGCACTTCAATCGGTATCGGACGAAGTTTCGGAAGGTGTTTAGTGGGGTGGTAGAAAATATTTAATACTTGACAAAACGACAAATCTATAGTTAAATCCAGTTTTACTCTAAATGAATTATAATATTTGAAAGAGGATTACTATGAAGGAAATGAAAATTATTATTGAAAAACTATATGAATTAAAAAAAATAATAACAAAAATATCTGAAACAGAAGTAAATCAAAAAACATTAATTGGAAATCTTAAACTAAAAGTGACAGCATTAAAGAATTATGTAAATAACGAAACCGTATCAAAATATTTAGAAGAAGTTTTAATAGAAATAAACAAACACAATTTAGAATTTTACACTAACGATGAAGCTCAAGCAATCTTTCTCAACGAAGGCTCAGCTTTTATTACTTTTGAAATGGGAATAACAACTTGGTATTCATTAAAACGAAAAGAGATTATTGAATTCTATGAATTAATAAAACAACCTCTTATAAGCGACAGCAATTATATTAAATCACAATATCCAAAAAATAAAGAAGAATTTGTAAATGCAATTGAATTACAAGTCAGTGGATTCCTATGTAATTTAGAAAAAAGTCAAAATAAGTTACCACGAAAACAGAAGAAACAATTGAAAGAATCAACGTTGAGAAGAGCAGAATTAGGATTTTTTGGTGCGGGATTAGCCATCGGTAATGTTGTGATGGCATTGCCTTCAATAGGATTAGGTGCTCCAGTTGCAATTGCATCTATGTACTTCGGAACTAAATTACTTGGAGCAGCTGTGTTCAATGATTCAGAAATAATAAAAAAAATAAAATTACCAAAACTTAAAGACTAATCTTCAATATTATATTTACTTAGTATTTCAATTCCCATAAAGGGTGTACTTTTTCCAAACAATGTTTTGGAAGTATTTATACCAACCATTTGAATTTTGTACTCTAACCGAGAGTCCATAAATTTTCCGTTAACATTATTATCTTCAATTCCAAAAGGTGAGATCGGGGATAAGAAGAGATTATTTCTATCCAATCCGAATATAGGAACAGTATATTCAGATGAAGTAACATATTTTCTATGAACATCATCAAAATCTTCCCTATCTAAGTGCCAAACATAACCCACATAGAAATTATTTTTACCTTCTAAATGAACCTTAACTAAATCACCCTCATTTAAATTTTCAAAGTATTTATCGATATCAATAAAACCGCTCATATGTAAAAAAAATAGTCAACTCTATTTATATTTAACTGTTTTTCATATCATTACACTTCCTGTGGATTATTCTTTTAATTTTATTCCTTCAAGTATCTCACCGCTAGCTTTCCGAATCCTCTCAAACGATTCCAAAAGCGTTTCTTTATCTCCTTTGTACATCTGAATATAGTCGGCAAATGCTGAATTGGTATCAAGTCCTATCGAGTTACACACAACGAAAGCTACTGACTCGGCTTCCGTCTCTTTTTGCTTCTTGGATAATTTTTCTTTTGTCTTCTGATGAAGTAATTCATGAGCAAGTTCATGAACACGAACTGAAAAGTCTTCTGCTGGACTTAATCCTGATTTGATTGTAATTTTTCCACCTGTTGAACATCCATAAGAAGTTAAATTGTCAGAGTATTCAAGCTCAATTTTATTCTCAGAGATAAGCTGATTTAGTTTTTCGCTGTACACTGTCGGATTACCTTTGACTTTTGACATTTCAGGAAGTTCTTTTCCGTCTGTTTGAGATATATCAAAGACACTCACGACCCGAAAGCCAAAAATATCTTTATCTTCACTGACAGAATTGTCACCCTTTCTTACAAGCGGAGCGATGATTTTAATTCCTTTTTCACCCTTGAGAACATGACGCTCCAGTTTTTTCCATGTGTGAAACCCTGCTATTCTTGTCGCAGTAGGAAATTGTCTGGCGATTAACATGATATTTGTGAAGCTGTATGAGTGAAATGACCCCATTGTTTTGAAATACTGCGTTAGAGCTTCACTTTGACCATTTTCAATGGATTCAATAAGTTCACCTAATGCGTTATCAATCAACGTTTTTGCTTTGTTTTCTTTCAGTTTCATAAATTTCAACTTTCTCATAAGGGTTTTTGTGTTCCTTCACCCGTGAATCAGGAATCAAAAATCCGTAGAGAAAGTTATTCTATGATGTGAAAACAAAGCGGGGGTTGATGAATGAGGTAAGAATGATTACATTGTAAATCAGAATAATTGAAAATAAGTGTATAGAGAATTAATATGACTAAAGATAAAGAATACGAGAACTCGGAGTTTTTTAACAAAGAGACAATTGATAAAGTCCTGTCAATTGTCAAAGAAGAATTGCATCCTAGAGAATCTACTCGAATGGATTCGGTAATAGATACTGTACTTACTGAACATAATAATTTGTGCCAGTTACAAGGAATACCTGATTGGGATGAAATTATAAGTATTGTAGAATCCACTAACGAACAAAAAGAATTACAAGATTTATCTATAAAATGTCTACTAGTGTCTAATCTCTTTGATCTAATTATAATAGACCCTCAAATAGAGAAAATGAATTTTGCGGAAAATGGATTATTAAAATTTCTTCTTAATTTGAATGGTGAGAAACTGTTGGAGATAAGCAAAATGTTCTTCTCTGAAGTCAGAGAGTTTATTAGGAATCAGAATATCGAGAAAAGACCTAAAAATTTCTATCAAAAACTAGTTGAAGAAATGGGTGAAGATATACTCGTTGGACTTGGAATTGAAAAAGAAACTTTGCAGAAAGAACAATTTCAAAGTACTAATAATAATGAAGAAAAGATAATTTTTCATTATGATAAAGGGGGTGTTGTTAAGATTGGAGATATGGAAGAGATTAAACTTACAGAATACCCTTTCGTATGTTTCTTATTTCTTGCTGTAAAAAGAAAACTAGATGATAAAAATTATTTTGTTGATAGAAAAAGAGAGTTTGAAGTAGATACTATTATTACATCGATTAAATTGAAATTAAAAGAAACTACTTTAGAGGATACAATAAAAGAATCAGGCAATCATGATTTCAAATTTTACTTTAATTACTGTCCTCAATTAATTTATGTTGATCAATCTATAAAAAAATTTAGATCATCTCATAGAAGAAAAATGATAAAACTTTTAAACGAATTTGAAGATGTCAATGTCTCTACAGCCAATTATGCCAAACCTATCTTAGATAAAGTTGAAGAAGCATATTATTACGTAAAAAGAAGCGAAGATAAAGTTGATAAAATCATAAATATCCTTGGATGGAAACCAAGAAATGACCTGGAACTTAAGTCTTTAAAAGCAAAGTATAATAAGTTGCATATAATATTAAAAAAATATTTCGTAAATTAAAACCATAAATTTGAAATATCTCCATCTGCACGAAGATACTCTACTTCATCTAATGACTCATATATATTATTTTTGTGAAAATCAACATCTCTTATTTCGGTTAATTCCTTAAAATAATTATCAAGAAATTTATCCTTCTCAGGTATCCAATTGTTTGTTCGGAGTAACAGAGCAATATCTCTATCTCTATCCAATGAATTATTCTTAAATGAAATTAATGGGTGAGGATTAAACGTAATTTTATTGTCAAAATTATATCCTAAATTTGATGGAACAGTTTGATAGTAGGTTATGCCTAAATTGTGAAGTTCAGAAAAAGATTTTGCTGTAAGGTCTGCCAGAGTGTTGCGTAGTTTTGTTGGAGTATTTTTAGAAAGTGTTGAAAAATTAATTGTTGGTGTTAATTCATGAACGAGTATGTCTGATTGATCTCCGATTAGATACCCTGAAATATTTTCAAATTGGAAGTATTTACAACTCTTACCAGAAGTCCGGGGTTGAATCATTTTCTCATATTCTGTCATTTGTTCCATCTCTGTTATGTCTCGTAATTGATAGAAATTATCATTGTGTTTATACTTGTGTGATATAGCTGAAAATGAATTCTCTTCACTAAACACACAGCTACGATCAGGTCCTTTTTTCAAAAAATCTGAATCTACTGATTTTGATAAAGCTACTGCTTCAATCTTATTATAATCCCCTTCTATAAATTTTCCTTTTTCTAATTTTTTAATTTCATACCTATTGCCGAGGTCTCTGGCTAAATCATCTAAGTATTTGTCTATCATGTTGTTACTTAAAAATGACGAGTTTAAAAATGTTATGATTTTAATAACTTCAGTACTGAATTCAGCACTCGATATAACACAACATTTCATCCTTATAATGAAGTAGCAAAAATCAAACTCTATGAGGATAAAAAACATGAATAATTTTGACAGATTACGATTACTCGGGCTTCTTCCGTTATCGGACAGCCCTGATGCATCTGACAGCACTACAAAAATAGTGTCGGACGATTCACCAAAACAATTACAACACATAATAACATGTGAAACTCCAAAAATCAAGAAATTACTGATATCAAAAGGTAAACTGTTCACCAGACAAAAAGACAAAAATGCCCCGCTCGTCAGCAAACCAGAAGAACCTAAAGCATTTAATTGTCGCATTGGGCGACGTTACAAAGTAACCAACTTTATACACAACCATCATAAGGGAGATAAATAATGAAAAATAAACAACCCAAACAATTTATCCCGGTTTTATTAAATCACAATCTCGAAATTATAATCCCAGAAAAAGATCAAGTCGGGAATAAAATCGATATCTCAGAAGTAAAAGACATCTTATCAAAATTTATCCATATCTGTTTTGATGGAGGACCATTTATTACAGGAGGGTCTTCGTTTTGGGGAAATGAACAAAACGAAACATTTGGAGAGGAATGTATAATTCTATCCGTCTCATTCAAAACTGATAAACTTATACACGTCATTCGCACAGTTCTGCTTCATTATTGCCTTTTAGCACATGAGCTCAATCAAGCAAGTATCGCAATCAAACTCGACGGACAAATGATAATCACTCCGTCAATAATTCAAGAAAGTATGGATGAAAATGGAAGAGTCCCACTTTACATCAATAACAATGAATCTCAGGAACAATGCAAATGAAACGAACATACAATAACAATCGTAGTCATCGCTTTCAAGTTCAACTACCTGCATATCAAGCGATAGAAACTGTCCAAGTTATAGGTCTCCAACAGCTTATCCATAGATACTGTAAACCTGTACTAGAAACCGTTAGAGGGTAAAATTATGTCAGACCGTCAGCGAATTAAAAGAACAGAAAAACATTTCAGAGGCAGAGAAGGTAACTATGTGTTCAGTGAAGAAGAACATTCAGCATTCTTAGAAGATGGTAACATTGTATCCCAAGAAAAATCTGAAAAACCATTAGCACAAGGTATTGTGCCTCATGAAGAGACTGACATCCGTGGTCAATGTAAGAACTGTGATGCGTATTTAACAAAGGAAATGTATGACGAGTGTGGATTGTGTCAGCATGTAACTTGCCGTCCTTGTCTTGTCAGAAATAGCAACCTTTCGGTTTGTCCTGATTGCTCAGAGAAATTAGACAAACATCGTAAAAAACTGATGTTCAGAAAATTCTTCATTGACCCGTTTTTGGAGATATTAAAATGAAGAATCATAATCATAAAAATATTGATATCAACGAACTTTGGTTTGAATGTGCTAAGCGAAGTATTCAGTATGAACCTTTGATCTTGACAGCATTAGAACAGCTGAGAATCAACAGATATGACCAACAATGTTTGAGTATAGTTTTAGAGCGGATTAACAGCTTAGACCAACAGGAAGTCCTGCATCCTGAACCCTTCAGGAAAACCAATCCAACATATAATCTGTCAGGTAAAATCAGATTAGGACAGATAATGCATTCAGGTAGAATTTGGAACATCAACTCATCTGTACTCTGTACTCATGTAATAGCGGTTGGAAGAACTGGTGGAGGTAAATCATCATATATAAAATTGATTATAAAACAGTTGCTTGAGAGGAATGAACTATGATTATCATTTTTGACCGAAAACAGGATTTTTATGATATCGCAATGGATTATTCTCTACTCTATTTTTTTAAAGAGGACTTTCATGACAATTGGTGTCAACCACCAAGCGGTGTTGAAGCAACACTATGGTACAATATATTATCTGAAATTTTGGTATCACTTTTTGAACTACGAATTGGTGCTCAGGGTCTTTTAATTGAGATATTAACTTCGCATAAACAACCAAACCTCTATAGTGTAGTAGACTCTTTACAACAATATGAAAAGTCTGCTCATAAAGATACGGCATTGCGATTAAAGTACAGGCTTGAGTGGCTTCTGACAGTTTTAGGTAGTACAGCAGCTTCAAAACATACTCCTGATTGGAATAAGTTAACCAACTCAGGATTTGCTCTAAACATTTCAGGATTATCATCATCAGTTCAAGCTCTTTGTATTACGATTTACTTTGCGAAACTATTGCTATACAGGATTTGTAACAACCTCAGAACAGATAAACTTGAAACTCTCTTTGTCTTGGATGAAGCTTCTGTCATTTTCCCTAAATCTGCGACTAAAAAAACATCCTTACTTTTAGACTACTTCCAACAGGCTCGTGCTTTTGGTATCGGAGTAATCTTTGCCTCACAATCGATGAATTTGGCACCTGAAATCTACGCTAACACCAGTATCAAAATTTGTATTGGTGGTTTTGGTCATGGATCAGATTACTCAGAATTTGCATCAGCAGTAGGACTATCAAAAGAACAATCCAACTATATGAGAAGATTGCAAAATGCGGGTTCAGCTGTTATCAAAGATATCCGGTATCCTCATCCGTTCACCGTGCAAATAGATAAACCAGTAGAGATAAAGAATATATCAATTGAGGATGTCAGGAAACTTTCTAAACAATCATAACAATTATTGTATGGTAGTATTAATGAAACAGAACCTGAAGAGACAAAAACTGATCTAAAAGAGTCTCCGCCTAATGTGAAAATGAATAAACGACTTGAGAATGCTTGTAAACTCATTAGAGCACAGATACATCACAAGCATCCGTTTCTGTTCCGTCAGGAGTCATCTCAACTGGCTTCTATAAAGGGTGGAGCAACACTTACTCAAGCTGAATCAGAAGCTGTGAAACAAGGTATCATCAAAAAGCATTCACTCTCAAAAGCGAAAACAGATATTGGTTTATGGGAAATCACTGAAATAGGATATCAACTATTAAATGAAACGCCTAAACATTGGAAATCAAAAGGGGGCTATCTGCACAAGTTCTGTGCATATCGCATAGCTGAAAATTTTGAAGATTTAGGCTATAAAGCTTCTATTGAATATCAACATAGCAATGGTAAGCTGATAGATATCTGTCTAAAAAAAGAAAATGAAATAATCTTTGTTGAAATCTGTGCCTCTTATCCCCTTGAAAAAGAACTGGTCAATCTCAAGAAAAATTTAGATGGAACAAACCAACCAGATAAACTGATTTTTTCTGTCACAAAGCGAAAGATGAAAAAAGAACTTGAAGAGCTTATCGCTTCAGTAGGTCAGCTTCCATGTCAAGTTGAAGTTGTACTTGCGGGTAACCTTACAAAAATGAAAGAAATAATATGACCAAAATAATGAAAATAATAGTCCTCTTCTTAGGCTGTCGTCTGCTTTGGATATGGGTAGATCAATGCGGTGCGGAAATAGGCATGGGTGAATCATTACCTTTTTGTCTTGAATGTACAGGTTTTGTTTCACTGTTAAGATTGGCTGTTCTTGGTGGAACAATTCATTCCATATATAAAACTCTTCAAAGACAACCTGATGTTACAGACCTAATTGAAAGAGAGATTCCTCAAGCACAAACTGTCCGTATTCATTGGGATCGCATCTTTTTACTTTTGGCAATTCTTTTATATCCAATCTGGGTTTACTGGGTTGACATAAATATAACAATCCCAGGACCAAATGAAACTTTCATTTTGAAGGGGGCTTGTAAGTATGCTCGGTTTAAAGGAACACTACTATGGATTATAGAAATGCTCTTTATAAGCATGAGCTTTAAACTATTACACAATAACTCTAACCGTTAGGAAACGATTATGGGAATATTTGATTTTTTCATTAAGAAACCAGTCACAGTTTATGACGCTGAAGTCGTCGAAAAGCAACAACCATTAAAATTTGATAATGATGAATTATCAGAAGTGATGGAAATCAACCCGAATAAGCAATTATCGGAATACAAAGACCTTCCTCAGGTCATATTCGGAAATGGATAAAACAAAAACCGACAGTGGTGGTTTATTCTGCCACTGTCGCCTATAAGGAGATACAAATGTCACAAAAATTACATAATTGGCAATATTGGGTAATACAAAATGTTTTCCTTTTAACCAAAAGGTTTGGAAAGCAGAATGTTATTTTTAATCAAAATAACTGGCAGTCTATATTTATTAGACGGTTTGAATTACCTGTAAGTTGGAGTCAGAAATATACATCTCTTTTGATTCTACTTCCTAAATCAGCACAAATTCTGTATAGCCCACCTGATAGATTCTATATCGAGAAGAAATTGACAGCTAAAAACGGTAAATTTCCGACACATTATTTTCAAGAAAAAGGGTTTAATGATTTATCTAAACACAACTTGGCTCGGTTTTCATTTCATGTTAATAATGGGTGGAATCCAAATATAAATTCAATCAAAGGCACAAATCTGCTACACGTCTTAGACGGATTACATAAAGGTATGCACAGAGCTGCTCAGGAGGTACTCAAATGAAGAATCAAATAATTTTTAAACAACAGGATTGGGATGTTCTGAAAAAATCGTTATATGAAACACGAGAGCTTGAATCAGCCTTGTATGGTTTTTACAAAGAATCAACAACTGATTCATCACATAAGATACTTGTGAATGATATTCTTATACCAACCAGATCTGATTATCACAAGAGAGAACGTTCTTACGTGGCATTCAAATCAGACTTTACTATTCAAGCATTAAAGTATTGTATGGACAACAATTGTCATCTACTTGATATACATACTCATCCCTGGTCAAGTGATGTCAATTTTAGCTCAATTGATGACAACGAGGCAAAACGTACAAAGATTCCATATTTAAAACAGTACGTAAAAAATGTTAAAATCTCATTTATCGTTTTGGGTAAAAACTCACAGATAGCAAAAGCAAGAATGTGGGCAACGAAGTCAGACAAATTACAATCAATTCATAAAATAGTTATTGTATAGGAGAAAATCATGCAAATAATTCAATGTGAAAAACCAATCAAAAATAATAACCAAGATGAAGTATGTGACCGTCATATCAGGTTATTTGGAGAATCTTTACAGAGTAACTTATCAACGATGACAATCGGTATTGTTGGTGCCGGAGGTTTGGGGGCTATCCTTATTGAACAAATCATGCGTTTGTATCCGCATAAGATAATCATTATCGACAAAGACTATGTAGAAATGTCAAATTTAAACAGATTGACCAACGCAACTTTAAGCGATGCTCACAATCACACACCAAAAGTAGAAGTTGCAAAACAAGCAGTTCTTTCAAACAACCCAAATCAAACGATTGCGGTTATCAATGGAGATTTTTTAGAAGAAGAAAATCAAGCAATATTTAAAGAATGTGATATCATCTTCGGAGCATCTGATTCAATTGCTGTAAGATATGCCATTAATCAGTTGGTGGTAGCTCATGGAATTGTTTATATCGACTGTGGTACCGGAGGAATTTTGGAAAACAATCGTCTGAAACATGTTGGCGGTCAGATCACACTTATAAACCCTTGTCAGAACTTCTGTCTTTACTGTTCAAACTTATTCAATAAGCAAGATGCGATGAGTGAATTAGTAGATGAAGATGAGTACAATAGATTAGATAATCAGGGATATATGAAGGGAGCTGATATAATTGCTCCTCAAGTGTATGCACTTAATATGTTGATTGCTTCAACCGCTGTTTGGCTTTTTATGCGGATAGTCTCAGGAGAGGAGATGGATTTTCATGGCATTGCTATAGACGCAAAAACATTTTCTATGTACTACTGGAAAGACAAGGATCATAATAATTCGGATTGTCCTATTTGTGGTGAGAGTGGAACCACTATGATGGGCGATGAAGCAGAATTGTTGTGTAAGAATAAGTGCGGGACAGATTCAATTCCTGAACCACTCGAGAAATCAAATATGGTTATAAATAGTTTGGATAAAATAGAATCAAATGAATGTATTGAAACTAATTCACATTGTCCGAAAATTATATTGGGTGATGATAATAATTTTCTTTTATATAGAATATTTAACTTTTAGAAAAAAATTATGAAATCAAACTCAGAACAGCTCTGGACAATTGAGGATGTTTCTCAATACCTCCAAGTAAAATCAAGTGTGGTGAAGTATTGGATATACAATGACACAATACCGTATATTAAGCTTGGTAAATATGTCCGATTTGAGCGTTCTGAAGTTATAATATGGGTGAGAGAAAACAAAAAGCAGAATAATATGTTGAGTCGGGAAGACTTGAAACGAATAGGGCTGTGAAGACAGAAGATTACATTATTTGGAAGTCCTATCATAATTTTTAAATTCAACAGAATCTTTTGCTACAAGACCGTCATCGGTGCCTATGACTACATTTACTGACCACAATTCATTTCCACTTGCATCAGTAATAGTTACTGCTTGTATATATAGAAGGTCTTCAGATAAAAATTGTCTTAGCCCTTCTTCGCTTAGTAATTCTTTAAGCATAACATCAGTAAAATCTTCAATACCTTTAGACGAAAAGAAAAATGTAACCATTGTAACTTGAAATTGAGCCCAACACTCGGCATGATAAGGTCTGCCATCAGTCAATAGCCCTTCACCCCAACCAAGATCTATTGCATCATTTTCATCATTTTTAACAAAGTTCTGAGTTTGATTAGACCTATCAGGTTTAGGATACATTTTATTTTCTTCGTTCATAGAAAATCAATCTTCTGCGATATGATCAAATGCTTGTTTGACTAAGGTCATAACATAATCTAATTCCTCGAATGTAGAGAAACTTACATCAACATCACCGTTACCCCACCTACCCAATCCGCTTATGTCACGACAAATATTTTTTGGGTCTTTAATATCTTCAATTTTTAAATTCAAAACAATGAGTAGTTTACTTTTATAACCAATCACATCAGAAAAATTCGTATTTGATTTATAAGCGATATAGATTTTTTTGATTTCTTCTTTAACTTCTGAATCAATATTAAGAATTCTTTTTCTTAACTCATCGAATAACGGTCTCATCGGCTCACCATCTTTGAGGAACTGATGATCAGAAAGGGTATAGGTATGATTGGGGGTGGGAATAGTTTCAACTTTATATTTTTCTAATACTGTTTGATCTAAATCAGGAGATTTCCAAACTGAAGTAGCAAGGATTGAAATTTCATTTGCTCTTTTAACAATTTCATCTTCATTCCAATGTTCAAGTTTAGCAAGTGAGTTATTGAGTCTAATCGGGCTATCAGAAAATCCACCAGTCATATTTCTTTTCTCTAGAAAAAGTTTATCACTTAACTCAGAATTATATCCGGTTAATGTAAGATTACCTATTGTATGTAAATATTTTTCTTGTATTTCTTGCCAATTTTCACCTAACTCTTGTTGCCAACCTACTGAAAGATTTTCATTTTGAGGTAAAATATGTTCAATCGTATAGGAATCAACATTTACAAATTCTTTTCTATTATGATTTTCGAGTTTTTTGAGTAAATAATTTCTTGTACGAATGTGATAAACATCTTTAATAATTAATTGTTCCTTAAACTCATTATCACGTGGGAATCTACGATACGAATCTTTTAATAGAAGTGCCGCTTTAAAACTTTCAAAGTATGAATCAATCCTAATTTCTTTATACAAAGTTGAGAATGTTTTATTGAGTGAGTTTGTAGGTATTCCGCAAATTGCACGTCTAAAAACATAACTTTCAATATATTTAAGAATTTGAGCAAATTCATCTTTGCTAATTATTTCTTGTTGATAATCATCGTATGCTTGTAGAATAAAGGGATAAGAAACATCAACTTTCAATGAATTAATGTCTGACAATATATTTTTTAAATCAGCATCTTGTTCTTTCTCTAAAGCAATATTGACAAAATATTTTGAATATTTATATATTTCAGAAACCAGTTCTCTCATACTAGTAAATTTATGAGCATAGAGTTTAAACGCTGAATAAACATCGTTAATGTTTGGGATTTTACCTGTTTTAATAGTAAGATAATCTCTCATAAATCGATCAAAAAGTGAAGAGTATTCTGCATGTCCGAAATTTTTCTCCATTGGAAACCAAAAATCAGTATATAATGATTCTTGTTCACTATTTTCAAGTCCCATTAGAATATAATTTCTTATAAGATCAGCTTATGTTAATTCAAGTCCTGTTGAATTTAAACTTTCAAATATAAGTTGTAGATTATCTCTTTCCTTATCAAGTGCTACATCAATAAGCATCAGTTTAGCAATGCCTAAATACACTTCCTCAATTTCATTTTTAGCTATTTCATCTAAGAAATATTTATAGTTATTTTTTATTCTTTGAGCATCATCATCAAGGATTTCTTTTTGATCAATTACTTTATATAATGTTTCTTTATCACTTTTAGTTAAGACTAACTTATGACGTAAATCATCGTCCTCTTTATCATTAACTAAATAATAACTACGAAGTTTATCAGGCTTGATTTCACCAACATAACCATTGCTTTCAATAATTTCACACAGTGCTGTTAGGAGTAATGTGACAGTTGTTAAACGTTGTTGCCCATCAATGACTAATAACTTAGGGACAGAAGCTATTTGATAAATATCTTTGGATATATATACAATAGAACCAATAAAATGTCCTGAAATGGATTCGTTTTTTCCTGCTTTAATAATATCTTTGAAAAGTTCTTTACATTCTTGAAT
The DNA here is from genome assembly GCA_024278935.1 of Candidatus Zixiibacteriota bacterium. Classification (GTDB taxonomy): domain Bacteria; phylum Zixibacteria; class MSB-5A5; order GN15; family FEB-12; genus QQUK01. The sequence continues at coordinate 58,098 of JAJRSF010000064.1, forward strand.
AGTCCAACTGTAAGTTCTCTGATAAATAGGTATAATAAATTGTTTTGGTTCTCTAATGAATTTTAATAAATTTGTTTCTTTTGCTATCATGTTTTAGTTCCCCGTAAAATTTAGATACTCATATAAATATAATTAAATTACTATTTATAAATATATTATTCAACTATGATGACCATTCATTGGCAAATAATTCTGCTTGTTTAAGAATATTCTCGGTTGCTAATAATTGCAAATCTGGTGGATAACCATATTTTCGTAATGTTCTCTTGATTATTATTCGAAGTTTTGCCTGAACAGTTTCTTTGATTGTCCAGTCAATTGATGTGTTGGCTCGCACTCTCTCAACTAATATTCTCGCAAGCTCGACTAGAGTATCATCACCAAGAACTTCTTTTGCACTATTATTATTCGCCAAAGCATCATAGAATGCGATTTCATCCTCAGATAAATTTAGCTCATGACCACGTTCATCTTCAGACTTAATGTGTTTTGCTAATTCAATCAATTCCTCTAATACCTGAACAGCAGATAAAAGGTTGTTTTGATATTTCTTTATTGATTTTGCTAAAAGTTCTGACAGCTTTATACCCTGAATTAGATTTTTTGATAATCTTATTTTGATTTCATCAGACAAAATTTTCTTAAGTAATTCAAAAGCTAAATTCTTTCGTTTCATCCCTTTAATTTCAGCTAGGAATTCATCAGATAATATAGAAATGTCAGGTTTTTTGATACCTGCCGCATCAAAAATATCAATTACTCCTTCTGATACTACTGCTTTATCAACAATTTGTCGTATCGCAGTTTCTATTTCTTCATCAGACTTCCCGCCATCAGTTGGAGTAAACTTCGTAAGACGAGCTTTAATTGTTTGAAAGAATCCAACATCATCCTTAATTTCCATAGCCTCTTTATTGGGAACCGACAAGGCAAAGGCTTTTGAAAGTAGCATGACCTGTTTTACAAATCTGTTCTTCCCATCATCCAAACTAAGAATATGTTCCTGAGCTTCTAAAATAATTGTCATTTTGTCTTTAGTACTAGCAGAGGAATATCGCTTGAAGTTAAAATTATTAAACATTTGAACAACAATTTCATATTTCTCAATCATTACGGCGATAGCCTCACTGATATCAAGAGTTGGCTCACCTTTCCCACCACTTTCAGTATAGATGGCTATTGCTTTCTTTAGTTCTGAGCCAATTCCAGTATAGTCAACAATAAGCCCACCCGGTTTATCTTTGAATACTCTGTTAACTCTTGCGATAGCCTGCATGAGATTATGTCCTCGCATCGGTTTATCAATATACATAGTGTGAAGACAGGGAGCATCAAAACCTGTAAGCCACATATCTCTAACAATTACAAACTTCAATTTGTCATTAGGGTCTTTGAATCGTTCACCAATATTTTTTCTATCCTGCTTTGTGGTATTATGTTTTTGCCAACTTTGTGGGTCACTAGAACTTGAAGTCATTATTACTTTGATCTCACCTTTTTTCTTATCATCATCATGCCAATTAGGACGTAATGCGATAATCTCTTCATATAATTCAACAGCTATACGACGACTCATAGCAACAATCATTGCTTTACCGTCAAACACTTCTTGTCGCTTTTCAAAATGATCAATAATGTCTTTAGCTACTGACTTAAGCCTATCCCGATGTCCAATTATTGCTTCAAGTTGAGTCCACTTGGCTTTTGCTTTTTCTTTCGCTGTAGATTCTTCACCTTCGGTAATAGCCTCAACTTCGGCATCAAGTTTATCTTTATCTTCCTGCTTTAGATGAACTTTAGCTAAGCGAGATTCATAGTAAATTCGAACCGTTGCCCCATCTTTAACTGCTTGAGAAATATCATAAATATCAATTTCGTTACCAAAAACCGCTCGTGTTGACCTGTCTTCTTTTTCGATAGGCGTTCCAGTAAACCCGATAAAGGTTGCTTTTGGAAGTGCATCACGTAAATATTTAGCAAAGCCATAACTGGTATAAGCTTCACCATTGCGCACAACCGTCTTAGCACCAAATCCATACTGAGTACGATGAGCTTCATCTGCTATTACAATAATATTTTTTCTCTCAGATAATAAATCACAAACTTCTCCACGTTCTTCAGGTGAGAATTTCTGAATAGTTGTAAATACTATACCTCCACCTGCTACTTTGAGAAGCTTCTTTAGATGTTCTCTATTTTCTGCCTGAACTGGTTCTTGTCTTAATAATTGTTTTGAGCCTGCAAACGTATCAAAAAGTTGCTCATCAAGATCATTTCTGTCAGTTACAACTACAATCGTTGGATTATCAAGTTCTAGTACTGCTTGACCTGAGAAGAAAACCATAGATAAAGATTTCCCGCTACCTTGAGTATGCCAGACAACACCACCTTTTCTATTTCCTTTATCACTTGAAGCTTGCTTGGTGGATTCAACTGCCTTCTTCACAGCATAGTATTGATGATACGCCGCTATCTTCTTGGCAGTTTCAATTGTTGTAAATTCAGTCTTTGTATCTTCTTTTTTGGTTTTCTCAAAACAGTAAATTGTTTTATTAAATCAAGAAGTACATCCGGTCTTAACATACCTTGAATAACCGTCTGCATCTGTGGAATTGTAACTTTATCTTCTTTAGCACCATCTCTCGTTTTCCAAACCATGAAACGAGTCCAACCTGCAGTCAGTGATCCGACTTTAGCATCAAGTCCATCAGATGCTAACAAGATTCCATTATAGTAGAAAAGATTTGTTATAGCGTTCTTATAATTCTGAAGCTGAGTATACGCTTTCTTTACTGTTGCGTTTTCATCAGTAGGATTTTTTAGTTCAATTACAACAAGTGGAAGTCCATTAACAAATAGTACTAGATCAGGACGTTTATTCGTGCTGTTTTGGATAACCGTAAATTGATTACATACAACCAAATCATTTTCAGTAGGTTCCTTGAAATCAATCAACCAAACTTTATCTCCTTTAATGCCGTCATCACCCATGTATTCTACATCGATTCCATCAGTCAACATTCTATGGAATGCTTCATTGTTTTCCACAAGATTTTGACTTGGAAGATTTGAAACTTCTCGTAAGGCTTGTTCTTTTGCTTCTTCAGGAATGGAAGGATTGAGTGTATCAATGGCAGATTTCAAACGATCTTTTAAGAGAACATTGGATAAGTCTCCTCGTTCAATCTCCCATTCTTCGGGAGTAAGATAGATATATCCTTGCTCCTCAAGTAACTCAATAGCTACTTGTTCTACTTCATCTTCTGTTATTTTATTTTTTGTCATATTATAACTCAATTATCTAGTGATACGACTGATGATTCTTCAATTGCATTTCCCTCGTCCTTAATAGAAAATACAACCTTACGATAGTGTTTACAATTAAACTTTAAATATTCATCCATTTCATCAAGATCAATATTACCCTTCTTAATGTCTGCAGGAAGGATACTAATTATCAATTTATCACAGATATTCAATCTCTTGGAAGCTTCAATGTAGCTGTGAATTATCTCTTTCACTATGGTGGATCTGCTTAGATTTGGAATACGACCGTGATTTGTTCCAATGAGAGGAATGGTAACGGCAACATCACGACCTGACTCTAAAGCTATAAACTCCCATAATTTTGATAGACTAAGCAAAACATCATCAATCGTGGATTCAACTCTATTATTTTCTTTCTTTATAGAACTAGCAAGTAAATAAAATTTCTTATTATTTTGTTCTACTTCAATTGTTGTTCCGATATCATGGATAGTTGTACAGTCTATTTTGTTACTTATGTCGTTATCTAAATGAGCTTCTTTGTTTGAGTAGTATTTCGAAATAAGCTTACTGAGCAAACTGCTTGCTTTCATTACATTCCCACCCATACAAACATCAAAACTGTTATTAACAGGTATAACAAGGGAACCATCATTATCAAAAGCATCCCCGACTTTCACTTCTATAATATTATCCATGTTTCTAAGTTGATAGTTAAATTTGTTAGTAGGTCTATTCTTAATTATAGATATTAAAATGATCAAGAAAAATACTAACGAGAAAAATAAAACACTCTTGGCAAATGAATCAGTTTTACCATTAGTTGAATAACTGGCTATTTCAACAAATAACCAGAATAAACCAACACCTGTTATAATGTCACTTAATATCGATTTAGTTTTATGTAACCATCTCATCATCATAATCCTAACTCTTGATAAATAGTTTCTTTATAATAAAATGGTCCAGATTTATTGTTTTGCCTGTAATTTATATCAGAAGAAGCCCAATTATTTAATGCATTTTCTACGATTTTTTGATTAAAACTTACATGCACTGCTAGCTCATCTTTTACAATCGGTGGGCATAAGTTTGAATCCATACTTCTTTTACCATTTAGGTTCACAACAATAATTGGCTTTTGCTTTTTTATTGCTTGTTCTATTTCCCAACGGACAAATTTATAGAGAAATTTTGTATTACTTCCAACAAGAAGTACAAATACTTTTATGTTATTTAGTCTGTCAGATAATTTTGCTTTAATTGTCTCTTCTGAAGACCACGACATTAAATTGTTCAGATCATGTGCGTCGAAAAAGTTGAATGACGTATTATCGTTTTTTTTCCATGCTTGCATAAGTCGATAATAATGAATATCATTGTCAGCATCAAACGCCACGTAGGTTTTATTAATATATGTCATAATATCCTCACTTAAGATTTCCCGATTTTCACCCTCACCTGTCCATTCATCAGCTTAGGGAGTAGTGTGTCACGCAAGTTTATGAGAGTTTGGATTTGTTTATTATTATTATTTATTTTTAATAAAGAAGATCCAAATACATTTGAAACTATTTTCAATGTTTTTTTATCAGGGATTATTATTTCAACTTCTCTCAATTCTGATTGTCTAATACCTTCCACCGTAGAACCTGTAGCTCGTCTTCTTAATAAGAACTGACCTTGAAAGGATTTAAGCCAATAATATAGATAAGAAGAGTTAATCTTATTATTAGATCTCAATGCAAATAATCTTTGCGATAAAACATATTTATCATCATTTGCAAGATAGAATAATTCTCCAAGTGGAGCCTCAGAGGTCAATAAAACATCTCCATGCTGTAGCTCGTCTTTCATCCATAATTTATATAATTCTAAATCAACAAACTTAATAGCATCTTCTCGGACAATTCGACCGTCTTTTATATTATTAGCTGAAAGAGCAGGAATACCTCTGTAGCTCCAATTCTTTCCAAGTTTTTTAGGCGTTTTACCCCTATAATCAATTATGTCTGAAAGACACTCATTTAAATTCTCAACCCTCCAGCCTTCTGGTATCTCACTTAGCTCGGAGTCGATCATTTTGCCACCATTGTCTTTGTACGGCTTGCCTTCTTTGTCGGGGAAGTTGAAGTTCACAAACCACTCCTTGAAGATGGCATGCGCTATCGCTTCAAGGGTTTTGTTCTGCTTTCTTAACAACTCAATCTTAGAATCTAGAGAAGATAATACATCGGCGATAGACCTCTGTTCCGTCAGAGAAGGCATTGGTAGAATAGAATTTTCAATTATATCTGGGTTAAATGAGGGATAGGCAGTTGTATGTCCATCAGCTATTTTTGAGAGAAAATCAGTATATGTATCTGTTGTAAGTAAATAGTACAAGAAGTTGGGATCTGCATTAGTAGCAGTAATAACTGCAAACCCAGTTGAAGCAACAGAATTGTGATTAGACTTTGTTATTTTGCAATAATGTTTAAGATTAGGTCTTACAGTTGATATTAAGATATCGTTTTCGCAAACAATTCTTTTAGCTCTACTAGGTGCTTTTGACAAGGAAAGAAATTGGATTTGTTTTATTTCTCTATTCTCTACAGAAGCAATATCAATATATTCAATTTTAGTGGATTTGTAGTTTTTATCAATTGTTAGTCGATTAACAACAGCTACATCTTTAATGAATGTGTTTGTCCAGCCATTGGGGATATTTTTGTTACCAGTAGTCATATTTTATATCCAACTTTACTAAGTTGTTTACTTATTTCAAAATTTAGTTTTTGCTCTTTCTCTATCTGCTCAGCAAATTCACTTGTCACCAATTCCATCTTCTCTTCAAAAGCAATGCCGTCACCCTCTTCATCAGGAATACCAACATAACGACCTGGTGTAAGAACGAATTTATGTTTTTCGACATCTTCTAACATAGCAGATTTACAGAAGCCTTTTATATCTTCATAGCTACCTTTTTCTTTTCGCCACTCATGATAAGTATTAGATATTTTAGAAACATCATCAGCCGTAAATACTCGATGGGTACGGTCTATCATGTATCCAACATCGGTAGCATCAATAAAAAGAATTTCACCAGAGCGTTTTCTGTTGCCATTACCTGCCCGTTTGCGAGAAAGAAACCAGAGACAAGCAGGAATTGAAACGTTGTAGAATAGATTCTTTGGCAGTGCAACGATACAGTCAACCATGTCTGCGGCGATGATACTTGAACGGATGTCTCCTTCACTAGATGTATTCGACGAGAGCGAACCATTAGCCAGCACTAGCCCCATAATCCCCTTTGGTGACAGGTGGTAAATCATATGTTGCATCCACGCATAGTTCGCATTGCCTGAGGGTGGTACACCGTACTTCCAACGGGGGTCTTTTCTTAGTAGTTGTCCGCTCCAATCACTATCATTGAATGGAGGATTAGCGAGTATAAAATCTGCTTTCAAATCTACATGAGTATCATTTAGAAAGGAACCTTCGTTATTCCATTTAACCTGAGAACCATCAATACCACGTAACGCCAAATTCATTCGGCACAATCTGTAAGTAGTCTGATTGCTTTCTTGTCCGTATATTGAAATATCATTGACTTTTCCTTTGTGGTTTTCAACGAACTTTTCACTCATCACAAACATCCCACCTGAACCACAACAAGGGTCAAACACTCTGCCTTTGTAAGGTGCGATCATTTCAACCATTGTCTGAACTATTGACTTGGGAGTGAAGAACTGTCCCCCTTTTTTACCTTCTAATAGAGCAAATTCTCCAAGAAAGTATTCATAGACTCGCCCAAGTATATCTTTACTTTTTGAGGTTTCATCACCAAGAGCAATGTTACCAATCATGTCAATCAACCCGCCTAAAGAAGCCTTGTCGAGATTCGGTCGGGCATAAACTTTGGGAAGAATACCTTTGAGAGTTGGGTTGTCTTTCTCGATTGCTTCCATCGCATCGTCAACATCTTTACCGATTTTTGGCTGTTTAGATCGTGAATGCAGATATGACCAACGAGCAATCTTGGGAACCCAAAAAACATTCTCAGCACGGTATTCATCAACATCTTCAGGGTCAGCACCTTCATATTTCCCTTTACCATCAAGAAGTTTAGAATGTAAATCTTCAAAGGAATCAGAAATATATTTGAGAAATATCAGCCCAAGCACGATGTGCTTATACTCAGCGGCATCTATATTTTTACGAAGCTTATCAGCCGCCTTAAAAAGGATCTTTTCAAACCGTTCGTTATTTTTCTTTTTTGCTTTTGCCATAATATTTTATTTTACCTTTAAATTCCTATATAATTAACTAATGCTAATTTATTATAAATCTTGTGTTCATTCTATATTCTCAACCCAAGTATAGCCACTAAATCTAAATTTTAAGTTCTCTAAGTATTTCTTAGCACCGTCTTTGTCTAAATCAATATCAAAACAACCATCAAACGTCACAGCACAGTAGATTTTACTAAACTTATCAATAAAATTAGAATCCGCTATAGGTTCCTTAGAATCTTCAGGATAAAAGATCACTTTAGATTCATCTTGATTTAACATAAAAGTACCAATTAATTGTTTATTGCCATCTTCAAGAAGTCTGTAGAATAATCCTTTCATTATTTCACCCATATTTAGATATAAAATAATAATAGAAGATAACATATTCCATGTCTAAATCAATCGAATTTACTTTATCCCAACTTGGTTAATTGACTTTTTCATATGCTCTTTATAGGTGTGTGAGTACATGCGAGTTGTCTTTTCATCCTCATGACCTAAAATCTCTGCTACCGTTGCTCTGTCCACTCCTTTAATCTGCATGAGAGAACTAAATGTATGCCTTAAATCATGAACACGAGTAAAGTGTTTTAATCCCGCATTCTCTGAAATTCTAAGAAGAGCGTTTCGAAGCATATCAGTTGTGAATTGATTTCCTTCAATCGACTTAAATATATATCCGTTACGTTCTTTAATTCTATTTAAAATTGAAAGAGCAACTACATTGAGATAGAACTCTCTCTCATATGTTTTAGGTGTCCAACCAGCTTTTGCTTGAATCTTTATAGTACCATGTTTGAGATCAACATCATCCCAAGTAAGGTTGCATAATTCCCCTGAGCGAAGTCCGGTGTTGAGTAAAAATTGAAAAACTTTTAGATAAGACTTATATCGAGAATTCTCTTTTGCCATATCTCTAATAGTTTTAAGAAATAATTTACACGCTTGAGGAGTCAGAATAATAGGTTCTCTTTTACCTTTGGGTTTTAATTTTTTAACTTTCTTCGTAGGAATAACAGAAATATATTCTCGGTCTTTCGCCCAAATAAAAGCACTTCTAAGAACACTTAATTCAAAATTTACCGTTTGAGGTTTAGGAAGAATCTTTTTTTATGAGTGCCATTTTTGTCACCCTCCGAAACTGTTTTTAATTCAAGAGATTTAAGTCGCTTTTGTTGGTAGGACTCCATTGTCTCAGTCTTTATTTGTGAGAGATAGCGAATATTAGGATTAAACATTTTAACAAAAGTGAGGAATGTATTGATAATTGAAATATATCTTTTAGCTGTGTTTGTCGATGTGTGTAGTTTAATATGTTCAGAATATTTTTCAAAGAAATCATCAACTCTCATATCCTTAGCATTGAATCCTAATTTTCCAAAAGCTGAGAATTCTCCAAAGAGTCAACTTGTTTCTTTAAGGCAACTGCGTTTTGTTTTGTACCTGCTTTTAGCCATTTGTGCTTACCGTGAACTGAAACCACCACATAGAAAGTCTTTTTGCCTGTTTTACCTGATTTTGATTGAATACTTGCCATATATACCTACTTAATTTATAGAAAAGTAGTTAGAAATTCATTAGAAATATACTATAACGGCGAGGTAATTGTCAATAACTTATTGGTATATAATGGATTTAATTGTTAGAAAATTTTAAAGCGGAGAGGCAGGGATTCGAACCCTGGATACCTTGTGAGTATAATGGTGTTCGAGACCATCGCATTCGACCACTCTGCCACCTCTCCGAGTATTTTTAATACACCCATATTTGGAGAACTAATCTAATATAATTGTTCTCTTTGTAAAGACATAATCTGCTTTATTTTTCGGTATTATTATTCTCTAATAATTTCAATTGAGCATCAATCAGTTTCTGTATATAACCAATTCGAGGTCGGACAACTTGAAAAACCAAAAACGAGAAGACGACAAAAAAAGCCGCTTCCTGAAACCGTGTCGTCAAGAAATAGTAACTGACGCCATAGACCGCAATAATAGAAATCAGAATATAGACAGGTCGAATTTTTTCAAGGAGAGCAAGAGTAAGCTCTTCCTCAAAGTTTTCTTTGCTCGTAACCATAGGAGTCGAAAGTAATTTTTGTCTCATCCAAAGTGCCACGCCAGTATTGATAACTCCTAAGACAGCAAAGATAATAAAAAGTGTATTGGCAGATTCAAAGCCGACAATGCGATTAGTATATGAATTATTGTTACTGAGATAGAAACAGACAAACAGCATTGCCCCGGGTAAAATTATGTTTAAGATAACACCTAGGTAGAGTGGTTTGATAATCATTTTGTGTAAATTATATTTGTCAAACCTTCGATCAGACAGTGGCATTAGAACTCACTTTCTCAAGAAATTTTTCACATCTTGATTTTGTAGGAAAATAAACAAGTGACCATGCAATTCCTATTGGGTAAAAATATAGCATTCGTGTTATATCACCTGAAGTAAACAGCACTACCATTCCATAGACATAAATAGCCTCTACAACGGCAGATTTTATTATAGTAACAATCATAAATAAACCCATTGGTGTACCTTTTGGCGGCTGAGTCAAAAATGGAGTCTGAATAGGTCTTTTGAATGGAAAGTTTGAATTTACCTTACCGTATTTAGAAGTTTTTTTATATGTTGAAATTTGAAACTTTTCTATAAGCGGATTGATAGTTGGTTGGACCATAGCAACAAAAAGTAATATATTAAACATTATGTCAAACTGTCCACCAACTCTTAATGGAACATTTAATTGAAACGCCACAAAGATATATATAATAGGTGCTGGGACTAACACAATAAAACTCATAATCTGTACAGCCCTAAATTGTTTCTTTAATTCATCAGTCCACTGAATCAATTTATCCTCCCTTTCTTTTTGCGAATCTCTGAAAAGAAATGTTTCATCAACGCCGAGACATCATCTTTCATAATTCCACCCACAACTTCAATCTGATGGTTCAGTTTTTTCTCTTCGGGGATATTAAATATCGAACAACAAGCACCAAACTTTTCATCCTTGGCACCATAGACAATTGTTTTAATTCTCGAAAGCACCGCCGCCCCGGCACACATCGCACATGGTTCCAAAGTCGAAACTAAAATACAATTTTCTAAACGCCAATCATTAAAATGATTATAGGCAGCAGAGAGTGCAATCACTTCGGCGTGTGCGGTAGCATCGTGTAGTGCTTCAACTTGGTTATGTCCTCGTCCGATAATTTTATCTTCAAAGACAACCACAGCCCCGACTGGTACTTCGTTTTTTTTGAACGCTTCCTCTGCCTCACGGAAAGCAAGCTCCATATAATCATAATATCTATCAGTTTTCATAGAGGGAATATAGAGTTAATTTATTCACTTGAAAAGAGTTTAATTCTACATTACATTAAAGTCAACAAATAGGGAAGGTTTATGAGTTCAATAAGAGTTTTATACATTTCATTTCTTTTACTATTAGCGATAGTATTAAACAGCTGCGGTACCACCCATCACTTTGTACCTCCTCGCCCTCTCGAAAATAAAGAATATCTCATCTAAGTCAACTGGCATTACAATTTTGATAACAGTCTGATAAATTTAATAGTACCTGAATTAAGTTATTATACTGGCTTCGATGATAACAACATCGTTGGAGGTGGTTTTCAACTTCCGTTTTTTATCTCTCATTTATCCTATGCTAACTACAATAAAATCAGCGATAATGTCTATTCGAATACATTTATTCATTTGAATCAATTTTTTGGTTTGAATAGAAATCCATATTTTGAAGTAGGCGTTTCATATGCATCCAAAGAGAAATTTTTCTGGCAGATGCTCAGCGCAGGTATTGCAATTGGTGACGGAGATCGTATGCCCATGTTAGCTTATGCTGGTGATGGCTTGCCAAGCAATGAAGATGGAAGTAAATTTTCTTTCATTCCATTTGTGAAATATCAAATGAGCGGTCATAACTTAGGGCTTTCCTATATACACTATCATGGGTTAACAAAAGCATCCATAAAAGGTATATTAGAAACTATTCAACATAAGAACGATACGTTAGTTGAAATAAAGAATAATACGATAGACAAAATTGAACAACTCCCAGACATCCCTTTTCACCCATTTGGAGTGTATGGAATAATGCTACAAAATGGAGACACCCCTATTCTAAAATCTGCTTCCAGAACTTACGCCCCTAAAAGTTCTGATAGAACAGCAAATAATTATCTCGCTCAAAAAGGTTATACAGATTTTTTGATAGCTTTGCATACGCCTACTGCAAAAAAAGATTTTGGTAAGTCTACTCTTAAAATTTCAGATTTAATAAATGCTTATAATAACGGTGATGATATTATCATACAAAGATATTCTTTAGAAGTATTAGATGAAATAAATAGTCAGAATAGTTTCAATATTGATCATTCTATTGGTGTAAGTATCCAAACTTATAAAAGAAGAAAATAGCTACTTCACTAATCGTTCGGTGACAGAGTCGATAATAAAAAAGCCTTCATCGGTTAGTTTAATTTTATCATCGTCAACTATCAAATGTCCTGACTTTAACATCATATCAATTTGATCTTGATTGAGATAATCAAATAGATCCGACCCGAACCGTTTTTCAAACTTCTTTTTATTCACACCCCACTCAGTACGAAGCCCAAGCATTATCGCCTCGGCAATCCGCTCATCACGACCTGACTCATCAATTTCCCTTGGCAGTTCTCTTTTATTAATCGCAATATGATACTCTGCCAAACTAGAGCAGTTGTAAAATCGAACACCGTCGATAAAAGAATGTGCCGATGGACCCAGTCCGAGATAATCGGAACCATCCCAGTACGAAATATTATGCCGACATTCCTGATACGGTTTTGCAAATGAACAGATTTCATAGCGAACATAACCGGCATCTTTAAATTTCTCACATCCCGATTTATACATGGCAAGTATCAAGTCGTCATCAAGCGGGGAAATCCGCTTGTTCAAAAACTTTGTATAAAGCGGAGTATTTTTTTCAAATATCAACTGATAAAAAGAAATATGAGGTGGGTCTAAATCTATTAACTGTTCGACATCGGCTGAAAACATTTTCGATGATTGTTTTGGTACACCGAAAATCAAATCAACGCCATACGTTTTAAATCCTAAAGCATTGGTAAGATAAATCGCTTGTTGTGACTGATGTACATTATGGTCACGTCCTAAAACTTTCAGGGTATCATCATTGAATGATTGCAAGCCAAAGGTTGGACGAGTAACACCGATCTCTTTGAGACGAGTAAGGACTTCGAGATTGATAGATTCAGGATTGCACTCTAGCGAAAATTCTAGATTTGGTGCAAACGTAAAATATTCTTTCACTTGTGCTATAAATTTTTCGAAGAGGTCAAGATTTGTTAGCGATGGTGTCCCGCCGCCGATAAAAATTGTCGAGAGAGTTCTGTCTGCTGTTTTTTCAACAGCAAGTTCTAATTCAACAGCGAGAGCATCGTAGAATTTTTCTTCGTGTGATTTGTCATGCACTTCTTTATAGAAGTCGCAGTAGTGACATTTGTTTGTACAAAAAGGGAAATGGACATAGAGTGAAATTGACATGCCCTAATTATAATGCAGAACCAAGCCGTTCCCAACGAATATGTGACGGAAAGTTAAATAATCCGTAACCAACCCATTCTACTGACTCAATTATATATGGGAACTCCCAAGCAGGAGCGTCGCCGGGTGTCCAAGACCGATAAACGAAAACTGCTTTGCCTAAGATATTCTCATGCGGGACAGAACCCCAAAAACGAGAATCACGGCTGTCATCACGGTTATCACCTAAGACAAAGTAGCTGTCAAAAGGTACTTCGTATGGTCCAAAATTATCCCGAAACGATAGATCGCCGGGAATGTTTCTCTTGTCGGTATGTTTTGAATCAAAAGGAATCTGGGCGACTTCATCATTTACATAGACAACCTTATCAGCAATCTGAACTACATCGGCACCGGTAGCGGTGATTCGTTTGATATAATGTTTTTGAGGATTGTTTGGATATTTGAAAACGATTATATCACCGATTTGTGGTTCAGTTCCCATCTCGTATGCAAGTTTATTTACAAAGATATAGTCACCTTCATAAATAGTATCTTCCATCGACGATGAGCTTACCCGATAGGCAGAGACAACAAAGATTCGCAAGATAACCGCAGCAACGAGTGCGATAATTGCTGTTTCCAAATATTCACGCCAGAGTGGCTTTTCATATTTGACATCGAGCACTTTGCGAGCCTGTTTGTTTGTTTCAGCTCTTTTTACTTCTTGTATAAGAAAATCTTGTTCCATATATGAACATATATCGGAAAGCTCCTGTATAACTTTAGGCTGTTTTATCGAAACAATTTAGAGTAAAATTAGTTTACTCGGTTATTCCACAACTGTCATTGCGAACGACCACGGGGAATGTGGCAATCTCATGTTTAAAAACACCTCCATGTCATACCTGCGGAAGCAGGTATCCAACATTGTTGTTTCCGAAATGGCTTCAGTCCCACAGGCTTTGCCAGTTTTAGTATCAATGACAGTTCTTATAAAATGGGTTCAGTCCCACATAAAACATCTTTTTATGACTGTTTTATGTCGTCCTTTATCGTCGTAAGTGAAACAGACACAACTTAGTACAACGAAATGGCTTTGCTTGAGAAAATGGCTTAAAGCCATTTTCACTCATATAAGTTGTAGTTATTTTGGGCATAGTAAAACTTTTTTGTCATCCTGGACTTGATCCAGGAACCAACATTGTCTCTCATGCATAGTGCAAAAAACTAATAAAGTGAAAATATGTATCGTTATTGCTTAAGATGAAAAAGTCAAAAGTTAATTGATAAAAAGAGATAAAGTTGTGTATAATAGATGTAATATGCATAAGGATATACTAAAAAATCTAATTGGAGAGGTTTAAAACAATTATTAAAACAATGTTCGCAATCTTGCTGATGTGTGGTTTAACGCATGCTACAAGTTTTGAGGTTACACAAGTTATTGAAGTCGATTCTGAAGTTGGCGGTCCGATAAAATGGTCACCTGATGGTCTGAAGCTTTCTTATTTTAAAGGGAAACAATTATATATATCTGATACACTCGGTAATTCAACATTTATAAAAGAATTAGAATTATTTCCACATCGATATGAATGGTTGGACAATAACAAGCTAGTACTACACATAAAAAAACATGAAGGACCTAAAAGTACAAATAAATTAATAACTGTTGATATTAATACTCAACAGGACAGTTTGATTACTTCTTATATTTATCAAGCTGGTATATCAAGTAAAGTTGCTGGGTTTGAATCCTTTAGAGGACCACATAAGTCATTAGAGGGTAATATTTATTATGAGAATAATACTAATTCTGGTAATAAATCAATTCCATCACAAGTAAATAGGAGCTTTTTTGGGCTAGATAAAGAATTAAAACTGAGTACTGATAGCAAGATTAATTGGAAAAGAAAAGGTGAAATTTATAGAGTTAATTGTGACAATAGTGACTCAGTACTAATCGCAGATAAACCATGGTGGACTGCTACACCATTTGAATTAAGTAAAGAAGATACACTTGTATTAAGTGCTGAATATTTAATAAATTTATCAACCCAAGAAACTATTGATATAGGAGACATAACAGGACCTCCGCCTCCAAACACTTTAGGTTGTGGAATTTTATATTATTCATTTAATCCATTGTATCCAGAAATGATATTTAATCAAGGTTGTGATATAGATGAAGGTACTACATTAAATAGAGTTATTATATATAATTATTTCACAAATGAGTTACAAATTATTGATTCAATTGCAAATTTAACAAACTGTACTACTCCCGTATTTCATCCTTCTGGAAATATAATTTCTCTACGCTCAAGTGGAAAGTTATATCTAATTTATCGTACGGGGATGGTACAATGAGTAGAATTAGTAAAGTTATTGTATTTTCTATAGTAATTCTACTTCTCTTTATATCAAATATTTACTCAGAAATTGACGTATATGTGACCCGGGTCATGGAGGAGGTGCGACAGGTACTACCTCTTCATTTTATCCAACTTTGTTTGAAAAAAATGTAAACTTAGCAGTAGCATTGAATTTTTTAGTACATTGTAATGATTTAGGAGATACGTATTATATATTACGCGATACTGATAAGTACGTTCGAAATGATGTAAGAGCATATGAAGCAAATAGCTTAGAAGCACAGTGTTTTATATCTATTCATCATAATGGAGATACGAATACTACTAGTCAATATACAGTAGCTTTGTATGACTCACTAGCTGAAACCGATAGAGATTTTCCTGGGTTATTACGTGATACAGATTCTACATTAGCATTAAAAATACAAGTCGGGAATGACAATAATTTGGCAGGTCTCAAAAACGAGAACTGCCTTTACTAAACCACGGAACAGGCTTACCAGTTCCCTACAAAACATATCATAGCCACATCGCAATAAATGCGAGTGCCTTATCTTTTATTGACTCAAAAAACTAGTCTGATATATTATATATAACTAAGTCGTGTTGTGTTCCCTTAAATTCCTCACATAATAACAGTTGGTTCGTCCTCAATTAGCTGTGTGACAACCGACGGCACTACAACACCTTACCGTATGGCGTACCTGTTAATATGGAGGATTGTACATGGAGTAAAATTGACTATCTTTATATTGCGTAATAAGATAGCCAAAGAGGTCAAGACGTTTGACTTCTTAAAAATTTCAGAATGGTGAAAAATCATTGACAACAACTGCTGTTTTTTTCGCTAACAAAAAAACAAAATTGCGTAGTTTTTGTCTGGTCCAAGATAACTTTTCTGACTTTTAAATAACTCGATCTACATCCGTAAA
>JAJRSF010000065.1 GCA_024278935.1 Candidatus Zixiibacteriota bacterium
AACGACAAAACTACTGGCAACTTTACAAGCTAACGTATGCTTTGAATGTCTTGACGAACGACACACTCGTTAACACTTACTTAATCAAAGTATGACGATATTTTTCGAGAGTTGGTCTAATTAACCAACTCTCGTTTTTTTTTATAGACGAGGGATTAAAACATCGACAAATCAGTTCACTAAAGGTACAATTATCGTCGCATGACGCCGATACTGATTGACTTTAAGAGTATAATATGATATGTTATTTTTTTATTAGTTTATGGAATTGAATGAATTATATAAACTTTTGGAGGTCTTCCGGTGAAGGAATACACTACTGATCAAATCCGAAATATCTGTCTGGCAGGTCAACGCGGATGCGGAAAAACGAGCCTGGTTGATGCGATTGCGTACAACACAAAAATTAATAATCGTATAGGCCGGGTTGATGACGGTTCTTCATTACTTGATTACAATGAAGATGAAATTTCTCGAAAAACTACTCTTTCAGCAAAACTTTTAGCATGCGAATGGCAGTCCAGAAAGATCAATATTATTGATTGTCCGGGACACACCGATTTTATTGGTGAATTGCAAAGTGCTCTTCATGTCACTGACATGGTTGGTATCATTGTTGCCGCATTGGCTGGAGTCGAAGTTGGTACGCAACTGCATTGGAATGAGATTGCAAGACAAAACAAACCTCGTTTTTTCTTTGTGAACAAACTTGGTGTTGAAAATGTGAAATGGCGTACAAGTCTTGACTCTATCAAATCAGCATTTGGTAAACAAGCTGTAGCCGTGCAGCTTCCTATGGGAGAAGCTGAAAACTTTAAGGGTGTTGTCGACCTTCTTCATATGAAAGCATATGAATTTGACGGTGAAGGCGGAAGAAAAGAAATTGATATTCCGGCTGACTTAAAAGAAGAAGCTCTCGCTGAAAGAGAACATCTGATTGAAGTTGCCGCTGAAGCAGATGACGCTTTACTGGAAAAATTCTTTGAAGATGGCACGCTCAATGATGCCGATGTTCTTCACGGACTTCAAGAAGGTATTATAAACTCAAAAGTCTTCCCTGTTCTCTTTGGTTCAGGTAGTAAAAATATCGGTGTGCGAGTACTTCTTGACTTCTTAGCAGAATACGCTCCATCACCAAATCAAGTTCCAGTAGTACAAGCTACAATGACAGACTCTGATGATACTGTAGAATTAAGTTTTGATCCTTCAGGTAAAACAGTCGGATTTGTTTACAAAGTAGTTGCTGAAGGTCACCTTGGCGATATGTCATTTGTAAAATGTTATAGTGGTAATATAAAAGCTGCTTTGGATTTAAAGAACCAACAGAAAAGCTCCACAGAAAGAATCGGACATCTCTATACTTTCCAGGGAAAAAACAGAATAGACATCCAATCTATTCCGGCCGGTGACATTGGTGTTTTAGTAAAGCTTAAAGATACGCATATCGGAAACACTTTAGCCGACAGTTCTTTTTCTGTCAAAGTTCCTGAAGTTCAGTTTACTAATCCTGTTATGGATGTTGCAATTCAAGCAGCCAAAAA
>JAJRSF010000066.1 GCA_024278935.1 Candidatus Zixiibacteriota bacterium
AAGACAAGATCAATCTCGGCACTTTTAAACCGAGCGATTTATCGAATTAGTTTAGATTTGCTTCCTGACCAAGCAACACTTGAGTTAAAAATTAAAGAACTTCTGGCGAGAGAAAAAATAGAAGTTGAACGACATAAGAAACGAGGGACGATTGTTATTGACCTTCGCTCGGCTGTCTATGCTTTGGAAATAAAAGAGAACGATTTGTATTTAACTCTTGGAATCGGTGAAGGTGGTTACGCCAAGCCCGGCGAAATTTTACAAGAAATGCTGGGGGAAGATTTTGATCGCTATATGATGAATTTCTTCCACCGTTTAAATTTATACAGAGAAGAAGAAAACGGAAAAATATATTCTGCAATGGAACTTTAAAATATGAATGAAAAAAAACAAATCAGAAATACGACAAAGTAAGAGCCGCTTGTGTGGTTGCCTTAGTTCTTTTAGAACAGGGTGAAACTCTTGAACAGGCGATTTACAAAGCAACATCAGAGTTAGAGTTTCGAGCAATCGACAGGCGTTTCTTTTTACAACTTGTAAATGGTACAATAAAAATGCGTCGTCGTCTTGACCATGAAATCAAATTTTATCTGGCGAAACCATCTGCGGAACTTCCTGTAAAATTAAAAAATATCTTACGCCTTGGTTTCTATCAGCTTCATTTTACCGATAGGATTCCCGATGCTGCCGCTGTTTCTGAATCTGTAAACCTTGCTCATTTTATGACAGACCGTGGTAAAGCGAATCTTGTGAATGCGGTAATGCGTTCGGCTATCAGAGAGCCGGAAAAAGTTATTTTTGCCAAAAAAGAAAAAGACCCGGTAAAATATCTTGGAGATTTTTATAGCTACCCTGACCATTTTGTAGAATACTGCATGAACGAGTTTGGCTTTTTAGCAACCAAAAATCTACTAGTTTATTATAATGAAGCACCTCGTGTGACGTATAGAGTAAATTTCTTAAAAGCAAAGCCTGATGAAGTCGCTCATCAACTTACCGAAGCAAATGTTGATTTCACATACGGAAAATATCTTCCTGAATTTCTGCGTATTGAAAGCGGAGGACTTCCGCTTGAGTCCGAACTTATTTCAACGGGGAAAGTATACGTACAGGATGAATCATCGGGGCTGCCTGTTCGCCTTATGAATCCACGTCCGGGCAATTCTGTGCTCGACATGACTGCTGCCCCGGGTGGCAAAACTACCTACGCGGCTATTCGGATGCGTAACAAAGGTCGGGTCACTGCGATTGATAAAACACAGGAACGGCTTGAGATTTTGGTCGGTAACGCTGAACGGTTAGGTGTTAAAATTGTCTCACCGGTTATTTCGGATATGTATGATTTCAAAGGCGGACCGTTTGACCGTGTGCTTTTGGATCCGCCATGTTCAGGATGGGGTGCTGCCGGGAAACATTCTGATTTGCGTTGGGCGAAAACTTCTGAAGACACCACTAAACTCGCAAAAATTCAACAGTCGATGATTGGGCGGGCTTCAAAACTTGTTAAACCGGGCGGGATACTTCTTTACTCTACCTGTACAATTATCAAAGAAGAAAACGATAATGTTGTCGAGCAATTCCTAGCAAAACATAAAGAGTTTGAAGTTGAGCATGCCAAAGAGTTCTTTTCCGAAGAAATTGTTACCGATAAAGGTTACGTAAAAACCTATCCGGCAGCCGGTAAACTGGATGGTTCGTTTTGTGTCAGATTAAAGCGAAAAGAAGGGGCTTGATAATTTTTTGTTAAAACTTGCCTTTTTATCATTTTTTTTTCACTCTTGTGTATAAGATATATCAGACAGACTAACAAAGCATAATGGTGAAATATGAATATACAAGCATCACGACTGAATAAAAACAGAAGCAGAAATTCTTTCTACTCAAATCTTTTCCCTGCAGGTTCAACCGCCCGAAAAATCATGTCGTTCGGCGGAATTCCATTTGTAGTTTTACTCATTCTCTATTTTATAATCAACTCAATTGTTATGCCGGTCATTACTCGACATGGTGAAGAATTTGCCCTGCCCGACTTTCAAGACCAGCGTCTGACCGAAGCACAACTTGGGATAAAAGATTTAAACCTCGCCTTTGAAATCAGTTCCGAAGAATATTCACCCGGCAAAGAAAAAGGTATTGTCTTAAACCAGTTTCCTATTGCAGGTACAAATGTCAAAGAGGGACGGGTTGTAAAATTTGTCGTTTCGCTTGGACAGAAAAATATAATTATCCCCGACCTTAGCGGTCTTTCGGTTCGGCAGGCAATGCTGAATTTAGAAACTGCCGGACTTGTTCTTGGCGAAATTGCCTGGGCGTTTTCTGACACTCTTCCTGAAAAAGTTGTCGTCTTTTCGTATCCGAACCAGGGTGTTGAAATACCGATGGGGACTACTGTCAACCTGATGGTTAACCGAGGGAGAGCATCGAACTTTACATTTATGCCAAAAGTTGTCGGTATGACTTTGGATGAAGCGACGGCTCTAATCGAAGATAAAGTTTTGAAAGTCGGTATCGTGACCTATCGCATTGATGAAAACTATCTGCCTGAAACTGTGCTTGAACAGTCGGAATCCGAGGGAACCGAACTTGATATCCGCACCGAGATAGATCTGGTGGTCAGCACGACCGAGTAGGTGATGTAGGTTGTTTCCGTGTTCATAAACATAAAAAAGAGTCGGCTTAAAAAACCGACCCTTTATATTATAAGTTCTTAGTTTTTTATTGGCATGCAGGTGGAGGAGGTCCATGTGAGAATATAAAGTTCACTAAAAAGACAAGGTCAGCAATATCAATACTCCAGTCAGCACTTATATCTCCTTCATCAAAACAAGGTGGTGCTGTTCCTGTATCAAATAGATATGAAACCAAGGTGACAAGGTCACTGATGTCTGTCTGTCCAAGACTGTCGCCATCAAAATTCCCTCTGTTTAGGCAGCAGCTTCCGCTTCCTCCAACAATTGCGGTAGGGATTGAATTTATTCCATTAACAGCAGCAAAAGCTCCCACAAGTGTTCCTTCTCCTGTGTAATAGAACAAAGAATCTTGATAAAATACAGTATCACCATTTAAGTAGATATCTAACAGAACTCTTGTGTGACTACCATCAAATGGTGTATCTGTAGAATCTTCTCCCCATCCCCAAGGTCTTAAGTCTCCTTCAAATACAAGATACACAGCTCGTAGAGAGTAAGGATAAGATAAACTTACTTTTTTATTGATGGTATCTTGAGTAAATAGAACAGTATCAATAGCTGTCAAAGAAGATGGTGAATCAAGAGATTTAAAAAACTCACCATATACATAACGCCAAATAAAAACATAATCATCTAAGGTCAGGGTTAAACTATCAGTGTTGACATCGGTAGCAAGGATTTGATTCTCCTGATCTACTGAAAAAACATCTTTACCAAAGGTAAAGTAATTCGAAAAAAGAATAGCGTCAGCTATTTCATAAGGGATGTCATTTAAGTTGATATCTCCTTTGTCATTAAAATGAGAGTAAGGTAAACATCCTTCAATAACCACACTGTTGTTAGCAAAATTAATTCTTCTTTGAACGGGTTGAGTTCCCACTATACACTCATCAGGCATGCCGGAGTTAGTTGGGAAGGTTGTATCTTCAATTATGTGGTTTGGAAAATCTGCGAGTACGTTTCTAGAAACAAAAGTTGTATCACCACCTGATGATGAAAACGAGTTATCACCACAATCGTACCAATTGAAATATACCGATGCTCTACTGCACTCATAAAAAGGATCAGAAATAACTTGAAAATTAATATTCACCAAAGTTCCCTCAGTAGAAATGTTGCATAGCGAAGAATGGAATAGATCAGCAAAAGCTACAATTTTAATTTTATCTTCAGAGCAAGGTACACCCCCGCAGTCTGCATCTGAACCAACAAAATATGCAAAGTGATTCCATTGGCAGCTGTCAAGTAATTCACCTTGTGTTATTGAAATAATGCTTAATACTGTGGTGTCATAAGATAATAATAATTCAAACCCGGCTGTTTCGAGAGGTGCTGCCCCAGGAGAAAAGTCAATAGTAACTAACGAAGTTCCACCTATAGCAGTACTTGAATCTACTTGATTGATTGATATGAGAGCTGGCGGATAATACTGACCATCATCGGCAGTGACTATAGCCACTCCATTACCAGAAGGAAACACTGCATCCATCCACATACTATCATTAAAAATCAATAGACCGGGAATGTAACTTGCAGTAATACTATGGCTGCTGTCATTTATATAAACAAAATCTCTAGTTTCATGCAATTCTTCCAAATTAACTCCAATGCCGATATCAAGAGCTACAGAAGCATTCGTAGTTATAAAAGGAACATTTTGTTCAATTATATTTAATGCATATGGGGGCTGGGAAGAAATACTATATCCACTATTAAATACAAGATCATAAGAAGAATAATCTATATTTCCAATAGAATCAATATTTGAAAAGAAGATATTAGCAGAATCAAAATTCATACTATCAATCAAAAACCTGTAAGCAGTAAAAGTATCTTCCTTTTGCAGTGTTGTAGTTCTGTCGTGAGGAGCAAAGCAAATTTTGGCAGTAGAGTGATTTTGATAATTAGTTGCCCAATCAATCGTTTGTCTAAAAAGGTCCCATCCGGGATCAGTCATTTGACTGAATCGGTACATACCAAAAAAAGCAACAGGAAGGGTGCTATCTACAATAATTATACCCCGATAGTATTCTTGATTTGTTGCTGTAAAATTAGATGTAGCTTGTTGATTCAAGAGTACTTCAAATTCTGTTTCATTTAAATCATCATTAATGTCATATGCGACTGAAACCTGATAACTGAAAAGAAAAAAGATGAATAAAAAATAATACGTAATGCTTTTAAGTACATTGGTAATTCTGTAAGGCATAATTCCTCCTAGAAATCCTGTTTTCCTTTAACAATGTTTAATTACTTTTTAAGCATTAAAGAAGTATCATAGATATTAATCTTATCCCAGTATTGGTATTTTGATATGACTTGTACTAAAGTATATATAATAATTCTTTTTTGTCAACAGCTTTATGGATAGAAGACTCTTTGGTTTGTCCCTTTTTAATACAACTAATTCTCAAACTTTGCGTATAGAATTTAATGAATAAACTTTGGATAGAAACCGCCAACCTGCTCCGTCATTACAAACGGGGAGCGTCAACTGTTAAAGCTGTCGATGGTGTCGATTTACAAATTTACCAAGGGGAATACCTTGCTATCGTCGGCTCATCGGGGTCGGGTAAATCTACGATACTCAATATGCTCGCCGGCTTAGACACGCCAACAGGCGGAACGGAGCATGTTGACTCGGTAGACCTTTTTCAAATGTCTAAAAAAGAGATAGCATCATATCGTGCCGATAAAATTGGCATGGTCTTCCAATCGTTTAATTTGATTCCACATCACACCGCTTTATACAATGTTGAGATGGCTCTTTTTTTGATAACACTCCAAAAAATGAACGCAGTTCAAAAGCAACCGCTATGCTTGAGTCGCTCGGCTTAGGTGAACGTCTTGACCACAAACCTTCCGACTTGTCGGGTGGCGAACAGCAAAGAGTCGCAGTAGCTCGTGCCTTGGTGAAAGAACCACAAGTGCTTTTTGCCGATGAACCAACCGGTAATTTAGACCAAGAGAACACTAACCAGATAGCCAAACTTTTTTCTGACCTACACAATAAAGGTCTGACGATTGTTATCGTGACCCATGATTTGCAATTTGCCAAGGAGAACGCTGACCGTATAATCCGTATGGACTACGGTAAAATAGTTGAAGTGATAAAAAACGGAGGTCGTAATGAATCTGCGTGATATGCTTTATATCTCAGTTGGTAATTTATGGCGGATGAAACTTCGTACGTTTTTGACGGCATCGGGTGTTGTCATTGCTATCGCTGCTTTTGTGTCGATGCTTTCATTTGGTGCAGGTATGCAGGAAAATATTGCATCGGAGTTTAATAAACTTGGACTGTTTAATACAATGATTGTCTATGAAAAAAATGATACTTCCGATTTACCACATAGACAACAAGAGGATGATGATGCAGAAGAAATAAATGCCGATAGTACAGCCGACTCAACAGTAGTTCCCGATACAATTCTCGTCAGCGATACACTTATCAAACCGCTCGACAACGAAGCACTTCGTTTGCTTTCTGAAATCAAAGGAGTCAGCCTTGCCTACCCGTATGAATCTTTTGCTGTCACGATAACGATTGACGATTCTACCTATGAAACCGATGCCCAAGCTCTGCCGCTTGACGCCTACCAAACAAAACTATACAGCAGGCTTACCTATGGTGAACATCTTAAGTCTGATAGCTTAAAAGAAATTCTTCTCACCGATGAATTTATCGAAGAGTTCGAAATTGCATTCCCTGATTCACTTATAGGCAGACAACTTATTATTTCTGCCAAGGCAGCATCGGTCGACAGCGGACTTGTAGCAATTATAAAATCGGATTCGTTTAATGTCATGGAGAGAATTAAAACTATAAAATTTGATTCGTTGACTAATAAAGATTACATCACGACCGTTTTGAAAACTGAAGCGAACGATGCTCTCCAGCGATTTATCGGCGGCTATATGAATGCCAATGAAATATTTTCTGACACCCTTACTATCGTAGGTGTCCTAGACAACGGAGGAAGTCGTCGCACTAGTAGCAAACCTGTTTTGATACCGATGTATCTTGCTGAACGGTTCAACAGCAAAGGTGCCGGTCGGGGAGCGATGGATATGTTGTCGATGGTTTCGGGCGGACAGCTTGATTTGTTTAATCAAGGGACAAATTCAAAATCATTCCCAAAAATTACGCTCAACATCGACCAAGGTGTCATGCACAAAAACATTGCCGACTCTGTTAAAGCACTCGGCTACCGTCCCTTTTCATACGCACAGGAATTTGAAGAGATACAAAAATTCTTTTTCTATTTTGATATGGGCTTAGGACTGATCGGATTGATTGCTTTGATAACAGCATCGCTTGGGATTGTCAACACTATGGTCATGTCAATTATTGAACGCAAACGCGAGATTGGAATTTTGAAATCGTTAGGCGCCGATGAGTTGTATATAAAACTTTTGTTTTTAACCGAGTCTGCGATGATAGGCACGATAGGTGCATCGGCGGGGATTCTGTTCGGTTGGTTGATCTCCCGCTTGGGTTCTTTTATCGCACAGTCGTTTATGGAAAAAGAGGGCGTCGATGCGGTCGAGTTGTTTACAATGCCAATCTGGTTAGTGCTGATATCTTTTGTGATAGGTCTTACGGTTGCTCTTATCGCAGGATATTTCCCGGCATCCAAAGCCGCCAAGGTCGACCCGGTCGAAGCCTTGCGAAGCGATTGATGAATTTACTTTGGTATCATGCCAATTCGATTCCAATCATCACTCCAATAAATTGTTGAAACTTCTCCGAGAATTGATTCTTCTGAAACTAATCCCCAAGCACGGGAGTCAGATGAATTGTCTCGATTGTCACCCATCATAAAAAAATAATTTTCAGGAATTATAATTGGACCATAGTTGTCAAAACTGTTTCGCCCACCTGCCATTCTTGGTTTTATTCGATTACTGGTAAATTTAACCGTCCCTAGTTCATCTTGTTTATTTCCGTTAATAAAAATAACTCTATCAATTATTTCAAGAGTGTCGCCAGGGATTGCCATACATCTTTTTATATATTTTATTTCTATATGAGGTGGATAAAAGATAACTATATCACCTCGTAGCGGAGAAGAGTCAACATATGCTTTTTTGTCTGCCCAAAAGAAATCACCTACGATTATAGTATTTGCCATTCCCATAGATGGAACTTTAATTGCTTCAAACTTATCAACATAAAAATTTGTATGTGCTAAAACGATAAGAAATATAATTGGATATAGAATATAGAAATACCATTTATTGTAAGATTGTAATTCAATTGCTTCTGTCTTCCGAGCTAATAAGTATGCGTCTATTATAAAGAATGGATATGAACCAATTATAAAAAGAACAGGTATTATTACATTGAAGGGCATTATTGCCTCCATATAAGAGAAGTATAATATGATATTTAATCCTAAAAAGAACACGACTACCTGTAACACTGCTCTTTTTAATTTTCCGCAGTATATTTGACCTAATCCAAAAGTTATTAATGATAACAACCCTGCGAGCAAAGGGTTTCTTTTCTTTTCCATACTTCCTCTTCTTTACTCCTTATACCATAAAAACAATTCGGGTACAGTGCCGTCTTCGATGTCGATACCTACGCCAAAATTGTTAGCTCCGAAAGTTGAATCTGTCTTTGATGGTTGGAACCATAGACTATTATTTATAAATTTTGTAGAAACTGTTTCACTGCTATCGGTGAAGTCGATATATGAATCGTTACCACCAATATCAATAAATGCACCGAACGATTTTGCGTAGTAATAATATGGTGTCAGTTTCGACGGGAACTCATAGTCTGTGCGGTAAGTTGCTTCGCCAAGCCCGGGGGTTCCATCGCCAAGGTAATAAATATCATCACCACCGATGTCGATTAGAAATGCGTTGGAACGAATCTGCGAAAGCCCGATTGAAATCATTTTTGCTCTATATATGTCGTTGCCGTTTTTGTTAATCAAAAATGCGTTGGTGTAGTCCCATCCGAATCCAAGAGCGGCACCTGCTGTTTCAAAAAGTTCATGCTTGTCGTTGCCGTCTTCATCTATAAGTATCCCGTTACAAAAATGTGCTCCCGAACCTTGAGTAAAATAACATGACTTATAAATATCGTCACCACGCCGGTCGATTGCAATCCCGGTGCCGAACCAGTAGCCAACGCCGAGTGACCAGTTGCCCGAGTAATAGTAGTCGTCACCGTTGATGTCGATAATCGCACCAAGTCCACCTGCCCAGGCGTGCCCATCGGAACCATCACCCCGTCTGCCAAACCCTGCACCCTGTGCTTCGTTGCCGTTGATTGTATGCTTGCTATGGTAGTCGCCACGGTTGACGATTTCTGAAAACGGTTCCGCTTTATATTTGTCGTTCCCACCACACGATGCACACACGCCAACACCTCCGCCGACTCCTCCGAGTCCCTGACCCGAACCATGTATGTAGTAATCATCGTCGCCGACTCCATCAAAGCATAAACCAATTCCAAAATATCCGCACCCTTGTGATGACAGTTGAGATTTATAAATGTCGTTTCCGCTTCGGTCATAGAGTACGCCAACGCCAAAGAGTCCTGCACCTTGTGCGAAGATAGAACCGTTATATTTGTCGTGACCATCCGAGTCAAGAACCAGCCCAACACCGAGAAGTCCGACACCTGTTGTAACGCTTGATTCGTTTGCGTCGCCGTAAATATCGTTACCGCCTAAGTCGAGTAGAAGCGAGACTGGGTTTGTAAGCGATGCTGTTGCACCTGCGGAACCTCTATACAAATTATCATTTCCACAATCTATAATAAGCAGAGAGTTGGTGGCATTGTATCTGAGCAGTTTTTGTTTTGTCTTTGAAAAAATTGCAACTTTTCCAAATGGTGTGTCAAACTCAAGTGAAAAGTTTATTGGTATTTCAGATTTCAACTTTTGTAATTGTTGTTCGGCATGTTCAGCAGCAGCGGCAACTTTGAGAGCGGCGTAATGAAGTGAGGCATAATCTATAGTGTGAGCGATGTCGTCGATAGCAGGATAATATTTGGTTCCATCGTTTTGTGTATCTGCTAAATCTCTAATTACAAAAACTTTCTGCATATCAGACAGGTCACATTTTCTGAAAGCAATGTTCCGCCACCTGATTGATTCGGTCAAGTTGACTACAAGTTCGGCTAATACAATTTCAACCGAGTCAGGTAAAACTTTGACCGCATCCTGAATTGCTTTTTTATATGGAGGGTACTCCGCAACAGTTCCAAAAGTCGAATATGATTCTACTTCACCAGCTAATGCGAACAACTGGTCTACTGCAGTTTGCAGAGGTGTATAAGAATTTGGAGCAGGTAATAAATTGGCAGAGTAGGAACGAAAACCACCAAGTTTTTTATCAACGCCTAAGTTGTAAACCAGTTTGTACAAGCCATCGGAATTGCTATCGGAGTAGATTGGGTCCATGTACAACTCAACCGTGTTCGCCATCACGGTCGCATAGTCGGGCAATTTCAACGGTTCGGCAAAGAGAGCATCAAATGAAGTCAGTTTATATTCTGTATCAAGCGGAAACCTGTTCCAGTACCCTTTTGGTTGATAGCCTAGATCAGCTTTTGTGAAGCCAACTTCGGTTAGTATCTTTTCTAAAATATCTTCTTTTTCTTCCGCATGCACAATCAGGGTAGTCATGCACAGAAACAAAACTAGTACGGCTATCTTTTTCATCTATTCGCTCCATGATATTTTTTCGTTTACTTTATCTAATTTACAACCTTTATTGGCACAAAGTCATCAAGAAGTTTTAAAAAAATAAAAGGAGTTATTGTGAAAAAATATCTGATTATTCTTTCTGCTTTACTGATCGTTGTCGGTTGTGGTAAAAAAGAAGCAGCCAAACAAGAACCGGTTAAGCCTGTTACTATAGTTGAAGGTGAGACACATTTTTCAAATACAAAACAACTTACCTTTGGCGGTGAAAACGCTGAAGCATATTTTTCATACGATGGTAGCCAACTTATTATGCAGTCAAAGCGTGATGGTGCCGAGTGTGATGCTATCTATACCTTGAATGCTGATGGCTCCGATCTTAAAAAAGTTTCCTCAGGCAATGGCACAACAACTTGTTCATTTTTAGCACCCGATGGAAAGTCGATTATCTATGCCTCGACTCATTTGGGTGGTGATGCCTGTCCGCCAAAACCTGATATGTCTCGTGGTTATGTTTGGGCGTTATATAACACATACGATATTTTTGCCGCCGACCCTGATGGTTCTAATATCAGACAGTTAACAAGTGAAAAAGGCTACGATGCTGAAGCAGTTTATTCTCCTAAAGGGGATAAAATTATTTTCACATCAGTTCGTACCGGTGATTTGGAGTTGTTCATTATGAATCCCGACGGTTCCGAGGTTGAGCAGATTACCGATATGCCGGGCTACGATGGCGGTGCATTTTTCTCAATCGACGGTGAGTCTATTGTATGGAGAGCATCACGTCCTGAAGGTGATGATTTAAAATCTTATCAGGAACTTCTTGCTGATGGGTTTATCCGCCCAAGCAAACTTGAACTTTTTGTTATGAACCTGAAAGACCGCAAACCTATTCAGTTGACTAACAATGGTAAGGCAAACTTTGGACCATATATGCATCCGAATATGAAAACGATTATTTTCTGTTCTAATATGGATGACCCAAAAGGTCGGAATTTTGATTTATACACCGTTGATATTGAAACCAAAGAAGTCGAACGGATAACTTATAATGACACCTTTGATGGGTTCCCAATGTTTTCACATGATGGCAAAAAATTAGTCTTTGCTTCAAACAGAGATAACAAAGTTCGTGGCGAAACAAATATTTTCATCACCGACTGGATTGAATAGATTTAATTCTAACTATAGAATCTGTAATTGTAGGGAACAGGCTTGCCTGTTCCTTTTTTTTATAGAAGAATTTGAATCTTCTTATGTCATGAGGGTATAAATAAATATAAACAGAAGTATCAATGTTATGAATAATTTTACTGGAGGAGTCATGAAACTAATTACAATCATCTTTACACTATTATTAACTTTTGGATTAGCACCACTGAACAATGCTCAACTAATTGAAAAAAATAAACTATCCGTGTATGGCAAAGTGAAAACATATGCCAAAGCAGACCGTGTGAAAATATCTTTCTCTATAAACAGTTATGGGAAATCACTTGGAGTGGCATTTGATAAAGCCAAAAAACAAATGAATGAAATTTCTCAAAAGTTAAAAGCTCTAGGGTTAATCGATAAAAATATATCAACTTCATTTTTTACCAGTAGTGAAAATTATGGTAGTAAAGCATTCTTGTCTTCAAAAAAAGATTTTATTGCAATAATGTCAGCAAGTATTACTACTGAAGACTTAAATTTAATTGAAAAAATTCTTATAGCTATTAGTGAAAGTAAAATAAAGAGAGTTGATAAAATTTCTTTTGAGTTAATTAATCTGAAAGAGTTGAAAGAAAAAGCATTAAAAGAAGCTATTGAAAAAGCAAAACAAAAAGCTGTAATTATTTCAGAATCTTTAAATATAAGCTTTAGTAGTATAGTTGGATTTCAAGAATTGTTTAGTGATGGAAGTCGTTTTAACAAAAATCGTGAAAATTACTACCGAGAATTTAACTCTATTTCAGTGCGTGCTGCTATGGATATTTTACCAAGTAATGAAGGGGGATTCTTTGCCGAAGAGTTGAGTTTTGAAACTGAAGTTATGATTACTTACGAAATTGCTGAATAGATATTATTAATTGTAGGGTAGCCCACCCCTTGGGGTGGGTTTTTTTTTAGACAGTACTGTGGTCTGTCACTATATAGATATATGATTTGATCTGTTTTTTGAAAGAAAATCTGTTTAAACTAATTCTTCATAATCAGAAAGCATTTCGTCGAACTCTTCCAATTCGTCAATTACGGCTAACTCATCCAATCGGAGCAAATCTAATTTCAGACGGCGGTCACGTTTGTTATGACGTTGCTCTTTTTGTTTTAATTTGTCGGGGGAGTAATCTTTTGACCGTTTAAATTTTAATTTTTTTGATTTACTCTTTGTAACTTGTAGCCCGTTGCTGCTGTCGTTCATTTAAAACTCCTAAAAACTATGATAAACTCTTTTACTTATTGTAAACTTATCGACAATTTTATGAGTTATATTATACTTCAACATCCACATTGTTCAGTTATCGCACAGATAAATTTTGTCTAAATATTTATAAATAAATGCATATATATGAGTTCAAGTTCACTCTCTGCATACAAATGCTCACTTCTCATAAAAGACTACAGCTATCTTTTTTGAGCCAAGAGAAATTATAACCCAATGTATTACAGTCAGATAAGTCGTTCGTTTCAAAAAGAAACCGATTTCCCCACGTTTGGCAAAGCGGTTGCAGTAGACCTAGACAGATGAGAAAAACAAAAGTAGGAGACTTTATGTTAGAAGGCAGATATCAACGAGGATTTTCACAAGAACGATTAGAAAGCACCAATGATCCAAAAATCCGTCATGATGAGCACGGCTATTATATCATGTCTTTGTCTGAAAACAGCAAAGTCTATTTTGATGATTTTTATCATTTTTTAGAATTAGCATATCAAAACGCAAACAACGAAAAATCAAAACTTTCTGAAAAACTGATGACCACAACAACGGAATTCAACGAATCAATCGCCTTTTATAGAGCAAAATCAGTCATTATTGACCTTCTGATGAAAAATATCCGTCGTTTTTACACCGATGGTGCTAATTTAGGCATAATTATGACCCCGTGGTGTTTTGGTACTGTTATGCTTGAAAAAATCGAAGTTTACCGCGAAAGAATCAGTAAAGGGGAAGTGCAGGACTCGAATGTGCCTGATTATCCCTATTATGTAGTCAAATATATTGATGAGATCTATAAAATCGTCCTTTTAGAGCTGTTTGACTTCCCTGAAAAAGCATTCCAGATGCGTTGGCAGTATTCGGAACTTTTGAAAAAATACTCAAAAATTCTGACAAACATCTCAACATCACTGAATTCTGTGATGAGTACAATCAAAAATTATAATACACAATAGTAAGCTCACACCCTAAGCTTTGGGTGCCTCAATAAAACGGGTATCATGCCCGGATTTTTACCCTCCTACAATACCTTCTGAAGATCACTTCAGAAGGTTT
This sequence comes from Candidatus Zixiibacteriota bacterium, assembly GCA_024278935.1. Taxonomy (GTDB): domain Bacteria; phylum Zixibacteria; class MSB-5A5; order GN15; family FEB-12; genus QQUK01. The sequence continues at coordinate 13,839 of JAJRSF010000066.1, forward strand.
TTTTTATCAACCAAATTGCTGTTTCTGCCGATAAAGATATGAGAAATACAAATATCTTTAAAAGTTACTGTATAATGAAGAAAGCAATATGAGCCTTACTACTGAGACAAAAACAGATCAAAAATTTATACCAATCCAACTTGATTCTATACGAATTGATTCGGTTCTAAATTTTGATCTCTTTCTCAATATCAATAGAAATCTGGTTTTATACCGTTCCGCCGATTTGCCGTTTACTGACCGTACTCGTCAGAAACTACTTGAAAACTCGGTTGAAAAAGTATATATCACTTCTGAAAGTAAGCATAAATATCAGCTTTATATTGAAAAAAATCTCGACAAAATAATTCATGATCCGCTAATCCCTGAACTTAAAAAAGCAGGTATTCTCTATGAGACTTCTACAAATTTAGTAGAGGATATTTTAAGCAGACCTACCTATGGTGAAAATATAAAACGGTCCAAAGAGCTGGTCGGTAATACGGTCAACTATATTCTCAAAGGGAAAGAAGCTTTTCATTCTCTTATGCAAATATCTTCGTTTGATTATTATACCTATACCCATTCGGTCAATGTATGTACTTTTGCGATAGCTTTGGCTCAACAGATGGGATTTTATGACAAAGAGTTTTTGTTTGAACTTGGTGTTGGAGCATTACTGCACGATGTTGGTAAATCGAAAGTGTCGGAACGGATTTTACATAAACGTTCTGCGTTAAATTCAATCGAGTTTGAGATTATGAAAAAACATCCGAAGTGGGGCGATGAGCTGATGCGGGAAACCAATCAAATCCCGGAAGCATCGATGTATCCAATACTGCAGCATCATGAACGAGGAGACCATTCCGGTTATCCGAATAATATCGGTCTTAATGAAATGCATATATTCTCAAAAATCGTTGCAATCGCTGATTCATTTGATGCTATGACGACCGAACGGGTCTACCAGCGTGCCATGGATACATTCCCGGCTTTAAAAGTTATGCTCTCTATCAAAGGGGCATATGATGACGAAGCTATGAAAGCATTTGTAGCTCTTATGGGACCAGATGGTCTCGATTCATTTTAGCCTTACCGAGACAGATCTGTCCTTAATTTTACCCTAAAATAAAAAATCGCTTGTTTGCACTAAAAAAATGTTTTTGATTATTGTCATACCTAGGAGATATGATGAAAAAAATTGTGCAAACCGATTTAGCTCCTCAAGCAATCGGTCCATATTCACAAGCGGTCAAAGTGACCTGTGCCGAAACTTTATACGTGTCGGGCAATATTCCGCTAGATCCAAAAACAATGGAAGTTGTTGGTGACACTGCTGTCGAACAATGCAAACTCGTAATGGATAATCTTGGTCAAGTGCTGAAAGCAGGCGGTGCCGAATATTCTCAAGTTGTAAAAACGACAATTTATTTAACAGATATGAATGATTTTGCTGCTATAAATGAAGTGTACGCATCGTATTTCAAAGAGAATCCACCGGCACGTGCTACTGTTGAGGTGAGCCGTTTACCAAAAGATGTCAAAATAGAAATTGATGCTATAGCTGTGTTAAGTTAGTTGATGTTGATATAAGTCAAGTTAATTTGTCTTGTTTTCATGCATCATCTGAAAATAAATTTATAAGAGTTAATAAAAGAGTAAAACAATAGAGGAGAAGTTGTGTCAGGAGAAAAATCACGTCGTGGTTTCCTTGAAGCAGCTTTGGGCGGTTCGGCTTTACTTGCAATGGCGGCGGTATTTTACCCGATGTATAAATATATCACCCCACCAAAACTTGCAGAAGCAAAACTGTCACAGCTGAAACTTTCATTTTCCAGAGCGGATATTGAAGGTGAACCCAAGAAGGCGAAGTATTTTAAATACGGACGTTCTATGGGGATTATTTATATTACAGAAACAAATGATTTAAAAGCAATGAGTGCAACCTGTACGCATCTTGACTGTACCGTACAGCATCGCCCTGACCTTGGCATATTGTGGTGTTCATGTCACAATGGTCGATACGGTTTGGATGGTTCCAATATCTCGGGTCCACCACCTCGTCCGCTTGATCCGTATCAAGTGAAAGAAGTTGGGGAAACTATCTTTGTAAGCAAAGGAGATAGTTGATGAGTGATAAAAATTTATCGGCAAAAATGTACGACTGGGTTGACAGCCGGTTTAAAATTTCTGCCTTAGTCGATTACATGGGTACAAAAGTTGTACCGACCCATTCGCATTCTATCTTTTACTATTTTGGTGGAATCGCATTGTTCCTATTTATGATACAAGTCATTTCAGGAATATTACTTCTTATGTATTACCGTCCCGGTGCTGACTCCGCTTTTGAATCAGTACAATTTATTGTCTCGACCGTTTCATTCGGTTGGCTAGTGCGTGCTGTTCATTCATGGTCTGCGAATATAATGGTATTATTTGTATTCCTGCATATGTTTACTGTCTACTTTACAAAAGCATATCGCAAACCAAGAGAAATGACATGGCTCTCTGGTATGGGCTTATTTGCTCTTTCACTTTTATTCGGATTCTCAGGCTATTTGCTTCCATGGAACGAACTGGCATATTTTGCTACTCGTGTTGGAACAGGTATGGCAGGGGCAGTTCCGGTTATTGGTCAGGACTTGTTGATTATTATGCGTGGTGGTACCGAAGTTACCGGTGCAACTATCGGACGTTTCTTTGGTCTGCATGTTGCGATTCTTCCGGGTCTCTTCACAGTTCTTCTTTCAGCACATTTGATAATGGTTCAAAGACAGGGTATGAGTGAGCCGATTGAATGGGCAAACAAACCTGCTTCTGAAAAGAAATATATGAAGTTTTTCCCAAACTTCGTTTTGCGTGATTTATTAGTTTGGTTAATAGTTTTAAATGTTATTGCTGTCCTGGCAACATTCTTCCCGGATGGTATCGGCGTTATTCACTGGCCGCTCGGCGAAAAAGCCGATGCCTTTGCTCCACCTCCGGCGGTAATTCGTCCTGAGTGGTATTTCATGTTTGCCTTCCAGGCACTGAAGATGCTTCCAGCTCACATTCTCTTTTTAGAGGGTGAATTAGTTGGTATAATTGTATTCTCGCTCGGTGGTCTTATTTGGGCAATCGTTCCGTTTATAGATAGAAAATCAGCAGTCGATCAAAAATCTAAACTGTTTACAGCTTTTGGATATTTTGTGTTGGCATTCATAATTTTTATGACCCTTTACGGTTACATGGTAGAATAGGAGATGACAATGTTTAAAAATATTTTTATCTGTCTCATGGTCTGTATGTTTTCTGCCGTAATGGTTTCTGCTGCTGAAAATAATTGTATGACCTGTCATGCAGATTTTGAAGATGACGACGGTCCTTCACATCTCATTTCTAAAGATGTGCATATTCAAAAAGGTCTCGGATGCGTTGATTGTCATGGTGGTGATCCATCGCTTGACGATATGGATGATGTCCGTGATTCAAAAGGTTACAAAGGTGTACCTGACTATAAAGATGTACCAAAGTTTTGTGCGAGCTGTCACTCTAACCCAGTTTATATGCATGACCATAACCCGTCATTGCCGACTGATCAGTTTGACAAATACAAAACTTCAATACATGGAATACAGCTTCTTTAAAAAAGTGATACCAAAGTGGCAAACTGTGTTTCCTGTCACTCGGTTCATCAAATTAATACTGCCAAGCTTCCGCATTCAAGCACTCATCCGCTGAATATTACCAAAACATGTGGTAAATGTCATAGTGATGAAACCTTGATGAATTCATATGGACTCGACGCATCGCCGGTAGCTGACTATGAAGCATCGGTACATGGCACTGCTCTCTTTGAGCGTGGTGATCTTTCTGCTCCGGTCTGTAATGATTGTCATGGTAACCATGGTGCCGCTCCTCCGGGTGTGAGTTCTCTGGTTGCGGTTTGTGGTACTTGTCATGCTATTGAATCTGAAATGTTTAATGCATCACCGCATAAAGAAGCATACGAGGAAACTGATTTCCCTATGTGTATGACTTGTCATTCAAATCATAAGATTTTAAAACCACAGGACAAATGGATTGGTACCGAAGAGCCTGCTCTTTGTATCGAATGTCATTCGGCTGATGATGGTACCAAAGGTTTAGAAACTGCCGCTGGTATTTCAAATGCTTTAAAATCTTTGGTTAAATCACAAGCTGAAGCTCAGGCTATACTTGATGAAGCGATTGAAAAAGGAATGGCAACAACCGATGTTGAGTTCACTATGAAAGAACTCAGACAGTCATTGATTCAGACTCGCACAACTCTGCATTCATTTAATATTGATTCTGTTATGCCAAAAGCTGAAACCGGTATGAAACAGGCAGAAGATGTCAAAAAGAATTCAGCTGAATTAATTGAAGAATTCTATTTCCGACGCAAAGGTCTCGGAGTTACTTCACTAATTTTCACATTTTTAATTATTGGGCTCTATTTGATAATTAGAAAAGTAGAAAAGAAATAAATCTAAACATAGAGAGATATGGGACATATTTTGTCTCGTATCTCTTTTTATTATAAATGGTTATATATATAAGTCTTCATTATTTTAATACGTATAAATAAGTAAATGATTCAAATCACGGCAATTATGAAATGATATTGGTAATTAACGACTTGAGCGAAAATAATTGTAAATAAAACTTGACAATTTTTATTTTTTTTGTTGTTTGCTTGAATTAAATTGTGAATTAAGTCACATAATGGTTTGTTGAAGAAGGTTGTTGTATGGTTGCTGAATATTTATCGGTCTTAGTCTTTATCTTTGTCGGAATTGGAATCGTTCTTTTTACGTTTTTCCTGTCAAAGCTCATCCGTCCTCATAATCCATATCCCAAAAAGAATGCCAACTACGAATGTGCTGAAGAGCCTATTGGTGATTCTTGGTTCCGATTCAATAACCGTTTTTATATATTTGCACTTATCTTTGTTATTTTTGATGTTGAAGCAGTCTTCTTGTTTCCATGGGCAGTCGCTTTTGGAGAACTTGGTTTATACGCTCTCATCGAAATGATAATTTTCATACTAATTCTATTCTTTGGTTTATTCTATGCCTGGCGTAAGGGAGCATTAAAATGGGTATAATTAAGAAACTTCCGGTTTATTCGGAAAAAATCCCGGGCGGGGCTATTGTGACAACATCGGTAGAACAGGTGCTGAATTTTGCGCAGGCAAAATCTCTCTGGTATCTGCTCTTTGGAACTGCTTGTTGCGCGATCGAACTTATGTGTACAGGAGCATCACGATACGATTTTGACAGACTCGGTATGATCTTCAGAGCATCACCTCGTCAAGCCGATCTTATTATTGCTGCCGGTACAATTACGAAAAAGATGGCACCACGTCTTCGTACTCTCTACGATCAAATGGCGGAACCTCGCTATGTTATCGCGATGGGTGGATGTACTATTAAAGGTGGTCCGTTCTATTATGATTCTTATTCAGTTGAAAAAGGTATCGAGCATATTATTCCTGTTGATGTTTTCATTCCGGGATGTCCGCCGAGACCTGAATCACTTCTTGAAGGTTGCTTAACATTACAAAAGCAGATTCAGCAACGCAAGCTAGGCGACTGGCAGGAAAAATGAACAACGAAGAACTAAAAGCATATATAGAATCTAACTATGCATCTCTTATGACTTTCTGTGAATCAGGTAAATATGATTTGTGGTTTGAAGTAAAAGCTGATAATTTAGTCAGAGTTTGTCAAAAATTAAAAGATGATCCTGAGCTATTGATTGATTATTTCTGCAATCTTGGTGGTGTTGATACTACAGAAAATTTTGAAGCTGTATACAATTTAGCTTCCTCAAAGAAAAAAATTAGAATTGATCTTAAAGTTGTTCTCCCACATGAAAACCCATCAGTTGATTCGGTTCAGACGATATGGCCGGCGGCTAATTGGTATGAAAGAGAAATGTGGGAACTATATGGTATTCAGGTAAATAACCATGACAACTTGACTCGATTCCTTCTTCCAGATGATTGGGACCAAGGATATCCGATGAGAAAGGACTGGGACGCGCCTGATTTTATTCGTTTCCCTGACTTATAATAATGAGTGACTTGAGAACTGAAGAATATGATCTGAATATGGGACCTCATCACCCGTCGACTCACGGTGTTTGCCGTTTGTTGTTGACGATGGATGGTGAAAGAGTTGTTAAAGTCGTTCCATATATTGGCTATTTACATCGTGCCATCGAAAAAATCTGTGAAAACAGATCCTATGCAATGTGTATACCTATGCTTGATCGGTTTGAATATGTAACTTCAATGTCTTGCAACCAGGTATTTTCACTCGCGGCTGAAAGGTTAGCAGGAATCGAAGTTCCTGAACGAGCTGAGTATCTCCGTGTTATCATGCTTGAACTCAACCGTATCGCTTCGCATCTCATTTTCTTTGGAACTACTGCGATGGACATCGGTGCTTTGACTCCTTTCTTATATGCTCTTCGTGAACGTGAAGATATTATTGACCTTTTTGAAATGACATGTGGACAAAGATTAACATACAATTATATTCGTATTGGTGGAGTATCAAAAGATATACCTGAAGAATTTACACCTAGATGTCGTAAAACAATTGCTAATATCACTGAAAAAGTTGAAGAATATAAAAGACTTCTAAACGGTAACCCGATTTGGAAAATGAGAACTATCGGTATAGGCAAACTTGATGCTGATCTTGCTTTAGCCTATGGTGCCTCGGGTCCTATTCTTCGTGCTTCAGGCGTTGACTATGATTTACGTCGTGATGACCCATACTCAATTTATGATCGCTTCGATTTTAATATTCCAATATATCACAATGGTGATGTCTATGACCGTTACATGATTCGTCTTGATGAAATTCAGGAATCATGTAAAATTGTCGGGCAAGCACTTGACAGTATAGTTGAAGGTCCTATTAAAGCAAAAGTATCACCGAATTTTAAACCACCGGCAGGTGAAACATATACTCGTATTGAAAACTCTCGTGGTGAGATGGGTGTTCATTTAGTTTCTGATGGATCTAAAAAACCTTTCCGTTTGAAAGCTCGTGGTGGTTCATATCCTCATCTGCAACTTCTCCCTGAAATTGCAACCAACTGTATGATCGCTGATTTAGTTGCGATATTTGCATCGTTTGATGTTATCCTTCCGGAGGTCGACAGATGATCGCAATCGGAATTACAGTTGCCTTAACAGAACTGCTCGGTTCGTTTGGTTTATCCGGCGGTTTACTCTCTGTCATTACATATACAATTTTAGCAGCCGGGACTTTTGGTCTGCTTTCTGTACTGGCTCTTTTCTTAGTATGGTGGGAAAGAAAAGTTGCCGGTCATATGCAACAACGGTTTGGTCCTATGCGTAATGGTTGGCATGGTTGGTACCAAACTTTGATGGATGGTTTAAAACTTCTGCAAAAAGAAGATATCTTAGTTGCCACTCGTGACAAAGTTGTCTTTTTCTGGGCGCCGGTTATGTGTTGTATCGCTGCCTTTGCGGCATACATTGTTATTCCGTTTGGTGATGGTCTTATTGTTGCCGACTTAAATATTGGCGTTCTCTATATAATGGCGATCACAACTTTTACTGTCATCGCATTGCTTATGGCAGGTTGGGGTTCCAACAATAAATATGCACTCTTAGGTGGCATGCGTTCGGCGGCACAAGTTGTCTCGTACGAAGTACCAATGGTCGCATCGATTTTAGTTGTTGTCTTATACGCCGGTTCACTTTCGACTGTTGATATTGTTAATTCGCAATCCGGTAATTTTTTAAACTGGAATATATTTAGACTACCATTCGGACCTATCGCATTCATAACATTTTTAATCGCAGCAGTTGCCGAAGCAAACCGTACACCATTTGATCTTGCTGAAGCCGAGCAGGAACTTGTTGCCGGTTTTAATATCGAATACTCCGGTATGAAATTTGCGATGTTCTTCTTAGCCGAATTTATCAATCTCTTTACCGTCTCCGCTATTACTGTTATTTTATTCTTAGGTGGATGGCACGGCTTTGCTTTTATCCCAACATTTGTATGGTTCTTTATGAAAACTTTTGCGATTGTCTTTTTACTGATTATGGTCAGATGGACATACCCTCGTATGCGTGTTGATCAGCTTATGGAATTTGCATGGAAAGTTTTAGTTCCGATTACATTTTTAAATATTATCGTAGCGGCTATTTTTAAACACTTTGGCTGGTACTGGGAGTTATAAAGAATGCTTGACTATATTAAAGGATTTATTGAACTGATAAAAGGTCTCGGGATTACCGGGAAACATCTTGGTATGCATGCCGTTACTTTACAGTATCCTGAAGAAAAAGATGTTATGCCGGAACGCTCACGTGGTGTTGTGGTTCTGCTCTCTGATAAAGAAGACGGCTCTCTGAATTGTACTGGCTGTTTACTTTGTATGAAAGCATGCCCGACGGCGGCAATCATTATTGATGCACCAAGAGGTGAAGATAAAAAGAGAGTACTTAAAAAATTCGAACTTGATTTTACTCTCTGCTGTTATTGTGGATTGTGCGAAGAAGCGTGTAATTTCTCTGCTTTAAAACTAACCGGTAAATATGAATACTCGACAGGTGATAAAGATGACTTGCTTTGGGATGTTAACAAACTGCAGGATGTTGGGCGTGATGTTGACTACGAAGACAAACGTCGGAAAAAAGTAGCCAAGAAACCGGCTAAGCCGGTTGTAGATGCTAATGCTAAAGTTGAAGATAAACCAGCGAAAGCTGTAGAAATTAAACCGACAGAGTCGGCGGATGATACAAAACCAAAAACCGAGGGAGAAGCATAGCAATTATGGAATTTTTTGATAAAATAATTGAACTTATTGTAGCAGCTCCTGGAATTATATTTACTGAACTCTCCACTCGACCTGTCTTCTGGCTTTTGTCTATGATGATGTTAGTCTCAGGGTTTCTGGTCGTCACTCTTAAAAATATCTTTCACTCCGCAATTTATCTGATCCTTTGTCTTTTCTCTGTTGCCGGTCTGTTTATTTTACTCCAAGCAGAATTTTTAGCCGCCGCACAGGTGCTTATATATGTCGGAGCAGTTGCGATTCTTATGATATTTGCGATAATGCTCTCGACCAATGTCTCCGGTAATAAAAGAATGACTACTCAAAACGGTCTGCCGGTTTCTATAATCTCAGCAGTCTTTGCTTTAGGAACTATCTCTTTTATTATTATGACAAAACTAAATGTTGTCATTAAAAATCCAGAGGGTGTCATTACCAAAGGTCTTTGGATTGGAAGTAAAGGGGAACTACCATTGGATAATATTATGTTGATTGGTAAATATATCATGACAGAATATATGCTTCCGTTTGAAGTTGTTTCGGTTCTGCTACTGGCTTCCATGATTGGTGCTATTGCTTTAGCAAGAAAGGAACGGTCATAATATGGTTGCTTATCTTTCTGTTGCTGCCGTGCTATTTTCATTAGGTCTTTTTGGAGTGTTAACTCGCAGAAATATTATCGGTATTCTGATGTCATTAGAACTGATGTTTAACGCTGTGAATATAAATCTCGTAGCATTTAATAAATTTGTCTGGCCGGGTGAATTAACCGGTCAATTGTTTTCCCTGTTTATAATTGTTGTTGCCGCCGCCGAAGCTGTTGTCGGACTCGCTATTGTTCTTCTGCTCTATCGCAACTGGCAAGATATTACTAATGATAACATAAATGTGCTGAAGTGGTAGGATAGAAAAATGACCGAACATGCATATCTTATAGTTTTACTCCCGCTCTTCTCATTTTTAACAATAGTTTTTGCCCTCCGTTGGAAAGAACAAGTATCGGCAGTTTTCTCAGTTGGTATGATTGCGACATCACTTATAATGTCTATCATGGTTCTCATAGAAACTTTGGGACACCAAGGCGACTATTACGCCGCCGCTTTTTCAATCGTAGAACTGGGTGCTTTTAAATTACAACTCGGAATGTTGATTGACCCGCTTACGGCGATGATGCTTGTTGTGGTAACTTCGATTGGTACCTGTGTTGAGATTTATTCTATCGGATATATGAAAGATGATCCTCGGTTCAGCAGGTTCTTCGCTTACCTTTCTCTCTTCTTGTTCTCAATGCTCGGTTTAGTGATTTCTGATAATTTCTTTATGACATTTATATTCTGGGAACTTGTAGGCTTAACATCATATCTCTTGATTGGTTTCTGGTTTGAGAAAAAATCAGCCGCTGATGCCTGTAAAAAAGCGTTCCTTACGACACGAGTGGGTGATTTAGGATTTATCGTCGGCTTATTGATGATAATGTATTATTGCGGAACATTTAATTACGCCGAAGTATTCACTATGATCGGAGCCGGAGCGGTTCCATCCGGGATTGTTACAATCCTCGCCATTGGCGTCTTCTGTGGTGCTGTTGGTAAATCAGCACAGTTCCCGCTTCATGCCTGGCTTCCTGATGCAATGGAAGGTCCTACACCAGTCTCGGCGATTGTTCACTCGGCTACCATGGTAGCGGCAGGTGTTTATTTAGTCGCTCGTACAATGTCAATTTTTATTGCCTCGGCTGAGGCTTCTATGGTAGTTGCGGTAATTGGAATAGCGACATCTTTGATGGCGGCAACGATTGCACTTGTGCAAGTTGATATAAAACGAATTTTAGCTTACTCAACAATTTCACAACTCGGCTATATGATTATGGCACTCGGTCTCTATGGTGTTGATACTGCCAACGGACATCATTCTCCTGGATTCTACGCCGGTACGTTCCACTTAATGACACACGCATTCTTTAAATCGCTTCTCTTTATGGGTGCAGGTTCGGTTATCCATGCTGTGCATACCAATGACATTATGGAGATGGGTGGTCTTTGGAAAAAAATGAAATATACTGCACCGGTGTTTTTAATCGGTTCACTTTCTATTGCGGGTTTCCCTCTTACTTCGGGCTTCTTCTCTAAAGATGAAATTGTCGCAACAACATTTGGACATCCTGTTTTCACTGTCCTAACTTTACTTATCGCATTCATGACAGCATTTTATATGTGGCGTTTATGTTTCCTTACTTTCTTTGGCGAACCACGGGTTGCCCATCGTTATGAACATGCTCACGAATCTCCAAACACTATGACATATCCGTTGTTCTTCCTAGCCTTCATGGCGATCTTCGCCGGTTGGACAGGTATCCCAGCACTCAAACATGGCTTCGCATCATTTGTCGCTCATGGTGAAGGGTATGTTCCGCATGCTGACTGGGTCAACTATATCGTTTCATCTATTGTAGGACTAAGTGGTATCGGGTTAGCATATCTGATGTACATAAAAAAATCTATCTCTGCCGATAAAATTGCTGAAAAATTTAAACCACTTTATAATCTCTTCTGGAATAAATGGTATTTCGATGAAATTTATCAAGCTGCTATCATTGACCCAATTATGACTTTTGGTCGTTGGATGTGGACGTTTGATGGAAAAATTATTGATGGTGCCGTTAATGGAATGGCTACCCTTACTATGTGGTGGGCGGATGTCAAGATGTGGATTGACAAGTGGATTATCGACGGTGCCGTAAATGGCGCCGGATTTATTGTTCGCATGGCTGGGTCTGTGTTGAAATATTTACAGACCGGTCGCATGCAGTTCTATCTTATCTTAAGTATGATATTAGTAATCGTAATGATATTGTTAAAATTTGAAATTGCTCACATTAATATTGAATGGCCATCGATGACTGTAATATTTATTATTGCTGTTTTAGCACTATCGATAGCATCACGATTTGTTTCTGAAGATGCAAATCAGGAGTCCGAAAATGAAAAATAGTAGTTTGATTCTGGAGGTATACAGATAATGATTTTAAGTTCACTGATATTTATTCCTATTATCGGCATGATAATAGTGATGCTTCTTCCTAAAGAGAAAGAAGATCTCATACGTTATACAGCGGTTGGAATTTCTATTATACCTATGCTGGTTTCGTTTTGGCTCACCTATGATTATTTTGTAAACTTTTCCGGCTCTGCTGCGATGGCATACATGGAAGGTCCCTTCTCGTGGATTCCTTCATTAAATGTAAACTATCATTTAGGCGTTGATGGTATTTCTGTTCCGATGCTAGCTTTAACCGGGTTACTTACTACGATTTCTCTGATCGCATCGTTCTCTATTAAATTCCGTATTAAAGAATACTCTGCTTTCTTCTTACTACTTGAAGCAGGCATGATGGGTGTATTTGTAGCTTTAGATTTCTTCCTCTTTTATGTCTTCTGGGAAATCATGTTAGTACCTATGTATTTCTTAATCGGTGTTTGGGGTGGACCAAGAAAAGAATATGCTGCTATCAAATTCTTCCTCTACACATTATTCGGTTCGATCTTTATGCTTGTAGCGATTTTAATAATGTACTTTACATCGGATCCGCACACTTTAAATATGCTCGAACTTATTGAACATGGCGGAACACTTTCGTATACCCTGCAGATGGTCTGTTTTATCTTCTTCTTTATTGCTTTTGCTATTAAAGTTCCGGTCTGGCCGTTCCATACTTGGCTTCCCGATGCTCACGTGCAGGCTCCTACCGCCGTTTCAGTTATTCTTGCTGCCGTACTCTTAAAAATGGGTACCTATGCTATGCTTCGTATTAACTGGCCAATGTTCCCTGATGCTCTTCATTCGTTATCATTTTGGATAGCACTCTTAGGTGTTATCGGAATTATATATGGTGCCTTGGTTTCTTTGGCACAAAAAGATTTGAAAAAACTGGTCGCTTATTCATCGGTATCTCATATGGGATATTGTATGTTGGCACTGGCTGCTTATAGTTCGACAACTGCCATGGCAGGTGTCATGTTCCAAATGATCTCTCATGGTTTAATCACCGGTGCATTATTCTTAATGGTTGGTGTCCTTTACGACAGAGCGCACACTCGTGAAATCGCTGCCTTTGGTGGCTTGGGTGCCAAACTTCCGGTGTATACTGCTTTGATGCTGATGTTCTCAATGGCGGCATTAGGACTTCCGGGAATGTCAGGCTTTGTAGCTGAATTTATGATTTTTGTTGGTGCTTTCTCACAACTCAATCAGTACTTAGTTGGTATTTCAGTCTTGGGTGTGGTCTTAGGTGCTGCTTATATGCTCCGCATGTTCCAAAATGTTTTCCTTGGCGAATTCAACATGGCCAAATGGGGTCACTTAACAGATATTAATGGTCGAGAACTTTTGATGGTTGTTCCGCTTGCGGTTTTAACTCTCGCTGTTGGTATCTATCCAAAACCTCTGACAGATTTAATGTCAGCTACTTTAGAAAACTTAGTTCAGATAATGTCAAGGTAAGAGAAGATGAATCCGCAATTACCAATAGTAGATCTACTTGAAACTCTTCGGTTAATGCTACCGGAACTGTTCCTCTTTTTGTGGGCATTAGTTGTTATCACTGTCGATCTCTTTTCATCTCGTAAAAATGATTCACTGGTTGGCTATACTGCTTTGGCAGGTATTGTTATTACCGGTGTGTTGCTTACTATCGCAGGTGATGGGGTCGCATTTGGAGCGATGTTTGTGAACGATCCATTCTCATTCGCCTTTAAGATTATTTTCTTAGGTACGGCGTTTATGGCTGTCGGCTCATCGTTTGGAATTACTAAACAAAAAATACAAAACCATCGTGGTGAATTTTACGGATTAATTCTTTTTTCCACTGTTGGTATGATGTTCTTGGCATCATCACATGAATTGGTATCACTCTATATCGGTTTAGAACTTACAACGATTCCACTTTTTGTCTTAGCTGCTTTTTATAAAGATGATAAAATGTCAGTCGAGTCAGGTATAAAATATTTTGTCATCGGTGCTTTTTCATCGGCAATGCTTTTATATGGTTTCTCATTCTTATATGGAATGACCGGTACGACCAACTTGGGTCAAATGTCTTTTAACCTTGCTGCGAATCATATAGCTCACCAAAGTTCTGGCTTTGTGATGATTATAGCCAATGTAACTATCTTGGCAGGTATTGGTTTCAAATTATCGCTACCACCATTTCATCAATGGGCTCCCGATGTATACGAAGGTGCTCCGACTCCGGTTGCGGCATTTTTGTCAGTTGGTTCCAAAGCGGCAGGGCTTGTTGCTTTCACAAAAATTTTCTTAATCGGTTTATGGGGTTATATTTCAATCGAGATGACTCCAAGTGATTGGGGACTGATGGTCGGCGTCATGTCTGCTGTTGCGATGATTATTGGTAACATCGTTGCGATTAGACAAACAAATATCAAACGTATGCTGGCATACTCATCTATCGCTCAAGCAGGCTATATCATGATTGGTATGATTGCCTTAAACGAGCATGGTATCTCGTCGGTTGTCTTTTATACTTTTGTATATCTCTTTGCCAACATGGGTGCCTTTGCATGTGTGACTATATTTGAAGATAAAACAGGTACTACTGAAATAGCAAATTACAAAGGACTGGCACAGACATCACCATTCTTTGCGGCTCTGCTTGCTATATTTATGCTCTCACTTGCCGGGATACCTCCGCTTGGTGGATTCATGGCGAAGTATAAAGTCTTTGCGGCAGGTATTAACCAAGCCTCGGCATTTAATGTTGATTGGTTGTACTGGCTTGTTGGTGTCGGACTGCTGACATCGGTATTCTCTCTCTACTATTATGTAAATGTTATTAAGCAGATGTATTTCACAAAAGATGCATCTATTTATAAAATGACATTTAATCCTCCGGTTTTAACTGTTCTCATTATTTGTTTTGTTGGTATTATGGTAACCGGTATCTACCCGGAACCTGTATTTGAATTTGCCAATAAAGTTTATTCTACTTTTGCTTTCTCTATCTTAAAGTAGACCATACCAAATAATTTGACAATCTCTTCACATTCGGATATACTTGTATATATAATGTAACAAGGTGCATAGATATGTTTCATAAAATATTAAGCTCTGTCAAACGTCATTTCCTATCCGGTGTTTTGGTTGTTGTCCCATTTATTTTAACCTACATCGTTATGAAATTTCTGTTTGAAACAATCGATGGCATCCTACAACCTCTTATTACACATCTTTTCGGTTATTCACTTCCCGGGCTTGGCTTAATAACAACAATTCTCATAATAATTTTAGCAGGAATTTTTACCAGAAACATTATCGGGGCAAAACTCTATCGCTTGGGAGATTATTTTCTAGAACGTATGCCGATAATCCGCCCGATCTACTCTGCCGCTAAACAACTTCTTGAAGCAGTCACAAAACAATCGACCAATTCATTTAAAGAAGTCGTCCTTATTGAATATCCACGAAGAGGTGCCTACACCGTCAGTTTCCTCTCAAATAAATTTGAGATAGAATCCAAAGGAAAATACGCCTCGGTTTTTGTACCGTCGACTCCGACGCCGATTTCCGGGATGGTAATTATTGTACCGGTTGATGAAATTATTCCGCTTGAAATGACGGTTGAAGAAGGTGTCAAATTTTTAGTCTCAGGTGGGGTAGCATCGCCTGAAATTTTAAAAGTAAAAAAATTGAATGTAAATAAAGAGGGTCAGTCATGAAGCTTGCTAATCTTTTGATGGAACGACGAATTAATATCGACCTCAAAGCTCGCACCAAAGAAGAAGCGATACTTGAACTATTAGAGCTGATAAAAAACGAGGGTGTCAATCTTGACTACGACAAAGTTCTGGAATCTGTAAAGAGTCGCGAAGATATCGAAAATACATCCTATGGTCACGGGTTTGCTTTTCCGCATGCACGTACCGATGCCGTCAATGAGCTCTATGTTCTCATAGGTCTTTCAAAATATGGGCTGGAGGGAAACACGCCCGACTCAATCCCGGTGCATGTTGTCTGTCTGCTTTTGACCCCGGCGACTATTGCCAAGCTGTATTTACAAACTCTCTCCGGGCTTGCTTGTTTTGGACGAGTTGATGGAAATCTTGATACAATTATGGCTGTCAAACAGCCATGCGATTTGGTCAAGCTGATTGCCGATGCCAATATTACGGTTGACAAAGAGGTGATGGTCAAAGATATCATGCGTCATTCAGTCGCTACGGTCACACAGGATGACACGCTGAAAGAAGTTGCCAACCGAATGTTCCATGACCGTTTGTCGGCACTTGCTGTTGTTGACGATGATAACCATCTGGTTGGTGTTATAAATGATCGCGACCTGATAAAAGCAGCCCTGCCTGATTATAAATCGCTCATTTCGACTTTGAATTACTCGATGGATGTTGAACCGTTTGAAGAGTTACTGAAACAGGAAGATAAAATCAAAGTGTCGCAGTTGTACCGTAAGGAATACGAAGTTGTCCAACCGGAGACACGTATAGTCGAGGTAGCCGCGATGATGATTTTTAAGGACTTTAGGAGAGTTTTCGTTACTTCTACGGACAATAAACTCGTCGGTGTCCTGCTGAGAAAAGATATAGTCAACATGGTAATTCGGGGGTAGTGGGAAATGAAGTATATTAATAAAGCAATAGGCATATTATTATTTCTTCTATCATTTTCATCTGTCCTTCAAGCTGATTTAATGATTGGTGATTCAACAGAAATTATTTTTGCATCTATTGATAAAGGGCGTGAGATAATTTCGGCAAAAGATGATTATATAACACGATTGAGTCCATTTGACCGCTCGGCCAAAATGAAGACTGATAAACTTGTAACTGAGAGAGAGTTTAGAGACTTTTTGGGTAATAATGTTCTTTTGTGGCAAACAGATGAAATAGAAAGATTAACTAAAGCACTCAATAAAATAATAGAACCGGTTAAGTCTTTGGGTTTGCCATTTCCATCTCAGATTTACATTATAAAAGTTACTGGAAATGAAGAAGGTGGGGCTGCTTATACAAGAAGTAATGCAATTATGTTAAGCCCTGAGTATTACTCTAAGGATAATGATGTCTTGTTACATTTAATCTGTCATGAACTTTTTCATATTCTTACAAGATCAATGCCTGAGCTTCAAGAAGAACTTTTTTCAGTAATTGGTTTTACAAAATGTAATGAAATTGAATTTCCTATTGAATTAACTACTCGAAAAATAACAAATCCAGATGCTCCTAAAAACGATCATTATATTCTGTTGCAAGTTGATGGGAAAGAGTGTATGGCAGTACCAATCTTATTTTCAGATACCGAAAATTACAGCCTTACTCGTGGAGGTGAATTTTTTAATTACCTCCAATTTGAGCTTCTTCAAATTGAACAAGATGATAATTTGAAAACAATGAAACCAGTGTATGATGATAAAAAACTAAAATTTATTGATATGCGTAAAGCAACCGGCTTCTTTGAACAAATAGGGATGAATACAAAATATATCCTTCATCCTGAAGAAATTCTTGCTGAAAATTTTGCACTCCTTGTGTTGGATAAACAAGGGCTTAGGTCACCAGAAATTATCAATAAAATTAAAGTAGTATTGAATAAATATAAAATGTAGGGAAGATTTTAGTGGGCGGCAGATGCACCCTCGTCAGCCCCATTGCTTATAGTCATTCAACTCGAGAGAACCTTATGCTTGGTCTAAATCGCGGCACAGTAAAACTCGTACCATATCAAAAACAATGGCAAGATGAGTTCAATAAAGAAAAAAATCATCTCTTACAAATTCTTAATATAGAAATAGACATTGAGCATGTCGGAAGTACAGCTGTTGAGGATTTGATTTCAAAACCAATCATCGATATTTTATTAGGGCTTACCAAAAAGATAAACGCAGAATCAGTTTATAATAAATTGCTTGAACACGGTTACGAAGACAGGGGAGACAAAGGCATCTCCGGCGATCGTCTGTTTGCGAAAGGTTCCGAAGAATGTCGCACACACTATCTGCATTTTGTAGGCAAAGATTCTGAACGATGGAAGAACTATCTTTTGTTTCGTGACTATCTTTGTAAAAATAAATCTACTCGTGATGAATATGTAAAACTCAAGCAAGAGTTAGCCAAAAAATTTGCCAACAATCGTGAAGCATACACAATAGCAAAATCAGAATTCATAGAAAAGCTATTCAAAAATTAATTGTTGACAAGTAAACTGATCTTTAGTATTGTTAGAACGTAGCAATACTTTGTAAATTGCTAGGTGAGGACTTGTCATTGGTTACCAGAACATGATTATATATTTATGTAATAGACTATTTTGTTAGTATAAATAATTATTCTTGGGAGAAATTATGTCTAAATTCAAAAACTTGTTTGAATCGATGTATGTGAAAGTTATTTTTATTGCTGTAACTCTCTTTATAGGTATATCTTCAGGCATTTATGTCGGTTATGCATACATAGGAGCTAATGGTGAAGCAGTGAGTGACAATAATGCCACTACAGAAACTCATGGTGATCATTCTAATGGTGAGGGAATTGATTTAGATGAACAATTTGTAAACTTTGGTGCTGGTGACTTATTCCCTTTAGAATCCTATGTTGATAAAAATAATAATAAAGGAAATTTTGAAAACCTTCTACAAAATAAAGCAACAATCTTTTTGTTTGTAAGTTTGACATGCACACCATGTCACGATATGCTTTTGTATTGGAATTTGAATATACAAGATAAGCTTAATAAAGATGTTCAAGTTGTTGTCTGTTTGCGGGAGAAAGATGGGGAGGTCCCGGTAGAGTTTATGGGGTTACTTGAAAACAAACAACTCGTTTTCTTTGACGGAGATCATTGGAGTCTTCAATACGACATGGCTTTTTGGCCGACTATAATTGCGGTGGATGAAAGTGGTTTCGTTCGTAAAGTGCAATTAGGCTTTGAAAATTATATCCATTATGACATCGCTAATTACTTTTTTGTGCAAAATAAATAAATTAGTTATAAGTTAATTGTTACTTTTTGGCCAAAGTAATTTAAACTGTAAGAGCTCTACACTCAAATGGATTTGAGAGGAGGTGAATTTATGAAAATGTCCAAAATTCTTATGATGGTTTTTACATTTAGCTTTTTAGTAGGTATAGGTTTAATCTCTATTGCTCCTGCTACAGTACAAGCTGATGTTAATCCATGTTCTAATGATTGCTATATGATTAGCTGTTATTTTGATGCAAGTTGCAATCCTGTAACAGAAAGAATGCATCAAAAATGCTATCCGAGTGCTTTGGTGGCAAATCCTTGTCGAAGTCTTTACAACTGTACTTGTGTTGACATTGGTTGTGGACCACTTTGTTTCTCTCTATAATAACATCACTGTCGTTATTAAAGATATAGGCAAGAGCTAAACGCTCTTGCCTTATTATTCTTAACTCAATTTTCTAACTATATTTCAAACAGTTTAATAAGATAAAATTCATCTTGAATCTCTCCTGAAAATGTCAGTTTTTAGCCCAATAATGGCTGTTTCAGATCATATCTCAATGAATTTAACATTTAGTCGATATAAGTGACAGAAACTTTAAACTAAATAGAGACTTCATGGATATTAAAGAGACTAAGGGGGATAATGCTAAAATATATTTTGTGAGTGCATTACTTGCGATAATAATTTTTATTATCGACTTGGAACTCCCACTTGGCGTTGCCGGTGGTGTACCTTATGTTATGGTGTTACTATTTACTCTTTGGTCCTCTAAAAAATCTATCACAATTCATTTTGCTATTATTTGTTCAGTTCTTACAATAATCGGTTTTTATTTCTCACCTTCCGGCGGTGAAGAGTGGAAAGTGCTGACAAACCGCATTTTGGCTCTATTTGCTATTTGGATA
This sequence comes from Candidatus Zixiibacteriota bacterium, assembly GCA_024278935.1. GTDB lineage: Bacteria > Zixibacteria > MSB-5A5 > GN15 > FEB-12 > QQUK01. Next base: position 33,546 of record JAJRSF010000066.1, read on the forward strand.
ACAGCTATCCTTACTTTACAAAGAAAAGAAATTGAAAAAAACAGAGAAAAATATTTTTTGGAAAAAGAAGAAGCGTTCGCAAAAATAAAAATTCTCCAAGGTATTATTCCTATCTGTGCCGGCTGTAAAAATATCAGAGATGATAAAGGGGCATGGAGTCAAATGGAACTCTATGTGAGAGAAAATTCCGAAGCAGATTTTAGTCATAGCATGTGTCCCGACTGTGTCAAAGAACATTATCCCGAATTGGAATGTTCCACCGGTAAAACTGTTTCTGCAAAGTAAAATTTTATCACAAGAATTATCAAAATTTCTTTTTGACAATCTCGTCGAAAGTCCGTACCCTAATCTTAATTATGTCGCATCAAAGAGAAAAATACAAAATCACGCCTGGTATTTATATTACCCTGATAATTGCAATTGCCTGCTCACTTCCGGGGCTTTATAACGGGTTTTCCCATGGACATTTATCACCGATTCTTGGTGTTTTCTTTTTTGGTGTTGCGATTTTTGCCGCCGCCTTTATGTTGTCATGGGCAGCCGAAGTTGTTCAGATTGATATCTCCGAATCTCTGGCGGTTGCCATTCTCGCCCTGCTTGCGGTCTTACCTGAATATGCTGTCGATTTTGTTTTCACATGGAATTCCTATGGTGACACTCCCGAAGCAATAGCCTCGCATCATTACGCTATTGCAAATATGACCGGTGCCAACAGGCTTCTGGTCGGTTTGGGATGGCCGTTTATTCTCTTTTTATATGTCTATGTAAAACGGAAAAAAGAGATTGTCTTAGATCAAATCCAACGGGTTGACTTTTCTATCTGCTACTTGCATCATTGTATTCGATTACTATCCCGCTTAAGGGAGAGCTGAACCTTATAGACACTATCATCTTGGTGACTCTCTTTGGAGTGTATACTCGTCGTGCGGCACAGATGGAGACCGAAGAACCGGAAATAGTCGGACCACCAAAACTTATCGCAAATATGCAGGATTTACCGCGTCGTATTACTACCGCTATTTTGTTTCTCTTCTCTGGTGGTGTTATCTTTTTTGTCGCCGAGCCGTTTACCGAATCACTGATACATCTTGGGGAAGCATATGACATTGACAAATTTCTGCTTGTCCAATGGCTTGCTCCGATAGCATCGGAATCGCCCGAATTTATTATCGCTGCGACATGGACAATGCGAGGTGCCGCGAACTCTGCTATCAAAGCACTGATCTCTTCAAAAGTGAACCAATGGACTTTACTCATCGGAACTATACCGCTTGTCTATGCGATCTCCGGTGGTGTTATCGAACCGTTTGTGCTTGACAATAAACAACATCAGGAAATTTTGCTCACCGCTGCTCAATCTCTGTTTGCGGTGCTGATTATGATGAACTTAAGATTTACAAAAACTGAAGGCTATCTGTTGCTTATACTCTTTTTAGCACAGATGATTGTTGAGTCGATTCGATTTGAGATGATGATTGTCTATTTGGTATTAGCAGTGATTGTAGCTATTATGCATCGTAAGGATATTTTGCCTGCCGCGAAATTCGCTTTAAACATCAAGAAAAAGTAACAGGCGTTGCCTGCTTTATAAAAATCACAGCTTATCTCTTATCGCAAAAGCATCAGGCGTTGCCTGATTTATAAAAATCACAGCTTATCTCTTATCGCAAAAGTAACAGGCGTTGCCTGCTTTATTACTAAATTATAATCATAAAAAAACATCCACTAATAGTCTCAGCAGATGCTTTAAATTTATTTTATAAAAGTGATTTATCACTTACTACGTTTTTCTCTGGACCCGATCCGAGGGAACGGATTGACCATCGAACTAGCTATGTTTGACAAGTGAGCGTTGATACGTTTTAAATATCTGGCATACATCGCAAGTACAACAGAGTCAGATTTAGTCAGCGATGAATCACTTTCTCTAATCAAATCATTTACAATTTTATCAGAAAGTTTACCGATTTCTTTTTCAGAATTTAAAATCTGTCTGCCTAGTTGTTTATCCTGATTTTTAAGTACTTCGATAATCAGCGGAAATTCATTGCCGATAGTTTCTTCAATGCTGACAATGTCAGATTCAGCTTTTCCACCTTTGAGCATTTTTTTATGCATCGATGCTAAGCCGGCTATGTTTTTAGTATAATCACCAATACGTTCAACGTCGATGACTATAGACACCAAAGCAAGCCCGGGTACTAAGTTTTGTGTTCCGGCAACAGAAAGATGTGTCAGTACATTACGACGTACTTCACGTTCGTACTTATTGATTTTCCGATCCATCTTTTTAATATCAAATGGAAGTTCATCCGAATTTGAATCGCGAAGAGTCTCTCTTGAAGCGGTATACATTTTTTGGTCAAAATCCAACATGGTCAAAGTATGATCAAAAGCGATGTCGAGCAGATTTTCTGAACCAAACAGTTCTTTAAATTTATTAAACATTCTATTTCTCCGTTTTTATTATCTATAAAAATAAATAATTGAACCCGGTATTATAAAGAATACAATCACTACATATAATATCGGTACGAACTTAGATTTTTGAGTTAAATAACTTAATTTTTCGGCCATCCAAATAGGGATTGCTTTTAACGGCCAGAAAATAGCTATACCGAAAACATTAAACATAAGATGAGAAAAAGCAAGAGCAATCGCAACATGTGAGCCGGTTACAAATGATGCTAGGAAAGCGGTGATAGTTGTTCCGACATTCGCTCCAAGTAAATATGGGTAGACTTGCACAATTGAAATTACACCAGCTCCGATCAATGGTACCACAAGCGATGTTGTAATCGACGATGATTGCACAAAGGCTGTCAAAATTATTCCAAGAACAAAAGATAGTACAGGAGTGCGGAAAATATAGCGTTGGAAAAATTTCTCTACTTTTGAAAGTACTAATGATTTTAAAACTTTTACAATATAAAAAAGTGCTAGAAAGAGAAAGGCCATAGCAATAGCGGCAGAAATCACACCTGAGTCACCGGTCATGCTAATAATCCCATTTGATATTGGCTTGGTAATCATCTTTAACGGCGAGATAAATGTCATACCACCAAAACCGGTAAACATAGATTCTAAATACTTTGCCGATTTTGATATGATTCCAAAATAAATTTCAAGCGGAAGTAGAACAGAGACTGCACAGACATTAAAAAAGTCATGCAACATCGAGCCGGTAAATGCCCGCCTGAATTCCTCTCCTCGAGTGATATGTCCTAAGGATACTAAAATATTTGTTACCGATGTACCAATGTTGGCACCCATTATCATAGGGATAGCAGCTTCAAAAGTCAGTATCTGGGTACCATCGATTAAACCGTCAGGACCGGAACCAACTGCGACAAGCCCAACAATAATCGAGGTTGTCGTTGAAGATGACTGCACGATTGCGGTGGTCATGACACCAATCATGAGAGCAATAACAGGATTTGATGTTGACTGGAAAATAGCTTCGGCAAAGCCTTTGCCCATATGTTTAAAGGCACCGCCTAATAGTGTAATAGATAATATAAATAGATAGAGAAGTCCTAAGAGTAGAAAAATCTTAGCGACGATAACTTGCCAACCATGTTGGTCAACGGAATAATCTGATTTCAAGTTCGATGTGTCGGTCATTTATTCAATGTTTTAAAATGTTTCCGTTTCTTGCGAAGATTATAAGTAAGAGTAAACAGTCTGTCAAGTGACAGACTGTCTTTTTTTAGCTTATTATAGTTTTTTCCCTGCAGTTGCAATTATGTAGCCATCTGTTTTGAAGTAAGTCGCTGCGACTCTTCGGATATCAGCGATTGAAATGTCTGCCAGTTTTTTCAAATATGTTTGGTCATAACCGACAGATCGACCATAAAAATCATCTAATCCTAAATAATATGCCTGATTTATCGACGATAGCTTGGCAGACATCAATCGACCCCAAACTGAGTTTTTTGCTTTTTGTAATTCAGCATCAGTAGGTCCATCAAGTTTTAACTTATCAATCTCAAGTAAAATACCATCAACCGCTTTTTGATAATTTTCTGATTGGGTTCCAATGACAGAATAGGTAAGCCCAAAATCATTTTCAAAACGTGACCCGGATCCAACAGAATATGCCAACCCTTGTTTCTCCCGAAGGTTCAAATATAAACGGGTAGAGAGAATCGATGTTGCGATTGAAATTGTAGAAGCATCGGGATGGCTTGCTCCCGGAAGAGTCGAACCGATATAAATTTGAATCTGTTCTTTGTCAAGTTCCGCATGCACCGCTGTTGTTTCAAAAATTGGTTCAGGTTTTTTTGGAGTTGTGTACTCGGCGTTCAAAGGAGCAAGACGTCCAAACCGTTTGAATACCCAAGCACGTACTTCATCGATTGGTTTATTTGTCACAATAGAAATTATCATATTGTCAGGTGCGTAGTAGCGAGCATGATGACTCTTTAAATCGTCAACAGTTATCGATGCGATAGTTCGGGCAGTACCCATAATAGGTTTTGCATATTCGGCGTCACACAGTGTTTCATAAAAAAGTTTGCTTGCTTGTTTTTTTGGTGACGATGCGTTCCGTCCAATAGTACCAAGCATAGAACGACGAACATTTTCGACTTCTTCATTTTCAAAAGATGGCAAGAGAACCATGTCAGCAAAAAGATTAAATCCTTTTTCGGCAAAGTCATCAATCGTTCCAAACTTCATAAACGAGAACGAACGTGAGGTATACCGATCATCGTATGGAATCCATGGGTTATCATAGAGGGTAACATTGGCACCAATTTTTGCTAAGTCCCTTGAAAGTTCCGATGCGTTCCGAGTTGCGGTACCTTTTTCAAGCAGACGATTTATAAAATCGGTTATACCTGCCTTGTCGGCAGCTTCGTTTGTCGAACGGTTTTTACCAAGCACGTTCATAGCAAATACACGGCTACTCGGATTTGATTTTATAATAAGAGTCATACCGTTATCAAATTTTTCGCTATGGTAAGTCGCTTTATCTACGAGTTCAAAAGTTACCGATTCCGTCGATGGATAAGTTAGCGTTGCAAATGGCGTCGCTTCATTGTAGAATTTTGCCGTATCAAAAAATGTCTTGATAGTTTAATCATTCATTTCATACGGAACATATGGCTGTTCAGTTTCCAAAGCAGGTCTGACTGTTGTCGCAATATAATTTGGAACACTCAAATATTTTTTAGCCGCCGCTTGGGCTTGCTCCCATGTTACGCTATTTAGTTTATCAGAATATGTCTGCACAAAATCATAGCCGGCAGTCATCATTGTTGGACCAACCATAAAACCTAAGTAATGAAGCTTTTCAGCTAGATAAATATTGTCAGTCTTTTCAGAAATCTTAATTCCATTGAGTGCTTCGATATCTGCTTGATGAGTTCCGACAGTCTTAAAGAAATCATTGATGACTGCGATAATAGCATCTTTGTTTTCTGCTTTGTCAGCAATGACAGAAATGTTTATCCGTGAAAAATCTTCGTACATACTCAAATAGATAGATGCTTCGGTAGCAAGTGGATCAGCTCCGCCTTTGAGTGCTTTCATCAGAGGAGAGATTTCATCCATCGAGTAATACATACAAAGCAGATCAAGCGGGATATAATCTGCATCAGAATAAACAGGGGCATCAATTGAAAAATCAATATAGGTCGATTGAACATTGGCGATAGTGTCATATGTCACTTGAGCAGAGATAGGTTTGTAAACTGATGCTACAATTTCTTGTATTGTTGAATCGTTCGTTTTATAAGGAAGAGGGTTTACAGAACCAAAAACAGTCGCAATAGTTTTTTTCATCTCGGCAGAATCAAAATCACCAATGACAAGCATTGTCATATTTTCAGGGCGATAGTATTTTTTATAATAGTCGACTATTGCTCCACGGGAGATATTTTCAATAAACGGTTTAAAGCCTAAAACCGGGCGACTATATTCGGTATCACCTAAAGTCTTGGCAGTTCTGAAATTATCAGCTGCGTAGCCGGGGGAATCTTTTGCCCGGTTGATCTCTTCGATTACAACTTTCCGCTCTTTTGGTAGTTCTTCTTCTGGGATAATAGAGTTAAAAATCATATCTGCCTGAGTGGTCATACCAAAATCAATATATTGTTTCGGAAGCAGTACCAGATAAGCAGTCATATCTTTACGAGTAAAAGCGTTGATATACCCGCCTAAATCCCGAATCGAGCCGTCGATTTCGATACGGCTTTTATTCGCGGTACCGTCCAATAGAAGATGTTCTAAAAAATGTGTGATTCCATTTTCATATTCGGACTCATATTTGCTCCCTGACTTAACAAAGACCATCGATGTTATCATTGGCGATGAATGGCTTTCTTTTAAGATTACCTTCATTCCATTATCAAGGGTATATGTTGTCTCTTGAGCAGAAACTGAGACGGTCAGGAGCATTGATAATATTGTGAAAATAAATGCGGATATTTTGTATTTATTTTGGAATTTTTGATACATTGGAAATCTCCCGATTTTATGGCGGTTTCATTATTTTGTCTGATGGTAAGTTATTACAAGCCAAACAGTATGTCAACTTCGGAATAAATGAATTGACTATTACGAGCATTATTATATATTTGAGGTCTATTATGAGAAAAACAATTCACCATATTTTTATCAGCTTCAGATTACTTATTGTTTGCATAATCCTATTTTCAATTATAGCCAATGGTGCTTTTGCCGGGCAGAGAGTTGAAAAACAGGAGGTAAATGAGTCTGTTTCGGTCGAAGAAGCAAAGCTGCAACAAGGACCACCATCGCCTGATGAACTGCCTAACAATATGGAAACCTCAAGTAAGCCGAATACTGAACAACAGGCGTATCTCAAAGCTGTCCAGATTATCAAGACTGACAATAATCAATCTCGTTATCGCTTAGATAAAGAAAAATCAAAACAAATCTTAAAAGAGTTTCTCAACTCTCATACTGAGAAGACTCTTGTTTCTACGACATCGCAAGTGCATTCTCGCTTAGGTCGTCTATTCAGATTAGTCGGTGCCAAACCCTCCGGTACCAGCTAGCTATCATTTTTATCGCTTTAAAAATCAATCAAAAAACTAATAAATAACACACAATATAATAATGTAATACGAAAGGATTTTAATATGTCCAAAAGTAATTGGCGTATCATTGTTACTGCTATCTTGCTGGTAGCAGCCTGCTACGCATTTTGGGGAACGTTCGCACTCTGGACTATGAGTGATGCCGACAAAGCTGCCCTTCAGGAAAAAGA
>JAJRSF010000005.1 GCA_024278935.1 Candidatus Zixiibacteriota bacterium
CCTCAAAAAGAGATACGCCCGAGTATGGTGGTGGAGCTGAGTACGATGAAAGCACTTCATAGAATCCATCGTTATTAATGTCAACAGAAGTAACAAACGGTGATGTTTTCCCACCACTCAAAAAGCCATCCGATGAGCGGGCTGGTATAGTAGTAAAGATTCCTTCTAAGGAGAAGAAATATGAGTCACCATTAAATTCGTATGCTAAAATTTCACGCGAAGTATTTAGTATGACAATCGCGGAATCTTCGCCTTTGCCTAATTGAGTCACAGTCGGGTTTGGGAAGCCATGCCCACAACCGATAGCTCCAGTCTCGCAATATTGAGGCCATCCATCAGCGATGGTTCCATCTGATTTTATAACGTAAATTCCTGAATCGGCGGTGATAATAATTTCGTCGTTTCCATCACGAGTAATATCGTATACAGCAGGGATCGAGCGAACATCAAGACCTGCTAAAGCAGGGAAACCCGGTAAGATTTGACCTTGCGCATTAAAACCAAATAGACCTGTGCCTGACGCAATATACAGTTCATTATTATTATCATGATTGAGGTCGGCAATGATTGGGCTTAAGGCTCCATTGGTTCCGAGTGATTGCGGCCAACCATCGGCAAAGACAGAGTTTAATTGGAAAGTTACAGAATCAACTATAATTTCAGATTGATAAAAACCGTATAAGAACATTGTGTAATTCCCGGGATCTACCCCCGAGATTTTCCAATTGAAAAGAGATGAATTATAAAACTCTTTTGTACCTGAAAAGATTGGGATAAAGTTACCGAGATTTTTATACATTATAACGAGTGAGTCAAAGTCGGGGCCATAAGCAGAGCCTGAGATGGTAACATCAAAATCGACAATGTCATTATTGCTTGGGGATGATAATTCTAATTTTCGCTGATGCACAAAATAAAAGTCGGTCAAAGTTTCATTGCCATAAACATCTACTAGTTTTAAAAAATAATGTCCAGTCGGGAAAGTTGCGTTAAATGTAAAGACTAAAGAATCAATTGGTATCGTATTTCCATTGACTAACGGCAACCAGGCAGAGTCAATATCCTGCCTATAAGAAAGCGACCAGACGTCGTTGTACCCGCCTGCTTCGGTTATTTTTACTTGGACTTCTGAAGTTGTGAAGCGGTCTTTTTTACGAGGAGTTACAAACGATAAACCCTCTGGTGCAAGCAACGCAAGAGCATTATCAACATGCAAGATTCCATACCCAGACAGAGTATCGTATCCAATTAAGTTGTCACCTTGATTAAAAGGGTCGATAATATCTTTGGCAGAACTTGTTAGAATTTCTTCAATTTCAGGAACTGTCAATTCGGGCTTTATTGATAAAAGCAATGCGACCGCACCGGCAACAATAGGTGTCGACATTGAAGTGCCGTCGGCAAGAAAATATAATGAGTCATCACCAATCATTCGCAAGTATGGCTCGGTAGATTCATACAAATCTGTATTGGCACCTCGGAGCGAAAGTATATCTTCCCCCGGTGCTACTATGTCGATATGAGCGCCATAAGTCGTGAACGAAGTTAGGTATCCACTTGAGTTACTAGCACCTACTACAAACGATGAGTCGAACGCTTGAGGATAAAAACGGTCAGTCCCTCCTGTGTTCCCTGCGGCAATGCTGACAAAAACATCCTGCGACCTTGCATATGCGAGAGCTTCTTTTAAGACAGTTGATTCAAACAGAGAACCCCAGCTAATTGAAATAATATCGGCACCATTGTCGACTGCGTATACGATAGCCTCAACAGCAATAGCCGATGTAAAACTCGGGAAAACTTTTATCGGCATGATGAGTGCATTTGGTGCGATACCTACAACACCAATAGAATCATTTTTAGCAGCAACAATCCCGGCGATGTGAGAACCATGCCCGACCAAATCAGTTGGATCGTTATCACCAACCTGATTAAAATATGTTACCTCATCACCAGAGACATCAAAGCCGAGGGTATCATCGACATACCCATTATGGTCATCATCGATTCCATTCAGAGGAATCTCATCGACGTTTACCCAGAACTGTCCCTGTAATTCAGGATGGGTGACATCTACTCCGGTATCAATTATTGCAACGATTATTTTTGTTTTATCTACCGGTGTGTTTGTGTAATAATTTGTAAGCCCGATATCTTCACCAACAACACCACTTTTTAAAATGAGTTGGTCATTGTCGTAGCCATCAATTCTTTCGATACCATAATACATCTGTCCAACATTATGTAAATACCATTGATGAGTGAAAAGTGAATCTTGTGGAAAATCAAATAGCTCTAAGTAATAATTTGGTTCTATATATTCAATATTAGAATTTCCAATAATCGTTTGAATATCAGATGCAGAAAGGTTCGTATCGGGTGAATTATACAAATAGTATCTTTGCATTTTGTTGGCTGATGCGGTAAGACTTTTACCCGAAAGTTTTTTTAATTTACCATTTACAGAAGCTGCGATACTGCTTGAAATTTTACCTACTTGAGCTGACTCTGAAAACTTGACAATAAACTGACCGGGTACTTTTTTAGATGTAGTAGTTGAGCTGAACCCAGAAAACGGAATCATTGATATGAGGAAAATGTAGAAAAACAATTTATTGCTCATTTTTTCTCACGAGAATATTTGTCATTTTTGAAATTTCTTTTACTTGTAATAGAAACGTGCCGAAGTAGGTTTCTGTTTAGCTTTATTTCTCGTAAGATACTACTATTACATATCTTGTCAAGGAGATGGCTTCAGAGGCAGATTATGCTTTATTATGAGGATATAGAGAATAAATATAGACAGCTATGAGCTTTGTTTTAACGATTTTTTGTCAACTTTTCCCGCTTGGGTTTTGGGAAGATTATCTAAAAACTTAATATATTTTGGTACTTTGAATTCGGGTAAAAGTGAACGAACGAATTTTTGTATTTCTTTTTCGTCAAGCTCTTCCCCATCACGTACAACAATTACCGCTTTGACCGCTTCACCAAAGATGTCATCATCAATTCCAAAGACAGCTACTTCATGAATTTTTCTGTTTGACAAAAGAGTCTCTTCGATTTCTTTGACAGAAATTCTATTACCGCCAGATTTGATAATCTCTTTTTTACGACCGACAATATAGAGATAGCCCCCGCTATCACGTTTGGCTAAGTCACCTGTATAGAGTTTTCCCTTTTTGAGAACAGACTTCTGTTCTTCAGGTTGGTGCCAATAACCAAGCATGACCGAAGAACCACCTACGACAATTTCGCCAACTTCACCACTTGAGACTTCTGCACCATTTTCATCGAAAAGATTAACCTCGAGACCTTTAACTTCTATGCCAATAGAACCAATTTTACTTTGAACTTTTTCAGGAGGCAACCAAGTTATCCGTGGCGACGCTTCGGTTTGTCCATACATGATATACAATTCTTTATCAGGAAATGCATCGAGAATTCGTTTGATAACATCGGGTGCCATAGCTCCCCCGGCTTGTGTCATATACCGAAGGTGTGGAAATTTGCGATCTGTAAAAGTTGATTTATTGAGTAAGATAAGAAAATTCGATGGTACCCCGGAAAGTCCGGTTACTTTTTCTTGTTCCATCGTGTCTAAAATTGTTTCGGCATACATAAACCGATTGTCAATTACAAGCGTCGCTCCGGTTGCAATATGAGTGAGCATAAGCGAGTTGCCATAGATATAATAGAATGGCAGGATAACTAGCAATGAATCTTTTTCAGTCAGTTTGAGATATTCAACAGTACCAATAGTATTAGCGATTAGGTTTTTATGCGAGAGCATTACGCCTTTTGCTTCGCCTGTTGAACCGGAAGTATAAAACATGGCAGCCAGTTCGTGTTTACTAGCATCAACATCATCCCAGTTTGGGAGGCTGTTAGACTTCAATATTACTTCAGGCGTTGTTGCAAAGATATTGACAAAATTATTATATGTTATAGAATCAGTTTTCAGTTTAAAATCTTTTTCGGAAATTATATGCTTCAGCGAATGATTCATATCATACAATTTTTTAAATGTCCGTTGATACCGAAAATGTACAAACAAGGTTTGAATATCGGCATCATCTAAAATTGTCAATAATTTTTCAGGATGAAGTGATGTATCAAGCGGAACTATCGTATGCCCAGCTTTTGTGATAGCAAAATACGCTATTATATAATCAATAGAATTTTCAAAAAAGATTCCAATGCGAGAATTTTGTTTGAGATTTAAAGTATGTAAATATTCTGAAAGTGATATAACTTTATTATATAATTCTTGATAGGTGATATGCTCATCATAATAAATAACCGCTCTATTTGATGGAAACAGAGCGGCTGATTTTTCTAAAACTTTAAATAGATTCATCGTTACATATCTAATTTAAGCGTTTACTTTCTTTGAGATAAATGCAACAAGGTTATTTACGGAATCAAGATTGATCGGAGTCATCTCTTCGTTTTCAATAGAGAAATCGAATTTCTCTTCGATAAACCCGGTTACTTCTAAAATACCTGTTGAGTCGACAATGCCGTTTTGCATAAATGAATCGGAGTCGGTAAAACTATCGGCACCTTCTCCAAACAAAAATGTATCAACAATAAAATCTCTGATTTCTTTTTTTAGTGTGTCTTTATCCATTTTCTTATACTATCCTTTTATTTCTAAAGGCTCCATACGTAAATATTCGGTTGCTGTGATTTTTCTTTGAATATTATAAAATGCTCTTTCAACTTGTTCAACTGTCAGGTCTAAAACCTCGGCAGCTTTTTCTTTTGGAACATTATTTTCCATGGCATGCCAAAGCATATCCATCCGATAAAAATCGAGTCCGTAGAAAAATTCTTCCTGAGTTACTTCTGAACTATATGTATCAGTTGTCGGGATACGATTAATAATTTCTTTTGGAACACCTAGGTATTCGGCAAGTTGGAACACCTGGATTTTATAAAGATGCGCTATCGGTTTTAAATCGGTACCACCATCGCCGTACTTCACAAAGAAGCCTTGCATATGTTCATCTTTATTTCCAGTTCCGATTACTGCCCAATTTCTTTTTTCGGCATGGTAGTACAGGGTTGTCATACGCAGACGTTGTTTATAATTTGTTGCGGCGACAATTTGAAGATACGGTTTAAGCGGAAGGCGTTTTTCTCTAATCTCACCTGAATCAGTTTCGACAACCACTGTGAAGAAGTTGAAAGTTTCTTTTTCAAGTAAGTTTGTTGGAGTGATAATTTTTGATTTCCAGCTTGGTTTGTAATCAGGGAAAACTTGTTTGATAGCTTCATCACGTTTGGCGTAGACGCCTAGGCCTTCGCAACCTTTATAGATTGATTCAAGTTCTGTATCAAATCCAAAATGATCGGCTAGGACTTCTGCTAATGATTTACTTTCATCGGCAGAATCTTTTTCAGGGAGCATAAGTCCAAAGACTCTGTTTGCTCCGAGTGCTTTGACGCAGAGAGCAGCCACGACCGATGAGGCGATACCGCCGGAGATGCCTACGACAGCACCGGGTTTATGCATGTCGTTTTTTAATTGAGAACGGATTTGTTTGCAAATATTGTCGCATACTTTTTCCGCATCGATTTTTAAAATATCTTTATGAAATTCCAAAATATGTACCCTTTGATCCGATGTTCGTTTGATAATAATTTTCTGTTTATATATGTACTGCTTATACAATTATCGGTAAATGTATCAATTTCTTAATTTGAGAACAATTAAAAAATCAATTCATTTGCCAATGGTGAATAAGCTACAAATAGCTTAATTTTTCTTGTCTCGCCATCACCTGTAAAACCAAGAATTTTAAGAAGTGCTGTTCTGTTATCAGTTGTTTTCAGTTGCACCCAGTCGTTTTTTGAAACTATGATTTTATCATCAGATGGTTTTAGCGTATACATCTTGAGTTGAGTTCTTAAATCATCAAATTCGCCTTTGTAGGTCATCTTTGTCAACTTATTCACCCGCAGGAACCCATCAAGTTTATGTGGTGACGAGATATAATCTTTTCCATCTTTGGAGTAAAAATAAAGGTCATTAGCTACATCGTCAGCACGCACATATTTATTTTTGTTAAATGAATAACCATCTTGATCAGATTTGTACCGAACTGATAGTTCGATTTCTTCTCTTGGACCACAGACAGTCAGAATCTCTTGCGAGCTAACTGATAATGTTTGGTCAGGGTTGACAATTTTCACCGAGACAAAATATTTTTTTACGTTTTCTAAATTTTCAGCTTTGAAATTTTCGACGCCATCTTCAGGATTCGTATCCCCATCAAATGGAGTTGCATTAAATGGTTTTTCATTGCTATCAGCTGATTCAGAAATATAAATATTATAACCTGCGATAGTTTTATTGCAATTATTTTCCCAGCTTACGTTCATCATTCTATCATTCACATCAACCTGCAGATTAGAAACTTCACAATCGCCGAGTGATGCACCGGCGTCAGGTTTAGGTGGAGGACATCCGTATAGTAAAAACGCTGAGAGAATACAGTTTATTGAAAGTAATTTCTTATTCATAAAACAATTAACTCCGTTTGTCTTGGGCAGAGAAATTTTCCGCCATCTTTTGTTACAATAATATCTTCCTCAAGTCCGACACAGCCGATACCGGGAAGCATAATTTCCAGTTCTAAAGTAAACACATTATTTTCTTCTAAAGGAATCGATGTTGAGTTACCATACCGTTCCCACTTTGCTCCGATGAGTGCTGAGCCGTCATGGACATCTCTACCCAACTGATGCCCGAGAGCATGTTGGTAGGTTTCGTATCCATTTTCTTCAAGCATCAAGCGAGCTTCGCCATCAATTTCAAAACCTTTGGCACCCGGCTTACACATAGTAGCTGTCTTTGTAATAATATCGACAACCATCTTAAATGCCTCAAGCAGTTCCGGTGGAGCTTCTTCTTCGTTTGGGCGTTTGAAATATGCCAGGCGTTGAATATCGGAACAGTACTCTTTATGTTTTATACCAAAGTCGACATGTAAAAGATCCCCGCCTGACAATGCAGCATCAGTAGGATGAGCATGCCCCGGGGTTGTTTTCGCTCCGGCATTTACAATCGTCGGGAATGATAATCTGTTTTTGCCTTGAAGAATATAATAATTTATAATCGCAGCGACCTGTTCTTCTGTCATCCCCGATTTTATATCTTCGACAACTTTAATCCAGACATCGTTTGCAAGTTTGGCAGCTTCAGTCAGGTGTTCAATTTCTATCGGAAGCTTTCTGCTCCGAAGTTTGCTTATCAATTTATCAGATGAAACTAATCTGTCGGCATACGGTGAGTTTGCAAGATATTTTTGCAATAGCAGATACATCCCATGAGAAAGTCCGTCAGCGGCGACATTATTTTCAGAATAATTTATCGCAATTTTATTTGGCTTGATTTTATCAAGAATAGCCTGAATCTCTTTAGTAGCATCGGCGGTGTATGTCTTCACCTCGGTAAAACAACCTGAATTAATAAAATTGTCCTGATCAAAATCACCAACTAGGGCAATAGCATCTTTATCTTTTGTATAAATAAAAAACGACTGCCAGGTAACATCATGTCCAACAACTAAAGGCATCGACGGGTCAGGAGCCATTGTGCTTTCACGCACAAAAATAATCCAGCAATCAATACCGCTCTCATTGAGAATCTGAAATGTTTGTTCTATTTTATTGTTTACTAAATTCATAGGTTGAGAAAATACTCCATATCGTTTGAGGAAACAAGGTCTTTTTCTGTCTTTGATACATCTTTTTACAGCTGAATCTCCATACCATCTATTGCAACAATTAAATTCTCGATACCATTTTCACTTGCTGAAATCATAAATTGGCGAACTTCATCTTTTGTGCCAAGGTGTGTCGCTATGACTTGCTTGACATTTTTGCCATCAATAGCAGTCGCTAACTGATCTACCTTGATATGGGTCGTTTCTATCAGCAAATAATCTAAGTCTTGGAAAAAAGGTTCAATCGGTTTTAAAGTCGCCAAATCGGCAGTATACAACAGTGATTTATGCTCAGTTTTGATAAGATACGAGAAACATTGCATTTTGTTTGGCAGATTTGAGCCATCCAGTAATGCTTTATACCCTTGTAAATGGTCATTGAAAATAGCCTGAATTTTGACATTTTCATTTTCAAATCTAAAGCTTTCATCTACCGGATTTATATTGAGCTGAAAAGGCATTTTCTCCTGAAAGAGATAAACTGCATTTAGGTAATTTTGAAACGGAATAATAAATTCTTCGGGTAGATACAAGTCCAGCGGCTTTTCTCTTTTATTCAGATAGATAAGTTGTAGAAATAAGCTCAATTCACAAACATGGTCAGAATGGGTATGGCTGATAAAAATACGGTCAATATCAAGTGGGTTAAAACCTCTTCTCAGAAACGACTGGGTCACTCCTCCACCGCAATCAAACAGAGATAGACTTTCTCCTGTTTTAAGTAAATAGCCTGATGTTGCTTTGTCAGCTGATGGTAGCCCCGATGATGTACCTAGAACATAAAAAACATTGGTCATTTAACTTTCCTACTGTAAAAAATTAATACTGAATAATAAATCTAAATCTCTCATATATCTTACCGATATTAGATATATAAATAAAGTAAAATTATTAAGGGAAAAAATGCCGTTAATTGACTGGATACCATTGTACGATACAGGAATACCTGAAATTGATAAGGATAATCAAAAATTAGTCGGGATGATTAATCTCTTACATGATTCAATTTCCAAACAGAAAAACCACGAAATTGTCAATCAGGTTATCGCTCAGTTAGCTCAAAATTTCCAAGCTCATTGTAAATCGTCTACAACTGAACTACAAAAAATACACTACCCTTATATAGCAGAGCAGCTAGAATCACATAAAAAATTCGGTCTGGTACTGGCAACTTTTCTGAAACGTATAAAGACAGATGAAAAAATTTCTGCAATGGAGGTGATAGGTTTTTTACGAAATTGGTTTGATAGACATATCATTATTGAAGACAAAAAGATCAGAACATTTTTAAAACAAAAATCGTCGAACAAAGCTACATCGACTCCAGTAATCCCTCCAAATATCAAGAAACTAAATTGGCATAAGTCTTTAAGTTTCGAAAATGAAACAATTGACAGTCAGCATCAAGATCTTATTAGTTTATACAATAAATTATACCAAGCAGTAGAATTAAAATTAAGTAATGAAATCATATTAAATATAGTAATAACATTTCAACATCATGCACGTATACATTTTAAAGACGAAGAACAATTAATGGTTACAATCTCATATCCTGAATATGAGACACATGCCAAAATCCATAAACAACTTATAAATGAGTTTGAGTACTTTGTGAAAAAGATAAATTCCGACGATTCGGTTTCACCAATACAAATATTGGTATATATCCATAATTGGTTTGTGAATCATTTCAAAAATACAGATGGGCAATTACTAAAGTATCTCAATAAAAATATTGTTTTAGCTTCTCAAGAATAAACTGAAACAACTCTCTCTACAACTTCATCGATATCTTTTTTAGATATATCCAGATGCGTTACGAACCGAATCTTGGTTGGCGATGTAGGTATCGCTCCGATTTGTAATTCTGTGAATTTCTCAAAGACAGATTGAGAATTTTCATTTCCGACGATATTCGCAATTATAATATTAGTATGTATCCACTCTAAATCTATTTCGAAATTTTCAAGTGGATTCAATTTCTCAGCAAGGTAATATGCGTTGGCATGATCTATTTCAAGTTTTGACATATTCTGCTCAATGGCAAACAAATCGGCGGCAGCAAGCATTCCAGACTGACGCATTCCCCCACCAAAAAGTTTTCGTTCTCTTCGGCATTTCTCGATAAATTCTTCGGTACCTAACGCAAGAGAACCTACCGGCGCTCCGAGTCCTTTTGATAAGCAAACAGAAAGCGAATCATATGGCGCTGATAACTCTGCTAATGAAAGACCGGAAGCGATATGTGCATTCCAAATTCTGGCACCATCAAGATGGTAAATCAGTGAGAACTCATCGCACACTTCTTTGACGCGCAGAACTTCATCATGTGGAATCACAGTTCCACCATGCCTGTTGTGTGTATTTTCTAAAGAGACAATTTTGGTAAGCGGGCAATGAATGTTCACCGGACGTACAGAACTTCGTATCTGTTCGGCAGAGATCATACCATGGTCGGTTGTCAGTAAGTTAACCAGTAATTGTGAGTGAACCGCCGGACCACCAACTTCATAGTTAACAACATGGCATTCGCGTTCACACAACAACTCCCACCCGGGTTGGGTATGTGCTTTGAGACAAATCTGGTTGCCCATAGTACCCGATGGTACAAAAAGGGCTGCTTCTTTATTAAATAAATTTGCGGTAAATTTTTCTAATTGTGTTACAGTAGGATCATCACCTAGTACATCATCGCCAAGCTCAGCATCGCACATTGCTTTTTTCATAGCATCGGATGGCTTGGTCACTGTGTCGGAACGTAAGTCTATAAATTTCATAGGGAGAATATAAGATAATTTTCAAATAAGACAACTTAATGATAAAAAAAAGCTGACCAAACCGGACAGCTTTTTTTATAAAAAATTTAGTTGTAAGAAAAGGTTAGCGCGTGCTATCGATCCACCATAACATTTTGCGCTTTGTATCCACCGACAGTATCAGCAAGTTCATAAATGACTTCCTGACCTTCTTTCAAGGTCTTGTAACCTTCCATGTTAATTTGGGTATAATGGACGTAAACATCCTTGTCCAGTTCGTCACTAGCAATAAAACCCCAGCCTTTTTTGTCGTTGAAATACTTTACTTTACCTTTAGACATGTAAATCCTCCAAATTAGGAGATTAATGTTCCCACACTCACTCGTATTATAACTCTTATACGCATTTCACACAAGAAAGAACTAAAATATTTTTAGATATTTTGCGATATATTGATAAAGAGGGTCATGAACAGACCGGACAAAATTGGGACAGTGACATTGTCATCAATGCCAAAAGAAAATGCTTCAAAAATAGTGCCAACCAAGGCTCCCCAGAGTGCAATTTGTAATGTCATGCCGGGGACAAACTTGGCAACAACAAAAGCAACAATAGCCATGCCCGCCAAACAACCAAGCGAACCTGCCACAGATTTATTTTTATAAAACTTCGGAGACTTAACTTTGCGACCAATGAGTGCGGCGAAAGTATCGCCA
Source organism: Candidatus Zixiibacteriota bacterium (assembly GCA_024278935.1). Taxonomy (GTDB): domain Bacteria; phylum Zixibacteria; class MSB-5A5; order GN15; family FEB-12; genus QQUK01. Next base: position 11,212 of record JAJRSF010000005.1, read on the forward strand.
ACAATGATAAAGCTAATAGCAGTAATAGCTACCGCCTTTGGATATAAAGCAATGGTTAAACAGAACGACATAAGTATATATGTTGCTCCGGTAAAATCACCTTTAGATTCGTGAGGACGAACCATCGGTGAAAATATTTTTCTTACAATCTCTTGTTTCCAAAACCAATAATTCCGTAACCTTGAGACATCAGCAAAAATTATAAGAAGAGCTAGCGGAGCCATTAAGTAGAGCATTTCAATTTTACCAAGCTCAAACAGAATATAAGTTCCCGGAATTACCAAGGCACCCATATGGGTGCTTTTTCTCATAATTTCATAGAAGAAACTAATTTGTGAATCATTTTCTTTTACAGAATTTTCCACGCTTTAATAAGTTCTCATATTTTTAGGTTTGAGATGAATCGGGGATAATTTTTTAATAGTTTCAACACCATATTTTGAAAACAATTTTTCTTGATACTCTTTTAAATAATTTTCTCTATATTCGTTTTTAAATATTTTTTCAATCGAAGCTCTTGCTTCTTCAAACGACTGGCTACTTTTAAAGTCTAAAACTTTTATTATATGAAACCCAAATTCGGTTTTAACCGGAGCAGACACATCGCCAACTAAAGTCTTTCTGGCGACCTCATAGAACTCTTTGGAAACATCATTTTCACTAATGTACCCTAAGTCTGCGAGTTCGGTTCGAATAGACTCTTCACCAGGATAATTTTCTTGAGCAAGCTCCATAAAATCGACACCCGACATCGCCTGGTCTCTTAAAAAAGTTCCAAAGATCGAATCCTGTACTATAATATGCTGGACTTTCAAAGGTTTGTCGATTTTGAAATCATCGAGGTGATTGTCGTAATACTGCCTAAGAGTTGAATCAGAAGGAGACCACTTAAAATCGAGACGGTTTTGAGCGACTATTATTTTTTGATATTTATGCATCAATTTATTACGATGAAAAGTAACAGCAGAATCTTCTTCAATTCCAATCTCCCGAGCTGACTGCAGAAGTACATATCTTTCACCTAATCGATTGAATATTTCCTTTTTCATATCTGGAGTTGTATTCTTAATCTTGTACTTTTCTCTATAAGAAACTTCAAGTGAACGACCTTCGTTACAGTCGATAGTATCGATTCCATTTATAATAGCTACCCACGTCTGCCCATCCAGAACATACATATCATTATTAATAACATCGGGATTAATTGTAACCTCATAGTCTGAAAGTAAAGAATCTATTAACGCTTTGCCAATAGAGTTTGAATTAGTCCTTTCGATATCTTTTTTGGCAGCTACATACAAATACTCATTAAGCGGCTGAACACCGGCAGGATAATAATCGTTTGCCATGATGATATGCCAGCCATTACCATCGTGGTAAGGGTCACTGATATCACCTTTTCTCAGGTCAAATGCTACGGAATCAAAAGGATGATGATATGTCTTTCTTTTTGTCCATCCGACATATCCGCCTGAATTTGCGGCAGATACTTCTTCGGAGAATTGTGTAGCAATTTCCGGAAATTTTTCAGATGTAGTGATAAGAGCACTGACAGAATCAACATATTTTTTTACTACAAGCTGTAAATCATCATCGGATAGAGCTCTGTACTTGAGTGAATCTTCACCGTTCACAAAATAATCTTTACTTATGAGAATATGGTACAGCTCAATCTGTTCTTCAATCGCGAACTTTTCACTATTGGAATTATAATATTCGACAACTTCGAGTGAGTCAATTTTTGCTTTTTCATAAACTTCAACCTGCAGGAATTGTCTCAGTAACAGATCATAATAACGTAATTTAAAAATACGATACTGGTTATAATTTTCTACAAGATTTATTTCGTCTGCTTCAAAACCGATCAAAGTGTCTAACACTATTGAATCTACTATAGCCCTAATAGTGGTTGTATCTAGCAGACCACCTAAATTGAGTAAGTTGCTTTTATAAATAGTAGTATAGACATCCGGCATATCGAGAGTATACCCATTTGTTGCTTGAGCAACTTGGAAAGTCTGCTCTTTGTAATTCTGTTCAGAAATAACTAATGGTGGCTTACAGCCAAGAGTTGCAATAAGAATAAATGCGACGAGTAAAAATTGTATCTGTTTCAAGATTTATCTCCAAATTCAATTGATTATTTTACACGATAAATTATACACTTAAAAAGAAAAAACAAGGAGAGATAAATGAAAAAAATAGATATTAAGCTAATTCTTTTACAGAAACAGATTCATTGTTCGGTTTTGATTGGAATTTGTTGAATTCAATCATAAATGTAGTACCCTCACCTTGCTGTGTACTCACATTCATAGGCAAATCAAGAGCGTCACAGATTCTATGGACAATTGCCAGCCCCAGCCCGGTTCCTTCTTTTTTTGTAGAATAAAAGGGTTGGTAAATATGCTTCATATGCCGGTCATCAATTCCTGGACCATTATCTTGCACATACAATTCAACAGTTTGAGATGCTTCATGGACTGCTAATCGGAATGTAAGCTCTCCCCCATCTTCGCCCATCGCCTCACAGGCATTCACAACCAGATTTATAAGAAGCTGTTTTGTGAGCCCTTCATCACCTACGACATAGAGGATAGATTCATCGGATTCGATATTAATCTGGATATTAGAATTGAAAGATTTATGGTGATATAAAATATCAAGAACCTCTGAAATAAGATGAAGCAGTTCAAGTTTATTGTACGAGGCTCTGTCGATTCGTGCATATACTAAAAATTCGTTTAAAATATGTGTGAGTCTATCGGACTCTTTAACAATCAGAGACATCAGTTTTGCGTTTTCTTCAGAGACTTCTAGCTCACCTTTTAAAACTTCGACCGACCCGGAAATAGCTGCCAATGGATTTCTAATCTCGTGTGCTATAGATGCTGACAGTTCTCCAACTGCCGCAAGCTGATCAGAGATACGTATTTTTGATTCGAGAATCTTAGCCTCGGTTAGATCTTAAAAAATTGCGATGACGCCACGGATGACATTCCCTTTTTCAGTAAGGACCGATGTTGACAACCCAACTGGCTTGCTTTCATCCTTTGTATTTATGACTGAAATCTCTTTTCTTGGATAGGCAATATGTTTCTGCACTCCCTGCATAAGAGTTTTAGCAAGTTCAGGCATACGTTCGGCAAAGACAGTAGTGCACGGCATGCCTTTAATATTTTCTTCTTTATAATCTAAAATCTTTTCCGCTGATTTATTGAAATAAATAATCGCCCCTGTATTATCAATTGATAAAAGTCCTGAGTTCAGATTCCGTAAAATGTCATCAGTTTCCAGTTTTGCTTTTTTAAGAGCGATAGATGCATCGGCAAGTTCATCATCTCTTGAACGCAACCGTTCAGCAAGGTAGCCTGCTATAAAAGCGATAAGAAAAAAAATGAGTATGTGCATAAAAATCGGATAGAAAATAGAATCGCCTACCGAAAAGATAGTCCGCAAAGCCTGCATTGAATTGTTTGGTATAGCTCCTCCGCCAAACCCAAACCAGACAATTATTGCATAGGCAACAGAAACCGTTGAAGCAAGAAGCAAAGTACCTATCAGCCGAAAGATCAACGAGGCTGAAATGATTGTGAGAATAAAGAGTACGGAAAATTGTGAATTGATATTTCCGGTCGCATGAATAATCCCGGATTCAATTACGATTTCAAGGAAAAATTGAAAGCCAATTAAAAAATATGTAACATTTTGAAGATTGTGGCGTTTATCATAAAATAAGAGGATTGAAAAACTTAGAGTAGTTACAGAATACAAAACAAACGGGAAATGCATATAGTCAGGTGAACCCATCTGCACACTCACGAGTACAGAAATAATGACATATTGGACCAACCGAAAAGGTAAGAAGAATTTTTGTACTTTTATCGCATTCATTTGAAAAAGAAGCGGTGCTTATTAGGCACCGCTCTATTTATAGATATCTGTTTAGAATCGTTATTAAATTTTTCCGATAATGTCAAACATCGGAAGATACATAGCTATTAAGATACCACCAATAATCACACCCATAAATACAATGATGATAGGTTCAATAACCGATGTTAAAGCTGTCACCGCTTCATCAACTTCTTCGTCGTAGAAATCAGCAATTTTGTTAAGCATCTCATCTAATCCACCGGTTTTTTCACCAACGGAAATCATCTGGGTTACCATAGGAGGAAATACACCGGTCGCTTTTAGCGGAGCGGTAATTGTGTCACCTTCGGCAATCGACAATACTGATTTGTTAATCGCATTTGCGATGACTAAGTTCCCGGCAGTTTTAGCGGTAATTTCTAATGCTTCAATAATGGAAACACCTGATGCTAAAAGAGTACCAAGAGTACGAGTAAACCGTGCTACAGCAGATTTCCGTACTAAGTTCCCGATGACAGGCATGACAAGCATAAACTTATCCCATTGCAAGGCACCGCTTGCAGTTTTTTTCCACCACACACAGAATATGCCAAACCCGATAGAACCAAAAATAAGATAGGTGGCATTATCCTGTAAGGAATTAGATAACGTCAAAACAAATTGTGTAGGTCCAGGAAGCTCAGCGTTCAAGCCACCAAACATACCGGCAAAAACCGGAACAATATATGCTAACATACCGATAGTCACACCAGCCGCTACAAACACAATAACTGCCGGATATATCATAGCACCTTTAACTTTACGAATAAGCTGATCAGCTTTTTCACGATAGACTGCTAACCGATTCAGGATAGCATCTAAGGCACCACCAACCTCCCCGGCTTCGACCATGTTGGTATATAATGTATCAAAGATTTTTGGATGTCTGGCAAGAGCTTCTGAAAGAGTCGCCCCTCCCTGAACACCGTCTTTCACCTGGTTCACTACTTTTGCAAGTTCCTTGTTCTCCATTTGAGAAGCAAGAATCTCCAAGCATTGTACCATTGGAAGACCGGCACCAATCATAGTTGCAAATTGTCTTGTAAAACGGGAGACATCAATCCTTGGAACACCGGTACCGAATTTAATATCGATACTGGCAGCTTTTTTATTTATTGATTGCACAATAATTCTATTCTGTCTGAGGATACGTTCCAAATCAGATTTATTATCTGCTTTAATTTCTCCTGCTACGGCAGCCCCTGCGAGAGTCTTACCTTTATATTCAAATACTGGCACAGCTTATTCCTTTCTTTTACTTTACTTAGAAAGTAGGTGCTTTCTGATGTTTAGACATCATGTCACCCAACTCCTGTGCGTTATGGCTAAAATTCATTGCATCATTTATAGTTATTTTCTTGCTCGTATATAAATCAAATAAAGATTGGTTCATAGTTCTCATACCATATTTTTGTCCACCTTGAAGCATGGAATAAATTTGATGAACTTTATCATCACGAACCAATGCTCTGATAGCCGGAGTAACAACCATGATTTCCATAGCCATGACACGCCCGCCACCAATTTTTGGTATCAATGTTTGCGAAACAATTGCCTGTAAACTAAATGACATCGAAACGCGAATCTGGGATTGTTGATTTGATGGGAATGCATCGATGATTCTATTGATAGATTCAGCAGCAGAGTTGGTATGCAAAGTTGCAAAGGCTAAGTGACCAGTTTCCGCAATAGACAGTGCTGATTCAATAGTTTCCAAGTCACGCATCTCACCAATTAAAACTACATCGGGATCTTCACGAAGAGCATATTTTAATGCTGATGAAAACGATGGTGTATCAGAATATACTTCGCGCTGATTTACAATAGCAGTTTGATGTCTGTGTAGATATTCGATAGGGTCTTCAACTGTAATAATATGAACGGCACGTTCACGATTTATTTTATCAATAATCGAAGCAAGAGTCGTCGATTTCCCTGAACCGGTTGGACCGGTGACTAGTACTAAACCTCGTGGCAGTTTCGAAAAATCTTCAATAACTTTTGGAAGGTTCAGCTCTTCAAATGATCTTATTTCATATGGAATCTGACGGATAGCAATAGCAAGGTTGCCGCGTTGCATAAACATGTTACATCTAAAGCGACTCATCTGTTCAATGCCAAATGAAAAATCTAATTCAGAGTTTTGCTCAAATTTTAATTTCTGTTTTTCATTAAGCATGGAGTATCCGAGTTTTTTTGTATTATCAGATGTCATCATATCCAAATTGAGACGCTGCAATTTCCCATCTATTCTTACCACAGGTGGCGTACCAACTGTGAGGTGTAAATCGGATGCATTCATTTTCACCATCATTTCAAGTAATTCTCGTAACGATACCATTCTTATATCTCCAAAGATAGATTTTCTCTAATAAATAATATTTCTGTATCTATATTATTATCGGTAAAAATATCTAATTCTTGAAAGAAAAATAGACGAATTTCATCTTATAAGTGGTTGAAAGACAGTTGATTTTAAATTAGGGAATTATGTCGCGGAAGTTGTATTATTGACAACTTCTTCTAATGAGATATCGCCGTTTTTCATTTTTTCTACGGCACACATACGGAGAGAGTACATACCTTCACTTAAGGCACATTTACGGATTTCTGAATCACTCGCTTTTTTGAGAATCAGGTTTTCAATTTCAGTTGAAATAGGCATTACTTCGTAAATACCTGTTCTTCCTGATTTACCGGTATTTCCACACTCCCCGCACCCTTTACCTTTGAAAGCTCTGATACCTTTTAATAAATCATCAGGAACATTAAGGTTTTTCACCTGAGTTTCAGTAAGATTGACTTCTTCTTTGCAGTTATTGCAAATTTTCTTCATCATTCTCTGTGCCATAATTAGTTTGACGGCAGAAGCAACCAAATAGAAAGGCACATCCATATCTATTAAACGGTTAATAGATGAAGGGGCGTCGTTGGTATGTAATGTAGAAAATACTAAGTGACCGGTAAGGGAAGCTCGAATAGCAATTTCGGCAGTTTCACCATCACGAATTTCTCCAAGCATGATAATGTCCGGATCCTGACGTAAGAAAGAACGCAACGCCGCCGAGAAGGTCATACCAATTTCAGATTTCACAGCAACCTGATTGATACCATCGAAGTTAAACTCGACAGGGTCTTCAGCAGTCATGATATTTACATCAAGAGTGTTAATCTGTTTTAGAGCAGAATAAAGTGTAGTCGTTTTACCAGACCCGGTAGGACCTGTAACCAGAATAATCCCGTACGGCAGATGTATTTTATCTTCAAACTTTTTCAGATCTTCTTTTCTGAAACCAAGGATTGTCATATCTACCATGAGTGCCATTGGATCCAAAATACGCATAACAACTTTTTCACCAAAGATAGTCGGAAGCACAGAGACACGCAGATCAACGGTACGACCTGAAATTTTAATTTTAATACGACCATCCTGCGGCAGACGTCTTTCGGAAATATCAAGTTCCGACATAATTTTTATACGAGAGACAATCGCAGCACGATATTTATACGGAAGCGGTGCCATCTCCTGTAGTTCACCATCTTTACGATACCGAACACGAATTCGTTTTTCATACATTTCAAAATGAATATCTGAAGCTCCCATACGGATAGCATCAGAAATAATTGAGTCTACTAATTTAACAAGTGGTTTATCCTGAATTTGAGAAAGTAAATCAGATTCTGATGGAGCATCATCTTCGGAAACAACCTCGAGATCAGAATCTTCGTCGAGACCCTTGATGATTTCAGACAACGCACCTGAATCGACATAGTAGGTATCGATAGCTTTTTCAATCGCTTTTTCAGGAGAGATAACAGGTTGCACAACACAACCGGTAATAAATTTGATAGCATCCAGCACATAAATATTATTCGGATCAGAGATTGCCACCAACAGATTTTTATTTAATTTAGTTATAGCAATGACTTTAAATTTGCGGGCAATATCGAGTGGGATAAGTTTTACAACCGACGGATTCAGCTCAATATCGTTTAGACGCAGGGTACCAATTTTCAGGTTTTTCCCAACGAACTTCGCAATTTCATCCTTAGATGCAATAGCCCCTATATAAACAAGAGCATCTTCAAAGTGTTGTTTATTCTTTGTTGCTTGCTCTTTCGCTTTTGCGGCTTGTTCAGTTGTAATTTTGCCGGCTTGCACCAGTATGGTACTTAAATCAGTTGCCATTACTTAATTTCTCTTTTTTTTATTCGGCCCAAAATATTCAATCTAGTCCTGAAAGATATCGTCGAGTTTATCTTCTGCCTGTGCTGCAAAGTCAGAATCGATTCCTGTTTCAACTTCTTTATCAGAGTTTTGAATATCTTTAAACACTTTGCGAAGTTCCGCACTTGTTTCTTTTGCATAAAGACGAACCATTCCGATTGTAGTTCTGTCATCAAAGATCACAACTAAAATAGATCTTTCACCGACTATCGACATATGGATATGGTCTTTTTTTCCTTGATGGAATAAAACTGAGAACTCAGGTTCTCCAACAAGTTTTGCAATCTCTTTTGTTGATGCAAATGATCCGGCTAACAAAGCAGCCAAAGCAGTTGTATCAAGCGAGTGAGTAAACCCTTGACGAGTAACTAAATGCCCATCTTTGTCTACTAGAAGTGCACACTTTGCTTCGGCACCTTTTAACATCTTTGAAATCAAGGCATCAATTTTGTTGATGTCTTCTTCATAAAAAACTAATAAATCATCAGCCATTTTGACCTCCGTTACTACTATTTTAAACCGAACAATCTTTTAAAGAAACCACGTTTTTTCTCTTTACGTGTTTTAACTGACGGTGCCATTGATGGTGCCTTTGCTTCCGATTCAGTTACTGGTTTCAATTCAGCTTGTTCTTTGTTTTTTACTTGTTCAATGGAAGCATCTTGGCTCACTTGCTGTGGTTGAGATGGTTCCGCTATAGGTTGTTTAATCTTCTGCGACATAGACCCCGGATATGGTCTGTACGAATCATCTTTAGCAACATCAGCAGGAGCAGACATCGTAGCGCTCGCTGTTGCTGTAGGTTGCGTAGATGATGCCTGAGGAGCTGTTGGCACATGAGATACTTGTTCTTGTACTGCTTCTGCTTGCTCAGGTTGTTCGATGATCTTTGCTTTTTTCGCTCCAGGACTGGCAGTGTTTTTAGCTGTGTCTAAGACTAATTTAATAATCCCTTTTAAGGTATCAAAGACTCCGTTGCCAACTGTAGCAGATGCGACAAAGAATGGACGTCCCTTCTGATTAAGCAGTGGATTTAATTGTTCAGAGCTTAAGACTCCGGGTAGATCACATTTATTATACTGGATAACTATTGGTAGTTCATTTATATCATATCCGTATTCGATTAAGTTCTCTTCCAAGTTCGAAAGGGATTCAATATTTTCATCCATTTTATCAGGTTGACTATCGGCGACAAAAACAACACCGTCTACCCCACGTAAAACTAATTTACGGGTAGCATTGTAATAGACTTGTCCCGGGACAGTATATAGTTGGAACTTCGCAGCGAATCCGTTTATCGATCCAATATTTATCGGCAGGAAATCAAAATATAATGTACGGTCCGCTTCTGTTGCAAGCGAGATCAATTTCCCGCGTGTGTTCTGCGGTACTTTTGAATGTACATATATCAAGTTGGTCGTTTTGCCTGACAATCCCGGACCATAATAAACAATTTTACAGCACACTTCTCTTGATGCGTACTTTATTGATACCATAGAAATATTCCTAAGTTAAGCATTCACTTTTAACTTACTGATTGCATTTTTTATTTCTAATCGAATCAATCCGATATTAACCGATTTCTCGGTTGTAACGACTAAAATCCCTAAGCCGGCATCAGTAAAAAATAATTTCCCTTCATCCGCTTCAATAGTAACTTGCTTGAGCGGTGTTGTGTTTAATCTTTCCAAAGACTTTTGGATATTAGCAGTAATCGATGCTGCCAAGGCGCCGATTGTATCACTTTCAAATGATTCATCAAGGTCAGCGGCAATAACTATACCATCATGCCCGACAATCATCGAACCGGAAATACCGGTTGTCTTGTTCAGTTCATTTAATACATCATACATATATTCTCTCCGCGTTCCCAATAAGCTCATCGCTATATCGTTCTGCTGTATAGATTCTTATCATTTCCAGGGCTTGGTTGATACGGATATTTAAGACATCATCCACTGTCCGTTCAGAGACAACAACCAAGGTATATTTTTTTTCTGAGGCTATGATTAGTCTTTGATTTTCAAACATCATATCAGTCTTTTCAGGAGTAGTCAGTTTCAATTTATCAAAGCTTTTTTTATTCTGTTCTAAAATCGGAAGAACCAACGGTGCGACATCTTCCGCTTCAAACATTGCTCTTTGAAAAGATCCGAGCAATAGTCCTTCATTATCAACAACAGCCGCCATAAGCGTAGACCCGTTTTCACCAATATAATGAACTGCCTTATCAAAGCCATTATCACTTTGCGTTTTAATTGGAGCAGGACTATGTGATTGAAAGGCTGAATAGTCTGTCTGCATTTGTGGTTGATCCTTTTTGGCTACTTCAGGAGGAGCAACAAACGATGCTGCCATCTCTTGAGAATTATTCTGTTTCACTGGTTGAGAGAAGTTTTCTGCTTGCAGCCTTTGATTACCAGAAAATTCTTTTTGAGCCATAAACAATGGCTTGAGAATAAATGGAATCGAAATCATATGCATTGCCACAGACGGCCAAAAACTTATGACCCCAAATTTAATAGCAATTCCAACATTCATAGAATACATTGCTGCGATCAAAAGGCCTAATATTGCTCCGATTGTATATCTGCCAACTAAACAAATAGTAGCATTTATCATAAGTCGAGCTAGGCTTGTCTCTTTGTTAAAGAAATAGAGACAAAATCCATAGAAGACGACTTCAAACAAGACAAACGCAAAAGAGGCATTCATAAGAGATGATTTCATAAACTGAGTTCCTAATAATACCGGGAATAAAATCATCGGTATAATAAGTACGACTAAGCTAAACAAAATCATCTGCCTTATAACACGTCCATCAAGTTCCATAATATATCCTCAATAAAATTTATCGGTACATACCGAGTAAATTATCAATTTTCATTCGTAAGCTACCAAGGTTCGATTTTTCGCCTGCCACAAAGATAAACAAGCCAACATCGACACGGTTTACATAATAGGTATAGCCATTTGCTTCAATGAGTACAGATTTAAAATTACCAAAAGATGTTTCTATAAGTTCCTGTGAAAGAAGTAGACTTAAATCACCTAACGTAGCTCCACAAAGTTCAACATCTGAGTTTAATGTCCAATCAGACTCCAAAACAAGCCCTTCAAGATTGACAAGCAAAAGACCATCAACACCTCTGATTTTAATACCCTGTTCAATAATGCCTTGGGCATCATAAAATTCGATCTTTTTCTCAGGTACGATTTCAACTTGAGGATTCTCTTGAGATTGTGATTTATCAAGTTGACCTTTTGGCATCATGATAGTTTTTTCTTCAACGACATTACTGCGAACAGAATTTGCCCGAGCTAATGCTTTTTGTTCTTCAGGTATTTTTTGAGCAATATCGAGTAACTTATTTATCTGAGTATTATACGGGTCGGTATCATGTAATTTTTTCAACAATTTAATTGCTGAGTGAAATTCACCCCGATATATATAAATCTCAGAAAGCAGAAGCTCGATAGTACGGCTTTTGCCGTCGATATCTTGTGCTTTTTTCGCCTCTACCATAGCCCAGTCATAGAGGCCACGGTCGAGATTGATTTTTGCCATGACTACATGAGCCGAACCATAAGATGGGTGGACTTTTAACCCACTTTGACAAATACGAAAAGCATTGTCAAAATCACCTTTTTTACGGTAAGCGTCTGCTAAAGCAGCGAATATCTGAGAGTTCGGATCAACATCAAGAATCTTACGACACTTTACAATCCGCTCGTCTATTTCAATTGAAGTACTCATATCTACTATAACTTTTTCCTAATCAGAATCTTACGAAAATAACAAATTTCTATAACTCATAATTATATATCATATAAAAACTTATGTCAACTTAATATAGTGCTATTCTAGAGTCTTTTTAGTCTCAAATACGCCTACAAGGAATAATCCGATAGTGAGGAGCAAAAGAGCCGGCACTACAAAAGTCGGGAGCAAGAGAATCTCAAAATCATTGACTAGATTTGCAGCCTGAGAAATTACTAATACGATAAAAGCAGTCAAAAATATTTGCCAGCTTTTAAAGAGCAATCCACCGCGTAATAATGAAAGTATTTTGACAGAACCGAGAAGACAACCAATTCCTACGATGAAAACAACAAGACTCAAAATAGTAGGAGGTTGTGAAATTACGGCAAAATTTGCTGCGTTGGCATTGCCGGTGCATAAAAGTAAAAGACTGAGTATCAGTGAGTTTTTTTTCATTTTTATCCTCGTACCATTTTAACGACTTTATCAGCCCGCTTAATTGATTTATAAAAGTTTTCATCTATGGCGTACCGTTTTACTAATTCTCGACGGAAGGAAATAGGTTCGGCAATTTCTTTTTTAACTTTACTGACTGCATGATGATAGACACCATCGCCAAGTAACTGGAAAACAAATTCCAATTGTTCAGAAAGCATCGCTTCAAGACCAGACATCAGTTTATGGTATCTATTCTCTTTTGGAAGTGCGTGTATAGCTTCGATAAATTTTTCTACTTTTGGAGCTATATCAGATGATGGGTCTACCCCCGGGAAATAACCAAAAATAGAATTTCGATACTGAGCAACAAAACTATTAAACTTATTATTTTCCATACCTAAGATTGTATCAACAGAGTTACGAATCCGATAGAAACAGTTATTATACAGCTTGAAGATTATACCAAGAACGATTTCTTCTTCGTCTACCTTGATCTCTTCATCACCCTCTTTTTACCTGCTGAAATAATCAGTTTACTTAAGATAAGTTTATATAAAGAGCGACAAGTTACAAACTCGCCAAGAGGTGAAATCGTAAGCAAATCGGTGATAGTTCTTTCACCGTTTATAAGAGTCAACACCCGGAACTCTGCCATACTAAAACGGACTTCATCGTTTTTAGTTTTTGGCGATGTTGCAAGTGCAAGAAGGATATCATCGGGCGGAAGGACTTTCTGGATTTCAAGCCATTCATCGATTCGACGGGTCCCTTCCATAACAACATTCATCGTATTCAGTTCAATTAAGAATGGTGCATTTTTAGGAGCAGTTCCTTCATGGAAATAAAAGTCACCATTTTGCCATGAGAACAGGTTGTAAACGATTTCTTCAATTTGAATACTTAAACATTCAGCGATTTCATCTTTGTCAAAAAGATTCATATCAATAAGAGTTGTACCCAACTGACGACCTGTCTGCTTGTGCAGTTTTATAGCTCTATTGAGATCTTCTTTTGTAATCCGTCCTCGATGTAAAAGCATATTTCCGAGCAAATCTTCTGAAGCATTTACCGACGACGCATATATAATATTACCATTTTTAAACGAAACTTCTTTTTGTCTCGTCGATGTTTTCAGTTCCAGAATACCGGTTTTTTTCCCGGTTGCTAAGAGCTGTAAAATATCTGGAAATGATACAGTTTTTAAATTTCCCGCCAAGCTCATGTGATGCCCTCTAACAGATTAAATCGCGTTTTTCTAAGTTTAGATATTTCTTTAATTGTATCGGGCGATGTTGATTCTTTCTTAATATAAAAGTAGAAAAAGAAAGGTTTAGGCTGATTTAGTAAGGTATTTTTATTATATATTGAGAGTTTTTATACAAATCAACGATTAAACTAGTCGATGTTACATCTAGAGCATTATTTAAGGCTGTTTTAGGCTGTGCAATTTTGCACAGATAATTTTTTCATACCCGATTTCTGAAAATCTGGAATAATCTTGCATCGAAAGGTTCCAGTTTGAACCAATGACCAAAAAATGTTTGTATGGATCTGAAAATTTGGACAAATGTTTTGGACTGATGACATCAACAAATGTAACCACAACAGAATTAGTGACGAGAGAAAAACCATAATCGTCATTGATATAGCCAGAGTTGTCAGGTCTGCTCTCTGTTTTTGACAAAACTTCAATTTGAGTTGGTAAAAAGTTAAAGCCTGAATTATGGATTTGGTCATAGACAGAATGAGTCAATTTTTGGGGAACGTATATTTTGTCAACCTTATATTTTTCAGCAAGTCGTAAGAGGTCATCTAAGCCAGAAAAATCAGATTTCAAAATTATCAACTTATTGACTTTTTCAATTCTCTCATGTTCCAATTTAGGGCTGATAATCTTCTCGTCGATATTGTATTTCTTCCCCTTGATACCATTTATGATAATATCTACCTGATTGTTATTCTGCGGTACAATTGCCATGACACCTCCGGGGATGGAGCTACAAGAGATATCGATAGTCTCTGTTTTGTCAATGTAAGCGACCGCTTGTTTCAGAACAAATACATTGAGCAGTATAAAAACTACCATAACAATAGCACGACGGCTCGCTTTTGAAAACATAGCTGTCGGAATCATAAACAGGACAAGATACAAACAACAAACGCCAAAAATTGTCCAGTCAAATACCTGCACCATCGGCATTGAATCAGAGCCAAAAACGTTCACAACAGAAACCGTAAATTCTAAAAAAAGATTCAATATAGAACCAAAGAATATGCCCAATATAGGTAGAATTAAATCAGCAACTAGTAAAACCAAAACTGCGATTACCGCAATAGATACTATAGGCACGACAAACAGGTTTGCTATCGGAGACAGGAGAGGTATTTGTTTAAAATAAAGCCCTATTAAGCCTATCGAAAAAAGCTGTGCCGTCAAAGAGACAAGAAATGGAAAGAGAAGAAAAGTATACCATTTTTTAAGGCTATACTTATCAAATAGTTTATTTAACATTGGGACAAAGGGAATCAAGCCCCAAGCTATAACAAACGAAAGCTGAAAGCCAATATCAAAAAGCTGCGACGGAGCGTATAATAAAATCATCAGAGCAGCAACAGCGATAATATTTTTCAGCTCATATCGCCTTTCAAATAGATGTGCCAGCAGAACAAAAGTTGCCATCACCGATGCTCTCACCACCGATGGTTCCCCATACGAAAGTAATGAGAAAAGAAACACAACGCCTATTAAAAGGAGAGAACGTTTTGCCTTTGACAACAGTAACGGTTTAAATAAAAAGCTGAAAAAAGTCAGGACTAAAATCACATTTGAACCTGATACCGCAAGCAAATGAAGTGTCCCGGAATCTTTAAACCGTTTATATAGTTCGGGCGGTATATCTCTCGTTTCTCCTATGAGAAAGCCGGATGCTAAGGCTGACGAAACCGGTGAGAGATTCCGTTTGAAACTTGATTTGATAGCATCGCGAATATTATCAACAAGCGGAATAACTGAGAATGAATTTGCTTTATCGTATAACACATTTAGTGGAGTCGTCAGGTATACAACACCAGTGATTTCTTTATACCGCAAGAAACGGTTGTAGTTAAATTCTTTTGAGAACCTCTCCCCCTCGACAGGATACACCCGCCCCTGAAAAACAAGCTTGTCACCCTTTTGAAATTTTGTCGTCGGCATATTAATTTTCAAAAGAATCTTCCCCTCCACATACCGCATACGAGAACTTTCCATAGAATCAATAGCAACTGTGAGCTCGGTACGTTCAAGTTTCAGTTCCGGCCAATCAACAATTTCACCATAGAGAGTATAGTTTGTTTTGGCATCAATAAAATGCGAGATATGGTTTGTGCTTGTTTCATAGTAAAGTGAGGCAAACCGCAAACCAACAAATGACATCAAACCAAGGGCGACAAACAGCACAACCAGATTATTTTTTTGAGATTTTAGACAGAACAAAGCTGTGATAATACTGACTATTAAAGCAAAAAAGAATATTGAGATTGAAATCCGAAAAGAATCTGCTATAAGAATCCCGACAAAAACAAAAATCAATAAAAACAGAGCCGGAGATTTTTTGAACATTATTGCTTGCTTCCCTTTATCCGAGCAAACAGGTCAGAAATTATTGTCACCCGAAGTATGACCGCAAAAAGCAGGTACAATAAAAATGCTATGAGCATCGGAAGTACCAGCAATTCCATTCGGAGAAATAATTCATTGGAACCTTCATAGAACTTTAATGGCACTAGCTTGGCTATGTAAAAAGCAAAAAACGATGCCACCGAAATTCTGAAAACCGTAAGAATGAGTTTTCCGTAATTACACAAAACTCCCTTTTTGGGAAGATAATATAAAAGAACAGCACAGTTGACAATCCCTGCCACCGATGTTGCCGCTGCAAGTCCGGCGAAGTTCAGAATTTTAACAAACGGATAATAAAGAGCTATATTGACTACAACCGCCGCAAGCGATGCTCTCATTGGCAGTTTTGAATCAGAATGAGCATAGAAAAACGGCACTATTACTCGAACCGCCGCAAAAGCAACCAAGCCGTATGAATAGTGAAGCAAGGCAAGCGATGTCTGCTGTACATCTATTTCGGTGAAAGCCCCCCACGCAAATATCAAGCGTACAATTTCATTTCCCATGAATGCTAAAAACATAGCCGATGGAATCACGACGAATAAATTCAGCTCAAGGGTTTTACTGAATATTTTATTGAGAGCATCTGTCTCACCCTTGGCAACCATCTCGGTAACTTTTGGTAGAGCAACTGTTCCCAAAGCAACGGCAAAAACTCCGAGCGGAAAATGCATTAATCGGTACGAATAACTTAAATAGGATAGCGACCCTTCTATCAGAAACGATGCAACCAAAGTGTTGATTAAAATATTTATCCGTGAAGCAGACAGACCTATCACCATAGGTCCGAGCATACGAGTTATCTTCTTAAAGTTTTCATCTAAAAAATCTATAGTCGGTTTAAAACGATAACCGATTTTCATCAATGCCGGTAGTTGCACAACTAACTGTCCCACCCCACCAACTAAGACACCAACAGCAAGAGAATAAATCGGGAGAGGGAAAAATGAATGAAAGCCGACAACAGTGGCAATAATTCCAAGATTAAACAAAGCCGGCGATAATGCAGGGATTCCAAATTTACTAAATGAGTTCAACATCCCCATCACAATCGCAGAAAGAGAAACAAGCAACAGATAGACCATCATAATCTGAGTCATATTTACGGTCAGGTCAAACTTTTCAGGAGTGTCGACAAAACCATTAGCAAACATATAGATTAAAACCGGAGCGGCAATTATTCCAAGCAGAACAATAAAACCAACGACTAAAAGAAGTGCGGTAAAAACAATATCAGCAATTTTGAACGCTTCTTTGTCAGAGCCTGAAACCAACTTTTCTTTGAAAATTGGGATAAAAGCTTGGGATAATGCACCCTCGGCGAACATATCCCGCAGAAGATTTGGTATCCGAAATGCCGTTACAAAGGCATCGGTGGCCATCGAAGCACCGAAGTAGTACGCCATAACCTGTTCTCTGACAAGGCCTAAGACCCGCGAAAAGGCAGTAGAAGAGGCTACAACCGAGGCTGAGCCAATAATTGAATTTTTCTTTTCTTTATTTATTGACAAATTTTTATTTCCGTGTATTTTAATGGACTGAAATAATATAACAAACCTACTTGAAAGGGTTTAGATTGCCACAACACAACTCTTGTAAGAAACGGATGAAAACTTCTGAAATAGCACGTCTCCGCAATCGCGGTTACCGTACTACTATTCGTAATGCTGTCCGTGATCTTCGCAATGAAACAAACAAAGACGAAGCGACAAAACAATACAAAGAAGTTTCCATACTTTTTGATAAAGCTGCTTCCTATGGTCTGCTTCACAAGAAAAATGCTGATCGTAACAAATCTCGTTTGGCTAAATTCGTACAGACTCTCTCTTAGTTCCATTGTGACTTATACCTCAAAAATAACTTGGGGTTGATTCAAATAATAAAAGCTACATTAGATTTCTAATGTAGCTTTTCTATTATGAACTATCAACTACAATTTATTTCTCTTATCGTCAAAATCCCCAACAGAGATAATCGTTTTAATTCATAGTTTTTTATTTTGTAGTGAGATTTAAGTACGTCTGGAATTAGCTTAGAACTTCAAGCCTTTTTGAAGCGGTTTAAATTCTACTTTGGAAAGCTCATCTTTGCTGATATCCAATGCCACTTTTTTATCTTTTGGCATAGTTGGATAATTCGCTACAGAACTTAAAGCTTGATTGCTTTGCGGTTTTACGTAAGCAATCTGAATCGACATTTTTTTCATATACTTATCTAGTAACTGACGGTATGCGGTACCTTCTTTTAACGATTCAGAATATTTTGAAAATGAAAAAAACAAAATGAGGATTTGATGATAAGACCTGAATAGATTTAATATTTTCATCTTTTAATTTAGTTTGGATAAATTCAAGCAACGAGAAAAAGAGCGAAAATTCCATCGTCAGCACATCTC